>JARQPW010000047.1 GCA_029577135.1 Acidimicrobiales bacterium
CCACCCCTGGTTGGTCCCTACCTGTTGTGCATCGTCCTGTTCAGCGGAGCGGCACTCCTCATCTGGCAGCGCCTGGTTCCGGATCCCCTGGCCCTCGCCGGCGGTGTGGGACTTCCGGTGGAGTCACGGCCGAGCCTCCGGGCCTCGGTCCGCATGCTCGCCGGCTCGTCGCCCGGGCGCCTCGCCGTCCTCGGCATGGTGGCCGGCCACGTCGTCATGGTCGGCATCATGACCATGACGCCCCTTCACATGCGGGATGGGAACCACGACCTCCAGATCATCGGGTTCGTCATCTCGTTCCACGTCATCGGCATGTATGCCTTCTCGCCCGTCGTCGGTTGGTTCGCCGACCGCCTCGGATCCCGGCCGATCCTCGCCACCGGCGGCGTCGTTTTGTTCATCGGAGCCGAGTTGGCCTCTCGCACCCAGGCCGAACACTCCCTCGGGATCTACGTCGGACTCTTCCTGATCGGCCTGGGGTGGAGCTGTGGGATCATCGCCGGATCGACGCTGCTCACCGGCAGCTTTCCACCCGAGTCAAGGGTCCAGGTCCAGGGCCTCGCCGACCTGATGATGACCGCATCGGGAGCGGTCGCCGGGCTCATCTCGGGGATCATCGTGACCTGGGTGGGCTTCCGGCCCCTCGGCCACTGGAGCGGGGTGTTGGGCCTCGCCCCGACCGCCGCCGTTTTGCTCCTCGGCCTGAAGCGGCTGCGGGGGGAACCCCTCGGTCAGGAACACCTCTAGTCGTGCCCGGCCGGCACCCAGCGACTGCACGGTCGTGGCCCGGCCCTGAGGTGTTGCCGGACAGGAGGCTTCCGAGTGCGTGAACCCCGAATCGGTGCCCGCTGCGACGTGTGGGTCGCGCCATACGGGAACCCGTGGCGGGGCTTTCGACCCGGGCATGACGGGTCGGTGGCGCCCCGGATTCGCGGCTGGGCTAGAACGCGAAGTAGATGAAGGGCGCGACGCCGTCCGGACCCAGCAGGTCGATGCCGAGGATCGACACCAAGACGAACGCCGCCTGGACCACGACCGGCGCCCTCCCGAGTGAGGCCCAGAAGCCGTCCGTCCGGCCCCGTGGGGCGAACTGCATGACGAGTCCGAGCAGGAGCAGCGCCACCACTCCCCCATCCAGCGACGGCGCAGAGGTCCAGGAGCCCCCGAGGGCCCCGAAGACCTCCAGCGCCCGGTCCAGGTCCACGGCCCGGAAGAACACCCAGCCGATGCACACCAGGTGGAAGGTGGCGACGACGCGCACGAAGCGACCCAGCCGACCGACAGGCGCTTCCCCCCTACGGTCCCGGAGGATGCGGCCGACCACCAGCCCCACGCCGTGGAGCAGTCCCCAGATCAGGAAGGTCCACCCTGCGCCGTGCCAGAGGCCGCCGAGCAGCATCGTGACGAGCAGGTTCCGGTACGTCCTCGCCTTCCCCCGCCGGCTGCCGCCCATCCCGATGTACAGGTAGTCCCGGAGCCACGTCGACAGGCTGATGTGCCAACGTCGCCAGAAGTCCTGCAGCGACGCAGCCCGGTACGGCTGGTCGAAGTTCTCGGGGAACCGGAAGCCCAGGAGCAGGGCGATGCCGATGGCGATGTCACTGTAGCCGCTGAAGTCACCGTAGATCTGGAGTGCATAGCCGTAGACGGCGAGGAGCGTCTCGAGTCCGGTGGCCCCACCGGGATCGGCGAAGACCCCGTCGACGAGGCGTGTGGCCAGGACGTCTGCCAGCACGACCTTCTTGAAGAGGCCACCCAGGATCAACTGCATCGAGCGACCCATGTCGAGGGGAGCCCGCTGGTTGCTCGCCAACTGGTCCAGGAAGTCCCGGGCCCGGACGATCGGTCCCGCCACCAGTTGCGGGAAGAATGCGACGAAAAGGGCGAAGTCTCCGAGATCACGCGTCGGGCGCAGGATCCCCCGGTGGATGTCGAGCGAGTACGACATGGTCTGGAACGTGTAGAAGCTGATGCCGACCGGGAGGATGATCCCGAGCGGACGCGCCGACACGGTCATTCCGAGGTCGGCCATCATGTTCACAAACTCGGTGACGAAGAAGTCGGCGTACTTGAAGACGCCGAGCATGCCGAGGTTCGTGGCCAGGCTGAGGACCAGGAAGGCCTTGCGACGCCGCGGGTCCGACGAGGCGTGGATGGCGATCCCCGTCCCGTAGTCGACGATGGTCGAGATCCAGATCAGCGTCAGGAAGCGCCAGTCCCACCAGGCGTAGAAGACGTAGCTGGCGACGAGCATGGTGGTCTTCCAGGCCCGGGGCCGCTTCAGGAGCACCGTATGAACGGCCAGGACGAGCGTCAGGAAGACGGCGAAGGTGATCGTCGGAAACAGCATGGGCGGCCCGAGTCTGCCACCCGACGGCCCCTGCTCCTGCTGTCCCCGACGTCGACCACCTCGTGCCCCGGCCGGACCGGGTGGGGCCGGTACGATCCGCCGACGATGGCGGCTCCACTGCGACCCCCCGACGAACTGCCCGAGGGCAGCCTCGACGCGCTCATCGGTTCCTCGGGGATCCGCCGCATCCACGTCCTCGCCTGGCGCGACCTGGACGACCCGGAGGCCGGTGGATCCGAGATCCATGCACACGAGGTCGCCCGTCGTTGGGCCGATGCAGGACTCGAGGTCACGTTCCGCACCTCGCATGCGGCCGGCCACCGCACCTCGATCCGCCGGGCCGGCTACCGGGTGGTCCGCCGGGCCGGGCGCTACCTCGTCTTTCCCCGGGCGGTCGCTGGGGAGCTTCTGGGCGCCCATGGTCGTCGCGACGCCCTGGTCGAGATCTGGAACGGTGTGCCCTTCTTCTCGCCACTCTGGGCCGCCAACCCCCGCATGGTCTTCCTCCACCACCACCACGAGCTGCTGTGGCCCATGGTCCTCTCCCCCGGCCTGGCCCGCCTGGGGTCCTTCCTCGAGCGCCGGATCGCCCCACCCTGCTACCGGAACACGCCGATCGTCACCCTCTCGGAGTCCTCGAGGGCCTCGCTGATCCGCGACCTCCACCTCCCGAGCCATGGAGTCCACGTCGTCGAACCGGGCATCCATCCCCGCTTCTCGCCCGACGCCGGGCGCTTCCCGACGCCGCTGGTGGTCGCAGCGGGCCGCCTGATGCCCTCCAAGCGCTTCGACGTCCTGATCCGGGCAGTCACCGAGGTCCGGCGGACGGTTCCCGACACCCGGCTCGAGATCCTCGGCGAGGGCTACGTGGAAGAGGATCTGCTCGAGGTCGTCGCCGAACTCGGCGCCGACTCCTGGGTCGACCTGCGGGGGCACGTCGACGACGACGAACTGGTCGCCGCCTACCGTCGGGCCTGGGTGGTGGCGAGCGCCTCAGCCAGCGAGGGCTGGGGCATGACCCTCACCGAAGGGGCCGCCTGTGAAACCCCCGCCGTGGCGACGCGGATTCCCGGCCACGAGGACGCCGTCGAACACGGCGTGACCGGCCTGCTCGCCGACGACGAGCGGCAACTGGCCGACCACCTCGCAGGCCTGCTCGCCGACGACGACCGCCGGTCGGCGTTCGGTACGGCGGCGCTCGCACGCTCGGCCCGCTACGACTGGGACCGGACGGCGACCGAGGCCTTCCGGGTCCTCGCCTCGACGGCCCGTCGGGGCCCGTGAGTCCCCAGTTGCGCCGACTCGGCGTACGCCTGCTCCGACAACTGGACGTTGCCCGGGGACAGGTGGGCCTGCTGGCCCTGCTGGCCTACCTGCCGCTCCTCCTCACCCACAGGGGCATGGTGGCGGCCGACACCAAGCCCTACCTGACGCTCGATCCTCGGGGCCTGCTTGCGGACGCATCGTCGATGTGGCAGCCGGACTTCGCAATGGGAACGGTCACGCACCAGAACCTCGGCTTCCTCTGGCCCGTCGGACCGTTCTTCGCAGTCGGCGACCTCCTGGGGCTCTCCGGCTGGGTCGTGCAGCGCCTCTGGCTGGGGTCGATCCTGCTCGCCGCCGGCCTCGGGCTGCGCTGGTTCCTCCGCACGATCGGCTGGCGGGGCGCCCCGGTCCTCGTCGCCTCCCTCGCCTACATGCTCAGCCCCTACGTCCTCGACTACATCGCCCGGATCTCCGTCATCCTGTTGCCATGGGCGGGCCTCCCGTGGATGCTCGCCCTGACGGTCAGGGCTCTGCGGACGCCGGGGTGGCGGCATCCGGCGCTCTTCGCCCTCGTCACCCTCACGATCGGCGGCGTCAACGCCACGTCGCTGCTCCTCGTCGGCCTCGGTCCGGTGCTCTGGATCGCATGGAGCGTTGCCGAGGGCACGGTCGCCTGGCGGAGGGCCGTCGACGTGGTGAGTCGAATCGGGGTGCTCGTGCTCGCAACCTCCGTCTGGTGGGCCATCGGACTCAGAACCCAGGCCGTGTACGGCCTCCCCACCCTTCGGCTCACCGAGACCTACGAGGTGATCGCCGACGCCGCCACCGCTCCCGAACTCTTCCGTGGGCTGGGGTACTGGTTCTTCTACGGTCAGGACAAGCTCGGCGCCTGGATCGAGCCCGCCTACTCGTACACGCGTTGGGCACTCCCCCTCTCCTTCGCCCTCCCGCTGTTCGGCCTGCTGGCGGCTGCCGTGACGCGCTTCCGGTACCGGAGCCACCTGCTCCTGCTTTTCGGTGTCGGGATGCTCGCCGCCGTCGGCGCCCATCCGTTCGATGCGCCCTCGCCGCTCGGGCAGGTCTTCAAGGCGTGGACGACCACGGACGCCGGCCTGGCGATGCGCAGCACGCCCCGCGCCCTTCCGCTCGTCGTGCTCGCAACGTCGGTCTTCCTGGGTGCCGGGGCGGCGGCCCTCGGACGACGGCTTCCCCGGTTCCGTGAGCCCGTCGCAGCCATCCTCTGCCTGGCGATCCTCGCCAACTTCGCCCCGCTGTGGCGCGGACAACTCCTTGGCGACAACCTCGAGCGGCCCGAGGAGGTCCCCGCCCCCTGGCTGGATCTAGCAGCATCCCTCGACGACGTCCCCGATCCCCACGGGACGCGGGTCCTGGAGGTTCCCGGAAGCGACTTCGCCGCCCATCGCTGGGGGAACTCCGTCGATCCGATCCTGCCGGGCCTCATGGAGCGCGGGCACGTGGCCCGTGAGTTGGTCCCACTCGGAACGCCGGCCTCCGTTGCCCTGGTCGTCGCCCTCGACACCGAGATCCAGGAGGGCAGGTTCGATCCCGAGTCGCTGGCGCCCCTCGCCCGCCTCATGGGCGTCGGCGACATCGTCTTCCGCGGCGACCTGCAATACGAGCGCTATCGCACGCCCCGCCCACCCGACCTCTGGGCCGACCTGCTCCTGGCGTCCGGACTCGGAGCGCCGGAGGCATTCGGCACGGGACTGCCGAACCTTCCCTCCAGCCAGCGTCCCCTCGTCGACGAGCACACGCTCGATCGGCGCTCCGACGCAGCGGTGCCTCCGTCTGTCGCCACCTTCCCCGTGGACGGCGCCCAGGGCATCCTGCGAAGCGCCGATCCCACACGGCCGATCATCATCTCTGGTGACGCCGAGGGCCTCGTGGCCGTCGCCGGCGAGGGCTTTCTCGAGCCGGGCCGTCCGGTCTTTTTCAGCGCCTCGCTCGCCCAATCGCCGGAGGTCGCCGACCAGGCGGGCGCCCTTCTGATCCTGACGGACAGCAACCGAAAGCGGGGACAGCGCTGGGGTACCATTCGCGAGACGCAGGGGTACACGGAGCGGCTCGACCAGGTTCCCCTCGTCCTGGATCCGACCGACCAGCGCCTGGATGCCCTACCCGATGTCCCGGACAGTCAGACCGTCGCCGTCCAGGGCGGCGTCCGGGCATCGGCGACGGCCTACGGGAACCCGGTGACCTTCGTTCCCGACTCGCGCCCCTTCAACGCCGTCGATGGTGATCTCACCACGGCGTGGAAAATCGGGGCGTTCTCCGATGCGAGGGGCGAGCGCCTCCTGCTGGAATACGACGAGGCGTTCCTCATCGGGGGCGTCGACCTCCAGCAGGTGGTGGTGCCCGGTCAGACCCGACACATCACAGAGGTGCGGATCCGGACCTCGGAGACCGTCCTCGAGGCCACCCTGGACGGACGCTCCTTCCCGCCGCAGCTCCAGCGGATCGAACTTCCCCCGGGCACGACCGACTTCCTCGAGATCGAGATCCTCGCCACCAGCGACGACGACAGGAAGTGGTTCTTCGGAGCGAGGTCCGTGGGCTTCACGGAGGTCGGGCAGCCGCCCTTGCCGGCCACCGAGACCATCGCCCTTCCGGCAGACCTGACGGCGCTCGTCGACAGGGATGCCGGACAGCACCTGGCCGTGGTGCTCTCCCGGCAGCGGTCGGATCCGCTCGACCCGGTTCGCACGGACGGCGAGTTGTCCCTCGACCGGACCTTCACGCTCCCCTTCACTCGGACGTTCACGCTCGAAGGCGATGTGCGCCTCGCCACCACCGCCCCGACCGCCCTCGTGGACGACCTCCTGGGTCGCGACGAGGTGCTCCGAGTGGAGGAGAGTTCCCGCCTCTCCGGCTCCCTGCGGTCCGGGGGCCACGCGGCGATCGACGGCGACCTCGCAACCGCCTGGGTCCCGGCCTTCGGCCCCCAGGAGGGCCAGACCCTGACGTTGGAGTACCGCGCTCCCCAGGAGTTCGAGGGCCTCCGGTTGCTCGCCCGCCGCAGCGACAACCACTCCCTTCCGGTCGAGGTCTCGCTCTTCGCCGACCACTCATTCGTCGGCGCCTCACGGGTGACATCCGTGGGCGACGACACCGTCGCCCTCCACTTCGACATCGACACCTCGGCGACACTCCTTGAGTTCGTCGTCACGCAGACGGACACTGCCCTGACCTTCGACTGGTACAGCAGCCACCCCGTCGTCCTTCCCGTCGCCTTCGTCGAGGTCATCGGCCTACCGGAAGTGGCCATGGATGCGACGGTCGACGATTCATGCCGTGACGACCTCCTACAACTCGACGGGGCGCCCCTTTCCGTGCAGGTACTCGGGAGCACGGAGGATGCGCTCGCCCGTCGACCGCTCGGGCTCAAGCTCTGCGGACCGCTGCCCGAACTCGCAGCGGGTACCCACCAACTGACGACCCAGCCGGGTCGGGACACGGGCTTCGACCTCGACCGCCTGGTCCTGCGGTCCGTGGAGGGTGCCGCCTCCCCCGCATCGTCCGTCCTTCCCTCCGTCCGGGTCGTCGACTGGGGCAAGACCAGTCGGGAGCTGGTGGCGTCGGCGTCGTCCTCCCCCTTCTGGCTCGTGCTCGGAGAGAGCTTCTCCGACGGCTGGAGGCTCTCCTCCGATGATGTCGCGGTGGTCGGCGCTCCCACCCTGATCGACGGCTACGCCAACGGCTGGCTCGTCGATTCCACCGGCCATGAGGGGGACCTGGTCCTGCACCTCGAATGGACGCCCCAGCGCCTCGTCCGCGTCGGGCTCCTCGTCTCGCTCCTGGCTGCGCTCCTCTGCCTGGTCCTGGCCCGCTGGGGGCGCAGGGACGAGGGAACGGGCGGGGCGGTCGTCCGGCTCGTCGATCCACGAGGCGGTCTGGCGGTCTCCGGGGTCGGGCCCGCCGTCGGCGTGGGTGTGGGTGTCGCCGCCGGCGCCTGGTTGCTCCTGCCTGCCTGGCCGCTGGCCGCTCCCCTGCTCGGCGTGGTGACGGGCCTTGTGCTCGCCGGACGCTGCTGGCGGCGCGTCCTGCCCCTGACGGCCACCGGACTCATGGCGGCCGCCGCGCTCATGATCGTGGTCGACCAGGTCCGCTTCCGCTATCCACGTGACTTCATCTGGCCCACCTTCTTCGACCAGTACCACGTCCTGGGCGTGCTGGCGGTGCTCTGCGCCCTGGCCGAGGCGTTGCGGTCCCTGCTGGCGCGTCGGGCCGTTCGGCCTGCCGGCCGACCCCCGAGACGTCAGTAGCGATCGGCGGTACCGGTCACCAGCCACGTCATCAGGATCGACGCCGTCGCAACCACCGGGATCGCAGCGAGGACGAGCCGTGCCGCCTCCACGGACATTCGGTCGAGGGTCCGGAGCAACCGCCGCGGTGCCCAGGCGAGGACCATCAACACCAGGAGTGGTGCGGAATACCGGGCCATCTGCTGACCGATCGTGTCGTAGACGACGTGGTCCGTGAAGTACACGTAACTCGAGCCGAACAACACCAGGAGCATCCCAGTCGCCCCCAGGCCCAGGAGCCACCGGTCGGGTCCCCGCAGGCCGGTGAAGTCCTCCTCGTCGAGTCGAAACACGGCCACTGTCAACAGGATGAGGAACAGCCACGGCAGCACGGCAGGCAGGCCGGACGTGAAGAAGCCGAAGTTCCGGAACCAGTCCTGCACGTAGTGGTGCAGCTCCGTGAACCAGGTCTCCCCCGAGGCCCAGAGGAAGCCCGGGAGGTCGCCCAACAGGCGCTCGCGCTGCACGTCCGGCTGGAGGACGAGGTCGCCGTAGCCCATCGTGGAGCTCACGGCCTGGTACCTGGTGGAGGAGTTGAGGAGGGTGACGAGGAGCCCGAGGCCGAGTGTGCCGACGCCGACCCTGGCGGCCAGCCGCCCTTCGGGCGTCCGGCGACGGAAGCCGGCGACCGGGAGCAGGGCGAGGACGAGGAAGTAGGGGGGCTTGGCGAGTGCCAGAAGGAGTGTTCCCGACACGAGCAGCCACAGTGGGATCTCGTCGCCGACCCGTACCCGCGTCCACAGGGCCACGACCAGGAAGAGGGCGGCGGCGGTGAGGGCGTCCGGCGAAATCGTCGCACCGAGGGTGAGGTGCATCGGGAGCAGGGCGAGGGCCGCGAGCGTCCAGCGGAACGCCGACGCGGTTCGTACGGCCAGGATCGCCAGGCCCAGGTAGGCGGCCAGGTTGGCGATCCGTCCGGACCACAGGGCCAGGACCCCCGGGGCGTCAACGGCGACGGGCACCAGCATTCCCACCGCCGCAGGCAGGTATGCCACCGGAGGCGAGGCGCTGGTCGGTCGCAGGTCGACATGGACGGTCCGTCCGTCCGGACTGCTCCCCAGGAGATCACCGGTCAATGCCGCCGTCCATGCCGGTTTGCCGTCCAGCCAGTTCCGCTGCACCAGCAGCGTGTCCTCGCTGTAGTTGGCGGGCATGGGTGTCCCGAGACCCTCCTCGTGGGTGGGGAACAGCGATCCGCCGGCCATGTCGACGGACCGGGCGAAGTGGGTGTGCTCGTCGTAGCCGGTCCAGGCAGGTGCCAGGAGGGCGATCAGGAGGCCGAGCGGAACGCCGACGAGGAGGAGCAGGCGCTGGGGGCTCACCCGGGCAGCGTACCGACGCGTCCAGCGGCACCCGGGGCAGCGTTCCCGTCCAAGTACAGTCGGCTCCCGTGTCCGAGCCGCCCGTCCTCCTGCTCCACGGCTTCGGCACGTCCTTCGCCAGCACCTGGGTCGGCAACGGTTGGACGGCGCTTCTCGAGGATGCCGGCCGCGAGGTCATCGCCGTGGACCTCCTCGGGCACGGTACGGCTCCCAAGCCGCACGAGCCGGACGCCTACCGGGGCCTCGAGGAACATGTCCTGGCTGCGCTGCCCGAGGAACCGGTGGACGCCATCGGCTTCTCGTACGGGGCGCGCACGCTCCTGGTCCTGGCGTCCCGACACCCCGCTCGCTTCAACCGCCTCGTGGTGGCGGGAGTCGGCGCCCGACTCATGGCGCCCGACGACTGGAGGACCGAGGCGGTCGTCGAGGCCGTGAGGAGCGGCCAGGCGGAGCACCCGCAACTCGCCTACTTCGCACGCCTCCCCGAGGCCGATGACGCAGACCGGGAGGCCCTGGCGGCGTTCCTCGAGCGACCCGACCGGGGTCCCCTCACCCCGGAGTTGCTGGGCGCAGTCGACGTGCCGGTCCTGGTCGTCCTCGGCGAACGGGACGATGCCGGGCCGGCCGAGCCACTGGTCGATGCGCTGCCCGACGCGGGGCTCGTGGTGCTTCCGGGCGTCGACCATTTCGCCACCCCGAAGGACTTCGGCTTCATCGACGCCGCCCTCGGCTTCATCGACGCGCTGCCCTTCTAGGAACCTCGGGCGTCTCAGAGCAGGGGCGCTGCAGTCGGGGCGATCGGTGACGGCAGGTGGGTGGATCCCATGAGGTGCTGGTCGACCGCTGCAGCGCACGAGCGTCCCTCGGCGATTGCCCATACGATCAGCGACTGGCCCCGCCCCATGTCACCGCAGACGTACACCCCCTCCACGTTGGTGGCGTAGGCGGCATCCCTGGCGACGTTGCCTCGGGCGTCGAGGTCGACCCCGAGGCCCTCCGTCAGGGCTCCCTGCTCCGGCCCGGTGAATCCCATGGCGAGCAACACCAGGTCCGCACGGAACACCTCCTCGCTGCCCTCGACGGGTTCGAAGGACATTCGGCCGTCGGTGAAGGCCTGCTCGACCCGGTGGGTCCGGAGTCCGGTCAGGTGGCCGTCCTCGCCGAGGAACTCGGCGGTGTTGATGGCGAAGACCCGTTCGCCGCCCTCCTCGTGTGCGGAGGAGACCCGGTAGAGCATCGGCCAGGTCGGCCACGGGTTGGCATCGGTACGGTCGTCGGACGGCCGGGGCATGATCTCGAACTGGTGGATCGAGGCCGCCCCCTGCCGGTGGGCGGTGCCCAGGCAGTCGGCGCCGGTGTCGCCGCCGCCGATGATCACGACGTGCCTGCCGGATGCGTCGATCGGCGAACGGTCGATGTCGCCCTCCTGGAGGCGATTCCCCCAGGGGAGGTACTCCATGGCCTGGTGGACGCCGTCGAGTTCGCAGCCGGGGATCGGGAGGTCGCGCCACCGGGTGGCTCCGCAGGCGAGGACGACGGCGTCGTAGTCGGAGCGCAGGTCTCCGACCGACAGGTCGGCGCCCACCTCGACGTTGGTGCGGAACTCGGTGCCCTCGGCCTCCATTTGGGCAAGCCGGCGGTCCAGGTGCCTCTTCTCCATCTTGAACTCGGGGATCCCGTAGCGCAGGAGGCCTCCGATGCGGTCGGAGCGTTCGAACACGACGACGTCGTGTCCGGCCCGCGTCAACTGCTGGGCGGCAGCGAGGCCGGCCGGGCCGGAGCCGATCACCGACACCCGTCGACCGGTGCGCTCCTGGGGGGGTTGCGGCAGGATCCAGCCCTCCTCCCAGGCGCGGTCCACGATGCTGACTTCGACCTGCTTGATGGCCACGGGCGCCTCGTTGATGCCGAGGACACAGGCGGTTTCACAGGGAGCCGGGCAGAGGCGGCCGGTGAACTCCGGGAAGTTGTTCGTGGCATGCAGGCGCTCGCTGGCCTCGCGCCAATGCTCCCGGTGGACGAGGTCGTTCCAGTCCGGGATGAGGTTGCCGAGCGGACAGCCGTCGTTGCAGAACGGGATGCCGCAGTCCATGCAGCGGCTGGCCTGCTTCCGGAGTTCGTCTTCCGGGAAGGGTTCGTAGACCTCCCTCCAGTCGCGGAGTCGGACCGGAACCGGTCGACGTTCCGGGAGGAGGCGGTCGTGCTTGAGGAAGCCGCGTGGATCGCCCATGGCCGGCTCCTCAGGCCCTCGTGGAGGCCATGATCGCCTCCACCTCGTCGCGTCCTCCGGCACGGGCAGCGGCCGCGGCCTCGAGGACCCGTCGGTAGTCGGCCGGCATGACCTTCCGGAAGGTACGGGCGGCCCCGGGCCAGGAACCCAGCAGCCGCTCGGCCACCTCGGAACCGGTCTCCTCGTGGTGTCGAACCAGGACCTCCCGTAGCCAGTCGGCGTCGTCCTCGTCGAGGTCCTCCAGGATCACCATCTCGGGGTTGACCCGCTTGGCGAAGGACCGGTCCTCGTCGAGGACGAAGGCGATGCCTCCCGACATGCCGGCGGCGAAGTTGCGTCCGGTCGGGCCCAGAACGACGGCCCGTCCTCCGGTCATGTACTCGCACCCGTGGTCGCCGATGCCCTCGACGACTGCCAGGGCCCCGGAGTTGCGTACGCAGAAGCGCTCGCCGACCATGCCCCGGATGAAGGCCTGGCCGCCTGTGGCCCCGTAGAGGATCACGTTGCCGGCGATGATCTGCTCCTCGGCTCGGAAGGGCGAGTCCCCGGGTGGCCGGACGGTGAGGCGCCCGCCCGAGAGCCCCTTGCCGAGGTAGTCGTTGGCGTCGCCGACCAGGCGCAGTGTGATGCCCCGGGGCACGAACGCTCCGAAGCTGTTGCCGGC
>JARQPW010000048.1 GCA_029577135.1 Acidimicrobiales bacterium
GCCCGCAAGGCCGCCTTCCTCGACGGCCTGGACGCCAAGGTCGAAGCAGGTGAACTCACCCGGGCCGAAGCCGACGAGATGATCGCCCGCATGCAGGCCCGCATCGCCGAGCACGCCAAGGGCGCGGACCGCGACGGCAAGCCCTCCAAGGCCGACCTGGAAGCCCGCAAGGCCGCCTTCCTCGACGGCCTGGACGCCAAGGTCGAAGCCGGTGAACTCACCCGGGCCGAAGCCGACGAGATGATCGCCCGCATGGAAGCACAACACGCCGAGCACGCCAAGCGGATCGACAGGCCCTCCAAGGCCGCCTAGTCCGATCGGGACAGTACGCGAATCCAATGCCTGTCTGGAGCCGTTCGGCTACCCCTGCTGAACGGCGCTGGACGGGCCAAACTCGATGATCGACGGCCCCCTCGTACTGGTCGTCGAGGACGACCCGAACATCGCCGACCTGGTTGACCTCTACCTCCGGAAGAATGACTTCCGGACCATTCGGGCTGTCGACGGCGCCACCGGACTCGCGGCGGTGCGTAATCGAAGGCCCGACCTGGTACTCCTCGACATCGGACTGCCGGGCGACCTGGACGGCTTCGACGTCTGCCAGCGACTGCGTGCCTCTTCGAAGGTGCCGGTGATCTTCATGACCGCTCGGGACGACGAGGTTGACCGGGTGATGGGGCTGAAGCTCGGTGCAGACGACTACGTCTCGAAGCCCTTCAGCCCGCGCGAACTCGTCGCCCGAGTCGAAGCCGTCCTCCGACGTACCTCGGCGGACAAGCCTGACGGTCCGAGAAGACACGAGATCGGCAATCTCGTAGTAGACGAGATGGCGCATGAAGCCAGCGTCGACGGGCAATCGGTGGAACTGACCCGACGCGAATACGACCTCCTCCTCGCACTGGTCGAACATCGCGGCCTGACCCTGTCCCGCAGGCAACTGCTGGACCTGGCCTGGGGCACAGACTGGGTCGGGGACGAACGCACCGTTGACGTCCATGTCCGACAACTGCGTGCGAAGTTCGATCACCACCTAGACCTCCGTACCGTTCGTGGCACCGGCTACCGAATGGCCTGACCATGCGCCGCCGTCTGCTCACCACGCTGCTGATCGTCGTCACCGCCGGCCTCCTGTCCTCTGGCCTGGGCACCTTTCTGATCGCCCGAAGCAACGCCGGAAGCCAAGCCGAACAGCTTGCGATAGAACGGGCGCAAGCCCTCGCAGACGCCCCGACACAACGCACTCCGAGGACGCTCGAGGAAGCCTTGGAAACCCTCATTTTCCCCCAGGATCGACTCAAGGGCATGAGCCGCTCCTTCGGCGTCCGCCAGATCGGTGTGCTCTACGTGCAATTCGAATCGTCCAAGGGAGTCTCCTTCAAAGTCATCTCGCAACTGCCTGAGGGTGTCGAAATCGACGACATCGACCCGGTTCGCCTCTTCGAGACCGGTTCGGTGGGAGGCCGCCGCGACGACATCGCATTCGGTGCAGCGATCAGCCGCTTCGGGAGAGATCCGAAAGTCGGGGGCGAGACGTACCACGTGGTTTTCGTCGTAAGTGTCGAGACCTCCACCAACCTCGGTCCGGCCGCCGGTTGGTTCCTGTTGGCCTCCGCCGGAACCCTCCTGCTGGCGATCGGGGCATCGACCTGGTTGAGCCGTTCCCTCAGCCGTCCGGTGGCCGATGCCGCCGAGGCTGCCCGAGGGATCGCAGGTGGCGACCTGGGTGTCCGCCTGCCGGAGCCGGACGACGAGCGAGACGACGAATTGGCGGACCTGGCGCGGGCGATCAACGAGATGGCCGCCGGCCTCGAGCGCTCTCGTGGTTTGGAGCGCCGGTTCCTGCTCTCGGTCTCACACGACCTCCGCACACCCCTCACATCGATCAGCGGATATGCCGAAGCCCTCGCGGATGGCACAGCCGACGACTCGGCTGCGGCCGGTCGGATCATCGGAACCGAGGCGGAACGCCTGAACCGTCTGGTCCGCGACCTGCTCGACCTCGCACGACTCGAGGCCCACCGCTTCGAACTCGACCTCGTTCCGCTCGACCTGGTCGAGTCGACGCGTCAGGCCGTCGAAGCCCTCTCCCCGTCGGCGGGTGACGTTGACCTCGTGGTCGACCTCCATGGCGTCCCGGTCCGGGCCACCGCCGACGCCGACCGATGGGCCCAGGTGGTCGGAAACCTCATCGACAACGGACTCCGCCACGCCGACACGTCTCTCGTGGTCTCGCTCCGAGAGGAGGAAGGTCGGGCGGTGCTCCGTGTGGTGGACGACGGTCAGGGGATCTTCGAGGCGGACCTCCCCCACATCTTCGAGCGGCTCTACGTGGCCCGTTCGACGCCGAGAGGCCGGGAGTCGGGGTCGGGGCTGGGGCTGGCCATCGTCCGCGAGTTGGTCGACGCCATGAACGGCGAGGTCCACGCCGAGTCTCCGCCGGGAATGGGCGCCACGCTCGTCGTGTCACTCCCCTTGGCCTGAGTACCTCAGGGCGACGGCGCGACGAACCCACCCAGGTCGGCTTCGACCACAGCCGCCACACCGAGGGCGATGTCCTCCCGCCACGGCGGTGCCGCTATCTGCACCCCGATGGGCAGACCCTCCGGGCTGGTCCCGGCCCGCACAACGACCACGGGCCAGCCGCACAAGTTGAACACCGCCTCGAAACCCCACAGCAGGTAGTTGTCGCCCTCCATGTCCTCGTGGAGCAGCGCCGGGGACGGTGTGACCGGACAGAGCAGGACGTCGAGGTCGGTCACGCAGGCCTGCATCGCCCCGCGGAACAAGTCGACCTCCTCGAGGATGGCGTCGAGGTCCCCGGCCGACCGGGTCTGCGCCCCGTCGATGCGCTCGCCGAGGCCGGGACCCGGGGTGGTGGTGCCCAACCGGTCGAGGATGCGGCGGATCCGCGACGACGCCCCGGTGGTGAGGAGGCGCTCGTAGAGCTCCCTGGCGCCGACCAGCGGCCCGGGCATGCCCTCGGCGACCGTGGTGCCGCGGTCGGCGAGCACTTCGGCGGCATCGCGGACGGCGCCCGCCACAGGTGGTTCGGCGGCGACCTCGCCGTTGTCGACGTACCAGAATGCCCGCAGCCCGGCGCACTCGTCGATGGGGTCGTCGACCGGGACCGGCGGCACCGAGAAGTCGAGCCCGTCGGGCCCCGACAGCAACTGGTGGGCCAGCGCCAGGTCCCCGACCCAGCGGGCCATCGGCCCGAGGGTCGTCAGGCTCCCGACGGCTCCGAACGCCCGGGGGACGGCGTGTCCCGTCAGGGGAACCCGCCCATTGGTCGGCTTGAGGGCGGAGATGCCGCAGGCATGGGCCGGCTCGCGCACACTGCCGCCCGTGTCGCTTCCGATGTCGAGGGCGGAGCCGCCGGCGGCCAGGATGGCGGCCGCCCCACCGCTGCTCCCCGATGGAGAACGCCTCGGGTCGTAGGGGTTGTTGGTGCGGCCGTGGACCTCGTTGGTGGTTCCGATTCCGAAGGTCAGTTCCGGCGTGTTCGTCTTGCCGATGAGGATCGCTCCCGCCGCCCGCAGCCTGGCCACGGCCGTGGCGTCGCCGGCCGGACGGTGGTCGCGCCAGCCCTCGGTCCCGGCGGTGGTGGGAAGGTCCGCCGTCTCGATCGAGTCCTTGAGGGTGATCGGCACGCCGTGCAGGGGGCCGATTTCCTCGCCGACCGCAAGGGCCGCGTCGGCACGGGCCGCAACAGCCAGCGACCGCTCGTCGTCGCGGGCGACCACGGCGTTGAGCACCGGGTTCACCTCGTCGATCCGGTCCAGGTGCGCCTGCACCAGTTCGACGCACGACACCTCGCAGCGCCGGACGCGTGCGGCCAGTTCGACGGCGGACTCGTAGGGCACGGCGACGGTCCTAGCGGATCTCGCCCTCGGTACCGTCGAGGCCCTCGTAGATGGCGTCGTTCTGTGCGAAGAGGATGCGCCGGTGCCACGCCATCGCCTCCTCGGAGAGGTCGGACTCGGGTGGAGGCACGTGGACGAAGTTGCCGAACCGGTCGCCGCCGCGCACGAGGGTGGCGAAGTCGGTGGCGGCGACGGCCTGGCGCACGTGGGGGGCGATGTAGTTGACCGTCAGGCCCAGCCGCCAGTCGTCGGTCCGGTTGGGTCCGGAGGCATGGAGGAGGTGCCCGTGGTGGAGCGAGGCCTGGCCGGGTTCGAGTTCGACGAGCACCGTGTCGTCGGGGTCGACGTCCACGTCGGCCTCCTGTCCGCGGGTCAGGGCGTTGTCGGCGGCGAACGTGTCCGTGTGACCCACGGCGTCGCCGAGGTGCGAGCCGGGCACGAAGTGCATGCAGCCGCTGGCCTCGGACACCGGCCCCAGGGCGATCCAGGCGGCCACCTCGGCGTCGCCGTCGAGGCCCCAGTAGTGCAGGTCCTGGTGCCAACTCACGTAACTCCTGCTGTGCGGGGCCTTGGCGAACAGTGTCGAGCCCCATACGAGGATGTCGGGCCCGAGGATCGACTCGGCGGCGTCGAGCAGGACCGGATGGCAGACCACTTCTGCAGCGGCCCGGGAGATGACGTGCGGGTATTGGAACTGGCCCTTGTTTCCCAGTGCGGCGGGGCGGTCGGCGGCCTGGATGCGGAGCAGTTCCTCCCCGAGGGCGAGCGCTGCGTCGGGGGTGAGGACGTCGAGCGGGAAGCAGAAGCCCTCGGTCGTGAACCGGTCGGCGAGGTCGGTCATCGGATCTCCTCCGCCGGCACGGGGCGGGGCTGGGTGGCCTTGCCCTGGCCGATCCGCACCCGGGTGCCCTCGCGCTGCTGCGCGTAGGCCTCGTCGGGCATCCGTGCGGCGAGTTCGTCGAGTCGGAGCCGGTGGGTCAGGGGCACGATGCGGTCCTCGTCGGCGATGCCCCGGTAGCGCGCTGCGACGGCGTGCTTCTTGTTCACCTGGTGTGGCTGCCAGAGGCTGAGGTCGTCGGGTCCCACGTCGCACTCGATGGTGAGGGCGCCGTCCCGCTCGGCCGCTTCGAGCAGTTCGAGGCCGACGGCCGTCCGTGCGATCACCCCGTTGGTGCCCGGGTCGTCGTCGCCGTCCTCGCGGGTGGGGGAACCACCGGGCCATGTGTCGGCGGCTGCGATGTCGGCGGACTCGCCGATCCCGTCCGGACAGACCTTGCAGCGCCACGGCAGTTGCCACATGCTCGCGTCGTCGCCCCAGAGGTCGAGGTAGTGGGCCTCCCGGACCCCGTCGGTGGTTTCGATCCGGGTCGGACCGGGGCAGCCCCGGCCCCGGTAGCGGAAACCGGTCACGGTGGCGGGATCGACGTCGACCCGGTCGAGGAAGGCGTCCATCGAAGCGGGCGGAAAGTAGCCGCCGCAGACCGGGGTGAGCCAGTAGCGGACCAGTTCGTCGACCCGGGGGTCGTGGCGGGCGTGGTTGCGCAGGGCGGAGATGTCGCAGGGCTTGCCGATGAACGCGAACGGCTGACCCCGGTCGAGCACGTCGTCGACGTCGATCAGGGGAGCCGTCGGGCCGTAGCGGGAGCCGGCGGCCTCCATGACGTCGGCCTGCGTGAAGCTCAGGTGGCGCTCGCCGAAGGTGGGCGTTGTCGTGGACGCCTTGGCGTGGAGCACGAACTCGACCCGACCGCTTGCGAGCAGGTAGCCGGCGAGGGCGGTCAGCACGCCACCGGTCGAACCTTCGTGCCGGACGATCGGGTCGGCGGCCCAGGCGCGCACGATCCGCAGCCAGGTCCCCCACACGGGGTCGAGCGAGGCGTCGGCATCGACGAGTCGCTCGGGGAGGCCGTCGATGCGGGTGCCGGGGCAGGTGTCGTAGATGCGGTCGACGGTGGCGTGGTCGAGGTCCCCGACCACGACGGGCAGTTCGTAGCCGGACATGGTCCTGACGACCCGCACGGTGTCGGGGCCGGCGACCGACTGGCAGATGCCACAGCCGATGCAGAGCCCCTGCTCGACGATGGCGTAGAGGCGATCCTCAGGACTCAGCACGGGCGCAAACTACGCGAGTTTCAGACCCAGGGGTGCAACTTCCCGGCAACCCCCGAGCGTCGTGCGGGTCGAAGTCGTCGTCCGGCTGTCGATATCCCGATGAATCCAATAGGATTTGTCGGGAATCAGGGCTTCCCCGCCAGACACCCCACCACGGATGCGAACGCCGATGTCCAAGATCTTCGTGATCCACGAGAACGCCGACTGGCTGCCTCCCTTCGCCGAGGCGCTCGATGCCGAGGGCGTGCCCTGGGAGGACTGGTCGCTGGTCGAGGGGTCGCTCGACCTCGGGGCGGCCCCGCCGGACGGCGTCTTCTATTCGCGGATGAGCGCCTCCTCGCACACCCGGGGCCATGTGGCGTCCAAGGACTACACGAGGTCGGTGCTGAGCTGGCTCGAGAGCCACGGCCGCACCGTCGTCAACGGGCGGCGGGTCCTCGAGATGGAGATGAGCAAGATCGACCAGCACGCGGCGCTGCGGGCGTTCGGGTTCGACGTCCCGCACACCGTCGCCGTGATCGGCCGACGCGACCTGGGGGAACGGGCCAGGGGCATGGCCCTGCCGTTCATCACCAAGCACAACCAGGGCGGGAAGGGGCTGGGCGTCCGTCGGTTCGACCGCTACTCGGACTTCGACGACCACATCGACGGGCCCGACTTCGAGCACCCGGTCGACGGGATCACGCTGCTCCAGGAATACGTCCACCCGGCCGCCGGGTACATCACCCGGGTCGAGATCGTGGGCGGCGAGTTCCTCTACGCCCTCAGCGCCGACACCGGCTCGGGGTTCGAACTCTGCCCGGCCGACGAGTGCGACGACGACACCGGGTTCGAGCTCTGCCCGGCCGATGCAGGTCCGACGAAGGGCCTCTTCCACTGGCGGGAGGGCTTCGACGACCCGATCGTCGGCCGCTACCTGGAGTTCTGCCGCTTCTGGGACATCGGCATCGCCGGCTTCGAGTTCATCGAGACCGCCGAGGGACGCAAGGTCACCTACGACATAAACACCAACACCAACTACAACCCCGTGGTCGAGCAGGAGGCCGGTCGCTCGGGTCCGGCCGCCGTCGCCCGGCACCTCGCCACGCTCGCCCGGAGGCTCGACGCCGGGCAACTCGCCGAATCGGCCGGCTGACCCCTCACCGACCCGAGGCCCCCAGGCCGACACGTGATGTGGTCATGCCTGCGGTCCTCTCGCCTCCAGGCGGTCGAGCAGGGGGCGGAAGTGCGACAGCGGGAGGACCTCGACGCCGGTCAGCTTGCCGTGGTCGTCTTCGAGCCGGCGCAGGAGCACGGCGTCGGCGGCGTGGGGTCGGGCCTCGAAGGCCTCGGCCTCGGCGGCCGACATCGGCCCACCCTGCTTCGTGAGCGTGTACTCCGAGGCCGACGAGAGACGCTCGTGGTAGTCGGGCTCGCGGGCACACAGGAAGCGCTTGGCCTCGATGTGGAGGCGCACCGGCTCGGAGACCGCTACGTCGAACCGGGCCGCCACCCAGTCGCCGCCGAGGTCTCCGTGGTCGTGGATGCCGTAGCCGTCGTCGGGCTCGTCGAGCCAGTGGCCGACGTCGTGCATGAGGCAGGCGGCGACGAGGGCGTCGTTCCGTCCCTGCTGCTCGGCCGCCGCAGCAGTGAGCAGGACGTGTTCGGCGGTGGTCACGTTCTCGCCGTAGTTCAGCCGCCCGCGATCGTCCATGAGGGCCGCCAACTCCTCGGCGGCGCTCATCGGGCCGCCTCGAGGACCCGGATGCGCGAGTGCAGCGAGTCCTTGTCGGCGTAGCAGCCCTGGAGGTGTCGGGCGCCGGTCGTGTAGGCGGTCCGGCCGTGCAGGACCCGCTGGTTGTCGAAGGCCATGAGTTGGCCCGCATCCAGCCGGAACTCGATCCGGGCGCCCGGATCGTGCAGCAGTTCCCCGAGGATGCGGTACGCCCGGTAGTAGTCGGCCATCACGTCGGCGGGCATGGCGAAGGCCTGCGCCGATCGGGAGTTGTAGCGGATGCAGACGATCCGACCCTCCGTGTCGAGTTGGATGAGGGGCTTGTACGCCTGGAGGTCGGCCGAGTCACCGTCGAGGTAGCGGAACCGGACCGGGTACGTGGTGAGCAGTTCGAACGCCCCGGGGTGATCGCTGCGGATCCGTTCGGCCACCGCGAAGCCGTCGACGAGCCGGTTGTCACCGCCGTCGGACTCGTTGACGAGGCAGTGCAGGATCTGGAGGCCCGGAACCGGATCGCGGTACGGGTTGTCGGTGTGCATGCCGATCTCGAGCTTGGTGAAAGCCAGGTTGGCCGGCTCGGGCTCGTCCCGGACCTCGAAGACCCCGCCATAGTTGGTCTCGCGGACGTAGCCGAACAGGTCGACAACCTCGAGGATCAACCCGGGTGTGGTCGGGAGGTTCTCGAGGAGCCCGAACCCCAGGTCGCGGATGTCGACCAGCCAGTCGTGGAGCCTCGCCGGGTCGCCCACCAGCGTCGGGTGGTCGGCGAACTCGAGTGAGCCCTGCTGCTCGGCGTCCCACAGGGTCGGAAGGGGCGTGATGCCCGTGTCGGTGGGTTGGGCCGGTCGGTGCTGCCGGAACCAGGACTCGTCGTAGGTCCCGTCGAGGCCCTCGGGCGCGAACGAGACCGTCACCGTGTCGGCGTCGAGGCTGGCTGCGGCGATCGTCACGTCGGGCAGGGAGTTGATGTCGAAGGTCCGCTGGCCAGCGTCGCGGTGGCGGCCCGTGGTGATGTTGTCCCTCAGCCAGGTCCCGAGGAACCGAGCGCTGGTTCCATCCTCGAACCGGACCTCGAGCCAGTCCCGGTCGTGTTCGACGGCGACGATTCCCATATCGACTTCCCTGTTCCGACCACGATTGGTCTACACCACGTGGCGGAGTTGCAGACACCGCATGACTTCGCCGGCAACCGCCTCACGAACGGAGGAGGCGCTCGATCGCGGTGACCGCCTCCTCGATCTTGGCGTCACCGGCCTCGTCGCCCTCCTGGACGGCGTTGCGGACGCAGTGGCGGATGTGTTCGTCGAGCAGTCCCACGCCCAGCCCCTGGAGCGCCTTCGTCACCGAGGAGATCTGGGTCAGCACGTCGATGCAGTAGGTGTCCTCGTCGACGAGGCGCTGCAGGCCGCGGACCTGGCCCTCGATGCGGCGGAGCCGGGTGAGGTAGTCGTCCTTCGAGAGCGAGTAGCCAGCCATAGGGATAGGGGGTACCCTATCATGCATGCACCCGGCGGACACCTCCCTGACGACCGAGATCCCCATCGACGGGATGACCTGTGCGGCGTGCGCCGCCCGGATCGGTCGTGGCCTCACCGGGCTCGACGGCGTCGAGGACGCCAACGTCAACTACGCGACCGCCCGGGCGGTCGTGTCCTACGACCCGGCCCTGGTCGATCTGGCGACGTTCAATGCGACCATCGAGGGGCTCGGCTACGCCGTGGCCGACGACGACCCCGACGACGATGCCGCCGACCGGGAACTGGCGCAGCTCACCCGTCGGCTCGTCGCCTCCGTCGTGCTCTCGGTACCGATCGTCGCCATCTCGATGGTGCCGGCCCTCAGGTTCTCCGGCTGGGAATGGGTGGCCGGCGTCCTGGCCACCCCGGTGGTGTGGTGGGTCGGCTGGCCGTTCCACCAGGTGGCGGGCCGCAACCTGGCCCACGGCTCGACCACCATGGACACCCTCGTCTCGATGGGGACGGGAGCGGCGTGGGCCTGGTCCGCCGTCGCGCTGTTCGCCGACGTCGACCACGTCTACTTCGAGACCGCCGCGGTCATCGTCACGCTGATCCTCCTCGGGAGGTGGTTCGAGGCCCGGGCGAAGCGCCGTTCCGGAGAGGCCATCCGGGCCCTCGCGGGCCTCACCCCCAGGACGGCCCGGCTCGAGGACGGTACCGAGATCCCGGTCGACGACCTGCAGGTCGGCATGCGGTTCGTGGTGCGACCGGGCGAGAAAGTCCCCGTCGACGGCCTCGTGGTCGAAGGGGCGTCCGCCGTCGACGCCTCGATGATCACCGGCGAGCCCGTGCCGGTCCCGGTCGGCATCGACGACGAGGTGGTCGGGGCGACCATCAACGGCAACGGCTCGTTGACCGTCGAGGCCACCCGGGTCGGCGGCGACACCATGCTGGCCCAGATTATGCGCCTCGTCGACGAGGCACAGTCGTCCACCGCCCCGGTGCAGCGGCTCGCCGACCGGGTCTCGGCCGTGTTCGTCCCCACGGCACTCGCCGTCGCCGGGGCGACCCTTGCCGCCTGGCTCCTGACCGGACAACCGGCCGACGAGGCCTTCACGGCGGCGGTCGCCGTGCTCATCATCGCCTGCCCGTGCGCCCTCGGCCTCGCCACGCCCACGGCGATCATGGTCGGCACGGGGCGCGGCGCGAGCCTCGGCGTGATCATCAAGGGCGGCGAGGTCCTCGAGGCGACCCGCCAGATCGACCATGTCGTCGTCGACAAGACCGGCACCGTCACCGAGGGCCGGATGGAGCTCGTGTCCGTGACGGCAGCATCGGGGACCGACGGACAGGTCGTGCTGTACCGTGCCGCCTCCGTCGAGGCCCTCTCCGAGCACCCGTTGGCCGAGGCCGTGGTGGCCGCCGCAACGGACCTCGAGCCCGCCACCGGGTTCGAGAACCTCCCGGGACTGGGCGTGCGCGCCACGGTCGGCGACACCGAGGTGCTCGTCGGGCGGAGGAGGCTGTTCGACGAGGTCCCCGACGACCTCCTCGCGGCCATCGCCGAGGCCGAGGACGCAGGCCGCACGGCGGTCCTCGCAGGCTGGGACGGGACCGCCCGGGGGGTCCTCGTCATCGCCGACCGGGTCCGGTCGACGAGTGCGGAGGCGGTCGCCGCCTTCCGGGACCTCGGCCTCGAGGTGACCCTTCTCACCGGCGACAACGCCCGCACGGCCCGGGCCGTGGGATCGGCGGTCGGCATCGACCGGGTGATCGCCGAGGTCCTGCCGGGCGACAAGGACGCAGAGGTCCAGCGCCTCCAGGCGCAGGGCCACGTCGTCGCCATGGTCGGTGACGGCATCAACGACGCCCCGGCGCTCGCACGCGCCGACCTCGGCATCGCCGTCGGCACCGGGACCGACGTGGCGATCGAGACCTCGGACCTCACCATCGTCTCGGGCGACCTGCGGGCCGTGGCCGACGCCATCGCCCTGTCACGCCGGACCCTGGCCATCATCAAGGGCAACCTCTTCTGGGCGTTCGCCTACAACACCGCCGCCATCCCGCTGGCCGCCTTCGGGGTCCTCAACCCGATGATCGCCGCCGGGGCGATGGGCTTCTCGTCGGTGTTCGTGGTCACCAACTCGCTGCGACTGCGACGGTTCTCCGGCTATCGCCGGTCGACGGCGGCCGGCCTGAACCCACGAGACCTGTTCACCGAACCCGAGAGGACCAGCGCATGACGACCCGGGTGTTCCACGTTCCCGACATCTCCTGCGACCACTGCAAGCGGGCCATCGAGGAGGCGCTCGGCGAGCTCCCCGAGGTCGACTCCGCCGTCGTCTCCGTCGACCGGCGAGACGTCGAGGTCGACGGCACCGCCTCCGACGACGCCGTCACCGCCGCCATCGAACAAGCCGGCTACGAGGTCGCCCCGGGCGGGTGAAGGCTGACCGCAACCGCCACGTACTCGGCGACGACGGTGACCACCAGCCAGATCGCATCGACG
>JARQPW010000049.1 GCA_029577135.1 Acidimicrobiales bacterium
AGCAGCGGCCCGTAGGCGCGGGCGCCGCCAAGGCGCTCGGCGACCTTGTAGGCGATGTTGCCGCTGTCCAGGTCCGGGAAGACGAACACGTTGGCCCGTCCGGCCACCGGCGAATCCGGGGCCTTCGAGGCGGCCACCTCGGGTACCCAGGCGGCGTCGAACTGCAGTTCGCCGTCCACGCTGAGGTCGGGGGCCATCTCGGCCAATCGCTGCGCAGCGGCGCGCACCTTGTCGACGCGGGGGTGCTGTGCGCTTCCCTTCGTGGAGAACGACAACAGCGCCACGCGCGGCTCCTCGCCCGTCAACGCGGCGTGCGTCCGTGCCGTCGATACGGCGATCGACGTCAACTGCCCGACATCGGGATCTGGTACCACCCCACAGTCGCCGAAAGTGATCGGGCGGCCGTCGGGCAGGACCATCATGAAGCAGCTGCTCACGACCGAGACCCCCGGGGCCACGCCGAGGACCTTGAGGCCGGCCCGGACCACGTCGGCGGACGGCCGGGTGGCGCCTGCCACCGCAGCATCGGCCCGTCCGCTGCGCACCAGCAGGGTGGCGGCGACCACCGGGTCGGCCGGGTCGAGTCCGGCGGCGATCGCCGGCCCACAGGCCTGATCCCCGGGGTCGACGACGGGCTCGACGATGGCGGCGAGGCCCTCATCCCGCAGGCGGGCGGCCGCCTCGTCGGCCCTCGGGTCGCCCAGGTCGGCGAGGACGACCCGCGCCGGGTCGGCGGAGGCCCGCTCGTACCAACCGGCCACGATGGCGGACGTCGGGCCGCTCACGAGGATCGGATCCCGCTCAGCCCTTGCCCCGCCAGGGGATGAGGCGCTTCTTTAGAATCCGCAGAGGCCTTGAGCTTCCGGGGGTCGGAGGTGAGGCCGACCTCGGCGAACGGCAGCTCGTAGGCCTTCTCGATGCGGCCCGGCCGGGGCGCCATCACGAAGAGCCGGTCGCCGAGGAACAGGGCCTCCTCGACGCTGTGGGTGACCAGGATGATGGTCTTCCCCGTCTCCTTCCAGAGTTTGAGGATCAGGCTCTGCATCTTTTCCCGGGTCAGGGCGTCGAGCACACCGAGCGGCTCGTCCATCAGGATGACCTCGGGCTCGTTGGCGAGGCAGCGGGCCAGCGCCACACGCTGCTGCATGCCACCCGAGAGTTCGTAGATCGCCTTGTCACCGAAGCCGGTGAGACCGACCGTGTTGAGCAGGCCGTCGACCAGCACCTTCGTCTCGGACTTCTTCCTGTGGTTCATCCGGGGCCCGAACGCCACGTTCTGGGCGACGTTCTGCCACTCGAAAAGTGCACCCTGCCGAAAGACCATGCCCCGCTACTGGCCGGGTCCGGTGATCGGATCGCCGCCGAGGCTCACCGCACCCCCGGTCGGAGCCAGAAAGCCGGCGATGATGTTGAGCAGCGTCGTCTTGCCACACTCCGAGGGGCCCAACAACGTCAGCAGGCGGCCGGCCTCGAGGTCGAACGAGATGTCGTGCAGGGCCTGGACCGAACCGCCCCTGGGCAGTTCGTAGACCATGCTCACGTTCTGTACGGACAGGTCCTTCACCGTGCTCCCCCTTGCGGCCGTCGTCGATCGTAGGTGGTCAGGCGTTCTCGGCCAGCCAGGCGACCGTGCGCTCCAGCACGCGGTCGGTCCGGTCCACCAGGTCCTCGACCACGGTCCCGTCGGCGATCAGGGGCGGCGAGATGGCCAGGCCCGTGTAGCCCCGGTCGTCGGGTCGAATGGTCATGCGCTGTTCCCGGACGAAGCCGCCCAGGACGCCACCGCGGAGGCCGGCCTCCTGGGTGGGGCTCAGGTCCCGGCCGGACTCACGGTCGGCACAGAGGTCGATGGCGTAGAAGAAGCCGGTGCCCCGGACCTCCTTCACGCACGGGTGGGCGTCGGCCAGCTTGGCGAGCGATTCGGCCATGCCGGCCTCGTTGGCGAGCACGTGCTCCATCAGGCCCTCGTCGCGCATCGCCGACATGTTGGCGACGGCCACGGCGGTGGCGACCGGATGGCCACCGAACGTGGAACCGTGCACATAGGCGCCCATGGGCGAGTCGTGGACCGCCTCGACCAGTTCGCCGCGGATGGCGACGCCGCCGAGGGGCTGGTAGGCGGAGGTGACGCCCTTGGCGAACGTGATCATGTCGGGCACGACGCCCATGCGCTCGCTGGCGAACCAGTAGCCGAAGCGCCCGAACGAACAGATGACCTCGTCGGCGACCAGGAGGACCCCGTGGCGGTCGCAGATGCGGCGCAGTTCCTGCCAGTAGCCGTCGGGGGGCACGAGGGCGCCACCGCCGTTCTGGACCGGCTCGGCGATGACCACGGCAACGGTCTCGGGCCCCTCGGCGAGGATCGCCTCCTCAATGGCACGGACACACGACAGGTCGGCGACCGGCGTGCCAGGGGGTGAGGTGCACTGGCGGGTGTTGGGCACGTGTCGGACACCGTCCCAGAGCATGGGGAGGAACGGGTCGCGCAACCTCGGGATGCCGGTCACTGCGAGGGCGCCGAGGGTGGTGCCGTGGTAGGCCCAGTTGCGGGCGATGACCTTGTACCGGCCCTCGTCGCCCCGGGAGAGGTGGTAGTTGCGGGCGAACTTGAGCGCCGACTCGACGGCTTCGGAGCCCGAGCTGACGAAGAACACCTCGGAGAGGTCGCCGGGTGCGAGGTCGGCGATCATCGACGCCGCCTCGATCGAGGGCGGGTGGGCGTTGCCCCAGTTGGTGGCGTAGGCGAGGCGGCCCATCTGGTCGGCGGCGACCTCCGCCAGGTCGGTCCGGCCGTGGCCGATGTTGACGCAGAACAGCCCGGCGAGGCCGTCCAGCCACTCGTTGCCCTCGGTGTCGTAGAGGTAGCAGCCGTCGGCCCGCTCGAAGATGGGGAGCGAGTCGCTGCGCCAGGCGGCGCCAGGGGTGAAGTGGGGAACGAGGTGGCGCTGGGCCCGTACGCGCTGTTCGGTCATCGCTCTACCTGCTGTCGTGGATCGATCGAGGACGGGGTCGTACACTCCGGCAACCGATCGGCGGACCCTGCCTTCCGAGAGGTCAGAACGGCTCCGGTCGCCGATGTTAGGGTCCGTAACTTATACGTAATCCCATCTAACATCAATCCCTTCGAACAGCAGAGCGTCGCCGTGGCACCACAACTCCCCGATCGGGCCCAGGTCGTCATCATCGGTGGTGGTGTCGTCGGCGCCAGCATCGCCTACCACCTCGCCGAGTTGGGCTGGACCGACGTCGTCGTGCTCGAGCGCCACACCCTCACCAGCGGCACCACCTGGCACGCCGCAGGGCTGGTGGGCTGCCTCCGTGCCAC
This sequence comes from Acidimicrobiales bacterium, assembly GCA_029577135.1. Classification (GTDB taxonomy): domain Bacteria; phylum Actinomycetota; class Acidimicrobiia; order Acidimicrobiales; family MedAcidi-G1; genus S20-B6. Next base: position 3,326 of record JARQPW010000049.1, read on the forward strand.
CCACAACATGACCCGGCTGGCCGCCTACTCCGCCGAGCTCTACGACCGGCTCGAAAACGAGATGGGCCACCCCACCGGCTTCCGGAAGGTCGGGTCCGTCAGCATCGCCGGCAATGCCGAGCGGCTCGAGGAACTCGTGCGGGGCGCCGACATGGCCAGGTGCTTCGATGTCGACGTCGAGGTCATCGGCCCCGACGAACTGGTCGACCGCTGGCCACTGCTGAACCCCGAGGGCATCCACGGCGGAGTCTGGCTCCCCGGCGACGGCCAGACCTCCCCCATCGACACGACCATGGCCTTGGCCGCCGTCGCGAAGGAGAAGGGTGCACGGATCATCGAGGGCGTCTCGGTCGAGCGCATCCGCACCCTCGACGGCCGGGCCGTCGGCGTCGATACCGACCGGGGCACGGTCAATGCCGAGCACGTCGTCGTGGCTGCCGGCATGTGGTCGCACAAGTTGGGTCGGGACATCGGCGTCAACATCCCGTTGGCCGCCTGCGAGCACTTCTACCTCGTCACCGACGGCATTCCCGACCTCCCGTCGGGCCTGCCGGTCCTGCGCGACACCGACAACTGCACCTACGTGAAGGAGGAGGCCGGACGCCTGCTCGTCGGCTTCTTCGAGCCGGTCGCCAAGCCGTTCGGCACCGACGGCATCCCGATCGACCGGCCCAACATGCAGTTCCCGTTCGACTGGGACCACATAGCGCCCGTCTACGAGCGCATCTGCGAACGCATCCCGCTGCTGGCCGAGGTGCCGCTGCGCCTCGAGTTCAACGGGCCCGAGTCGTTCACCCCCGACGACCGCTACCTGCTCGGCGAGACCCCCGAGGTTCGCAACCTGTTCGTGGCGACCGGCTTCAACTCGATCGGACTCCAGTCCGCCGGCGGCGCCGGCAAGGTGCTCGCCGAGTGGATCGTCGGCGGCCGGCCGCCGATGGACCTCTGGGACGTCGACATCCGCCGCATGCAGGGCTTCCAGACCAACCGCCGCTACCTGCGCGACCGGTCCGTCGAGGGCCTGGGCCTGCTCTACGCCATGCACTGGCCCTTCCGGCAGGTCGAGACGGCGCGAGGTGTCCGGCGCTCCGCCGTGCACGACCGGCTGGCCAACCTCGGCGCCTGCCACGGCGAGAACGGCGGGTGGGAGCGTCCCAACTGGTTCGCCCCCGAGGGCGTCCAGCCCGTCTACGAGTACACCTACGGTCGTCAGAATTGGTTCGAGCACTCGGCGGACGAGCACCGGGCCTGCCGGGGGGGAGCGGCCCTGTTCGACCAGTCGTCGCTCGTCAAGCTGCTGGTCCAGGGACCGGATGCCGCAGCGGTGCTGAACCGGATCTCGTCGGCCGACGTCAACGTCGAGCCCGGCACATCCGTCTACACCACCTGGCTGAACGAGCGCGGCGGCATCGAGGCGGACCTCACCGTCAACCGGCTCGACGAGGAGCGCTTTCTCATCGTCACCGCCTACACCACCCAGGTCAAGGACGCCGACTGGATCGCCCGGCACACGCCCGACGGCGCCCGGATGACGGTAACCGACGTGACCTCGGGCTGGACCACCCTCGGCGTGTTCGGCCCGCGGGCTAGGGAGATCGTCGCACCCCTGACCGACGCCGACCTCGGCAACGAGGCCTTCCCGTTCGGGACCCTCCAGGAGATCGACCTGGCCTATGCCCGATCGATCGCGGTGCGCCGTACCTACATGGGTGAACTGGGCTGGGAGTTGTACGTGCCGACCGAGTTCGCCGTCGGGGTGTTCGACGCCCTCTGGGCCTCCGGTGCTCCCGATGGCCTCACCCTCGCCGGCTACCACGCCATGAACTCACTTCGGATGGAGAAGGCCTACCGGCACTGGGGCGACGACATCGCAGACGAGGACACGCCGCTGGAGGCGGGGCTCTCGTGGGGCGTGTCGTGGGACAAGCCCGGCGGCTTCATCGGCCGCGAAGCCCTGGTCGCCCAGCGCGAGGCCGGCCTCACGCGTCGACTCGTGCAGTTCCGCCTCGACGATCCCGAACCGCTCCTGTACCACGATGAGCCCGTCTTCCGAGATGGCCACCTGGTCGGACGGATCACCTCGGGCATGTACGGCCACACGGTCGGCGGCGCCCTCGGCATGTCCTACCTCGGATGCGAGCCCGGCACCCCTCGGCCACAGGTGATCGAAGGAACCTTCGAGATCGGGGTCAAAGGCGAGCGCGTGCCGGCGACGGCGTCCTACCGGCCGTTCTACGACCCCGACAGCGAACGCGTCCGGCTCTAGACCGGGCCCGGCGACTCAGTCGTCGGTGGCGGCCAGGCCCGCCGCATCGCCGAGGTAGGCGGCAATGACCGCCGGATCCCGCTGCACGTCGGCCGGGACGCCCTCGGCGATCCTCTGGCCGAAGTCGAGGACCAACACCCGGTCGGCGATGTCCATGACGAGCCCCATGTCGTGCTCGACGAGCACTATGGAGATGCCCAACTCGAGGCGGATGTCGAGGATGAACCGGGCCATGTCCTCGGTCTCCTCGAGGTTCATGCCGGCCACCGGCTCGTCGAGGAGCAGCAACTCGGGCTCCATGGCCAGTGCCCGACCCAACTCGACGCGCTTCTGCACGCCGTAGGGCAGCAGGGCCACCGGGTACTTGCGCCACTGCTCGATCTCGAGGAAGTCGATGATGTCCTCGACGGCGCGGCGGTGCTCCATCTCCTCGCGCCTCGCCGGGCCGAACCACACGGCACCCGCCAGCCACGACCGTTGCATGCGGATGTGGCGACCCAGCAGCAGGTTCTGGAGCACGGTCATCTGCGGGAACAACTCGATGTTCTGGAAGGTGCGGGCGATGCCGAGCTCGGCCACCCGGTCGGGGCGGGTGCCCATCAGGCTCTCGCCCTTCCAGCGGATGTCGCCCTCCTGTGGGCGGTACACCTGGCTGATCGAGTTGAAGATCGAGGTCTTGCCGGCGCCGTTGGGGCCGATCACGGCGAAGAGCTCCTCCTCGTGCACGGCGAACGAGACGTCGTCGATCGCCTTGACCCCCTTGAAGGCGAGGCTGATGTGGTCGACCTCGAGCAGTACCCCGCTCACGACAACCACCTGTCCACGCGTCGGTCCACCCCGCTCACGACAACCACCGCTTCCTGCGCTTGTAGTGCTTGACGTCCCGGAACGACTTGCGCTCGCCCCCCTCGCCGCGGAGGCCCAGGTAGAACTCCTGGACGTCCTCATCCTTGAGGAGCTTGTCGGCGGGACCGTCCATGACGATCGTGCCGGTCTCCATGATGTAGCCGTAGTCGGCGATCGAGAGTGCCATGACGGCGTTCTGCTCGATCAACAGCACCGAGACGCCCTGCTTGTTGATGTCGACGATGATGTCGCGGATCTGCTGGACCAGCATCGGGGCGAGGCCCAGTGACGGCTCGTCGAGGATCAGCAGCCGGGGATTGGCCATGAGGCCTCGACCGATCGCCAGCATCTGCTGCTCGCCGCCCGAGAGGTAGCCGGCCACCGACTTCCGCCGGTCGGCCAGCAACGGGAACATCGACATCACCCGGTCGTGGGCCTCGGCGACGGACTTCCGGTCGCTGTTGGTGTACGCCCCGGTCGCCAGGTTCTCGTCGACGGTCAGGTCGGCGAATATGCGCCGTCCCTCGAGGACCTGCGTGATGCCGGCCCGCACCCGCTGCGCCGGACCGAGATGGTCGATGGGCTCGCCGTCGAGACTCACCGAGCCCTTCGAAACCTTGCCCTCGTGGATGTCGAGCAGGCCTCCGACGGCCCGCATCGTGGTCGTCTTGCCGGCCCCGTTGGCACCGAGGAGCGCCACGATCTGGCCGTCCGGCACCTCGATGGACAGGCCGCGCAGGACGAGGACCACCTCGTTGTAGACGACCTCCAGGTTTGCGACTTCGAGCATGCGCGCTCCGGTTGTGGTCCCGCCGGACAGGGAACGGAGAAGGGGGCGGCCGGCGAACCGGCCGCCCCACTTACTCCTCGGCGCCTCGGCGCCTCAGGCTTCTGCTGCCTCAGCCGCCCGACTTGAAGCAGGCGCCGTCGTAGGTCTGGGCCTTGGTGATGTCCGACACCCACGGTCCACGCAACAGGGCCGTGCCTGTGCCACCACCTTCGGCGATCGTCGCGCCGGCGGAGTAGTTGTCGAGGACCACGTCGTAGGAGTAGGTCTCGCGCACGACCGTGTCGTTGGCGTCGCCACCCCACGACTGGTTGGGCGCCAGGCCCTTGTAGTCCACCGTCACCTTGTTGAAGGCATTGATCACGCCGGCCCGGGTCAGGTCGCCGTCTTCGGCAGCCTGCTCGAGCACCTGGTGGGCGGCCATGGCCTCGGTCCAGCCGATGATGTAGGCGTCCGAGATCGGAAGGTCGGGGTTGTTCTCCCCCATCCACTCCTTCATCTCGTCGAGTCCCGCAACGCCCTCGGAGTTCCAGGTGACGATGTAGGTGTTCACGATGTAGTTCGTGTCGAGGAGCGGGCCCACGGCCGTGCCGAGCAGCAGGTAGCTGAACGACGGCACGTTGCCCGACCACATCGGCAGGTAGCCCTCGGCGGCGGCGCCACCCAGGATCCCGGCGAGACCACTCGGGTTGATGGTGGTCCATACCATGTCGGCGTCGGCCTCGACAAGGGCGCTGATGATCGGCGTCTGGTCGGCGCCCGGGATGACCGTCGCCTCACCATCGTGGACGATCTCGATGCCGAGGGCCTCGGCGGCGATCTTGGCGCCGGCGGCGCCGTCCTGGCCGTACTCACCCGGGAACGACAGGATCGCCATCGTCGGGTTTGCGACGCCCATCTCGGTCTTCAGGTAGTTGTTGAGGAAGTCGACACCGTTGATCGCCTCGTAGCAGTAGTTGCTGTACGACTCGAACACGTTCTCGCCGAAGTCAGGGTCGGGCCAGGCCGAATACCACGACAGCGGGATCGCTGCGAGGCCGTCCTCGACGAGCATCTCCGCGATGGCCGCCGTGTGGGGCGAACCGGTGGACTGGCTGATCATCACGACGCCGTTGTCCGGATCGCGCATGAGCTCGTACTTCTCGAGATGCGTGGGCACGTCGTAGCCGTTGTCCTCGACCACGAAGTCGACCTGCCGACCGGCGATACCGCCGTCGGCATTCACCTTGTCCCAGTACGACTGTTGGGCATCGATGATCTGGATCACCAGCGGAGCGAAGATGCCGCTCAGGTCCGCGATCGCCCCGACACGGATCGTGTCTTCGGTGACACCGGCGCCGTACTCGACCTTGGCCTCATCGCTGCCACAGGCGACAGCAACGATCGACAAGGCCAGCCCGACGGCCAGCACTCTGAACAGGTTCTTCATTGGGTTGCCCTCTCTTTTTTGTTTCGATTGGTTGACCTGGTGTCGCCGGACCAGGGCCCGGCGTCTCATTTTGGCCGTTCAGTAGCTGAACGGCCAACCCTTCCAGTAGTTGCGCACCTTGATCCAGATGCCGTAGAGCCCCAGGGGCTCGAACAGCAGGAACACGATGATCAGCGCACCGTAGATGATCTCGTCCAGTGCTGTCACGGGGAGCGGGAAGCCCAAAGCCGTCTGGTTCACCGACACGAACCCGAAGTCGCCGCTTCCGATGCTGACGAGGCCGTCCCAGAAGCCGGACATGAGCCCGTCGCCTTCGGCCTGGTCACCCATCCAGTGGGCGAACTTCTCGACGAAGTGGGGCGTCAGGATCACGAAGAAGGTCCCCGCCAGGGCGCCCGACACTCGGCCCATGCCGCCGATCAGCAGGATCGCGAGGAACTCGACGGAGAGCAGCAGGTCCCAGGCCTCGGGGTTGAACTGGATGCTGAACGAGGCCAGGAGCGCTCCGGCGATGCCTGCGTAGAACGACGAGATGGCGAAGGCAGTCGTCTTGGCACGGTACTCCGGCACGCCCATGATCTCGGCGGCGACATCACGGTCGCGTATGGCGGCCCACGACCGGCCGGTCCGGCTGCGCGCCAGGTTGGCCGACACCACGGCGAAGAGGGCGACGAGGACCAGTAGGAAGAAGTAGGTCTTCTGGTGCTGGGTGACTTCGAACCAGAACCACTTTCCCTTGCGGGTGAGGTCGAGGAACGGTTCCTCCTCCTTCCAGATCCGGAACTCGAGGCGGGGCCACTTGCGCCCCAGGGCACCCGGCCCGGCGATCTCGGGAAACACCCGCGACAGGTGGAGGCCGATGAAGACGAGGCCGATGGTGGCGATGCCGAGGTAGAGCCCACGGACCCGCACGGCGGCCGGGGCCACCAGGATCCCGACCAGCGCAGCGGCCACTCCCGCAGCCGGCAGCCAGATCCAGATCGGCAGGCCGTAGCCCCAGAGGCGGGTCGTGCCGGGACCGCCAAGGAGCACGGCTGTATAGGCACCCACCCCCATGAAGAACGCATGACCGAGCGAGATCTGCCCGGCCAGTCCCGACAGCAGGTTCAGCCCGAACGCCGCGATGGCGAAGATCAGCGCCTTGTTGACGACCTTCAACCAGTAGTTCTCGTCGAGGAACCGGATCACCGGGAGCTGGTCGATGATCGGCAGGTCGAAGGGCATCAGCACGATGAGCAGGATGAACACGCCCAGCGCCACCTGTTGGACGCGTGTCGGGAACAGGCGGGTCTCCGCCTCGTACGAGGTGTAGAGGCTGGGCCGGCCCCGGACGGACCTCATACGCGCCGGATCTCCTCGGTCCCAAACAGCCCGTAGGGCCGGACCAGGAGGACCGCGAGCATCACGATGTAGGGCACGACCTGCTGGTAGCCCGCTCCCAGGACGTCCGTGTACCTTGCCAGGTACTGCCCGGCGTAGATCTCGGCGAAGCCGATGATCATGCCGCCGGCGAGGGCACCGACCACGGAGTCGAGGCCGCCCAGGATCACGGCCGGCAGCGCACGGAACACGAAGAACGCGCCCTCCCTGCTGGCCACGCCGGAAGCGGGCCATGGCGGCATCGAGGCGAAGATCCCGGCCACGGCGGCCATGGCGGCGCCGGATCCCCAGGCGATGGAGAAGACCCGGCCCACGTTGATGCCCTGCGCCATGGCGGCTTCCTGGTCGAAGGCCGTGGCCCGCATGGCGATGCCCAACCGGGTCTTGAAGAACAGCCAGACCGTCGTGAAGCACAGGCCGGTCGCCACGACGGCGGCGACGTACGACCAGGCGATCCTCGCGCCGCCGATGGTGAACACCTGGGCCTGCCAGGGCACGCCGAGCAGGCGGTTCGTGACGTTGACGGCATCGAAGCTGACCGTGCGGATGATCACCTCGAGGGCCAGTGTGATCATCGCCATCGCAAAGAGTGGTTCGCCGATCAACGGTCGGATCGTGGTGCGCTCGACGACCACGCCGAGCACCGCCGTGAGCAGGACCGCCGTGGCCAGCGAGAGGAACCAGTGGAACGAGGACGGGCCTGGCAGGAAGCGGCCCGGGAAGTCCCAGTCGATGAACACCATCGACAGGAACCAGGTGCCTGTGAGGGCCATGGCACCGTGGGAGAAGTTGAGCGTCTGTGTCGACTTGTAGATGAGCACGAAGCCCAGGGCCAGGAGGGCGTAGAGCGAGCCGAGGGCCATGGCCTTGGCGAACGTCTGGGTGAAGATCTGCGGGCCGGTGGCGGCGAACAGGACGACGTCG
>JARQPW010000005.1 GCA_029577135.1 Acidimicrobiales bacterium
CTTGAGCCGGCGCATCCGCAATCCGGGCGGACCGAGTGCGGCCACGGCCTCGGGCGCCGTTCCCCGAACGCAGACGGCCGTCGATGTCCCGTCGGACTCTGTCGTCCAGGTGCGCACGAGGTCGCGCAGCGCCTCGGTGCCGGGGTCGGCCACCGGCGTGCCGGCTTCTGGCAGGTCCGTGACCTCGAGGGCACCTGCCGGCGGCACCGGGTCCTCGATGGCGTAGGGACCGATCACCGGGCCGTCACAGGCCGGTTCCCAGGAGGCCAGCCGGAGTGGCAGCCCGAGTGGGTCAACGTCGAGGGACATGCCCGACAGGTCCTCGCCCCGTGCCACCCGTTCGTGGGCGACGGTCGCCCGCAGCGGCCCGTCCGGCAGGTGGTCGGCCAGGTCCGACCACCGGTGCGCCGACGCGGCGACCTCGGCCAGCGGTGCGATGCCGAAGCGGGTGGTGTCGCGTCCCACGGCCCGGGCCGAGTGGGCCGGCGGTGCCTGGAGGGCGAGGCGGTGCTCGGCGTGGTCGGCGGCCGGCCAGAGCTGGTGGCCCCGTTCGACAGCCGGTCGCGAGCGCTCGGCCACCTGTTCCACGGTCGCCCAGTCGCCAGCCGCGCAGGCGTCGTCGATGAGCCGCAGCAGGCCGTCGAGGTCGCCCTTCGCCAGGAGGTCGTCGAGGGCTGTGCCGCTCACGATCCACTCACAGCAGCGGCCAGGGGATGCGTCGACCGGTGGGGTCGAACGGGAGCACCCCGTCTTGGCCCAGGGCGGCGGCCCGGGTCAGCACGGCGTCGCGCTCGAACGGGTCGAGCAGGGTGGCCAGCGGCTCCGAGAGGCCGTCGTCGGCGAGGCGGCCCAGGTCGGCCAGCAGATCGTCGGCCAACGGCTCGCCACCCCAGTCCCAGATCACGGTCCGGACCTTGAACTGGTGGTGGAAGCAGAGGGCGTTGTCGACCGCCCAGACTCCACCGTCGTCGCCGAGCAGCACGTGGCCGCCCTTCCGGTCGGCACTGTTGGCGACGAGGTCGAACGCCGCCAGGCGCTGCAGCGCCGCGACGTGATCCGGGTCGTCACGCAGTGTGAAGAAGTGGTGGTCGTAGTCGCACGGGATGTACAGCTGGATGGATCCCTCGCCGAGCGGGCCGTCGCGCACGACGGTCGGTGGGATCAGTCCCCAGCCGAGTTGTCGGGCCAGCTCCCAGGCGGCCGCCTCCCGGCGGAAGAGGCCGGGCGGGAAGTCGTGCAGCGGGCGTTCGCCGCGACCGGGCTTGTAGACGCCCTGCAGGAGGTGGTCGCCGCGCCGCACGTCGACGAGGAAGGTGGCGTTCGACGACCACGGCATCCGACCGAGGACGTCGACCTCGCCGCAGCGGAGTACCTCCTCGGCGTCGGAATCGTCGATCGGCGGACGGGACCGGAACGGGCTTCCGGTGGCTTCGGTGCCGGCCCCCGAACCACCCTCAGTTGGCACAGGGGCACCAGCCCTCGTTGGCCGCCTCGAGGGGGGCGCCGCACCACAGGCACGGCGGCCGGCCGGCGGCCACGAGCTCCCGGGCCCGGACCACGAAGGCCATGACCTGGTCGCGCCGCAGGGGGAACCGCGCCTCGGCCGGGACGGCGTCCTCGTCCCGGAGCAGCTCCTGCACCGTCAGTACCAGCCGGTCGGTGGTCTGCTGGTAGGCGACGCCGAGGTTGCCGACCACCCAGGCCGGCTCGTCGGGTTCGAGGAACTCCGGGGCGTCATCGGGGTCGTCCGGTGGCTCGGGAACCTCGGGAAGGTCCTCGAGGAGGCCATCCAGGAACTCGGCCAGGCCCGCCACCTGCTGCTTCTCGATCTTGAGCGTCACGACCTCGTTGCCCCGTCGGGCCTGGAGGAAGAAGACGCGACGACCCTGGGGCCCGACGGTGCCTGCCGTGAAGGCGTCGGTGTCGTCCCAGTCGATCTCGGGTCGTTCCATCGCAGGCGACGCTATCCCTGGTCCGGAGCCCGGTCCGGCGTCGGCTCGGCCCTCATCTGCAGGGCGCGGGCGGCGCCCATCTGGTCGAGGTAGACCAGCATCTCCTGGGTGTTCGACGCCGGGTCGAGGATGCGTGCCCGGTAGGCGTCGATCACCACCTGCTCGACGGCCGGGTCGTCCGGGTCGGCCAGCCAGGCCCAGTCGGCGAGGTGGCAGGCCTGGACCACGTCGGCTTCCAGGCGGTCCCGGGCGGCCGCCACGAGTGCCCCGGTGCCTCCGGCCAGGTCGGCGATCGTCTGTGCCTGGTCGGCGAGCGGGGCGGGCGACCAGTGCGAGGGGATGTCGTCCCACCAGCCGGTCCAGCGTTTGATGACCATCTTGGCGATGTCCTGCGGCGTCACGTACTGGACCTTGAGCGTGGCGTGGCCGGCGAAGCGCTCGGGCCAGTCGAGCGTGTCCACGATGAGGTCCTTGCGGAGGCGCCGGTTCAGCCCGTCGACGACGTGGTCGATGATGTGTTCGATGGCATCGGCGTGGATGCCCAGCTCCGACCTGATGAGGTCCGGGTCGGTGATCTCGCCGCCGTGGCCGGGGAACAGGAGGAGCGGCCCGAGGTCCGCCATTTCGCGTAGCGCCGCGACCCATTCGTCCGTGCCGCGCTGGACCCGCTTGCCGTTGCCGAGGTTCGGGAGGAAGCCCTGGTAGTAGTCGGCGCTGTAGAGGGCCCGGCGGTCGGGGAGCCAAACGTATGCCTGGTCGTCGGTCTCCGCCGGGTGGTGGACGACGTGGACCGGTTCCCCCCCGACCTCGAGTTCGATGCGGTCCCTGAACTCGACCGTCGGCCACACGAAGTCGTCCCGACCGGCCGGGAGGTGGGCGGGTGGCTGGTTCATGTACCTCGCAACCATCCCGCGGAGGCGCGTGTAGTAGCCGAACCTCCGGGCGACGCCCTCGTGGGCGACGATCCGGGGGCCTCCGGCGACGATGGTGGCCTCGTCCTCCATGAGGGCCCAGGTGCCGTAGGCGTGGTCGACGTGGCCGTGGCTGTAGACGATCGTGTGGATCGGGGCATCGGACACCGACCGGATCGCCTCGAGCAGCGCCGGACCCCCGGGTGCCATGGCGGTGTCGCAGACCACGAGCCCCTCGTCGGTCTCGAAGACCGCCGAGTTGACGATCGGCAGGCGCACCAGCCACGACCGGGGGGCGACCTCGACGACCCGGGTCTTGGCCCTGAGGTCCTCGACGGCCGGCTGGTGGTCCCTCTTGAACATCGCCGTGGCGGCGGACCGGGAGTAGTCGCCGCCGAACGCTCCTCCCTCTGCGATGCGGCTCAGGAGCTCCGGGTCGGCCAGGGCGAGGTCGATGCGTGCCGCCGTGCAGGCCTCGAGGTCGAGTTCGATGAGGTCGTCGGGGTCGGTCATCGGTTGTTCCGGATCCCGCTCACGAGGGGGCCAGGCCGGTGAGCGGCCCGTGGGTGTTGACCGTCAGCACGATCGGATGGTCGCCGGTGTGGAGTACGGCGCTGATCGCGCAGGTACCGACGGTGAGGCGTTGGAACAGGTCGAGCGGGGTGCCGAGCGACGACGCCAGGGCCGCCTTGATGGTGTCGGCGTGTGAGACGCAGACGATGGTGCTGCCGGGATGGGCGGCGACGAGGTCGGCGACCTGGCCGGTCATGCGGGCCTGCATCTCGGCAAACGACTCGCCACCGGGAAACCGGAACTGCGACGGCTGGCGTTGCACGGTTCTCCAGGCCTTCAACCTGGAGAGGTCCCTGAGACGGCGGCCGGTCCACCTGCCGAAGTCGCATTCGTTCAGTCCTCGTGCGGTGCGCACCCGCAGGCCGAGTGCCCGGGCGATCGGCGCAGCGGTCTCGCGGGCCCGCTCCAACGGCGAGGCGTAGACGGCGGCAACGCCCCCGCCAGGGAGTCGGTGGGCGGCATCGGCGAGGTGGCCGGCGACGGTTGCCGCCTGTTCGACTCCCTCGTCGGAGAGGTGCAGGCCGGGGGCGCGACCCGGCAGCCGGGTGCCCGTGGTGGGGGTCCGGCCGTGGCGGACGTACAGCACGAGCGTCGATGGCATGGCCACCCAACCTACATTGCAGCCGTGGACCGACTCCGAGCCCTGGCCGACCTGCACGACGAGGTCGTCTCCTGCCGCGCCTGTCCGCGGCTGGTGGAGTGGCGGGAGCAGGTTGCCGCCGAGAAGCGGGCCGCCTACCGGGACGACGACTACTGGGGGCGCCCCGTGCCGGGCTTCGGCGACCCCGGGGCCCGCATCCTGATCGTGGGACTCGCCCCGGGCGCCCACGGCGCCAACCGGACCGGTCGGGTCTTCACCGGCGACCGGTCCGGCGACTTCCTCTTCTCGGCGCTGCACCGGGCCGGCCTCGCCAACCAACCCGGGTCCGACCACGTGGACGACGGCCTCGCGCTCACCGACGTGTTCATCACGGCGCCGGTGAAGTGCGTGCCGCCGGCCAACAAGCCGACGGGAGAAGAGCGGTCGGCCTGCCGGCCCTTCTTCGTCCGGGAGGTGGATGCGCTCGCCGACGTGAAGGTCATCGTGGTGCTCGGGCAGATCGGCTACGTGGCCGCCGCGGCAGAGTTCGGCCTGTCGCCCCGGCCGAAGTTCGGCCACGGCCTCGAGGCGCCGCTGCCCGACGGACGAACCATCCTCTGCTCGTTCCACGTGTCGCAGCAGAACACGTTCACCGGGCGCCTCACCGAGGAGATGTTCGACGCCGTGCTCGACCGGGCCCTGGCGCTCGCTGCCGTATGAGGCCCACCGTGGCGTGGGTCGTCGCCGGTAGCCTCCTGCCCGTGATGCGCCGCACCCGACCCCCTTCCACGCCTGCCCGCCTGTCTGCCCTCGCCCTCGCCGGGCTGCTGCTGGTCGGTTGTGCCAACTCGGGCGTCCCGGAGGGTTGGGACGACCAGCCCGACGAGATCGGCCGGGGACTGGCGGAGCGCAACTTCATCGATGCCTGCATGGAGGCCAACGACGACCTGAGCGAGTCGAGAGCCTCGTCGTTGTGCGAATGCGTCCTCGACGAGGTGCAGGGAAGCGCCTCCTACGATGACTACGAGCGACTCGACGACCACTTCAAGGACAAAGGCGACGAGGCCACCGAGAGCGGCCTGCGTGACCTGTTCGCCTGGTTCACCGACGCCGTCGACGCCTGCAACACCTGAGCCGACTGCCCGGGACGTGAGCGGCTTCCCGGCGTTCCCCCGTGGGCTGGTCGCACCGGTCCTCACCCCGTTCGAGGACGACGGCACGGTCTCGTACGGTCGCTACGTCGATCACGCCCAGCGACTGCTCGACGGGGGGTGCGTGGCCCTGGCGCCCTTCGGCACCACCGGTGAGGCCCTGTCCGTCGGCATCGACGAGCGCACTGCCGCCCTCGAGGCGCTGGTGGACGGCGGCATCGACCCTTCGGTCCTGATGCCCGGCACCGGGCTCTCCAACGTCCCTGACACGGTCCACCTCACCCGGCACGCCGTCGGGACGGGCTGCACCGCCGTGCTGGTGCTGCCGCCCTTCTACGTGAAGGACCCGTCCGACCAGGGGCTCGTCGACCACCTCGAGGCGCTGGTCGACGGCGTCGCCGACGACCGCCTCCGCATCGTCCTGTACCACATCCCCCAGGTGGCCGGCGTGGGCTGGCCGGTCGACGTCGTCCGACGCCTCCACGACGCCCACCCCGACACGGTCGTCGGCATCAAGGACTCGTCCGGCGACTGGGGCACCACGGCCGCGTACTTCGACATCGACGGGCTGGCGGTGTGGCCGGGCTCCGAGGCCTGGCTGCTCGACGGCCTGGGCGAGGGGGGACCGGGGTGCATCTCGGCGACCGCCAACGTGAATGCGCCGGCCATCTCGGAGGTCGTCGCCCTGCACCTGGACGGCCGCCACGACGAGGCCGCCGACGCCCTGCGCGTGGCACGCGACTGGCGGGCCGGACTCGGTGAGCCGCTCGTTCCCGCCATGAAGCGCCTGCTTGCTCAGCGCCTCGACGACCCGACTTGGGCGAACGTGCGCCCGCCCTTCGAGGTGGCGCCCGCGTAGGTCGACTGGCGCTACGGGGCGGCCCTGACCGGCAGGCCCACCCGGGCCGACGGGTTGGCCCACTCGGGCCAGCGGGCCCGGCTCTTGGCGGCCAACTTGTGCATCAGGGCGATGGCGCCGGGGTCGCTGTCGCCGGGTCGGGACTCGATCACGCCCTCGTCGACCATGGTCGAGATGATGTGGCGCCCCAGTTCGGTGCGGACGATCGTGAGCGTCCAGTCGTTGTGCTCGCCGATACCGCCCGTCGAGATGTCAGCGTGCTCCGCGGCGAAGTCGGGGCAGAGGTTGCAGCCCTCCCGGGTCCAGGCGTGGCACTCCTTGAGCGGCACCTCGTGGTAGTCGCCGTTCTCCATCCAGACCTGGAAGACGCCCTTGATGTTCATCTTCACGATCTCCTCCTTGCGGAGGCGGTACTTGGCCTCGAACAGTTCCTCGAAGATCGAGTCGTCGAACGACTTGGAGCAGAGCAGCCCGATGTTGAGCTTGATGGGCCTGCCGGACTTGCCCACCTTGCGGTGCCACATGACGGGGCCGATCGACGTCTGGCAGCTCATGCCGACCAGCGCCAGGGACTTCAGCCCCTTCTCGCGGGCCTCGGTGATGGCCAGCGTGTTGGCCGAGTAGGTGTAGCGGCTGCCCGCTCCGGCGAGCACCGAGGCGCGGTCGGTGGCGAGGGCGGGAACCGCCTGCCAGCCCCCGCCGTCTCCCCCGAGGTGGGAGACGAGTGCGCCGTCGATGACCCCGTTGTCGAGGCACCAGATGAGGATGGCCGAGACCAGCCCACCGTCCTGGCCCTGTTCGTGGACGGTCTGGTCGCTGGCCCGGGTGAGGAGGATGTCGCGGTAGATGCCGGACACCTCGTCGGGCCGGCGCTCGCGGGCGAAGAGGTGCCGGTCGGCCTCGGCCTCCCAGTCGCGGAATCGGGGGCAGGCCCGGGTGCAGGAGGTGCAGCCCTTGACGCCGTGGACGCAGTCGTCGGCACCGAGTTCGTCCTCGAGGTGGAACGGCTTGTAGGCACCGGGCAGGTGCTCGTAGCCGATTACATCGTGGGGGCAGGCGATCACGCAGCCGGCACAGCCCGTGCACAGGCCTGTGTCGATGACCTCCTCGTAGAGCTCCTTCCACTGGTGCGGCCAGGCCTTCCTGGCCCTCGCCGCTGGCGGGTCTGTGGCAGGTGGAGCGGTCGTGGATGCGTCGGCCATCGATCGGGACCCTAGCCCTCGCCCCTCCTGGTGACCCGGACCGGGTCCGGGCGCTAACGTGCGCCGTCGCTCGTCGGCTGCAGGGGTTCGGACACAGGGAGTGTGGGCATGGCGAGGATCGTGGTCATGGGCGGCGACGGGATCGGCCCCGAGGTGGTGGACGCCGCCTGCGCCGTGCTCGACCGGGTCGCCGGTCGGCTGGGCTTCGACCTCGCGTCTGAGCACCACCTGTTGCACGGTGCCTGCTGGGACGTCCATGGAGAGTGGGTGCTCGACGAGACCGTCGAGGCCGCCCGCCGTGCCGACGCCGTGCTCGTCGGCGCCGAGGGCGGGCCGAAGTGGGGCTCTCGGGACCGTTGCAGGAGCGCAGCGGGCTGAGCCGCCTCCGTTACGACCTGGACCTCTACGCCAACCTGCGCCCGGCGAAGCCCTTCCCGGCGTTGTTCGACGAGACGCCGTTCAAGCCCGAGGTGGTTCGCGACGTCGACCTTGTGATCCTGCGGGAGCTCTGTGGCGGTGTGTACTTCGGGCTCCCCAAGGGGATCCAGGTGCTCGACGACGGCACCCGGCGGGGCGTCGACACGCAGGTGTACAGCGAGGCCGAGATCCAGCGCATCGTGCGCTACGGGTTCGAGTCGGCCCGCAGCCGCAGGGGACGCCTCTGCTCTGTCGAGAAGTCGAACGTGATGGAGAGCGGCGTGTTGTGGCGGGAGGTCGCCACCCGGATCCACGCAGACTTCCCCGACGTCGACCTGGTGCACCAGTTGGCCGACAACACCGCCATGCAGCTCGTCCGCGACCCGGCGCAGTTCGACGTGATCGTTGCCGACAACCTCTTCGCTGACCTGCTCTCCGACCAGGCCGGGATGGTCTGCGGGTCGCTCGGGATGCTGCCCTCGGCCTCGTTCGGCGACCCGCTGCCCGACGGTCACCGACCCGCCATCTACGAGCCCGTCCACGGCGCCGCCCCGGACATCGCCGGACGGGACCTCGCCAATCCGATCGGAGCGATCCTGTCGGTCGCCATGATGCCCACTGAAGTTCGATGGCCAAACCGTGGGCGCGGTCGGCGTTAGCGGCAGTCAGTACGAACAAGACGCCGAGGTCGCTCAGGCCGTCGTTGATGCTTTCGACGCCCTCGTGGCGAATGGGTGATGGCAAATGAGTGATGGCGAGACTGGTGTGGCACACGGTGTCACCGAGTCCGTCGTAGCGGGGGTCGGGTCGCGGCCAGCCCGATGATCGGCGAACTCGATTGGTTGCCGGAACGGGCCGTCGGCGTCCAAGGGCTTCCAGGGCACAGCGGAACCGCGTTCGACCGCTGCTGCGCCAGATATTAGGGCTGCGCAGGAGCCTGAACCATCGGTGAGCCTGGAGAGATGACTCTCGACGCTCTGTTCGAGGACTATTCGATGACCAAGCCCCATGTGGCGACCTCTGCGCTGTAGTTGGTCGAATGTGGCGGACTCGTATTGGACGAGCCTGCGGGCCCAAGACCAGACCGTTGTACGAAGATCTTTGACCCAATCCCTGTCCAAGGCCGGCGGGAATCCGCGGGGATCAGGGCGATTCCTTGTAGGCAGAATTCCCCGTGACCATGTGGTGCTTTCAGGCGCCCCTGGCGGGACTCGAACCCACGCACACGGCTCCGGAGGCCGATGCTCTATCCGCTGAGCTACAGGGGCAGGATGTGCTCGAGGGCAGGCTACGTCCGCCACCCGCCTCCGGCACGGTCCCCACCCGGGCCGAAGGGCCGGTGACCACCAGTCGGGGCTAGCGTCTGCACGGGCACGACGACGGGGGCGACTCATGGGACGAACGGACAGGGGCCGGCTCACCGGACGCCTCCTGGCCCTCGGGTTCCTCGTGTTGGTGGCGGCCTGTGGCGGCGAAACCGATATCGCCCCGGCCACGACCACCACGGCGGCACCTACGACTACGACCACCACGACGACCACGGCGGCACCTACGACTACGACCACCACGACGACCACGGCGGCGCCTACGACTACGACCACCACGACGACCACGGCGGCGCCTACGACTACGACCACCACGACGGCACCCACGACCACGACGACCACAACCACCACGACGACCACAACCACCACGACCACCACGACCACCACGACTACGCTTCCCCCGGAACCCGAGGTGTTCGCGATGCCCGGGGACTACGACGCCGGGGTCACGACGATCGACCTCGGAGACCGGCTCGTCGAGGTCTGGTACCCGATCGGGGCGGGAACCGCCGAGGGACCAACGGCGCTCGTCGAACCGGCCGAGGTGCTCCCCGAGTTCCTCCTCGAACTCCTCCCGGCGTCGCTGACCGAGCCGTTCGACACGGGCGCCTATCGGGACGCAGAGGCCGCCGAAGGCCCGTTCCCGGTGGTCTTCTACAGCCACGGCTTCGGCGGCTACCGACTGGTCGCCACGACCTACGCCACCCACCTGGCCTCCCACGGGTTCGTCGTGGCAGCCATCGACCACCTCGAGCGGGGCCTCGTCGCCCAGGTCAGCGGCCAACTCGTGGCCGCTCCGGGGCAGGAGGTCATCGACTTCAACCGGACGATCGACGTCCTCGAGGCCCGAACCTCCGGCGCAGAAGACCTCCTTGCCGGAGTGGTCGACACCACGCTTGTGGCCGTGGTCGGACATTCCGCTGGCGGCGGTGCCGCCAACCAGGCCGCTTCCGAACCGTGGATGGATGCCGCCGTGAGCATCGCATCGGGTGCCGGAGGCCTCGAGGCGACCGACACGCCATACCTCGTGGTGGCCGGCGAACGCGACGGCGTCGTCTCACCTGCCGGTAGTTACGGGCTCTACGAGGTGCTCACCGGACCGCGGATCTACCTCGAGATCGCCGCGGCCGGCCACAACAGCTTCACCGACGTCTGCCCGCTCCTCTACGAATCCGGTGAGGTGGCGGAACTCGAGGCCCTGATCGGCCCCGAACAGACCGCCCGGGCCGCCGACGGCTGCACGAAGGAGTTCGTGGATCCCTCGGCGGTGCAGGACCTGGTGGAACACGCGACCGTCGCCTTCCTCGTGCACCACTTCGGCATCGCCGATGTCGCCGACTCGCTCGACGAAGACGTACTCACCGCGATCGGAGCAG
Organism: Acidimicrobiales bacterium; assembly: GCA_029577135.1. Classification (GTDB taxonomy): domain Bacteria; phylum Actinomycetota; class Acidimicrobiia; order Acidimicrobiales; family MedAcidi-G1; genus S20-B6. The sequence goes on from JARQPW010000005.1 coordinate 10,347, forward strand.
CGGTCCCGAGCCGGTTCGAGTCCGACGGGCCCTAAGGGCGTACCGGCCCTAGAACAGCGACAGGTAGGTGTCGAGCTCCGCCGAGGTCACCTGGTCGGTGATGGTGCGGAATTCGTCGCGCTTGATCCGGGCGAAGTAGTCCACGTAGTCGCCGTCCCGGCCGGTGCCGAGGGCGGCACGCAGCACGTCGTCGGCCACCAACTTGTCGGCAGCGTGCAGCAGCGTCGGCGGCAGGGCCTCGATGCCCCGCGCGGCGATCTCGTCGAGCGGCAGCGTGTAGAGGTTGTCCATGTTGGGGTCACCCGGGTCGAGCCCACGTGACACGCCGTCGAGGCCGGCGCCCAGCAGAGCGGCGAATGACAGGTACGGGTTCGCGGCACCGTCGGGGACGCGCAATTCGAAGCGGCCACCCTCGGGCACCCGGATCATCTGGGTCCGGTTGTTGCCGCCGTACACGGCGTAGGCGGGTGCCCAGGTGGCGCCGGAGTCGGGCGGGCCGACGCCGATGCGCTTGTACGAGTTCACGGTCGGGCAGAGGATCGCCGTGAGCGCCTGGGCGTGGTCGAGCACGCCGCCGAGGAACTGGTAGGCGAGCTCGCTGAGCCCGAGCCCGCGGGGGTCGTCGTCGGTTTCGAACAGCGGTTCGTCGCCGTCGGCCGACCAGAGGCTGACGTGCATGTGGAGCCCGTTGCCGGTCTTGTCGGCGAACGGTTTCGGCATGAACGTGGCGTACAGTCCCTGTCGGCGGGCCAGCGTGTGCATCATCAGCCGCAGCAGGATGAGTCGGTCGGCTGTGGTGAGGGCGTCCGAGTACTGGAAGTTCTGTTCGAACTGGCCGTTGGCGTCCTCGTGGTCGTTGGCGTAGTTGCCCCAACCCATGGCGTCCATGTGGCGCGACACGGTCGTGAGGTGGTCGAGCATGGACGTGAGCCCGCGGGCGTCGTAGCAGGGGAGCTTCGAGGTGTCCCGCTCGTCGGCCGGGCGAAACGAGCCGTCGTCGTTGCGGTGCAGCATCGAGTACTCGGCCTCCACGCCTGCCTTGAGCACGAGGTTCTGCTCGGCTGCCCGGGCGACCGCCCGCTTGAGGATCACCCGTGGCGCGTACGGCCACTCCTCGCCCTCGACCGTGGCGTCGCACTGAATCGCCGCCACGTTCGGCTGCCACGGCAGCACCGTGTACGAGGCCGGGTCGGGCAACGCCATGATGTCCGGGTCGGCGGGCGTCTGGCTGATGGGCCCGGCGGCGAACCCGGCGAATCCGGCGCCGACCTCGAGCAGGTCGTCGATCGCCGTCACCGGCACCAGCTTGGCGCACGGCTTGCCGTGCATCTCCACGAACATGGCGTAGATGAACTCGACGCCGTCGTCGGCGATGCGTGCCTTGAGTTCTTCGGTCACGATGCGTTCCCCCTTCGTCGGGCGTCGCTACCCGGGTGCGAATCGTGGCACATGCGGCGAGCGCTCGTCACCAGCGGGATCAGCCCTCCCCGCGGCGGCCAGCAGGGCGGCGCCGAGGGCTCCGGCGTCGTCTCCCAACTCGGCCAGTCGGACCTCGACGGCCGGCCGATACTCGGCGCCTGGCAACCGGTCGCCCAGGTGGCCGTCGATGCCCGCCCGCAACGACTCACCGATGTCGGCGAGTCCGCCGCCGATGACGATGCGCCCGAGGTCGAGGATGAGCACCAGGTTGGCCACGCCACGGGCGACTTCCCGGCAGAAACCGTCGAAGACCGAGGCGGCGTCGGCATCGCCCTCGGCAAGCGCCGCAGCCACGTGGTGGCCGGTGACGTCATCGGCCGAACCGGCCAGCTCGAGGGCACGGTCGAAGCGGCCCGTCCCGGCGGCCTCTCGGCCCATGCGGCCCAGCGCCGACCCCGAGGCGAAGTATTCCCACGGGCCCTGCTGCCCCGTGATGTGCGTGGGGCCGTGGGCGTCGACGACCGTGTGGCCCGCCTCGCCGGCGAAGCCGTGCGCCCCCTCGAGCAGGCGGCCGTCCAGCACGAACCCGGTCCCGATACCGGTCCCGAGCGTGACGAGGCCGAAGTGGTCGCTGCCCCGGCCGGCGCCCAGGAGGGCCTCGGCCCAGGTTGCCGCAGTGGCGTCGTTGACGACCGTGACTGGCACGCCGACGACCCCCTCGAGCTCGGAACCGATCGAAAAACCGAGCAGGTTGGGCAGGTTCGGGGAGTAGAACAGCGTCCCGGTTCGGTCAGTCAGCCCGGCGATGCCGAGCCCAACGGCGTCGACCGTCCCCTCGACGCGCAACTCGTCGACCATTCCGACGATGCCGCGTACCAGTGCCTGTCCGTCGCCGGCGCTCGACGACCGACGCCTTCCGAGCACCCCTCCCGTGGCGGAGTCGACCAGCAGCGCCCGGGCGTTGGTTCCCCCGACGTCGATGCCGACGATCACCGTCGGAACCCGGTCAGGTCGGCCAGGGCCTCGGCATTGCGGTCGGCGTCGAGATCGGGTCCGCTGGTGCGTGCGGCGCCGGCGATGATCCGTCGGCGCACGGTCGCCGACATCGTGTCGATCGTGAGCACTACCAGAACCGTGATACCGAGCACGGCCCCGACGGCCGGGAAGTTGCGGAACATGAGCTGCGACACAAGCTCGGCGCCGACTCCGCCAGCGCCGATCATGCCGAGAACCGCTGAGGCACGCACGTTGATCTCGAAGCGGAACAGCCAGAACGAGGCAACGATCGGCATGATCTGGGGCAGGATGCCCCACCGCATCCCGGACACCCAGCGCCCACCAGTCGCCTCGATCGCCTCGAGCGGGCCGGTGTCGACGCCCTCGATCGCCTCGGTGGCCCACTTCCCGAGGGTGCCCACCGAGTGCAGGCCGATCGCGAGGGTGCCGGCCCACGGGCCGAGGCCGGTGATCGGAATGAAGATCACGGCGACGATGAGCTCGGGTACGGCCCGGATGGCGTTGAACAACTGGCGCACCGGAATCCTGATCCAGCGAGGAGCCACGTTGGTGGCGGCGAGGAACGCCAGTGGCAGCGAGAGGATCGCTCCGATGATCGTGCCGATCCAGGCGATGTAGACCGACTCGAACACCTTGCCGACGACTCCCCGGTCGAGCGCCTCGTCCATCGCCGGTGGCCAGAGCTGCTTGAAGATGTCCCAGACATCGGCTGGTGCTCCCAGCACCCGGGCAAGTGTGATGTCGAGGCCGGTCAGCGACCACGCGCCGCCGATGACGAGGGCGAGGGCGATGAGGGCCCGTCGGCGCCGGACGCCGGTGGGTGGGGAGGGCCGGGGAACTGTTGAGGGAGTGTGCGTCGCTGTCATGTCACACCAGCCGCTTTCGAATCGCCACGCTGACCTGCTCGATGACGAACACGACCACGAAGACGATGATGAGCATGCCCAGCACCCGGTCGAATCGGAAGAACTGCCGCTGGGCCTCGAGTACCCGGCCGATGCCGCCGGCGCCGACGAGCCCCAGGACGATCGATGCCCGGATGTTGAGTTCGAACACGTAGAGGGCGTACGCCACGTACTCGGGAAGCACCGTGGGGAGCACGCCGATTCGGATCGCCGGCAGGTGCCGGGAGCCCGTGGCTCGGGCGGCCTCGAGCGGGCGCGGGTCGGCGTTGTCGATCGTCTCACTGAACAACTTCACCATCACGGCCAGCGAGAAGACGCTCAGGGCCCAGGTGCCGGCGAAGGCGCCGATTCCGACCGCGGTGACGAGCAACTTGGCCCAGAACAGGTCGGGGACGGCCCGCACCACGTTCATCACGGACCGGGTCACCAGGTAGGTGGGCCGGTTGGGTGTGGTAAGGCGCGACATGGCGAACGAGATCGGCAGGGCCAGGCCACAACCGATGATCGTCGCGAGGATGGCGATCTGGAATGTCTCGACGAATGGGTCGATCACGTTGGAACGGTCGAGGACCCAGTCCCACGGGACCGGCCAGAACTTCTCCCAGAGCGGGTTTTTCCACACTTCCCAGAAGGTCGAAATGGCGAATTTGACTTCTCTGGCGGCGAAGACGGTGAACGCGAGGAGCCCGGCGGTGATGCCGAGCGTGCGCAGGCGGGGCCGGGGGCGAACCGGCCGGGCAATACCGCCTTCACTCACGTCAGGTCGTCCTCGGCGCCCACCAGGTCGTCGTCGCGGATCGCCCGGCCGTAGATCTCCATGAAGGTGTCGTCGTCGACGTCGGCGATATCGCCGTCAAAGACCAACACGCCGTCGCGGAGCCCGACCAGGCGGCTGCCGAACTCTCGGGCCAGGTCGAGGTAGTGCAGGTTGACGATCGTGGTGATCCCGAGGTCCCGGTTTATGCGTTGGAGGTCGCTCATCACCTGTCGGCTGGTGACCGGGTCGAGCGAGGCAACCGGTTCGTCTGCCAGCATCACAGATGGTTCCTGGACGAGCGCCCGGGCGATGCCGACCCGCTGCTGTTGGCCACCTGAGAGGTTCGAGGCCCGGACATAGGCCTTCTCGACGATGCCGACCCGTTCGAGGGCCTGCATCGCCCGCTCCCTGTCATCGGCCGGCCAGAGCCCGAGAGTGGAACGCCAGGCGGGAACGGTGCCGAGCCGGCCCATGAGGACGTTGTTCAACACCGAGGTGCGGTTCACCAGATTGAAGGTCTGGAAGATCATCCCGATCTGTGATCGGAGAGTACGCAGTTCGGCGGCCGAGGCGCCGACGACCTCGGTGTCGTCGACGGTGATGGAACCACCGGTGGCAGGAACCAGTCCGTTCAAGGCACGCAACAGGGTGGACTTGCCGGCGCCGGACAACCCGACGATGACGATGAATTCGCCGTCCTCGATTGTCAGGTCCAGGCCGCGCAGTGCCTGTACGCCCCCTCGGTAGGTGACCGAGACATCCTCGAACCGGATCATTCGGACAGGGTAGGCGCAGACGTCGGATAGGCAACACTGGGCCGGCGCCCCCTGGAGGGACGCCGGCGCGCTGGAACGAGGTCTGGTCAGCCCGGTGGCTCGGTGATGCCGAGCGCCTTGGCGGCGTCCCGGACGATGTCGAACTCCGAGTCGGTGGTCCGGCGAACGCTCGTCCAGTCGTAGATCTCGTCGAACATCGCCTCGCCTTCGTCGGTCTCGAGATGGGCGTCGATGACGGCCTTGAGGTCGTCCGGGATTTCCGTGCGAACCGCCACGATGTCGTTGGGGATCTCGCCGGTGATGTTGAACACGATCACCTTGTCGCCCACGTCGGGGTTCGTCTTACGGATCGAGTGGCGGACGTCGTCGTAGGAGAGGCCGATATCGGCATCGCCCTGGTACCGCCGTCGTCGCTGCCACAGGCTCCTGTTATGAGGAGTAGCGCGAAAAATGCCATCAACGGTCGTAGGAATTTCATGGAACCCACCCCTCAACTTCGCTGTCGCTAACGCCGCGAACGAAGCCCACGCCGGGGCGCTCTCGCCACTGCGCATCGGTTGGAGCCGTTGGAAGGCGAAGCCCCTAGGGTGCGCGGCCATGGTGGCCACTGAGGAACGGAGCGGGCTGGGACGCCTTTCGGCGTTGGCCGGGGTGTCGTGCTGGTCGGCGGGCAACATCATGGTGGCCCGCTTCGACATGCCGGGGCTGTGGATCGGGTTCTGGCGGCTCACGATCGGGGCGGTGATCTACGGCCTGGCCCTCCACCTGGGCGGCCGCCGCATCAGCCTCGCCACCCTGCGCCTGGTGGCGCCGGCGGCGATCGTCATCGCCTGCGAGATCGGCATCTTCTTCACCGCCCTGCGCACCACCACGGTCGCCAACGCCACGATCATCGGCGCCCTCCAACCGATCGTCCTCCTGGCCGTGGCCTCCCGCCGCTACCGGGAGTCGGTCACCGCCTGGTTGGTCGGAACCACCCTGGTGGCCGTTGCCGGGATCGCCCTCGTGGTACAGGGCTCCTCGTCACAGTCGGACTGGAGCCTGCACGGCGACGTCCTGGCCTTCGTCGCCATGTTCTTCTTCTCGGCCTACTTCGTGCTCGTGAAGGAGATCCGGCACAGGGTCGACACCTTCACGCTCCAGACGGCCTCGATGGCGATCGGAGGCGTGGTGCTGTACCCGATGGCCGCCATCCACGCCGGCACACCCGCCGTTCCCTTCCCGACGTGGGGCCAGTGGGCCTGGCTCCTGGCACTTCTGGCGGTCCCCGGCACCGGCCACTTCCTCATGAACTGGGCGCACCTGCACGTGTCGCTGAGCCTCACCGGCCTCCTCACGTTGGCCATCCCGGTGATCTCGGGGATCGGCGCCTGGTTCGCCCTCGACGAGCGGGTCACCCCGGTCCAGGGGTTCGGCATGGCCGTGGTGCTGGCGGTCCTGGTGGTCGTGATCGTCCGCGATGCCCGCCTCGCCCGGACGTGACGCCGGCCCTTCCGGCGTCTACGGTCGTGGCAAGACATTCAGTCCCTACACGGAGGCACACGAACCATGAGCGTCGACGGAACCTGGAACGTCACGATGCAGACCCCGATGGGAGCCCAGGCGGGCACCCTCACCTTCGTCACCGACGGTGGCACCCTCACCGGTGAGATGGGCGGCGCCCAAGGCAACCTCGCCCTCGAGGAGGGAACCTGCGATGGCAACGACCTGTCGTGGGTGGTCAACATGACCTCTCCCATGCCCATCAAGGTGGAGGCCACCGCCACGGTCGATGGCGACTCGATCAGCGGCGAGGCCAAGTTGGGCGCCTTCGGCACCGCCACCTTCGAGGGGAGCAGGGCCTGATGGACGTCACCACGACCGACTCGCTGCCCGGTCGTCGGATCACCGCGGTGAAGGGCGTGGCGCTCGGCTCGACGGTCCGGTCGAAGAACATCGGCAAGGACATCGGTGCAGGCCTCAAGTCAATCATCGGTGGCGAGCTCAAGAACTATTCGGACATGCTCGTCGAAGCGCGGACCGAGGCGCTCTCCCGCATGGAGGCGAACGCCGCCGAACTCGGCGCCGACTCGGTGGTCAACCTCCGGTTCATGACGTCGGCCGTTGCCGCCGGCGCCTCCGAGATCCTCGCCTACGCCACCGCTGTCACTACGGAGCCCGCCTGACCGACGGTGCGCCGCGTCGTGCTGGGCGACGGGTGCGCGGGGATCAGCAGGTGATCGTAAGGGTCGCCGCCACGCCGGCGTGGTCGGCGGCCCACCAGAGGTCCTCGACCGGCTCGGACAATGGCCCGTCGGCCCAGTGCCGGGCGTCGTCCACGGCCACGCTGCAGCCGGATCCGGGCCGGAACAGGACGAAGTCGATGCGCTCGTCCATCGACTGATCGGGGTCGTCGAGGCCGTCGAGGGGCGCCGGGCCGTCGACACAGCAGGTGCAGCCGATGCCGGTCACCGGATCACACTCCGGGAGGCCGGCGGCCAGGTACGCATCGGCGAAGCCGGCATCGGTGAGCGTGGTGATCCGGGAATCGTCGATCGGGGCGTTGAGGTCCCCGACCACGAACTGCAGGACGGCATCGTCGGCAAGGGGTTCGAGGATCGCCAGCGTCTGGCGGGGGTGGCAGTCCCCGAAGTCGTCGCCGTCGGCGCAGGTGGTGGTGCATCCGAACGTGCCCAACTCGCATTCGAGGTTGAAGCTGCTGCTGGCGTAGTGGGTGGCGAAAACGTCGACCGGCCCGAGGTCGGTTGCCAGGCGGGCCCGGTGCGCCGACCAGATCGGGGTGCCGGCCAACTCGACGTAGGCGTGGTCAAGCACCGGGAGCGTCGTCAGGATCATCTCCTGGTCGGGAAGGTCGCGGTTGTCGACCAGCAGTTCGTAGCCGCCGCCGCAGAGGTCGCCCAGCATCGTCGGCACCAGTTCCTGCTGACGGGGGCTGATCTCCTGGAACGCCACGACATCGGGGCAGTCGAGGTCGTCCTCGAGTAGCCCCCAGAGCAGGCCCATGCGGGCCGGGGCACGGCACTGGTCGGTCTCGGCCGCACAGTCGCTGGCCACCTCGAGCCCATGCAGCAGGTTGATCGTCGCCACGTCGAAGGCGGTGGTCGGCGGCTCGGTGGTCGTGGTGGTCGTGGTGGTCGTGGTGGTCGTCGTGGTCGTGGTGGTCGTCGTGGTGGGCGCGACCGTGGTCGTGGTGGTCGTGGTGGTCGTGGTGGTGGGCGCGACCGTGGTCGTGGTGGTGGGCGCGACCGTGGTCGTGGTGGTCGTGGTGGTGGGCGCGACCGTGGTCGTGGTGGTGGGCGCGACCGTGGTTGTGGGCGCGACCGTCGTCGTGGTGGAGGTCGTGGACGGAACCGAAGTGGGCGCGACCGACGATCCACCGCCCGAGCAGGCACCCGACACCAGAGCGACCAGGATCAGCATCGAGCACCGCATGCCGCGACGATAGTGCCGGTCCCCCGGCAGGAAGGACCCCGGAGCGTCACCGCGCCATCCGGGCTTCGCACCGGTTATGCATCGGGCCCGCACCTGTGTGCCCGTTAGCATCGGCGCAGCGGCCGTTTCCCGGGCGCGACCCTTCGAGCCCTGTATTCCCCGACCCCCCGGTATCCCCATGGACGTGCGCGACATCCTGATCGAGGCCGTGCGTGCCGCCCTTGTCGGCCTCGGCGTCGAACCACCCGGGGCCGTGCAACTCGAGCGGCCGGCCAACCCCGACCACGGCGACTGGTCGACCAACGCAGCCCTGGCCTCTGCGAAGGCCGCCGGTCGCAACCCCCGTGAGCTCGGGGCCGAGTTGGCCGCCCGCCTCGGGGCCGATCCGCCGGCACACGTCACCGGGGTCGAGGTGGCCGGCCCGGGCTTCGTCAACTTCCGCCTGGCCGACACCTGGCTCCACGACGTCCTGCGCGACGTGGTGGCCGGCGGTGAGGACCGGTTCGCCCGCCACGACGCGGGAGCAGGGGAACGGGTCATCGTCGAGTTCGTGAGCGCCAACCCGACCGGCCCGCTCCACGCCGGCCACGGTCGGGGCGCCTGCTTCGGCGACTCGGTGGCACGCCTGTACGAACGCATCGGGCACCCCGTGCAGCGCGAGTTCTACATCAACGACCGCGGCACCCAGATGCAGCTCTACGCCGATTCGCTGGCCGCCCGGGCCGCCGGCGACGAGGTCCCCGACGGCGGCTACAACGGCCAATACATCGTGGACTGGGCCGCCGCGATGCCCGGCGATGCCGATCCGCTCGAGTGGGGCTATGCCCGGGCGCTTGCCGACCAGCGCGAGGTGCTCGAGTCGCTCCACATTCGGTTCGACACCTGGTTCAGCGAGCGGTCGATGATCGGGTCGGGCGCCGTCGACGCCACCCTCGCCGACCTGCGGGCCGCCGACGCCGCCTACGACGAGGAGGGAGCGGTCTGGTTGCGCAGCAGCGACCACGGCGACGACAAGGACCGTGTGCTCGTCAAGTCCGACGGCGAGTTCACCTACCTGCTGCCGGACATCGCCTACCACCGCGACAAGTTCGCCAGGGCCGACCGCCTCGTGAACGTCCTGGGTGCCGACCACCACGGCTACGTGGCGCGCGTGCACGCCGCCATGCACGCCCTCGGCTACGACCCCTCCGAGCTCGAGGTCACCATCACCCAGTTGGTCAACCTCCAACGGGACGGCCAGGAGGTGAGGCTCTCGAAGCGCACCGGCGACATCGTCGAACTGGCCGAGGTGGTGGCCGAGGTGGGTGCCGACGCCGCCCGCTTCACCTACCTGCTGCAGTCGGTCGACTCGGCGCAGGCCTTCGACCTCGAACTGGTCGCCAGCCAGGTCAACGAGAACCCCGTCTTCTACGTCCTGTACGCCAACGCCCGCATCCACTCGATCGCCCGACGGGCAGCAGAGGCCGCTGTCGTGCGCCCCGACCTGGTCGACACGGACCTCTCGGTCCTCGGTCACCCCCGCGAGCTGCGGCTGCTCCGCGCCCTGCACGAACTGCCCGACACGGTGCTGCGGGCGGCAAGTGAGCGCGCCCCCCACCAGGTCACCACCTGGGTCCGGGACCTGGCGGCCGACTTCCACGGCTTCTACCACGACTGCCGCGTCATGGGCGACGGCGTGGACGCTGGCCTCACCGCCGCCAGACTCTGGCTGGTCGAGACCGTCCGCATCGGACTCGCCGTCGCCCTCGACCTGCTGGGCATCGACGCCCCGGAGCAGATGTGGCGCGACGGCGGGGAGGACGACTGATGGCCGGCCCGCTGCCCCACGCCCTGCTGCCCGACACCGCCGAAGTCGGCGCCGACGGAGGCACCTCGATCGGTGGCTGCGACCTGGTCGACCTGGCCGACGAGTTCGGCACGCCGCTGTTCGTCTACGACGAGGTGCACCTCCGTGCCCGCTGCCGCGAGGCAGTTGCCGCCTTCGGCGAGGGAGTCGCCTACGCCGGCAAGGCGTTCCTCTGCGGCGCCATGGCGCGCCTCGTGGTCGAGGAGGGCATGCACCTCGACGTGGCCACCGGCGGCGAGCTCTACATGGCCCGCCATGCCGGCATTCAGGCCGACCGCCTCGTCCTGCACGGCAACAACAAGAGCGAGCGCGAGCTCGAGATGGCGATCGAGGAGGGCGTCGGCCGCATCGTCGTCGACTCGTTCGACGAACTCGACCGCCTCGACGCATTGCATGCGGCCACCGGTGCCGTCCCGAGGGTGTTGCTCCGGGTCACGCCCGGCGTCGAGGCGCACACCCACGAGTACGTCACCACCGGCCAGGACGACTCCAAGTTCGGGTTCACGGTCTCGACGGGCCTGGCCGCCGCAGCCGTCGAGCGTGCACTCACCTCGGGGACCGTCGACCTGGTCGGCGTCCACGCCCACATCGGCAGCCAGGTCTTCGAGGTCGGCTCGTTCGGCCGCGCCCTCGAGGTCCTGGCCGGGTTCGCCGCCCCCTACGACCTGGCCGAGCTCTCGGTCGGAGGCGGCCTCGGCGTCGCCTACGTCGAGGGCGAGAGTGCACCCTCGATCACCCAGTGGGGCGAGGTCGTTCGTAGCGCCTGCGAGGTCCTCGGGGTCACAGCGCGTGTATCGGCGGAGCCGGGCCGGGCGATCGCCGCCGCTGCTGCCGTCACCCTGTACCGGGTGGGCACGATCAAGGACCTCGAGGGCATCCGCACCTACGTCGCCGTCGACGGAGGCATGAGCGACAACCCCCGCCCGGTCCTCTACGGGTCCGGCTACGAGACGTTCCTGCCGAGGGCCGTGGCAGCCGAGCGCAGGCGGCCGGTCCGGGTGGTGGGCAAGCACTGCGAGTCCGGCGACCTGCTGGTCCGCGAGGGCTGGGTGCCCGACGACCTGGCGGTGGGCGACGTCCTCGCCACGCCGGTCACCGGCGCCTACGGCCACTCGATGGGCTCCAACTACAACCAGGTGCTGCGACCCGCCGTCGTGTTCGTCGCCGACGGCGAGGCGACCAGGGTGGTCCGGCGGGAGACCTACGAGGACCTCGTCCGCCGCGAGGCCTGAGCGCACGGTTATCGAACGGGTGCCGCATGCCGCACCCGGTACCGTGAAGCCCATGGAAGACCTCCTCTCCAGCTCACCGGTGCGCGTGGGCCTCCTCGGCTGCGGCAACGTCGGTGCAGCCCTGGCGGTCCTGGTCGCCGAGCAGCGCGACGACGTCGCCCGGCGCACCGGCCTGTGGTTCGAGGTGGCGTCAGTCGCCGTGCGCGACACGGCCATCGACCGAGGCGTGCCCCTGCCCGCCGAGGCGTTTACCACCGACGCAGCGGCAATCGTCGCCGACCCCGACATCGACGTGGTCGTCGAGGTCATGGGAGGTATCGAGCCCGCCCGCGAGTTGATCGTGGCGGCGCTCAAGAACGGCAAGCCGGTGGTCACCGCCAACAAGGAGTTGCTGGCCCGGCACGGGGCCGAGCTCTACTCGGTCGCCGAGGCCGCCGGTGTCGACCTGCTGTTCGAGGCCGCCGTGGCGGGGGCCATTCCCATCATGCGGCCGCTGCGCGAGTCGTTCGCCGGCGAGCCGATCACCCGGGTGATGGGCATCATCAATGGAACCACCAACTTCATACTCACGAAGATGTCCGAGGAGGGCGCCGCCTACGCCGATGCCCTCGCCGAGGCCCAGCGCCTGGGGTATGCCGAGGCCGACCCGACCGCCGACATCGAGGGCCACGACGCCGGGGCAAAGGTCGCCATCATCGCCACCCTGGCCTTCGGGGCCGAGGTGGTCGCCGACGACGTCTACCTCGAGGGCATCTCCGGGGTCAGCGCCGCAGACATCGAGGCCGCTGCCCACCTCGGCCACTGCATCAAACTTCTCGCCGTGGCCGAACGTCGAGGCGACGAGATCGGCGTGCGCGTGCACCCGACGCTCGTGCCGAACGACCACCCGCTGGCGGCCGTCAACGACAGCTTCAACGCGGTCTTCGTCGAGGGCGACGCCATCGGCGAGGTCATGCTCTACGGGCGGGGTGCCGGCGGCCGTCCGACCGCCTCGGCCGTCTTCGGCGACCTCATCGACGCCGCCGACAACAACGCCCGTGGCCACGGAGCGTCCATCGGCTCGCTCGAAAGGGCCCGCATCTCGCCCATGGCCGACCTCGAGACCGCCTACTACCTGGCCGTCGATGTCGACGACCGACCCGGAGTGCTGGCCCGCGTGGCCGCAGTGTTCGGCGACCACAGCGTGTCGATCCGCTCGATGGAGCAGTCGGGACTGGGGGGTGAGGCCCGGCTGGTGTTCATCACGCACCGCGCCCGCGAGCGCGACGTGCAGGCCACTCTCCATGATCTGCGCAACCTCGACGCCGTGCGCAACGTCGGTAGCGTGCTGCGCGCCCTCGGCGACTGACCGCCGGGTCCCGTTCCGGCATGCGCTACGTCAGCACCCGTGGGGCCGCACCGATCCTCGGCTTCGGCGACGTCCTGCTCGCCGGGTTGGCCGACGACGGGGGCCTCTACGTCCCCGAGTCGTGGCCGAAGCTTGCGGCGGGCGGCACCGGCGACTACGTCGCAACCGCCCTGGAGGTGATGGCGCCCTTCGTCGGAGGTGCCATCGCACCGGGCGCCTTCGCCGACATGGTCAGGGAGGCCTATGCCACGTTCGAGGCCGACGACGTGACGCCGCTGATCGACCTGGGCGACGGCCTGCACCTGCTCGAGCTCTTCCACGGACCCACGCTCGCCTTCAAGGACGTTGCCCTGCAGTTGGTCGGTCGCCTCTTCGACCACGAACTGTCGCGACGGGAAGAGCGCGTCACCATCGTCGGCGCCACCTCGGGCGACACTGGCCCGGCTGCCATCGACGCCTGCCGCGACCGGGAGTCCATGGACATCGTCATCTTGCACCCGGCCGACCGGGTCTCGGAGGTGCAGCGTCGCCAGATGACCACCGTCTCGTCGGCCAACGTCCACAACGTGGCCGTCGAGGGCACCTTCGACGACTGTCAGGACCTCGTGAAGGCCATGTTCGCCGACGTGCCGTTCCGGCAGCGGATGCGCCTGTCGGCGGTCAACTCCATCAACTGGGCCCGGGTCATGGCACAGGTCGTCTACTACGTCGTCGCCGCCGAACGGCTCGGTGGCCGCCACGTTCCGGTCGCCTTCTCGGTACCCACCGGCAACTTCGGCAACGCCTTCGCCGGGCATGTCGCCCGCCACATGGGACTCGACATGCCGCAGCTCGTCATCGGGTCGAACAGCAACGACATCCTGACCCGCTTCTTCGCCGGCGGCACGATGGCACTCGACGAGGTCGCGCCCACGCTCTCACCCAGCATGGACATCCAGGTGTCGTCCAACCTCGAGCGGCTGCTGTTCGAGTTGTTCAACCGCGATGGGGCCGCCGTGGCCGCCCTGCTCGACGACTTCCGGGCCACGGGCACCACCGCCCTCGACCCGGTGCTCCATGCCCGGCTCGGCGACGCCTGGACGGCCGCCAGCTTCCCCGACGATGCCGTGCTGCGATGCATCGCCGAGGAGGCCGACCGGTCGGGCGTGGTCCTCGATCCGCACTCCGCCGTGGGCGTGCTCGCCGCGCGCCGGTGCCGTCGTGACCCTTCGGTGCCGATGGTGTCCCTGGCGACGGCCCACCCCGCCAAGTTCCCCGACGCCGTCGAGTCGTCCACGGGAGTGCGGCCGGTTCTTCCCGAGCGGTTGGGCGATCTCTTCGAAAGGCCGGAGCGCTGCGCCCGCCTGCCCAATGACCTGTTGGCGGTCCAGGCACACGTCGAGGCCTGCGCCGCCACCTGATGCACGGGAAGTCGCTGCGGGAACCGTGGCGGGGTCTGGCAGGATGACCGTCCTGTGAAGTACGTGATCTGCGTCCCCGACGGCTGTGCCGACCTGCCCGTTCCCGAACTGGACGGCCGCACCCCGCTCGAGGTCGCCCAGACGCCCAACCTCGACGCCCTCGCCGCCATGGCAACCGTCGGTCGGGCCGCGGTGATCCCCGAAGGCATGCCGCCCGGCAGCGACGTCGGCAACATGTCGATCTTCGGGTTCGACCCGGCCGAGCACCACACGGGTCGGGCGCCGATCGAGGCGGCGGCGCTGGGCCTGTCCCTGAGCCCCGACCAGACCGCCTTCCGCTGCAACCTCGTGACGGTGTCCCCCGACGGCGTCATGCTCGACTATGCGGGCGGCAACCCGTCGTCGGAGTCGGCCGCCGAGGTCATCGCCCGGATCGACCGCGAACTCGGGGGCGACGGCGTGTCGTTCCACGCCGGTGTGAGCTTCCGCCATGCGATGGTCGGCCCGGGGGAGTGGCTCGACGCCGACTGCACCCCGCCCCACGACCTCTCGGGTGACCAGGTCGTGGTGCCCGCCGGGCCGATGGGTGGTCCGCTGTGCGACCTCATGGAGGCCTCGAAGGACGTACTCGTCGCCTCGGACCTGGAGGCGACGCAGATCTGGTTGTGGGGGCAGGGCTTCCAGCCGCAACTGCCCTCGTTCCGCGAGGCCCACGGCGTCGACGCCGGTCTTGTCACGGCTGTCGACCTCGTCCGGGGACTCGGCGTCCTCACCGGTATGGAGGTCTGCGACATCCCGGGCGCCACTGGCTGGTACGACACCGACTACGAGGGCAAGCGCGACATCGCACTGCAGAGGTTGGCCGACGGCCTCGACCTGTTCATCATCCACGTGGAGGCCACGGACGAGGCCGGCCACGCCGGTGACGTCGCTCAGAAGGTCGAGGCCCTCGAGTTCTGGGACCGGCGCATCCTCGCCGACCTGGTCCCGGGCCTCGACGCACTGGGGCCGTGGCGGCTGCTGATGCTGCCTGACCACGCCACCCCGCTCACCACCCGCACCCACACGCCCGACCCGGTGCCCTACCTGCTGGTCGACTCCGAGGTCGATGGTCCGGGCGGCGTGTTCACCGAGCCCGGTGTCGTGGACGCCCCGTTGGTGCCGGGCCACTCCCTGATGCCCACGCTCCTGTCCCGCTGATCAGGCACAGGAGGGACGACGGCCTCAGCCGCAACAGGGTGTCGTGTCGACGGACCCACCGAGGACGACGTTGTCGAGCTGTTCGCTGTCGGCGGTCTTGACGTACCACTCCCAGCGGATGTCGTCGGGGGCCTCGACCCAGGTCTCGGTCTTCTCGGCGAAGCAGCAAGCGGTGTCCTCGACACCTGTGGTGTCGAGGTTGGCGCCCGAGAGTCGGGCCTCGGCGGCCACGACCTCGGCGGGGGTATCGGCCTCGACGCCGAGGTGGTTGATGGTGCCGCCGCCGTCGGGGCTCTCGAACAGCACCAGCTTGAGGGGCGGGTCGGCGATGGCGAAGTTGGCGTAGCCGGGACGAACCTTGGTCGGTTCGGTGGCGAACAGGCGGGTGTAGAAGTCGATGGCCTCGTCGAGGTCGCTGACGTCGAGGGCGAGTTGCAGGCGGCTCATCGGAACCTCCGGGTGTCGTGGAGAAGGTCGGTGCGCTCCAGACTACGGAATCACACGCACTCGACCGACAGCCAGGTTCGGCGTACTCGTCCTCGGCATCGCCACGATCACCTCGTACGGGTCGTGGCTGTATTCATTCGGCGTGCTCATCGGGCCGATCCAGGACGACGTCGGCTGGGGAACGACGATGCTCGGCGTCACCTTCGGCGCCGGCTTCGTCATCAACGGAGCGGCCTCGGTCGTCGGTGGCCGCCTTCTCGACCGCTACGGCTGCCGGGGCCCCTTCCTCCTCCAGGCGGTGGCGGGAGGTGGCTGCCTGCTGGCGGCGACCTGGGCGACCGACCAGGTCGTCTTCGGCGTCCTCTACGCCCTCGGGGCCGGAATCATCGGTGCGACGGGCTTCTACCACGTGACCACGGCGGCGGTGGCCCGTCTCCGTCCGGACCGTCCCGACCGGGCGATCGCCCGGTTGACGATGGTCGGGGCCTTCTGCAGCGCGATCTACCTGCCGACGACCGCCTGGCTGGTGGAGGCCTGGGGATGGCGGGCCACCGGTCGGGTGCTGGCCCTGTCGGCTGTCGCCGGTGCCCTCCTGGCTGTCTCGCTGGGCAGCGCCGGTCGCGGCGAGGAGGTCGCCTCGGACAATCCGTGGAGGGCGATGGGCAACGCACTCGACCGACCGGCCATCCGGCGAATGCTCCTGGTCTTCTTCCTCGTCTGGCTGGCGTACACCACGATTCTCGGCTACCAGGTGCCGATCCTGACGAGCGCCGGGCTGGGTCTCGGCATCGCCGGCACCATCGGAGGCCTACGCGGCTTCGGGCAACTCTTCGGGCGGATCGGACTGACCGGCCTCGTCGAACGATTCGGTGCCGACCGCCTGCTGCGGCTCGCCTACGCGGTGAGTGCCGTGGGCTTGACATTCCTGCTTGTCGGCACGGTGCCTGCGGGAATCGCCTACGCTGTCGTGGCCGGAGCTTCGCTCGGCGCCACCAGTCCTCTCCAGGCGATGTACGCCCGCGCCCGCTTCGATGCCCGCGACCTGGGCCTGCTCATGGGACTGCAGGGTGTTGCGGTCGGTGCAGCCGGCGGTCTCGGACTGACACTCGGCGGCCTGATGCACGACCTGACGGGCTCCTGGACCCCTACCGTGCTGCTGGCCGTGGCGGTCCTCGCGTTCAGCACCCTGTTGCTCGGGAACGGGTCGAAACCCTGATGATTTCCCGACTTTTCGAGGGTGGTTGCTTCCGTCTGGTCACTTTCGGTACGATGACGGGGTCGTCGGGCGGGGACTGACGGCCCCCGTTCTTCCCGTCGACAGGCTGGTACCTCCTCCGATTTCGGTGGTCACCCCGTCAGGTGGCTCCGGCCGGATCAGTACCGCCACCCCCACTCCCCCGTGAGTGTTTGTCTCCGGCCGACGAGGCCGGAACCGATGACGGGCGATTCCGCCCGCGGAAACCGAGGTGTCTGAGACATGGACTCCACCCAACTCGAACGCGATGCCCTCGTGGGCAAGGACCGCGACGAGCTCACCACGATCGCCACGGCGCTCGGCGGCAAGCCGGGCTCGCGTGTCCGCAAGGCTGAGATCGTCGACCTGATCCTCGACCTGGCCGGCGTCGAGACGTCGTCCAACGGGTCCAGCCCGTCGACCGGTGCGGCTCCGGCAGAAGAGCTCACCGAGGAGCCACCTGCCGAATGGGAGGTCGCCGTGTCCGAAGAGTCCGGCGATACCGAGGCATCGACCGACGACGGGTCCGGACAGGGTGGCGAAGCCAAGTCCGAAGCCGAGTCCGAGTCCGAGTCCGAGTCCGAAGCCGAGTCCGAGTCCGAAGCCGAGTCCGAAGCCGAGTCCGAGTCCGAAGCCGAGTCCGAAGCCAAGTCCGAAGCCGAGTCCGAGTCCAGGTCCGATCGTCAGGGCCAACAGGGCGGCCGGGGCCAGCAGGGCGGCCGGGGCCAGCAGGGCGGCCGGGGCCAGCAGGGCCAGCACGACGGTGGTGAGCTCGGCAACCGTCGTCGTCGACGCCGCGGTCGCGGCCAGAGCGAGGGCCCGGAAGAGCAGTGGGACGGCGAGCCCGTCGATGTCGAGGGCTACCTCGACATGCGCGACGAGGGCTACGGCTTCCTCCGCACCAGCGGCTACAAGCCCTCCAAGTCCGACGCCTACGTGTCGGTCAAGCAGGCCCGCCAATTCGGGCTACGCAAGGGCGACCACCTCACCGGCGCCTCCCGTCCGCCCAACCGCAGCGAGAAGAACCCGGCACTGCTGCGGATCGACACCGTCAACGGCGGCAAGCCCGAGGACGCCAAGGGGCGCCCCCGCTTCGAGGACCTCACACCGCTGTTCCCCGACGAACCGCTCAAGATGGAGACCCCCGACGACCCCTCCAACATGACGGCCCGCATCGTCGACCTGTTGTGCCCGATCGGCAAGGGCCAGCGTGGCCTCCTCGTTTCGCCGCCGAAGGCCGGCAAGACCACGATCCTGAAGCAGATCGCCCGGTCGATCGAGGTCAACAATCCCGAGGTGAAGCTCATCGTCCTCCTGGTCGACGAGCGCCCGGAAGAGGTCACCGACATGCGCCGCTGGCTGCAGAACGGCGAGGTGGCGGCCTCCACCTTCGACCGCCCCAGCGACGAGCACACCCACATCGCCGAGATCACCATCGAACGGGCCAAGCGGATGGTCGAGTCCGGCCAGGACGTCGTGATCCTGCTGGACGGCATCACCCGCCTCTCCCGCGCCTACAACCTGGCGGCCCCCGCCACCGGTCGGATCATGTCCGGTGGCCTCGACAGCGGCGCCCTCTACCCACCGAAGCGCTTCTTCGGTGCGGCCCGCAACGTCGAGGAGGGCGGCTCGTTGACCATCCTCGCCACCGCCCTCGTCGAGACCGGCTCCAAAATGGACGACGTCATCTTCGAGGAGTTCAAGGGAACCGGCAACATGGAACTGCGCCTCGACCGGCGCATAGCCGAACGGCGCGTGTACCCGGCCATCGACGTCAACGCCTCGTCGACCCGGCACGAGGAGCTCCTTTTCGAGCGCAAGCAGCTCAACCAGGTCTGGAAGCTGCGGCGGGTCCTCAACGGCCTCGCCGGTGACGATGGCAACAACGGGGCCGCCGGCCTCGAACTGCTCATCGACCGGCTCAAGACCTTCAAAGACAACGACGAGTTCCTGGCGGAGATCGCCAAGGGCCCGAACCTGGGCTGAGCGCCCGAACCATCCTCCGCCGCGGGTTGCCGACGCCCGTCGCGACCCGCAGACTGGACCCGCCATGAAGCCCGACATCCACCCCACCTACCGCGAAGTGGTCTTCCAGGACGCTTCCGAGGGCACCCTCTTCCTCACCCGGTCCACGATGGAGACCAGCGAGACCATCACCCTCGACGACGGCAACGAGTATCCGCTCGCCAAGGTCGAGATCTCGTCCGCCAGCCACCCGTTCTTCACGGGCACGATGAAGATCGTCGACACTGCCGGTCGCGTCGAGCGCTTCGAGCGCCGCTACGGCAAGCGCCGCCAGGCCTGAACCTCCCCGCCGCGGACACCGCGCCTGCGTCGCAGACAGCCGTGGGCCTCGATCCAGAGCAGCGGGCCTCCCTCCTGGGCGCCAAACTGCGCGTCCTGGCCACCGACCTCGGCCTTCCATGCGCCGGTGAACCGGTCGCCCTCGGCGGGGGATCGGCGATCATCGAGGTTGGCACGGTCGTCGCCCTCGCCGGTGACGACATCCCCGAGCGGACTCTGGGCGGTGCCCTGTTGCTGGCCGCCCGCCACGACGCCGCCCGACTCGTGCTCTTCCACGACGACGCTGAAATTGCCTCGATCGACGCCCGTCGGGCGACCGCACTCGATCCTGCGCCAGAGGTGCGCCTGGTCGTCGGTACCGGCTCCGAGGCCGCCGAACCGGCGGCGGTTCTGCCACCCGGCGAGCCGCCACCCATCCCGGACCGATTCGAGGACCTCTGCCGCGGAGCCGGCGTCGAACCGATCGTCGAGCACGGCATCTGGCGTGGCGAGGTGCTCGGCCTCGAGGTGGTCCGGGCCACCGACGCCGGCTTCGAGACCGGTGTGGGACGCTTCGACCGGGAGGCCTCGGCCCTGTTGCACGGCGACCTGCCGACCACCGAGTCGCTCGCCGCAGCCGCCGACCAGGTTCGGGCCCAGCGCCGGGAGGGCGCCGGCGCCCATCCATTGGCCACCCTCGCCCGTGAGCGGTGGCTGCGCCACGACCTGCTGGCCGATCCGGGACGGGTGGGCCTCGCCGACCTGACGGCAGTGGACCCGGCTGTCGAGCGCGGCGGCCTGCGCGCCCCCGCCCCCGCCCCGGCCGTCGGCACCGGACCCGACGACGAGCGGGTACTGGTCGTCTGCTCGGTCGGCGTCGACACCGAACTCGTGCCCGCCACCGCCGATCTGGTGCTACGCGAGCAGCCCGACCGGGTGATCGTCGTGGTCCCGTCCCGCGACGTCATGGCACCGGTCGAAGAGGCGGTCGCCCGGATGGCCGTGCAGGCAACGATCGTCGGCGTCGAGGGCGGCTGGACCTGAACGCTCTCCCTCGTCCACCTCAGGGCGGCGGGACCCCACCGCTACCCTGAGCCGCATGCTGGAGCGAATCGAGGCCCTCGAGGCCGAGTTGACGGAGACCGGGGGGCGCCTGTCCGACCCCGTGGTCCTGGGCGACCAGCACCTGCTCCGGTCCGTGGGCCGCCGGTTCAAGGAGCTCGAGGAGGTCCTCGCCGTCGGCCGCCCGTTGCGCCAGGCCCACGACGACCTCGAGGCGGCACGCGAGATGGCTGCCGAGGCCGAGGGCGACGAACGCGACGAGCTCCGGGCCGAGATCGGCGACCTCGAAGCCTCGATCGCCGACCTCGAGGAGCGGTTCCGGCTCCTGCTCCTGCCGCGCGACCCGAACGACGGCCGCAACGTCATCGTCGAGATCCGCGGCGCCGAGGGGGGCGAGGAGGCCAACCTCTTCGCCCGCGACCTCCACGACATGTACCAGGCCTTCGCCGCCACCCACGGTTGGAAGACAGAGTCGCTCGATGCCCGCGACTCCGACATGGGCGGCTTCACCGAGGTCTCGTTCCTCATCAGGGGCGACGATGCGTGGACCCGTCTCAAGTACGAGGGCGGTGTGCACCGCGTACAGCGGGTGCCGGTCACCGAGTCGCAGGGCCGCGTCCACACGTCGTCGGCGACCGTGATCGTCCTGCCCGAGGCCGACGAGGTCGACGTCCAGATCGACGACAGCGACCTGCAGGTCGATGTCTACCGGTCGTCGGGTCCCGGTGGACAGTCGGTCAACACCACCGACTCGGCCGTGCGCGTCACGCACCTGCCCACGGGCCTGGTCGTCGCCATGCAGGACGAGAAGAGCCAGCTCCAGAACAAGGTCAAGGCCCTGCGGGTGCTCCGCTCCCGCCTCCTCCAGATCGAACAGGACCGCCAGCGGGAGGAGGCCTCGGTCGCCCGCAGGGACCAGGTCGGGCGTGGCGGCCGGTCCGAGAAGATCCGCACCTACAACTTCAAGGAGAACCGGGTCACCGACCACCGCATCGGGCTCACGCTCTACCGGCTCGACCGGGTCCTGGCCGGCGACCTCGACGAGGTCACGGACGGGCTGCTGGCCGACGAGCGCACCCGGCAGCTCGCCGATGGTTGAGGCGGGCGACGCCGGCTCGATCGCCTGGCGGGAGGTCCTCGCAGAGACCACTGCCCGCATCGACCGGGCCGGGCTGCCGACCGTCGAGGCCCGTTGGATCGTCGAGGAGGCCGGTGGCCTCGACCCCACCGACGAAGGCTCAGGACTCGACGACCTGGTGACCGAACGCGGCATGGCCCGCCACGACGACCTGCTGCGACGCCGCCTGGCGGGGGAGCCGCTGCAGTACGTGCTCGGCCACTGGTCGTTCCGGACCCTCGACCTGATGGTCGACCCGCGGGTCCTGATCCCTCGCCCTGAGACCGAGGCAGTCGTGGGCCACGCCCTCGATGAGTTCGACCGGGTAGCGACGGGGCGCAGCGACGGGGTTCGGGTTGCCGACCTCGGTACCGGCTCCGGGGCCATCGGCCTGTCGATCGCCGTCGAGCGGACCGCCGCCCACGTGGTGTGCACCGACCGGTCGCCCGACGCACTGGCGGTTGCCCGGGCCAACCTGACGGGCCTCGGCCGCCCCGCCCGGCGGGTGGCCCTGGTGGAGGGCTCCTGGTTCGACGCCCTGCCCGGGGAGCTACGGGGTCGGATCGACCTGCTGGTCTCCAACCCGCCCTACGTGGGAGCCGGCGAACCGCTTCCGCCCGAGGTGGTCGACTGGGAGCCCCACGCAGCGCTGGTGCCGGGCATCGATGGCACCGAGGACCTCGACCTCCTCGTCGACGGTGCTCCCGCATGGCTCGCCCGCGGGGGCGCCCTCGTCCTCGAACTCGACCCCCGCCAGGTCGACCGGTTGGGGCAGCGGGCAGCGGCGGTGGGCCTCGTCGACGTGGAGGCACGCCCCGACCTGGCCGGTCGCGACCGGGCGCTCGTCGCCAGGATGCCTGGATGACCGGGCAGGTGGTCGACGCCGTCGCCGACCCGGCCGGTGCCGTGACTCTGGCGGTCGCCGAACTCCGGGCCGGGCGACCGGTCGTGCTCCCGACCGACACCGTCTACGGGGTGGCGGCACTGGTCGCCGAGGCCGCCGCAGTAGGGGACGTCTTCCGACGGAAGGGGCGTGACGGAGCGAAGCCGATGGCGGTCCTCGTGGCCGATGTGACCCAGGCCGAGGCCCTCACCGACGCCGACCTCGACGTCCTTGTCGACCTCTGGCCGGGACCCCTGACCGTCGTCGTGCACCGGGCGCCGGGCGTCGAACTCCACCTCGGCCCTGGAGCAGAACGGCTCGGCACCGTCGGCCTGCGCTGTCCCGACCACGACCTGGTCCGGGCGCTGGCCGCCGAGGTCGGCCCGCTGGCCACCACGTCGGCCAATCGGTCGGGCCGGCCCACGCCGACCGCCGCCGCCGCGGCGGCTGCCGCCCTGGGCGGCGACCTGCTGGTCCTCGACGGCGGGGCCTGCACCGGAACGCCGTCGACCGTCGTGGACCTGACCCTCGTGCCAGCCCGCATCCTCCGGGAGGGCGCCCTCGACGCCTCGGCGCTCTCTGCCGCCGGGCTGGAAGTTGGCCCCCGGTAGCATCGGCGCCATGTCCCGCATCGCCGTCGGCTCCGACCACGCCGGCTTCGCCCTCAAGCAGCAACTCGCCGACGTCCTGCGCCACCTCGGCCACGAGGTCAGCGACCTCGGCGCCCACTCGGCCGACCGGGTCGACTACCCGGACTTCGGTGAGGCCGTCGGCCGGGCGGTGGCCGGCGGCGAGGCCGACCTCGGCGTGTGCGTCTGCGGTTCGGGCCTCGGCATCGCCATGGCCGCCAACAAGGTGGCCGGTGTCCGGGCGGCGCCGGTCCCCGACGTGGTGTCGGCGCAACTCGCCAGGCAGCACAACGACGCCAACGTGCTGTGCCTCGGCGAGCGCCTGATCGATCCGGGTGTTGCCGTCGAGGCGATGACGGCCTGGCTGGACGCCGAGTTCGAGGGCGGCCGCCACGAAGGCCGCGTCGCCAAGCTCGACGCCCTTGACGGCTGAGGGAGAAGGCATGTCCGACCTTGAGACGACCACGCCCGTCGAGACCCGACCGTCCGATCCGCTGCTCGACGACGGCGACCACGACCGCTTCTCGCACTACGCCCGCAAGTCCGACATCGTCAAGTCGACGGTGACCGGGAGGCCAATCGTGTCGCTCTGCGGCAAGGTCTGGGTCCCGGACCGCGACCCCGACCGCTATCCGGTGTGCCCGCGCTGCAAGGAGCTGTTCCAGGAGAAGCGCTCGAGGGAGAGGGGCGGCTGATGGGCATGCTGAGGACGCTGCGGTCGGTCGTCCGGCTGCGGCGCCCGGAGCGCGACCGCACGGTCCGACGGCTACGTGCGGCGGCAGCCGTCGACGACCTGCGGCGCCTGGCGAAGAAGCGGCTCCCCGGCGGGGTGTTCGACTACATCGACGGGGGCGCCGAGGACGAGATCACGCTGGGCCGCAACGTCGAGGCATATCGACGCTGCGAATTCCGTCCCCGCGTCCTTCGGGGCGTGGACGACCCCGACCCGTCGACGACCCTGCTCGGCCGACCCGTCGCCTTCCCGTACGTGACGGCCCCGATCGGCTTCACCCGCATCGCCGACCCCGATGGAGAATTGGCCGTGGTGCGGGCCGCCGGACGGGCCGGGGTGCCGTTCACGCTCTCGACCATGGGCACCCGGTCGATCGAGGAGTGCGCCGAGGTAGCCGGCGAAGGCGCCCGGCTCTGGTTCCAGGTGTACGTGTGGCACGACCGGGACCACATCCGGAGCCTGGTCGAACGGGCGGCGGCCTGTGGCTACGAGGCGATCGTGCTGACCGTCGACCTGGCGGTGCTCGGACGGCGCGAGCGCGACATCCGTCGGGGATTCACCCTGCCGCCCGAGATCGGACCCGGAACCTTCCTCGACGGGATGCGCCATCCGGGCTGGACCCTTCGGCTGCTGCGCTCCGAACCGATCCGGTTCTCGAGTGCAGTGGGCAGCGACGCCGGCGACGGCACCGATGCGGTCTCGCTGGCAGCGCACACCGCCAACCTGTTCGACCCGGGCCTGTCGTGGCGTGACCTCGAGTGGCTGCAGTCGATCTGGGACGGACCGATCGTGCTCAAGGGCATCCAGACCGTGGCCGACGCCCGCCTGGCGGTCGACGCCGGCGTGGCCGCCATCGCCGTGTCGAACCACGGTGGCCGGCAACTCGACACCGCCCCCGTGCCGTTCGAACTGCTCCCCGAGGTCGTCGAAGCCGTCGGCCACCGCATCGAGGTCATCTGCGACGGGGGCGTGCGTCGCGGTAGCGACATCGTGAAGGCCTGTGCGCTCGGCGCAACGGCAGTGATGGCCGGGCGCCCCCACATGTACGCCCTCGGGGCTGCGGGGGAACGGGGCGTCGACCACATGCTGGAGCTCATGCGATCGGGAATGGAGAACACGATGGCGCTCGTGGGCGCACCGACGGTCGCCGACCTCGACCCGTCCCTGGTTCGGCTCCCCCCGAGGTAGCGCCCGGGCCTACCATCGGTGCCGATGGGCCGACCGAACCTGCTGCTGTTCACACCGGACCAGCTCCGGGCGGACGCCCTCGGGTGCTTCGGGAACCCGGTGGCGCAGACCCCCCACCTCGACGCTCTTGCCGGGCAGGGCACCCGGTTCCACTCGGCCTGGTCGCAGCACTCCGTCTGCGGCCCCAGTCGGGTGTCGATCATGACCGGCTGGTACCCGCACACGGCCGGCCATCGCACCCTCGACCACCTGCTCAAGCCCTGGGAGCCCAACCTGCTGCGCTGCCTGAAGGACGCCGGCTACGACGTGGCAATGCCCGGCAACCGGGGCGACGTCTTCGCCCCGGGCGTCACGGAGGCCAGCACCGACTTCTGTGGCAACCTCGTCGAGCCCACGTGGACGTGGGGCGACATGAGGATCGCCGTTGACCAGGACCACCCGCTCTACCGGGGCTTCTGGTTCGGGAGCCAGGGCGACGAACCCCGGCTCGACGGCGACGAGGCCACCGTGCAGACGGCGATCCGGTGGCTCGAGGGGCGCACCGACGAGCGGCCGTGGGCGATGTGGGTGCCGTTGCTCGCCCCGCACCCGCCGTTCATGGTCGAGGAGCCCTGGTTCTCGATGCACGACCGGGCCGACATGCCCGCTCCGGTCCCCATGGAGGCCGGCCTCGGCAAGCCGGGGTTCATGGACGAGTACCGGCGTCGCTACGGTTGGGACGACCTCACCGACGGGCACCTGGCCGAGATCGCCGCCACCTACTACGGGATGGTCAGCCGGGTCGATGACCAGTTGGGGCGACTCCTGGCGGCCGTCGACCGCACCGGCCACGGCGAGGACACCGTCACCTTCTGCTTCAGCGACCACGGCGAGTACCTCGGCGACTACCGACTGGTCGAGAAGTGGCCGTCGGGGCTGGACCCCAGCCTCGTGCGGAACCCGCTCATCGCCGCCGGCCCCGGGGTGGGGGAGCACAAGGTGGCCTTCGGCGAGGTCGAGATGGTCGACCTGCTGCCCACCTGCCTGGAACTGGCGGAGGCCGAGGCCTCGCACACCCACTTCGGGTGCAGCCTCACCGGGCTGTTCGCCGACCCGACCGCGCCACACCGGGACGCCGCCTTCTGCGAGGGCGGGTTCAACCCCGCCGACGAGCCCCTGCTGGAGGTCGCCGGGTGGATCTACCGGCACAAGTCGGAGATCCAGCACGACCTGCCGCACCTCGTCGGCAAGGCAGAGTGCGTGCGCACCCCCGAATGGACGTACGTGTACCGGCACGAGGAGCGGGACGAGCTCTACGACCGGTCGGCCGATCCCGCCGAGACCACGAACCTGCTGGCCACCGACCGGGCGGGTGGAGACGACGTGGTCGCGGTGGTGGCCGGACTCCGCGACCGGCTGCTGGCCTGGCTGGTCGAGACCAGCGACGTCATCCCGTGGGAGGCCGACCCCCGGTTCCCCGAGATCCCGCACGGCTGGCGGGACCAGGACTGACCCCGACTCTGGATGGTTAGCCGGGTGTGGTGATCGACCGGAGTCGACCGGGCCACGAGACGTCGGGGGCGCCGCGCATGGGGCCTCCGGCCGTCGTGCGATCGGCGTCGAAGTGGCCGGTCTCGTTGGCCGAGACGATGTGTCCGTGCAGGGTTCCGTCCTCCTCGACGAAGACGTCGACCCGACTGATCCCCGCATAGTCCGTCCGGAACGAGGCCATCGGGTTGCCGACGATCGCCGCCAGGATCACGCGCACCGTTCCCCCGTGGCACGACACGAGGACCCGCTCGCCGGGGGCACGTCGACAGAGCCCCTCCCAGGCAGCCGTGACCCGGGCGTTGAAGACCTCAGGGGTGTCCCAGCCGACCTCGGTGAAGTTGCCGGCGACCACCTGGTCCCACAGCACCTTCCCCTCGGTCTGGAGGATCTCGGTTCCGTAGTACGAGTGGCAGAAGCGGTCGATCTCGTCGAGGTCGTCGACGACCTCGTTGACGAGGCCCCGGGCGTCGCACACCGCCTGTACGGTCTCGATGGCCCTCCGTTTCGGGCTGGTGACGACGTGGTCGATCTCCTCGCAGGCCAGCCAGTTGGCCAGCCGGGCTGCCTGCCACACGCCCAGTTCGGCGAGGCCGGGGTCGGCGACGGTCGGGGAGTCGACCACGACCTCGGGTCGGGCGTGGCGGACGAGGATGACGTGCACGGAGGCCGAGGGTAGCGGCGGGCCTAGGCAGGGAGCGTGGCGGGTGTCCCGAGAACCCCGGTCAGCATGTCGGTGAGGTTCGCCTCGTAGTCGATGCCGTTGAGTTCGGTATGGCCGCCGGTGTCCAACAGGCGGGCCCGTTCGGCCAGCGACGACGTCATGAGCTGCATCATGGCGACGAGCCGCTCGCGGCGCACCGCCTCCGGGAGGTGGGCCGGCCGTCGTTCGAGCAGGTCGAGGGCCCGGAGCAGGTGGTGGTGCTCGAGCCCGGCCCGGGCCTCGCGCCACATCGGGAACCGGCTCGCCAGCTGCGCCACGATCCGCAGGTAGCGGCGACCGCGCACGTCGGCCAGCCGGGCGGACATGGGCCGGACCAGGGCGTCCAGGACGGCGTGTGTGGGTGGGTCGTCGCCGAGTCCCTCGAGTAGCTCGCCGCGATGGACGTCGACGGGTTCCTCGTGCTCGGCGAGGATCCGGTCGAGGACGCCCTCCCGGGAACCGAAGTGGTACGTCAGCGCCGAGGCGTTGCGCTGGCCCGCGGCGGCGACGATCTCGCCGACTCCGGCCTGCCACACGCCCTGTTCGGCGAACAGGCGCTCGGCTTCGACCTGCAGCCGGGCCCTGGTCTCGGTGCTGTCACGCGGCACGTGGTGCCCGATCCCTAGGCCAGCGGCAGCAGCGCCGTAGTGGGCAGGACCTCGACGTCGATGCCATCCGGGATCGGGTACTGGAAGTCCGGGAAGCGGCGCTCGGCGGTGGCCCGGTAGTGGTCGGTGGAGTGGGTGCGGTCCAGGTCGTACTCGGGGATCACGTGGTCGCCGAACAGCTCGATCATCTCGAGGTGCTGCTCGTGGCTCATGCCCTCGACGGGGAGGCCGAACACGACCTGGTCGCAGCCGACCTCCTGGTAGCGGGCGACCTGCTCGCAGACCTCCTCGGGGTTGCCGCAGAGCATGTAGCCGCCGTCGATCGCCCAGTCCAGGAGCTCGTCGGTCCAACCCGGGTCGTTCGGCGGGTTCGGCCAGACGATGGCGTCGGGCGACTTGGGCATCGTGTCGTGGTACAGGTTGACCATCGTGACGAGGTAGCCGCGGCCCTTCGACTTGGCGATGGCACGGGCCTCCTCGCGGTTCTCGAGGCAGATGCACGAGTTGGTCATCATCACGTTGTCGTTCTTGAACTGGCCGACCTGCTCCACGGGATCCTGGATGGCCTCCTTGTACGCCTCGACGCGGCCCTTGAGGTTGTGGATCGGCTCGAAGTTGAAGGCGATGGCGCCGATGCCGAGCGAGCCGGCCTTGGCGAACGTGGGCGGGTTGCCGCAGGCCACCCAGAGCGGCGGGTGGCCCTGCCCGTAGGGCTTGGGGAGGATGTTGTGCGGGGTCGGGACGGTGAAGAACTCGCCGTCGAAGTCGTAGTCCTTCTGCTCCCACATGCGCGGGATCTCGCGTATGACCTCGTCCCACTGGGCCTTGGTCACGCTCGGGTCCATCACGTTGAAGGCGCGCAGCTCGTGGCTGCCGGCACCCCGGCCCGTGCCGAACTCGAAGCGGCGGTTGGTGACGTGGTCGAGCATGGCGGCACGTTCGGCGATGCGGACCGGGTGCTCCTTGTTGGTGGGGAGGCTCGTGATGGCGGAGCCGATGTGGATGTAGTCGGTCTGGGCGGCCACCCAGCCCATGAGGGGCGAGGGCGCCGACATGTGGCTGTACTCGGTCAGGCCGTGGTGCTCGCCGAACCAGAGGTACTTCCAGTTGTGCTTGTCGGCGGCGACGCCGAACTCCGCCTCCCGCAGGAGCTCGAAGTGCTCGCTCTCGCTGTCGTGGGCGGCGGGGCCGGGGGTGTAGCCGTTGGCGAAGATGCCGAACTCCATCGGGGACTCCTGGTCTGGGGATAGGAACTAATGGAAGCCATTAGTATTGATCCTCGTCCGGCGTTCGTCAAGTCGGGATGTTCCGGGGGCTACCGTCGCCGTGGTGAGCACCGCTGCGCCCCCGCCGTGGGCCGTCCACCTCCCCGAGGGGGCGGCCTTCGACCTGCCGGCGCCCGGAACCCTCGTCGGTGCCTGCACGGAGCGACTCGCCGACGAACCGGACCGGCCCCTCCTGCACACCGACGGCGCCTGGACCACCCGGGGGGAGTTCCTCGAACAGACATCGGCCGCGGCCGGACGGCTGGCCACCGCGGGGCTCGTCGCCGGTGACCGGGTGCTGGTCTCGGGTCCGTCGTCGCTCGACCTGGCCGTCGCCCACGTGGCCTGCCTGCGGCTGGGCCTCGTCGTCGTGCCGGTCAACGGCGCCTACACCGGCGGCGAACTGGCCCACATCGTCGCCGACTGCCGGCCGGCGGCGGCGCTCGTCGACCATGACGGCTGGGCCGACCTCCTGCTCGGCTTCGACGACGGCCTGATCGTCGCCACGACGGCGGCCGACCTGGCGGACGGGACGACGCCTCCGCTGGACGGCTCTGCGCCCGAGGATCCGGCGGTCATCGGCTACACGTCGGGCACCACCGGCGCGCCCAAGGGGGCGGTCCTGACCCAGGCGAACCTGCTGGCGGGCGCCGAGTCGGTGTGCCTGGCCTGGCGCTGGACCGACGTCGACCGGCTGCTGCTCTGCCTGCCGCTGTTCCACATGCACGGCCTCGGCGTGGGCCTCCACGGGACCCTGCTGGCGGGGGGCTCGGCGGTGCTCCAGCCGGGCTTCGCCCCGGACCGGGTGCTGGACGGCATCGCCGAACAAGGCTGCAGCATGTTCTTCGGGGTGCCGACCATGTACCACCGGCTGGTCGACCACGACGGGGCGGCAGAACTCGGCCGCCTGCGCCTCTGCGTGGCAGGTTCGGCGCCGCTCCCGCCGGCGCTGCACGCACGCTTCGCCGACATCGGCGTGTCGGTCCTCGAGCGGTACGGCATGACCGAGACGGTGATGCTGGTGTCGAACCCCTACGAGGGCGAGCGCCGGGCGGGCAGCGTCGGCTTCCCGCTGCCCGGGGTCGACCTGCGCCTCGATCCCTCCACGTCGGAGGTACAGGTGCGCGGGCCGAACGTGTTCAGCGGTTACTGGGAGCGTCCCGACGCCACCGCCGGAGCGTTCGTCGCCGACGGAGGTGACGGCGCAGCCTGGTTCCGGACCGGTGACCTCGGGTCGGTCGACGACGACGGCTATGTCACGATCACCGGCCGCGCCAAGGAACTGATCATCACCGGCGGGTTCAACGTGTCCCCCGGAGAGGTCGACGAGGTGCTCGCCGCCCATCCGGCCGTCGCCGAGGTCGCCGTCGCTGGAGCCCCTTCGGAGGAATGGGGCGAGGAGGTCGTGGCGTTCGTCGTGGCGGTCGACGGCCACGCCTGCCCGACCGTCGACGACCTCCGGGAGTTCGCCCGGGGCCGACTGGCCCCGCACAAGCTGCCCCGCCGGATGGTGCCTGTCGATGCGCTGCCCCGCAATTCGCTCGGCAAGGTGCTCCGCCACGAGTTGCGCGAGGCTCTCCGCGATGACTGATGCCTCCACTCCGACGAGGGTCGACTTCCACTTCGACGTGATCTGCCCCTGGGCCTACCAGACCTCCCACTGGATGCGCGAGGTCCGCGACCGCCTCGGGCTCGAGGTCGACTGGCGCTTCTTCAGCCTCGAGGAGGTCAACCGCCTGGAGGGCAAGAAGCACCCGTGGGAGCGGGAGTGGTCGTACGGCTGGTCCATGATGCGCGTCGGAGCCCTCCTCAAGCGCGAGGACCCAGAACTCAACGATGCCTGGTACCTGAAGGCCGGCACGGCGCTCCACGTCCAGGGTCGCAAGCCCCACGAGCCGGCCGTGGCCCGTGCCCTCCTCGCCGAGATGGACCTGGATCCGGGGATCGTCGACGAGGCACTCGCCGACGAGACCACCCACGACGACGTCCGTGCAGACCACGAGCGGGTGATCGACCTCGGCGGCTGGGGCGTGCCGACGCTGGTCTTCCCCGGCGCCGACGACGACGAGTCCCTCAAGCTCTTCGGGCCGGTGCTCATCGAACCGCCCACCGGCGAGGCCGCCGACCGGCTCTGGGCGCTGGTCCTCGGCTGGCTCGAGTTCCCGCAGCTCTACGAGTTGCAGCGGCCCAAGACGCCCAACGACCTTGCTGCCATCGGCGAGGTCTTCCGGCCCTATCTGGAGGCCCGCGACTGGAACGCGGTCGCCAACCCGACTCCCTGAATCGGAGACGAAAATGGACATCGACCGCGTACGAATCCTGACCGGACTGGCCGAGGCATGGGGCCAGTGGGACGCCTTCGCAGGTGGGCTCTCCGGCGACGACTGGGCCACGCCCAGCCGCTGTCCGGGCTGGACCGTCCAGGACAACCTGGCCCACATCACCGGCACCGAGCTCATGCTGGACGGCCGCCCGATGCCGGACCTCGAGGTGAGCGGTGACCACATCAAGCATCCGATGGCCACCAACAACGAGAAGTGGGTCGAGTCGTTCCGGTCGGGATCGGGCGCCGCCGTGCTCGAGGCGTTTCGGGAGATCTCGGCGAAGCGCCTCGGGGTGCTGAACGCCATGTCGGACGAGGAGTTCCTCGCCGAGGGCTGGACGCCGATCGGAGAGGCCCCCTACGGCCGCTTCATGCACATCCGGGTCTACGACGCCTGGCTGCACCTCCAGGACTGCCGCCAGCCGTTGGGCATGCCCGGCGACGAGTCGGGGCTCCCGGCCGAGATGTCGATCGACGAGATCGGGACCGCCATCGGCTACATCATCGGCAAGAAGGGTGGCGCCCCCGACGGCAGCCGCGTCGAGGTCACGTTGACCGGTCCCGTCGAGCGGGTACTGCGGGTGGCGGTCGACGGCCGCGCGACGGCGGTCGACGAACTCGAGGGTGGTCCGACCGCCACGCTGGCCGTGTCGTCGACGGACTTCGCGGCCCTCACCGGCGGCCGTGCCGACCCGGGCCCCTACCTCGCCGACGGACGGGTCACGATCGGCGGCGACGAGGAACTGGCCCGCCAGTTGGCCATGAACCTGGCCTTCACGTTCTGAACCGGGCGTAGGCTCGCGACATGTCCTTTCGTGGCAGGCCACTCACGATCCCCGGACCCGACGAGGCGCTTGCGGGCCGCGACACGCCGATGCCGGTGCAGGACGCACACGTCGTCAACGGCCGGCCGATCGCCCCGCCGTATCCCGACGGGTTCGAGACGCTCGTCGTCGGCATGGGCTGCTTCTGGGGCGCCGAGCGCTGCCACTGGGAGACGCCCGGCGTGTGGACGACCGCCGTCGGCTACTCGGGCGGCCACACCCCCAATCCCGCCTACCAGGAGGTGTGCACCGGCCTGACCGGGCACAACGAGGCGGTGCTGGTCGTGTTCGACCCGGACGAGATCCCGCTCGAGGGGGTGCTCGGAGTGTTCTGGGACAACCACGACCCCACAATGGGGATGCGCCAGGGCAACGACGTCGGCACCCAGTACCGCTCGGGGATCTACGTCGCCGACGATGCCCAGCGGGCCGCCGCCGAGGCCACCCGTGATGCCTTCGCCCCGCTGCTGGCCGCCGCCCACTTCGATCCGATCACGACCGAGATCGTCGACCGTGGTCCCTTCTACTTCGCCGAGGAGTACCACCAGCAGTACCTGGCGAGGAACCCGATGGGCTACTGCGGCCTCGGTGACACCGGCCTCACCTGCCCCACCGGCGTCCTGGGCTGACGAACGGGGCGAACGCCCGGTTCAGCCCAGGAGTTCGGTGGCGATGAGGTCCTCGAGGTGGGTGTCGTCGTACCAGTTGAGCTGCCACGACTTGGCCCGCCGGAAGTAGAGCTGGGCGTCGCACTCGACGGTGAAGCCCAGGCCCCCGTGGATCTGGATCGTGGTGGAGGACACGTCCCGGCATGTCTGGGTGGCGAAGAGCTTGGCCATGGGGGCGAGCATGGCGATGTCCCGACCCTGGTCGCGGGTCCAGGCGGCCTGGTGGAGCAGCACCCTGCCGCCGTCGATGGCGGCGATGCCGTCGGCCAGGTAGTGGCTGATCGACTGGAACGAGCCGATGGGTTTGTCGAACTGGTGGCGCACCTTGGCGTACTCGGTGGCGAGCGTGTGCGAGGCCTCGGCGGCGCCGATGGCCTGGGCGGCGACCAGCACCACGGCGTCGAGCATGGCGGCGTGCCAGGTGTCCCAGCCGGTGCCGGGGGCGCCGATGCGGTCGGCGGCGGATACCCGGACCCCATCGAGGTCCACCCGGTACTGCGTGTCGGATGCGACGGTGAACTGCTGGGTGAGCGTGACGCCGTCGGCGGCCGGGTCCATGAGGAAGAGGCTGACGCCGGCGGGCTCACGCGCCGACACGATGAGCCGGTCGGCGGAGGAGGCGAAGGCCACGTGGCGCTTGGCGCCGGTCAGCCCGATGTCGTCGCCGTCAGGCGCCGCGGCAAGTTGGACTCCCGCCGGGCCGGTGCCGTTGTCGGGCTCGAGGCAGGCCGGCGTGAGGATCGCCTCGCCGGCGGCGATGCGGGGCAGCCACTCGGCCTTCTGGTCGGCGGAGCCGCCGGTCTGGAGCACGCCTGCCGACACCACCGACGACACGAAGTGGGGCGACGGCACGAGGCTGCGGCCCAACTCCTCGTAGACGATGGTGGCATCGAGCAGGCTCATCGCCGACCCGCCGTGCTCCTCGGGGATCATCAGGCCGGTGAGGCCCATGGCGGCCAACTGCCTCCAGAAGCCGTCGTCGAATCCCTTGGAGTCGTTCTCGTAGGCGCGAACGGTGTCGGAGGCGCCGACGCAGAGGCCTGCCACCGCCTCCCGGAGCATGTGCTGTTCCTCGGTGAGGTCAAGGTCCATCAGCCTGCGCCTCCGTCGCCGGGGCGCCAGCCCTGACCGCTGCGGGCCCAGGGGTTGTCGTCATCGTGGGTCGGGAGCGCCACCCGTACGGCACAGGTGGTGGTGGCCACGTCTCCGACCATGAGCGCCACGTCCAGGTCGACCCAGCCGCAGCCGGCTGCGTCGACGTCGGTTCCGGTGACGGTGGCGTCGAACACCATGTGGTCGCCCGGGAACACCGAGGTGTTCATGCGGAAGGTCATGCGCCCCAGCCGTCCGGTCGGGCCGGTCCAGTCGGTGACGTAGCGCTCGAACCAGGCGGCCTGGTTGGGGGTGTTGAGGAAGATGTCCTTCGTGCCGTTGCGCTCGACGGCGAAGTCCTTGTCGTGGTGCATCGGGCGCCAGTCGCGCGAGGCGAGGGCGCCCAGCACCACCGTCGTGGCGGTCACGTCGACCCCGAGTTCGGGGAGCGTGTCGCCGACCGCCACGTCGCCGTGCAGGAGTCGGGCGGTCACGATGCCTCCCGCCGGTAGCCGAAGGCCGTGTAGGACTCGACGCCGAGCAGGGCGTCGTCCTGGTTCAGGTACTCGACGTCGATCACCCAGAAGCGGCCCCGCCCCAGCTTCGTGGTCTTGGGGTCGCTGACCGACCGCAGTACCTGGCGGGAGCGGACCCGGTCACCGATGCGGACCGGGTCGTGGAAGGTGATCGTGTTTGACGAGATGATCGCTTCGGGCAGGTCGAGGTCGTCCTTGAGGTCGAAGTGGGCCTGCAGGGGCACAGCCGGCTCGGTGCGGCCCGGCGACCAGTGGTGCGGCCGGAACCAGACCGACAGCATCGTGGGCGGGGCGATGGGCACGTCGGTGAGCTGGGCGGCGACCTCGTCGTCCCAGAACAGTGGGTTGCCGTTCTCGACGGCGGCGCAGGTGGTCCAGATGTAGCCGTGCTCGACCGGGAAGCCGCCTTCCTCCTCGTACTGGACCTGTCCGATCCGGGCGAGGACGTCGTCGGGGACCTCTGCGAGGTCGGTGGTGGGCGCGCCGCTCATGCGATCGCCCCCGCGGCCCGCCATGCCTCGAGCGTGTCGGCATCGATCCCGATCGAGGCGAGGACCTCGTCGGTGTCGGGCTCGGCGAAGTCGGGGATGGCGAGCGTGGTGGCGTCGACCTGTCCGGCCAACGGAGCGGCCACCTGTCGCAGGGGGCCCGCCGTCGGGTGCTCGGCATCGACGAACGAACCGCGTGCTCCGAACTGCTCGTCGGCCACGACCTCGGGGATGTCGAGCACCGCCGACACGCAGGTGTCGGCCGGTCCCAGGTCGGCGGCCCACTCGTCGCGGGTGCGGGTGGCGAAGGCAGTGGCGAAGTCGCCGCGCATGGCGTCGACGGCGTCGTCGTCGTACTGGTGGTCGACCCACTGCTCGCAGCCGAGTGCCCGGCAGAGGTTGGCGAAGAAGCGCGGTTCGATGGCGCCCACGGCCAGCCAGCCGCCGTCGGATGCCTCGTAGAGGTCGTACCAGGCGTAACGGCCGGTGAGGAGGCCGTGGCGGGGGCCGGGTTCGACGCCTTCGGCGAGGTACTCGTCGACTGCCAGGGACATGAGTGACAGCACGCCGTCGGCGATCGAGACGTCGAGGTGGGCGCCTTCTCCGGTGGTGGCCCGTGCGGTGAGCGCAGCGCAGATGGCGGCCACGGCCTGGAGCCCGCCGCCGGCCGAGTCGGCGATCGTGGCACCGGCCAACACCGGTGCGCCCCGTCCGTCGCGGCCCGAGCAGTGCAGATAACCGCTGACGGCCAGGTAGTTGATGTCATGTCCGGCCCATGCAGACCTGGGGCCGGTCTGGCCGAATCCGGTCGTCGAGCACAGCACGATGCCGGGGTTGGCGGCCCGCAGTGCGTCGTAGCCGATGCCCAGACGGTCCATCACGCCGGGACGAAAGCTCTCGATGACGACGTCGGCGCTGGCGGCGAGCCGCAGGAAGGCGTCGCGGCCGGCATCCGACTTGAGGTCCAGCATCACCCGGCGCATGCCGCGGTGGGCGCCGTAGGCGTAGGCGGGTGGTGTGACCTGGAGGTTGCCGTCGGCCGGCACCGGCCCGACCTTGACCACGGTTGCACCCCAGTCGGCCAACCAGCGTGTTGCCCGCACGGCCGGGCCCACGGAGGCCAGGTCCAGCACCGTGATTCCCTCGAGCAGCGGTCGGTCGGCCACGGTCGTGCCTAGAAGTTCTTCGGGAGGCCGAGGCCCCGACGGGTGATGATGTTCTTCTGCACCTCGGAGGTGCCGCCCCCGATGGTGTCGAGCACCGTGTAGCGGTAGGTCGACTCGGCCCGGCCATCCATGGGGGCCTCCTCGGTGCCGACCCGTAGTTGAGTGCCGGGTCCGCCGAGGTCCATCGAGGCATCGGCGAGGACCTTGGAGAACTCGGTCGTGAAGAGCTTGTACTCCGACGACTCGACGGTGGGTGGGGGGCCGCCGCCGTGTTCGGCCTTCATCGTGGCGTCGACCACCCGCAGGCCCAGGCCCCGTGCCACTTCGGCGGTGGTGGCCAGGCGGGCGATGCGCGAACGCACCCGGGGGTCCTCCTTCAGGGGCTGTCCGTCGCGGGTGGCGGTGCGGACATGGTCGAACAACAGGTCGAGGCGCTGTCCGATCGGCGAGAACGTGAACATCGTGAAGCGCTCGAGGTCGAGGGCCTGGGAGATGTACTGGAAGCCGTGGTTCAACTCTCCGACCACGTACTCGTCGGGCACGAACACGTCGTCGAAGAACACGTCGTTGGTGATCTCGTCGCCCATCGTCATGATCCCCTGGACCGTGATGCCCGGGTGGTGGAACGGTACGAGGAACAGCGTGATGCCGAAGTGCTTGGCGGCGTCGGGGTCGGTGCGGGCGCCGACCCAGTACCACTCGGCGAAGTGGGCCGAGGTGGTCCAGGTCTTCTGGCCGTTGAGGATCCAGCCGCCGTCGGTTTCGACGGCCTTGAGATTCATGGCGGCGGCGTCGGAGCCGGCCTCCGGCTCGCTGTAGCCGATGGCGAACTCGACCTCGTTGGAGAGGATCTTGGGGAGGAACTCCTCCTTGAGGATCTCGGAGCCGTGGGCGATGAGGGTCTTGCCGATGATGCCGACGCCCTTGCCGATCTGGGGCCCGCCGCGGGCGGCCAGTGCCTCGTTGAGCAGGTACTCGTAGACGCCCTCGCCCTCCTGGCCGCCGTATTCCTTCGGCCAGGTGATGCCGAGCCAGCCCTGTTCGCCGATCTTCTTCATGAGGGCCCGGCGCTTGGGCGTGTCGACGATCTGGGCCATGTTCTCCCGGGTGGGGTCGAACACCTCGGGGTCGTCGTTGGCGTCGAGGAAGGCCTCGACCTCGGCGAGGAAGGCCTGCTGCTCGGGGGAGAAGTCGAAGTCCATAGGCTGTTTCGGGTGGTCCAGAGAATCTGACGGTGTGTCAGAAACCAACTCTAGCCCCGGCGACCACCAGGCCACCAATGGGGTCAGTCGGAGATGACGCCTTCGGCGCGCAGTCGGGCCAGTTCGTCGCTGTCGAGGCCCAGTTCGGTGGCGAGGAGTTCGGCGGTGTGCTCGCCCACCCACGGCACCCGGGTCTCGGGGCCCTCGGCCACCCGCGACATCTTGAGTGGGTTGCCGGGGACGAGGACCGGCGGTTCGACGCCGTCCGTGCGGGGCATGGCGACCACCATGTTGCGGGCGGCCAGGTGCGGGTCGGCCACCACTTCATCGGAGGTGAGCGACGGCCCGGCCACCAGGTTCTCGGCGGCGAGGGCGGCGGCCACCTCGACCCGGCTGCGCCCGTCGGCCCAGGCCTCGATGGCCGGGAGGATCACGTCGGCCAGGTGGAGGCCCCAACCGGTGCGGTCGGCGAAGCGTGGGTCGTCCTTCCACCCGGGGCAGCCGATCAGGTCGGCCAGGCGCTCGAACTGGTGCTCGCGCACGAACTGGAGCACGACGTAGCCGTCGCTGCAGCGCACCGGGGTGATCACGAACGGGGCCGGAACGGGGTTGCGCGGGATCCCGAGCGACTGGAAGTTCACGACCAGGTCGGCGAGCGCCACGGTCGTGTCGAACATGGCCAGGTCGATGTACTGGCCCAGGCCCGTGGTCTCGCGGTGGCGGAGTGCAGAGAGGATGCCGATGGCGGCGAAGAGTCCGGCGGTGATGTCGGCGACAGCGCCCATCGGGTTGACCCTCGGCGGTCCGTCGGCCGGCCGCATGTAGTCGTAGATGCCCGACATGGCCTCGACGATCGAGTTGTAGGCGGGCCAGTCCCGGTAGGGAGATTCGCCGGTGTTGCCGAACCCCGAGATCGAGACGACGACGGCTCCCGGATGGGCGGCGGTGATGTCGTCGTAGCCGAGGCCGAACTTCGCCATCGTCCCCGCCTTGAAGTTGTCGGCCACGACGTCGAAGCGGGGGACAAGGCGCAGGAAGAGGTCGCGGCCGTCATCGCTGCGCAGGTCGAGCCCCAGGCTGCGCTTGTTGAAGTTGTTGCGCAGGAACGTGGCGCCCACGTCACGGCCCTCTGGATCGGCCATCGCCGGTGTGGAGCCGCGACCCGACTCGCCGTGCACCGGGTGCTCGATCTTGACCACGTCGGCGCCGAGCCGGGCCAGCAGTTGGGTGGCGAACGGAAGCGACTGCATCTGCTCGGCGGCGAGGATGCGCACGCCGTCCAACGGCTTGCCGTGGGGGGTGGCGTCGGGGTTCCCGATTTCGCCGAGCTGCATGTGCTCTCCTGTGGTGCCGAGCGTCCGCGGACACCCTAGGCTGGAATCTGACGGACCGTCAGGTTCTGGCTTTGAGGACGTGAAATGACCGAAACCAGGGGGATTCTCGCCTACGGCGCCCACGTGCCGTACTGCCGCCTCGACCGGGCGGCGATCTCGGGCGTCATGGGTTCGGGTGGGGGCCGGGGGTGGCGTGCCGTCGCCTCGTTCGACCAGGACACCACCACGATGGGCGTCGAGGCCGCCCGTCAGGCGCTCGGCTCGACCGACCTTGTCCCGGAGGCACTCTGGTTCTCGACGGTCGCCCCCGCGTATGTCGACAAGACCAACGCCACCACGGTCCATGCGGCGCTGCGACTCGACGCAGCGGTGCCCGCCCTCGACCTCGGTGGCGCCGTCCGGTCGGCTGTCGGTTCCCTGCGGGCTGCCCTCGTCGGCCCGGGACGCACCCTCGTGGTGGCGTCCGACCTGCGCGTCGGCCTGCCGACCTCCGCCGATGAGTCCGCAGGTGGCGATGCCGCAGCCGCCGTCCTCACCGGTTCCGCCACCGACGGTTCCCTCCTCGCCGAATACCTCGGCGGCGCCTCGGCCACCGCCGAGTTCCTCGACCGCTGGCGCGTCCCCGGCGACGCCACCTCCCGCACCTGGGAGGAGCGCTTCGGAGAGCAGGCATACGGGCCACTCGTCGACCGGGCCTGGGCCGCCGCCCTCGCCGACACCGGCCTCGACGCCGACGACATCGACACCGCCATCGTCACCGGCCTCCACGGCCGGGCGGTCGAGCGACTCGCTGGCAGGCTCGGCGTGACCGTCGCCGGCAACCTCGCCGACACGGTCGGCAACAGCGGCGCCGCCCACCCCGCCCTGCTCCTCGCCCACACCCTCGACACCGCCGAGGCCGGACGGGTGCTCGCCCTCGTCGTGCTCGCCGACGGGGTCGAGGTGCTGTTGTTCCGCACCACCGGCGCCCTCGCCGACGGGCGCCCCTCCCGCAGCGTCGCCGTCCAGGTCGAGGACCGTGCCGATGTCGCCTACCCGACCTACCTCGCCTGGCGGGGCCTGCTCGAGGTCCAGCCGCCCAACCGCCCGGCCCCCAATCGGCCGTCGGCCTCCGCCGCCTTGCGCCGCTCCGACTGGAAGCACGGCTTCGTCGGCTCGAAGGACGCCACCACCGGCATCACGCACCTGCCGCCCTCCCGGGTAGGCATCGGCGGTGGCGCCGTCGACGACATGGAGCCGGCCCCCATGGCCGACACCGGGGGCACCGTCGTCACGTTCACCGTCGACCGGTTGGCCTACTCGCCCAGCCCGCCCATCGTGTTCGCCGTCGTCGACTTCGACGGCGGCGGCCGCATGCCCGTCGAACTCACCGACGTCGACCCGGCCGAGGTGGCCGTCGGAGGCAGGGTCGCCATGACCTTCCGGCGGCTCCACACCGCCGACGGCATCCACAACTACTTCTGGAAGGCCCGCCCCGTCCGGGGCTGAGGAGGCGCACGATGGCTTCGCACGGGATCCGGGACCGGGTGGCGATCGTCGGGATGGGCTGCACGCCCTTCCGCGAGCACTGGGACAGGTCGCTCGACGACCTCCTCATCGACGCCGCAGGCCTCGCCCTCGACTCGGCGGGCGTCACGAAGGACGACCTCGATGCGTACTGGTTCGGCACCTCCCAGTCGGCCGCCTCCGGCATCGCGCTGGCCACGCCGCTGCGCCTGTCCGGCAAGCCCGTCACCCGCGTCGAGAACTACTGCGCCACCGGCTCCGAGGCGCTGCGGCAGGCCTGCTACGCGGTGGCGTCGGGTGCCTACGACTCGGCCATGGCCATCGGCGCCGAGAAGGCCAAGGACGGCGGCTACCAGGGGCTCAACGCCTTCCCGATCCCCACCGACGGCACCAACCGGACGCTCACCGCAGCCGCCATGTTCAGCCTCATCATCCCCGCCTACGCCGAGCGCTACGGGGTCGACGAGGACGAGCTGCGCCGGGTCGTCGCACGCATCGCCGAGAAGAACCACTTCAACGGCGCCCGCAACCCGCTGGCCCAGTTCCGGCGTGAGACCTCCGCCGACGCCATCTGCGAGATGCCGGCGATCGCCGGACGCCTCTCGGTGTTCGACTGCGCCGGCGTCGCCGACGGTGCCGCCGCCGCCATCGTGGTGCGGGCCGAGGACGCCCTCCGCTACACCGACACGCCCCTCTACGTGAAGGCGCTTGCGCTGGTCGCCGGCGACAGCAGCGGCCTCATCGACCCCGACTACGACTTCACGACCCTGCCCGAGTGTGCCGCGGCCGCCGCCGACGCCTACGCCCAGGCCGGCATCACCGACCCGCGTGCCGAACTGGCCCTGGCCGAAGTGCACGACTGCTTCACGCCCACCGAACTGGTGCTCATGGAGGACCTCGGCTTCAGCGAGCCCGGCACCGCGTGGCGCGATGTCCTCGACGGCACGTTCGACCTCGACGGGGAACTACCCGTCAACACCGACGGCGGCCTCAAGAGCTTCGGGCACCCCGTCGGCGCCAGCGGCCTACGGATGCACTACGAAGCCTGGATCCAGCTCCGCGACCGGGCTCCCGAAGAACGGCGAGTGAATTTACGTGGCCGCACGAAGGCGTTGATCCACAATCTCGGTGGGTATCCAGGCGAAATGCTCTCTTTTGTCGGCATCGTCGGGACTGGGCTGGACTAGCCCATTCTTGTTTCTGTCCGGGCGACGGCGGCGGCGTCGCAACTCGCTCCGGTCAGACGCTCACGCTCGCTCGCCGTCGACGCTGTTTGAGCGCCGCTGTGTGTGATGCCAACGTCCCCGCAGAGCGGGAGTCGAGACAACCCCGGAGGGGTGGGATCGAGGGGTTGGGGGGTCGTGGCGCCGGGCTCCCTTGTGCGGGAGGGGCCGGGACGTCGGGGTGGTTTGCGAACGACGTTGTGCCAGCCGGAGGAGCAGGCTGCCCCGGCGGCCCGGCCCCGGACAGAAACAGAGAGCCTCTACGGCGCCACTGAAGACCAGGCGTCGAGCAACTCCTCGTCGCCGAAGCACTCGAGGGTGGCGCGGCCCCTTCCCCAGAGGTAGAGGAGGAGGTCGGAGGCAGATCCCCGTGCGGCGGCGTCGCCCTTGGCGTGCTCGAACGACACCACCAACTCGCCGTCGACGTTCGCCAGGAGCCACTCGCCCTCGCCGTCAGTGCGGTGCAGGTGCAGCGAGCCCTCCGGGTACTCGATGGCCCCGCTGCTGCGCAGGCGGGAGCGCAGGCCGACCTCGATCAGTTCGGTGATCCCGTCCGTCGCCAGGTCGGCGTCGATCGGCTCGCCCGTACCCGCAGCCTCCTGGGCGTCCCAGCGGTGCACCGAGGTCTCATGGGCCATGCGGCGGCACCACCAGCCGGCCCGCTGGTCGTCGGTCCAGTTCCACGCCGGAGCATCGTGGTCGACGTCACTCAGGAAGGCGACAGCCCGGTCGAGCAGGTCGGACATCGACTCGTCGGGGTCGGGGGAGGGCCGCTGGGGACCACTCACGTCGCCGGACTCGACCTGGCTGATGGCGAAGTTCCAGACCATTGCCACGTGCTCGGCCAGTCCGGTATTCGTCCACTCGGGGCACGCCACCACCTGGGCCTCGGGTGCGGCCTCGACAGCGGCGATCAGTGCCCGGCCGTCGGTGCTGAGGTGGGCGAGGTAGGCGTCGTTGGTGAGCTGATGGTCCATGGCGTGGATCATGGCCGCCCCGTCGGCGTCAGGACGGATCGGACCCGCCCGACGGCCGGTCCTGTTCCCGGAGGAACGCCTCGAACTCGGCGGCCAGGTCGTCGCCGCTGGGCAGCATCTCCTCGGTCTCGTCGGCCTCGGTCTCCAGTCTCTGGACGTACTCGGAGATCTCGGCATCGACGTTGACGGCGGCTTCGACATGTCGCTGCCACTCGGCGGACGGACCGTCGAGGTCTGCATAGCCGGTCTCGACCCCCGTGACCTGCTCGAAGCGTCGCAGCAGGGCGCGGGTCGCCTTCGGGTTGGGCGTGTCCGGCACGTAGTGGGGGACCGACACCCGTAGCGAGATCACCGGGATGCCGGCTCGGTCCAGGGCGTCGTGAAGCACGCCGATCAGCCCCGTGGGACCCTGGTATGAGGGGCGGTCGAGGCTGAGGCGCTCGGCCAGTCGGGGGTTGGTCGAACTGGCGACGACGCCGAGGGGCCGCGTGTGGGGCGCCATGCCGGCCATGGCGCCCATGGTCACCACCGACTCGGCGCCGGTGTGCCCGACCACCTCGACCAGTGTCTCTGCGAACGTGCGCCAGCGCAGGTGCGGCTCGACGCCGGACATGAGGACGAGGTCACGGGGGGCCTCGTCGCCGTGTGCCACCAGCACCTCGTTCGCCGGCCAGTGCAGGCGTCGTTTCCCCGCGTCGTCGAACTTGACGACCGGTCGCTCCTGGGTGAAGTCGTAGAACGTCTCGGGGTCGACATCGCCGACGATGGCGGCATCGAACCGGTCGGCCATCCACGTCACCGCAGCAGTCGCCGCACCGGAGGCGTCGAAGAGGCCGCGGTAGGCGACGGCCACGATCGGCCGGTCCAGGTCCCCACGCAGGTCATCGACCTGCCAGCGCAACTCCTCCATCCGGACACACTCGCGCACTTGTACAGGGCCTGACCACTACTCGCGGCTGTGCCGGGCACGTCCAGTGTCATGCCGTCGTGGGACGATGCGCCGATGGACGCCCCGGACCGCGATTCCCCGGGACCGTCGGGGCGTCCCGGCCGGTGGGTGCTGTTCGCCGGGGTCTACGCCGTCTACTTCGCCTTCGGTGTCGTGGCGTTGTCGATCCCGCCCCTGGTCGGGGAGGTGCGAGCCGACCTGGGCCTCAGCCGTGCCGGCATGGGGCTCGCCCTCGGCGCCTGGCAGCTCGTGTACCTGGGATCGGCACCGCCGGCCGGTCGTCTTGTCGACCGACTCGGGGTCCGCCGGGCGATGGTGATCGGCGCACTCGTCGTCATCGCCAGTGGACTCCTCCGGGCTGCCGCCGGCAACCTGCTGGCACTGTGGGCCGCCATCGCCCTGTTCGGCGTCGGCGGGCCGCTGATCTCGGCAGGTGCCCCCCGGGCGGTTGCCCTCTGGTTCGACGACCGGCGCGAGCGCCGGGTCGCCGTCGGCGTCTACAGCACCGCACCGGCGCTGGGCGGCATGGTCACGCTGGTGTTGTCCAACTCGGTGCTCATGCCGCTCACCGGATCATGGCGCTGGACGGTCGTGATCGAGACCGGCTCGATGGCCCTGGCGCTGGTCGCCTGGCTCGTCGTCACGGGCCGCATCCGGGCGCCGATGTCGAGCAGCGAGGCCGACGAGGCCGGTGCGGCCGGCGCCTGGCGGGTGCTCGTACGCGATCCCCGGATCCGGCTGGTCCTGGCGCTCGGCCTGGGCGTCTTCTTCGTCACCCACGGCCTCGGTGGCTGGATGCCTGCCCTGTTGCGCACCCACAGCGGCTTCTCGTCGATGGCGGCCGCCAACTGGGTGGCGGTCGGCAGCGGTGTCGGCGTCGTCGTCTCGCTCTGGTTGCCCGGGAAGGCCGACGGCCGACGGCTCCCGTTCATCCTGTCCGGGGTGCTG
Source organism: Acidimicrobiales bacterium (assembly GCA_029577135.1). Classification (GTDB taxonomy): domain Bacteria; phylum Actinomycetota; class Acidimicrobiia; order Acidimicrobiales; family MedAcidi-G1; genus S20-B6. Next base: position 54,594 of record JARQPW010000005.1, read on the forward strand.
TTGTTCGTTTCGGTGGCGCTGCTCGTAGTCCTGGTCGCCCCGACGGTGTTCGACCCGCTGCCCGTGGCCGCCGCCGGCGTCCGTGCGGTGCTGGTGCCACTGGTGCTCGTCGCCCTCATGGAGTCGAAGGCGGTCGGCCCCCACAACATGGGCATCGCCTACGGCCTGTGGTTCGCGGTCGCCGAGTTGGGCGGCGTCTCCGGTCCGCTGGCGATGGGCTGGGTGGCCGACACCGACCTCGGGTTCGGCGGTGCGCTGGTGCTCATGTCGGTGGCCTGCGTGTTCGTGGCCATAGTGGCGACGCGGCTGCGCGGCGCCGGGGGCCCGGAAGTAGGTTCGGTGTCGTCCGCCGCAGACGTGCCGGCCGAGGAGCGCCCGTGACCGACCAGGATCCGACTCAGCCGTACGCCGGCTTCGAGGGCGAGGTGGGCCGCGTGCTCGCCGCATCGACCCCGTGGTGGCCCGGGCAGCCGACCGCCCCGACCGGCGCCCCGAACGTGGTCGTCATGCTGTGCGACGACCTGGGCTTCGCCGACATCGGCTGCTACGGCTCCGAGATCGACACGCCCCACCTCGACCGGCTCGCCGACGAGGGCCTGCGCTACACCAACTTCCACGTCAACCCGATGTGCTCGCCGACCCGGGCCTCGCTGTTGACCGGCCTCAACCACCACCTCGCCGGCCTCGCCACCGTCTGCCACCGCGATCCCGGGTTCCCCGGCTACGCCATGGAGATCCGCGACAACGCCGTCACCATGGCTGAGGTCCTGCGGGACGCCGGTTGGGCCACGCTCATGGTCGGCAAGTGGCACCTCTGCAAGGACTCCAACCTCACCGAGGCCGGCCCGCGGCACGGCTGGCCCTGCCAGAAGGGGTTCGACCGCTTCTACGGGATCCTCGACGGCTTCACGAACTTCCACCAGCCGCACCGACTCTACGAGGACAACCACGTCGTCCAGGTCGACCAGTACCCCGACGACTACTACTTCACCGACGACCTCACCGACCGTGCCCTCGACATGGTCCGCCAGGTGCGCTCCGGGCATCCCACCAAGCCGTGGTTCCTCTACTTCGCACACGGCGCCGTCCACGCACCACTCCAGGTAAAGGCCGCCGACGCCGAGAAGTACCGGGGCGACTACGCCGACGGCTGGGACGCCGTGCGACAGCGTCGCTTCGAGCGCCAGCAGGAACTGGGGGTGGTCCCGGAGGGCGCCGTGCTGCCGCCCCGCAACACGGAGCCGAACCACGCCGTCGAGGCATGGGACGACCTCACCGACATGGAGCGCGAGGTCTTCGCCCGCTATCAGGAGGTCTACGCAGGAATGGTGGACAACGTCGACCAGAACTTCGGACGGCTGCGGGCCGAACTCGAGGCCATGGGGGAGTGGGACAACACCATCGTCGTGTTCACCTCCGACAACGGCGGGTCGCGTGAGGGCCAGGAGCGGGGCACCTCGTCCTACTTCCGCACCCTGCTGGCCCACACCCTGGGCTCCAGCCCGTTCGACGACCTCGAGGTGGACCACGCCCGCCTCGACCTCATAGGTGGTCCGCAGACACTTCCGCACTACCCGATGGGCTGGGCGATGGTGTCGGGCACGCCGTTCCGCCTCTACAAGATCAACACCCACCAGGGTGGCCACCAGGTCCCCTGCATCGTCTCGAAGGGCACTGGCCTGGTGGGCGGTGGCGGCCTGCGCACCCAGTACCAGCACGTCACCGACCTGCTGCCCACGGTGCTCGACCTCGTCGGCGTCGACCTGCCGACCACCAGGCACGGACAACCCCTCCCGGCGTCCGCCGGCTCGAGCTTCACGACGTCGCTCGCCGATCCCGACACGCCCTCGACGCACCCGGAGCAGTACTACGAACAGGCCGGCCACCGGGGCTTCTACCGGGACGGCTGGTCGGCCGTGACCTGCCACGGCCGGCGGAAGCCGTTCAGCGAGGACACCTGGGAGCTCCACCACCTCGCCGAGGATCCGACCGAGAGCCGTGACCTCGCCGACGAACACCCCGAGAAGCTGGCCGAACTCCAGGAGGCGTGGGAGCAGGCCGCCTGGGCCAACCAGGTCTTCCCCCTCGACGAGGGCAGCGGCGTCAACTACATCCAGCGTCCGCCCTGGGAGGAGGTGCTGGCCGAACCGGCCACCTTCCTGCCCGGCACCCCGACCGTAGAGCGCTACCGGTCGGTGCAGTTCATCAACTTCCGCTCGTTCACCGTCGACGTGGCCCTCGAATACGCCGCCGGCGACGAGGGCGTCCTCGTGGCCCACGGCGACCAGGGCGGCGGCTACTCCCTCTACGTCGAGGGCGGACACCTCTTCCTGGCATTCAACGGCTACGGGGTGATGACCGTGGTCGACGGCGGGCCGCTCTCCGCCGGCGCCTCGCTGGTCACCCTCGAGGTGGAAGCCCCCGGCGGCATGGTGCTCCACGCCACCCTCCGGGTCGACGGCGACGTGGTCGGCGAGGCACGGGACCTGCCGGCGCTCACCTCGATGGCGCCGTTCGAGGGCATCGACGTCGGCATCGACCGCCGGTCGCCGGTCTCGTGGGAGATCTATGGACGCCACGGCGCCTTCCCGTGGACCGGCACGCTCCACTCGGTGACCTACACGCCCGGCGAACTCGCCCCGGACGCCGGAGCCCGCTGGCTCGACGTGCTCCGGGAGTCCGCCTCCCGGTACGAGTAGGCACGATCATGGCCGCCGTGGAACTGCACGAACTGGTCGATCCGGCGCACACCGTGCTGTGCGTCGTCGAATGTCAGAACGGGGTGATCGGTGCCGAGTCCGCCCTTCCGGCGCTCGCCGAGGCGGCCACCGGCATGCTCCCTGCGCTGGCCGCGCTCGTCGGTGCCGCCCGGGAGGCCGGCGTGAAGGTCGTCCACGCCACGGCCCAGGTGTTCCCTGACCGGTGGGGTGCCAACGACAACGCCCGCCTGTTCGGTGTGGCCCGCCGGTCGCCGGTGCAGCTGGTTGCCGGGACCGCAGCCGCCGAGCCGGTTCCCGAGTTGGGGTACGACCCTGCCACCGACGTGGTGGTGCCCCGGTTCCACGGCCTTTCGCCCTTCTCGGGCACCGAACTCGAGCACCTGCTGCGCAACGAGGGGATCACGACCGTCGTCCTCGCCGGGGTGTCGCTGAACGTGGCGATCCCGAATGCGGCCTTCGACCTGGTCAACGCCGGCTTCCAGGCGGTTGTCGCCACCGACTGCGTGGTCGCCACGCCCCCCGAGTACGGCGAATTGGTGCTGGCCAACACGCTCGCCTACGTCGGCACCCTCGCTGGTTCGGAGGAACTGGCCTCCGCCTGGCGCGCCTAGTCCCTGCTGTCGGCGGCCACCCGCTGGCGCCTGGCCCGCACGGCCAGTGCCAGCATGACCCCGACGAGTACCGCCCGGTCGACATGGGGCGCCAACGCGAGCGTCGCCACGAAGGTGCCGAGTGCCACGACACCGTCGCCCGCCGATGCGCGTGCCAGGCCGAGCAGCTTCCGGGGCTGGACCAGGACGATCACCGCTGCGATCACCACGCCGCCCAGCACGGCCCGGGGGAGCGCCTCGAGCACGTCGGCGAACGGCAGGAACGCCAGGACCAAGACGCCGGTGACGAGCCCGGACCAGCGGGTGCGGGCGCCGGCCAGCCGGTTCAGCGACGATCGGCTGAACGAACCGCCCACGGGGAAGCCCCCGGCGACGGCTGCGGCCACGTTGGCCAGGCCCTGGCCGATGAACTCCCGGTCGGCCGACCAGGTCTGGCGCTCCGCGGCGGCGAACACCCGGGAGATCGACGCCGCCTCGGCGAAGCCCACGAGGGCGATCACGACACCGGCGACGACGACCGAGCCCAACTGGTCCCAGGGGAGGTCGAGGGCGATCCTCGGCAGGCCGGTGGGCACCTCGCCGACGACCGGGCCCCCGTAGCCGGTGGCCTCGGCGTAGGCGATGCCGCCGGTCACGGCCACGAGGGCGCCGGGGAAGAAGCGGTGGATCCGGCGCCCGCGCAGCAGCAGCGCAAGCGTCACCGCCGCCAACAGGATCGCCTGGAGCTCCCAGCCACCAGGGTGTCCCAAGGACCAGCCGGCGCGCCAGAGCACGCCGCCCTCCGGTGCCGACACCCCCAGCGCCTTCGGGAGCTGGGAGCACATGATGAGGATGGCGGCCGCCGAGGTGAAGCCCGTGACCACCGGATTCGTCATCAGGTAGGTGGCGAGGCCCAGCCGCAGCACGCCGAGCAGGAGCCGGGTGACGCCGACGACGAGGGCCAGGAGTGCGGCGAGTGCCACGTAGTCGGCCGACTCCGGCTGGGCAAGCCCCGTCAGCGCCCCGAAGGTGAGGAGGCTGGTCATTGCCACCGGCCCCGTCTGCAGGTAGGGCGACGAGGCGCAGAACGCAGCGGCGATGAGCGGCAGGGTCGAGGCGAAGAGGCCGATATGGGGCGGGAGCCCCGCCAGTTCGGCGTAGGCCATCGACTGGGGGATCAGGACCAGAGCGACGCTGATGCCGGCCAGGAGGTCGGCGACGCCGGCCCTCGAGGGGGGGGACGTCAGCGGGGTGGGCTCCTCCATCCGGCGAGGCTATGGGCCAGGGACGCGTAAACCCGTCGGCACGAGGCCGAGGTTGCTCGGGGTGGACGGTGGGCGACCGGTCTGCGTCAGCCCTGTCCGCCGAGGTCCTCGCAGTAGGCCTCGAAGTCGATCGCCAGGGCACGGGACTCGTAACGTGCGGCGAGGCAGAGGATCTGGTCGAGGGTCTCGACGACGGTGGTGGCCGAACGACCGGGAGCGTGGAGCGAGGCAAGCAAGAGGGCGGTGAGCTCGTCGAGCTTGGAGCACTCGGCACCCAGGCGGCGGACCTGGATGAGGATGCGGGGCCCTCCACATGGCGTCGTGGTACAGGTTGTCCTCGACGATGGAGCGGGTGTGGTCGGCCAGCACGGCCTGGAAGTCGAGGAGGCCGGCCTCGACGTCGGCGAACCAGGCAGCCTCGTTGCTGCGATGGCGGACCAGGTGGTCGAGGAACTCGGCGGTTGGCACGAGGCCTGCTGCCGAGATGGTGACCGCCGAGATGGCGGCTTCGGCGATGATCGACATCGGAGTTCGTCCCCCGTTCTCGGTTCCCGGCGTCAACTCGCAGGAACGGTGGGTCGACGACGTTGTCGAACAGACACGGGGTACCCGTCGGGCATGACCGAAACCAGTGCAGGCGGCAGGGAGACCACTGTGAGTGGCTTGCCCTGACCACGGGGCGCGGGGATACGGTCGGCGGGCGATGATCCAGCCAGAGTCGGTACCCCCCGACGAATACCCGAGGACCGACGACCTTCCGTCCGACGGGGTCCCCGTCCGTCCGGCGGCGACCCTGCTCCTGCTGGACGACCGCCCCGACCTGCACGTCCTGACGCTGCGCCGCACCACCCGGTCCACCTTCGTGGCCGACCACACGCTGTTCCCGGGCGGCGCCCTCGACCCCGACGACGGCGACGCCCGCTGGCCGGACCTCGTCCGGGGTTGGACGCCAGCTTCTGCGGACGACGCACTCGGTACCGGGCCGGGGGCGTTGGCCTTCTGGATCGCCGCCGTGCGCGAGACCATCGAGGAGGTCGGCATCGCCGTCGGACTCGGCGGCGAAGTCGTCGCCCACCGCCACGACCTCGATGCCGGCCGGTCCCGGCTCAGCGACCTCGTGGGGAGCGATGGACTGGACCTCTCGGGAGTCCACCCGGTCGCCCGCTGGGTGACGCCGACGGGTGGCCCGAAGCGCTACGACACGTTCTTCTTCGTCGCCGCAGCACCGCTGGGCGCCGAACCCGTGGCCGACGGCACCGAGGCCGTCGCCGTCGACTGGATGCGGCCCACCGAGGCGCTCGAACGTTGGCAGGCCGGGGAGTTGACCATGATCAGCCCCACGATCTCGATGCTGCAGTGCCTCGGGGAATTCGGCACCACGGCCGAGGCACTGGCGGCTGCCGCCGTGGCGAACGGCGCCCCCCGCCGCCGGGCCAGGATCCTGGACGAGTCCAGCGACCTGGTGCGCTTCCCCGGTGATCCGGGCTACGAGGCGGTGGGTACGAGGGAGGCGCTCGGGTGGGTGTGGATCCCGTCGCATGAAGGGGGCTTCGGGACCCCGGAACCGTAGATTCCCCGTCGTGGGTGCTCCCTCCTTCGTTCCGACTCCAACGCTGCGTCCGACCGACGCTGCCTACCGGGGTCCTCTGCGACTCCTCGGTCCGTGGACCGCCGATCGTCCCGGCGAGGTCGTCGGCGAAGGCCAGCCCAACGGTGAGCGGCTCGGCGTCCAGGGTCCCGACCAGGGCTACGCTCTCCTGCTGGCCCGCACCCTGGTGCCGCGGCTGCGCCTGGCCGCCGGCGAGCACCTCGACGACGTCGTTGTCGGCTGTGTAGGCGTCGCCCTGAAGCGGTCCGCCCTGTTCGGCCGGGCCCCGGTCCTCGCCGACCTCGAGGTGGCCTTCGGCCTCTTCGGGTTCTTCGGGGACTCCGCGTCGGCTGCCCTGGTCGAGAAGCGGCGCGGGCTCTTCGCCGGTGTGGCACACCACCACCACTACGCGGCGGCGCGTTCCATCGCCGACCTCGTGTCCGAGGACCTGCTCCGGCTGGCACCGGACGACGCGGCATCGCAGGGCCTGCCGGCCTGACCGGCCGGGCGCCCTCGACAGATCCCCGCTCCTGCCAGACTCCGTTGATGGAGGAGCAGTCGGAGTTTCCGCCAGAGGGGCCATCCGAAGGTCCGCCCAGGGGGCGCACCCTCGACTCGGTCATGCCGATCGTGCTCTTCATCGGGCTGAACCGGCTGGCAGGCCTGGGATGGGCCGTGCTGGGTGCCACGGTGTGGAGCGTCAAGACGGCCGTCGGCCGTCTTCGGCGCGGGGAGGCCGTCGGGAAGTTCCTGCCGATCCTCGTCGGCTACCTGGTGGTGCGCGGCATCATCGGAATCCTGACCGACTCGGAGGCCGTCTACTTCGGCATCGGCATCGGCACGAAGGCCTGCATCGGCGTCGCCCTGATCGTCACCTCGTTGGTCGGCCGGCCCTTCCTCGGCCGGGTGCTCCACCTGGCCCTGCCCATCGACCGAACGACCCGTACGCACCCGGCCTACCTGCGGATGACCTCGCGGTTGACCGTGGCGCTGGGCGTCTGGCAGCTGATCACCTCGACATGGGACATCTGGCTGTTCAGGCAGACCTCGGCCGGCGGCTACGTGCTCATCCGGGCGCTGGTCGGCTGGCCGACCGGGATCCTGCTGACCCTCCTCGGGTTCTGGTACGCCGACCGGGCGCTGCGGGCCGTCCCCGGCTTTCCGGGCCTGTTGCACCTGCTCGAGGAACGGGACGAGCGTCGCCGGAAGGGCTGACCGGCGACCGCCCCGGGTGCGGCTTGTCCGTTGTGATGGGCGAACATGGCTGCATGGCAGACGGAGCACTCGCCGGTCTCGGCGTCCTCGTCACCGGCGGGGGCAGCGGCATCGGACGGGCCTGCGCAGCGGCGCTGGCAGCGGACGGAGCCGTCGTCACGATCTGTGGGCGGACCGAGGCGACGTTGGCCGAGTCGCAGGAGGTCATCCGCCCCGGCCATGGGGGAAGCGTCGGGTACGTCGTCGCCGACGTGACCGACGAGGCCTCGGTGCAGGTGGCGGTCGGGGCAGCTTTCGAGGTGGCGGGCAACCTGGCCGGGGTCGTGGCCAACGCCGGGGGCGGCGGCGGCATGGGGCCGTACCACGTCCAGGACACCGACGAGTTCCTTCGGGTCCTGCACCTCAACGTGCTCGGCACGATGCTGTGCGTCAAGCACGCCGTGCCGCACCTGGTTGCCAACGGCGGCGGCTCGTTCGTCGGGATGTCGTCGATCGCGGGACACGTCACGCATCCGAACTTCGGCGCCTACCCGGTGGCCAAGGCCGGCATCGAGCAGATGATGCGCAACGCAGCCGACGAGTTCGGACGCTCGAACGTGCGGTTCAATGCCGTGCGGCCCGGCTTCATCGCCACCGAGATCATGAGCATGATCCCCACCGACAGCGACGTGTACGACAGCTACGTCCGCAACACTCCGATGGGCGACGTCGGGCAACCGGAGGACGTCGGCAGCCTGGTCCGGTTCCTGATCGGCCCCGAGTCCCGCTGGATCACCGGCACCTGCATCAACGTCGACGGCGGCAACGCCCTGCGGGCAGGTCCCGACTTCTCGCAGTTCGTGGCACCGTCCCTCGGCGACGACGTCATGTCCGGCAACCTGCCCGACTGAACCGTCTGCTCAGGCCGGGTCGACCACCAGGTGGGCCTCCCGGAGGCCGTAGACGAAGGCGTTCGGCATCTCGACCGGCTCAGTGCCGGGGGCCAGGCGGGGGTTGCGGAAGCGCCGGGCGAACTCCTCGAAGAAGACCCGAATCTCGAGCCGGGCCAGCGCCGCCCCCAGGCAGAAGTGGGTGCCGTTGCCGAAGGCCAGGTGGTGGTTGGGATGGCGGGCGACGTCGAACGACTCGGGGTCCGCGAAGTGGGCCGGGTCCCGGTTGGCCGACGAGTACATGAGCAGCACCTGCTCGCCGGCGCCGACGGTCACGCCGCCGATCTCGATGTCCTCGGTCGCCACCCGGCACATGTTGTGGATCGGGGTGACCCAGCGGATGAACTCCTCGGTCGCCACGACCGGGTCGGCGCCATCGACGAGCGCCTGGAACTGGTCGGGGCGCCGGGTCAACTCCACGAGCGTGCGGGCGATCACCGTGCGGGTCGTCTCGGCTCCGCCGTCGAGCAGCAGGAGGCAGTCGGAGATGATCTCGTCGAGGCCGAACGGATAGTCGGCGAGACCCTCGACCTCCCGGTCGACCCAGACGTCCATGACGGTGTCGACCGGGCAGCCGCCGCCCGAACGCTCGGACTTCGTCGACTCGTAGACGTTCATGCAGGCCTCGGTGAACTCGAAGACCGCCATCACACCGTCCTCGTCGTGGTAGCGGGGGCCGCCACCGAGGGCGATGGTGCGCTCCGACCACTCCTTGAGCTGCGGCCAGGACTCGTGGGGGAAGCCCAGCAGCAGCCCAATCATCTGGGCCGGCAGCGGCGCTGCCAGCTGCGAAATGACCTCGGCCTCGCCGTTCTCGGCCAGGCTGTCCAGCAGGCTGGTGACGACGCCGCGCACGTGGTCCTCCCAGTTGCCGGCGGCCCGCGGCGTGAAGCGCCGGGAGACCAGGTTGCGGCGCACCGTGTGGTGCGGGTCGTCGAGGGCGATGATCGAGGTGTCGGCCGGGATGTTGGGCCGGTAGCCGCCCTTTTCGTTGCCCGAGTTGGTGAACCGGAACTTGTCGCGCTCGATCTCGATGATGTCCTCGTAGCGGGACACGCCCCAGAGTTCGTTGACCTCGTCCCAGTAGAAGGGCTCATGGTCCCTCATCCAGGCATAGGTCGGGTACGGGTCGTTCACGTAGAAGTCGCCGTCGAGCAGGTCGAGGGCCGGTCGGTCGGGGGAGGGTCGGACGGGGTTCGCCACGGCCGGATCGTAGGTCCACGGTCTCCGACGACTACAACCGTGGTCGAAGGTCGCAACGATCGGGAGGAACGTCGCCATGCGAGCCGTGCGGACCGTGGACGGGGAGTTCGCGGTCGTCGAGGTCACAGAGCCCGATCCCGCCGACGGCGAGGTCGTCGTCGACATCGCCGCCTCGGGGATCTGCGGCTCGGACCTCCACCTGCAGGGCTTCGGCATCCAGGTCACGTTCGGCCACGAGTGCGCCGGCCACCTCGCCGACGGCACGCCCGTGGCGATCCAGCCCCTCATGCACTGCGGCGCCTGCGACCGCTGCCTCGCCGACCAGACCCACCTCTGTCGCAACGGCAGCGGCACCATGTACGGCATCGCCCGCGACGGCGGCATGGCCGATCGGCTGGTCGTCGATGCGTCCTGTCTCATCCCCCTGCCCGACGGCGTGCCCGTCGCCGACGCCTGCCTCGTCGAGCCGCTGGCCGTTGCTCAGCACGCCGCAAACTCGGCCGGCGCAGAGCCGGGCCAACGGGTACTCGTCGTCGGTGGCGGGATGATCGGCCTGGCCTGCGTGGCGACGTTTCGTGCCGCCGGCACCGACGTCGACCTGTCGGCCCGCCACGACCACCAGGCCGCCGCCGGCGAGCGCCTGGGCGCCGGCACCGCCGCGTCGGGCGAGTACGACATCGTGGTCGACGCCGCCGGCACCGGGAGCGCCGTCGCCACGGCCCTCGACCACGCCCGGCCCGGCGCCGTGCTGTCGGTGCCCGCCGTCTACTGGGAACCGCTGACCATCCCGAACGCCACGACCCTCGTGGTCAAGGAGGTCCGGATGCAGCCCTCGTACACCTACGGGCACCACCACGGGGTGCGCGAGGTCGACGAGGCGGCGGCCCTCCTGGCGGACTGTCCGGAACTCGCCGAGGCGGTCATCACGCACCGGTTCGGCCTGGACGACGCCCCCGAGGCGTTCCGGGTGGCCGCCGACCGCAGGGCCGGTGTCATCAAGGTGGTGCTGGAGCCCTAGGCGAGCGCCACCATCTCGTAGCGGCTGGGCCGGCGGAGGACCTCCTCGACGAGCGGCCGGAACTCCCCGAGCGGCAGTTCGTCGTAGGCCGGGTCGAAGCAGTTCTGGTCGTACTCGGCGCAGAAGGCCGCACAGTCGTCGAACCACTCGTGGTCCCGGAACGCCTCCCGGGCGTCCCGGTCGCCGCCGAGGTGGTGGAAGAAGTAGTACCCCTGGAACACGCCGTGGTGCCGGACGATCCAGTGGGTCCGGTCCGACACGTAGGGCTTGAGGATCTCGGCGGCCACGGCCGAGTGGTTGGCCGGGGCCACCACGTCGCCGACGTCGTGGAGCAGTGCCGCCACGACCATCTCGGTGTCCTCGCCGTTGCGCAGAGTCCGGGTGGCGCTCTGGAGCGAGTGCCGGTAGCGGTCGACCTGGTAGCCGAAGCGGGGCCCCTGCATCGAGTGGAGCAGGCCGAAGAGGTGGTCGGTGAGGGAGTCGTGGACGTGCTGGCTGAAGCTGGCCATCAACTCGACGTAGTCGTCGGCCGTGCCGTCCTCCATCTTCGTCCAGGTGACGGTGCGGGGCGAGGTGGGGTCCATCGCCGCGCATTCTGGCACAGCGGTACCGGCTGTGGACAGCCCCGGGGCTAGGTTCCGCTGCGACGGGAGGTCCGATGAAGTCCTACGACGAGTTCTCGATGCTGGCCGACAACGTCGCCGAGGCCGGACTGGCTTGGGAAGGTCCGCCTCCGGTCGAACGGCTCGAGGTGGAGGGACCCGCCGGCCTGGCCGTGAGCGCCGTCCGATGGGGGACGGGGACGACCGAACTGGTGTTGCTGCACGGCGGGGCGCAGAACGCCCACACCTGGGACACGGTCGCCCTCGCTCTTCGACGGTCGCTGTTGGCGATCGACCTTCCCGGGCACGGCCACTCCGACTGGAGGCCGCAGAAGGACTACACGCCGCAGGTGCTGGCCGCCGAGGTCGCCCGGGTGGTCGATGCCCATGCCCCCGGGGCCGAGGCGGTGGTCGGCATGTCGCTCGGCGGCCTGACGGCGTTGTGCCTGTCGACCGACCGGCCGGACCTGGTGCGACGACTGGGGCTGGTCGACATCACCCCCGGCACCGACCACGCCAAGGCTGAGCCGATCATCGCCTTCGTGTCGGGACCTGCGCACTTCGACGACTTCGACGCCATCCTCGCCCACACCGTGGAGCACAACCCCACCCGCTCCGAGTCGTCGCTGCGCCGGGGTGTTCTGCACAATGCCTGTGAGCAGGAGGACGGCTCGTGGTCGTGGCGCTGGGACCCGATGCGCGACTGGAAGACCGAGAGGAAGCCGAAGGAAAAAGCGGAGAAGGCACCCGACTTCGGCGCCCTCTGGGACCGGGTCTCATCGCTGGCGTGCCCCGTCCACCTTTGGCTGGGAGGGGCCTGGAGCGTCGTCGGCGACGAGGACGTCGAGGAGTTCCGGCGCCGACAGCCCGACGTGTCCGTCACGACGGTCGAGGGCGCCGGCCACAGCATCCAGGGCGACCGCCCCCTCGAACTGGTCGCGCTGATCGAGGGACTGCTGGCAGAACCCGCCTAGAGGCCCTCGATGCGACGGTAGGCCTCGGCGAGGGGGACGCCGAAGCGTTGCCCCACCTCGGCCAGTTCGGCCAGGACCGAGTCGCGGAAGGCATCGGCCTGCGAACCGTCGTCTTCGGCGCCGATGCCCATGGTCGACAGGTGCTGGGAGCGGTGCGCCAGCAGCGCCGCCACCTTGGTCGCCGCCGCCACCTCGTCGACCGGCTCGGCGTGGTTCGGCTCCTCGGTGTCGAACAGCAGGAGCTCGTCGGGTCGGTGGTGGGCGAGGCCGGAGAGCCCCACCTCTGAGAGAAAGTGCGGGTCGCGGGCGGCCACCACGCCGTCGGTGACGAGGAAGCCCGCCGCACGGTGGTCGGGGTGGAGCCGCCAGCGCCGCCATGGATCGTGGCCGAGGAGCACGTCGGGTCGGAGGCGTCGTATCCAGGCCGCTACCTCGTGGGCCGTGGCGCGGTCGGCGTCGAGCTCGCCGTCGACCCGGTCGAGGAAGGCCACCTCGCCGGTCGCTCCGAGCCGCTCGGCGGCGGCGTGCTGCTCGTCGCGTCGGGTGGCGACCAGCCGGGACGGATCCTCGTCCACGTCCCAACTGCCCTTCGAGCCGTCGGTGCACACGAGGATGTGGATTTCGCAGCCGGCGGCGGCCCAGCCGACGAGCGTGGCGCCGGCGTAGAGTTCGACGTCGTCCGGGTGGGCGCCCACGGCCAGCGCCCGGGACGGAACCGGCAGCCCGGTCACTTCGATGGCTGGAACTCGAGGTCGGCGGGCTCGTCCACGTCCCAGCCCAGGTCCGGGTCGGGGAGGCTGCGCCACGGCAGGCCCAGGCGCTGCGCCTCGGCGACGTGTCGGTCATGGGAACCCGGCCCGTAGGCGAACCGGAAGCCGGCGCCGACCGGGACCACGGCCACGGGCGTGCCGTCGCCGTGGCGGTCGGGCACGAGCGTCACGCCGTCGAAGTCGGCGCAGCGGGCGAGGTCGGTGGCCCGGGGCAGGTCGCCGTGGGCGACGATCACCTGCTCGAAGCCGTCGGCGGCCAGTGCGGCGATGCCGGCGTGGACCGCCCGGTCTAGGCCGGGTCCGTCGACCCGGATCACGGCCGCTCCGAGCCCTTCGGCCCAGTCGGCGACCTGGTCGTCGTCGCACACCACCGCCACGGGCAGGGGTGCGGCAGCGGCGACCACCGTTTCGGCCATCCGGCGGGCGAGGTCGGCCCGCTCGCCCGCATCGAGTACCGACGAGAGACGGGCCTTGGCGCCTCGGAACGCCTTGAGCGGGATCAGTACGGCGGTCTGCACCCGGAGAGTCTACGGGCGGGCCGCCTGCCGGAATCCGTCGGCGCCCTAGGCTCGCCCGTATGACCACTCGGGCCGCCGTGATCGGTGCGGGCTCCTGGGGGACGACCGTTGCCTCGCTGCTCGCTCCCCGGGTGTCGACCGTGCTGTGGTCCCGCCGCCCCGACGTGGCCGTCGACATCGCCGCTGGACGCGGCAACCAGCGCTACCTCGCCGGCTTCGACCTGCCCGGGGAGCTCGAAGCCACCGCCGACATCGCCGAGGCAGTCTCCGGCGCCGACGTCGTGGTGGTCGGCGTGCCGACGCACGGCTTCCGTGAGACGCTGGCCGCAGCGGCACCGGCCATCGGCTCCGGCGTGCCGGTGATCAGCCTCGCCAAGGGCTTCGAGCAGGGCACCCGGCTGCGCATGACGCAGGTGGCCGCCGATTTGCTTCCGGGCCACCCGGTCGGCGTGCTGACCGGCCCCAACCTCGCCAAGGAGATCCTCGACGGCCGGGCGGCGGCGACGGTCGTGGCCTGCTCCGACGCCGGCGTCGCCGAGACTCTCCAGGAACTGCTGGCCTCCGAACGCCTGCGCGTCTACACCAACGACGACATCGTCGGCTGCGAGATCGGCGGCGCCGTCAAGAACGTGATCGCCCTCGCCGCCGGGATGGCCGAGGGCCTCGGGACCGGTGACAACGCACGGGCCGCCCTCATCACCCGCGGCCTGGCCGAGTTGACCCGCCTGGGCGAGGCGCTCGACGGCAACCCCCGGACCCTGTCCGGCCTGGCGGGCCTCGGCGACGTCCTCGTCACCTGCATGAGCCCGCAGAGCCGCAACCGCTGGGTCGGCGAACAGGTCGGGCTCGGCCGTCCACCGGCCGAGGTGCTCGCCGGGATGGACCAGGTGGCCGAGGGGGTGCGCACCGCCGGCGTCGTCTGCGAGCTCGCCGCCGAGGCCGGCATCGAGGTGCCCATCGCCGAAGGCGTGCGAGCCGTCATCGACGGTGGCCGGCCCCCCGTCGAGGTCTGGGCGGCGCTCATGGCCCGACGGGCCCGCCCCGAGGTCGACTGAGCGTGGGGTTTATCGACCGCTTCCGGCCGCCGCGCGCCCCGTCTGTTCCAGTTGTGGGCACGCGGGTCGGGATCGACGGCGGATTCTGCGCCGTGGTCGACGGATCGGCCACGGTCCACCTGCTCGATCGACCCGTGCGGGTCGGTTGGTGGATCGGCGCCGACGACCGCTGGTACGACCCGTCCACCGAGCGGGCGCTGCGCCAGACGCGCCCGGGGCCGGCACCTGTGCTCGAGACGCGCCTGCGGGTGGCTGGGGGCGACATCCTGGCGACCACCTGGGCGGCGATCGGCGATGGTCCGGCGGTCGTGGTTGAACTGGCGAACGAGACGCCGGTGCCGGTGCCGGTGGCGATCACCGTCGACGGCGACATCCGGAACCTCGCCGTGGAGGGTCGTCGGCTGGTAGCCGACGGCGTGGTCGCCTGTGCGGCCGATCGCGACGCCGGTCGCTTCGCCCTCGTCGACGGGTCGGCCGACCTCTGGTCGGTGGTGACCGGCGGCGGCGCCGTCGAGGCGGTCCCCGAGCCGGTGTCGAGCCGCAATGGGGATGCGGCCGGCGCCCTGATCGTGCCCCTGTTGCACCGCCAGTCGCTCCGGTTCGTCGTGCCGGGTGGCGCCCCCTCCCTGTTTCCCGGACCCGATCGGATCGCAGCCGGCTGGGCCACCCGGTTGGAGCAGGCGACGCGTGTGGAACTGCCCGACGAGGCGTTGAGCGCCTCTGTGTCGACTGGGCTGATCGACCTGCTCTTCGCCCAGCCGACGCCCGACGTGGCCGTGCAGTTGGCCGCATGGGGGCTGCTGCGCGATGCCGTCGATCGGATCTCCGCACACCACCGGGACGATCCAGCCGGGTGGTTGCGTGCGGCCGCGACGTGTTGGGACCTCCATCGTAGGCCGGAGCCCTTCGCCGGCCTACCCCTCGAGGCGCTCGTCGCCTCCGGCACTACAGCCGCATCCGAGCCGGGTGCCGTCGGCCGCCTCGCCGGCCTCTTCGCCGCCCGGGGCGATGCCCGCGCCTCCGCAGACGCTGAGGCGCTCTCCGGGCCGGTGGCGGATCCGGATGGCCCGATGTGGGACCTGGCCCGACGGCTGGCGGCACCGCAGGGCGACGGCCTGGCCCTGCTCGGGGAGGTCCCGTCCTCGTGGTACGGGCAACCCGTGGAGGTGCACGGCCTGCCCACGACCCACGGGACGCTGTCGTACGGAGTTCGTTGGCACGGCGAACGCCCGGCCCTGCTCTGGGAACTCGAGCCCCACGACGACGAGCCGATCCGGCTCACGGTGCCGGGGCTGGACCCCGATTTCTCGTCGATCCAGCCGACCGGCGAGGCACTGCTGGCGGCGCCGGTGCCTTCCTCAAACGGGCCACCGCCGGATTCGGGCAGCTTCTCCTAGAAGCGGTTGCCCAGGGCGAGAAGCAGCCCGGCGGTCGCCACGACGCGCAGCCGTCGGGGCGCCTCCACCTGCCGGAACACCCCGAGGTCGGCGGGCTCGGGCGCAGGGACGGCACCCAGCCGTCGTCCGCGCACCGAGCCGAGGCCGCCGACGGACAGGACCGACCTCACCGATCCCACGGACAGGATGGAGCCGGCGCTGCCGACCGAGAGGATCGAGCCGGCCGAGCCGACCGACAGGATGGAGCCGGCGCTGCCGACCGAGAGGATCGACCCCACCGACCCCACGGACAGGATGGACCCGGCCGAGCCGGCGGACCGGATGCTCGTTCTTCGTGCAGCCATCGCCCCGGAGCCTACGACGGGTCTGCCGAACGGATCGGCGACCGGTCATAGGGTCGCGACATGGGCAGTCGTCCGAAGATGCGCAAGGCGCTGCGGGGCAAGGCACCAGGCCTCGTCGCCGAGCGGCGCCTCTGGGCCGCTGGACACGGGGTCGTCGCCGGGCTCGACGAGGTGGGGAGGGGATCCTGGGCCGGCCCCCTCACCGTCGGCGCCGTCGTGGTGAACCGGGGGCGGCGCATCACCGGCGTGCGCGACTCAAAGATGCTCACCGAACCCGAACGGGAGGTCCTCTACGACCGGATCACCGGCTGGGCCCTCGCCTGGTCGATCGGTCACGCAAGCAACGACGAGTGCGACGACCTCGGCATGTCGGCCGCCCAGCGCCTGGCCGCACGACGAGCGCTCGACGGGCTCGTCATCCACGTCGACCACGTACTGCTCGACGGCAGCTGGGACTTCGTCGGGGGTGGCATCGCCACGCCGATCGTTCGGGGCGACCAGCGCAGCCTGTCGATCGCCGCCGCCTCCGTCGTCGCCAAGGTCACCCGGGACCGGATCCTCCGGGAGGCCGCAACCCGGTACCCCGCCTACGCCTTCGCCGACAACAAGGGGTACCCGGCACCGGCGCACCGAGAGGCCCTCGCCGTCCACGGTGCGACCGACTACCACCGACGGTCCTGGTCGTTCATGGACGGGCTCCCCGGCCCAATAGGCGCTGAGTGACCCGTTCCTGACGGGTCTCGCTAGGTTGCCTCCCCGTGCAACGGGTCACCCGGCTGCTGGCCGTCCTCATCGCCTGGACCATCGTGGTCTGGGCCGGGCGCGTCCGGAACGTCCTCGCCGACGACGACCTGGCCACCATCGACCTCTCGTGGCGCCTCCTCGTGGCCGGCGTCTTCCTCGGCTTCGCCGGCATCTCCATTGCGGCGATGGCCGGCTGGTTGAAGCGACACCCGGTCGGATCCACCCGACTTGTCGCCATCTTCTGCCTCTGGACTGCGGCCTTCTGGGCGGTGCGCTGGTTCGGCATGGTGTTCGACGACCACGACGCTCGCTTCAAGCTGGTCCACTCGGCGCTGGCGTTCGTCTCGGTCGTCCTGGCGCTGCGACTCCACCGCCTCGACCGCGATGCCACCCGCCACATGGTCCCCCGACAGCCCCCTCGTGGGGACCGGGGCGAGCCCGTCCACGACCGCTAGCCTGCGCCGCCATGGGCCAGCCGATCACCGTCGTCGAGAAGCCGTCCTCCCGTGAGGGCATCGTCCGCTACGAGATCAACCGCAGCCTCACCGGCATGGGACACGAGCGCTACACGGCCGGTGACGAGGTCACGGGTGACGCCCCGGCCGACGAACTGGCCCGCCGCCTGTTCGCCCTCGGTGGCATCGCCGGCGTGCACGTCAACGCCAACATGGTCACCGTCGAACTGGTCGACCACGGCACCGAGGGCATCGTCGACGTGATCGCCGACCTCCACCTGTACTACGTCGAGGGCGTCGAAGTGCCCACCGAGGAGGACTTCGCCACCGAGGCGGAGTGAACCCTCCGACCGGGCCCGGGGGGGTTTCGGGCGTCGGCGTCGGGCCCCATCCCGAACCCTGGCCGGACGACCCGCGCCTCGACCCCGACCTGCTCGCCGCCGGCGACCGGCGCAACGTGGCCGACCGCTACCGCTACTGGCGGGTCGAGGCGATCGTCGCCGACCTCGACACTCGGCGGCACCCGTTCCACGTGGCCATCGAGAACTGGGAGCACGACCTCAACATCGGCACCGTCGTGCGCAACGCCAATGCGTTCCTCGCCGCTGCCGTCCACATCGTCGGACGGCGGCGCTGGAATCGGCGGGGGGCGATGGTGACCGACCGCTACCAGCACGTCCACCACCACGCCACGGTCGACGACCTGCTGGCCTGGGCGGCGGGGGAGAGCCTGGTGATCGTCGGGATCGACAACCTGCCGGGCGCCGTGCCGATCGACGACGCCGATCTGCCCGAACGGTGCGTTCTGCTCTTCGGCCAGGAGGGCCCGGGACTTTCGCCGGCGGCCCGGGAGGCGGCGTCGCTGGTGTGTTCGATCCCGCAGTACGGCTCCACCCGATCCATCAACGCCGGGGTCGCCTCGGGCATCGCCATGCACGCCTGGGTCCGGACCCACGCCGCACCGCCACCCGCCGACTGACCGGGCCCCCTTGCCAGTATCGAACATATGTTCGATACTGGGGGGATGGTGCGATCACCCGGCCACGCATTCACACTTCCCGCCGGCCTGCTGGTCGAGCCCGAGCCGTTCGACGAAGATGCCATCGAGGAGCCCGCCCCCGCCCCGCGTTCCCGACCACGGTCCCTCGCCGAGGCGGCCCGCCGTGCCCGTACGGGGACCCCGGCCGGCGAGCGCACCCTGCCGGTGTCCCCGGCCCTGGCCGACCTGCTGTTCGACGGCCTGCGGCGGGGGAGCACCGTCGGGGTGGCCGGTCCCGGAGCCCGTTCCCTCGCCCTCGCCCTGATCGCCGAAGCCACTGCCACCGGCTCGTGGGCGGCGGTGGTCGGCGACCCCGACCTCGGCCTCGCCGCAGCGGCTGAGGCCGGGGTGGCCCTTGCCCGCCTGGCCGTGGTCGACCTGTCCGGCCCGACGGCATCGCGACAGTGGGGGGCCGTGGTGGCCGCTCTCGTCGGTGGCCTCGACCTGGTGCTGGTCGCCCCCCGCCGGCAGGTCCGGGCCGTCGACGCCCGACGCCTGGCCGCCCGGGCCCGCGAGCGGGGTTCGGTGCTGATCCGGATCGGGGGCGCC
This sequence comes from Acidimicrobiales bacterium, assembly GCA_029577135.1. Taxonomy (GTDB): domain Bacteria; phylum Actinomycetota; class Acidimicrobiia; order Acidimicrobiales; family MedAcidi-G1; genus S20-B6. The sequence continues at coordinate 73,569 of JARQPW010000005.1, forward strand.
TCGTGGCCCGATCGTCCCGACCTCGAGCTGGCCCTGGCCGGCGCCACCTGGGAGGGGCCCGAGGACGGCTACGGACGCCTGCGCTGTCGACGGGTCGAGGTCGTCGCCACCGGTCGGGGGCGTAACGCCCGGGAGCGTCGGGCGGTGCTGCTGCTCCCGGATGTCCGGGGGGTGCCTGCCCTCCCGTGAGCACCCCCTTCGATTCTGTTCCCCGCACCCTGGTCGTCCGCTGCCCCGACTGGCCCCTGACCGCCCTCGGGGTGGTGCCCGGCGAGCCGGCGCTGGTGCTGGCCGCCGGCCGGGTGGCCGCAGCCTCGAAGGCGGCCCGGGCCGCCGGGGTGGTCCGCGGGCAGCGCCGGCGCGAGGCCCAGGGGCGCTGCCCCGAGGTGGCCGTCCTCGAACGCGACGAGGCGACCGAGGCCCGACGCTTCGAGCCGGTGGTCGCCGCCCTCGAGGACGTCACCCCGTGGGTGGAGGTGTCCCGGCCCGGCACCTGCGCCTTCGGGGTCCGGGGGCCGCTGCGGCTGCTCGGCGGCGAGGCGGCGCTGCTGGTCCGCACCGCCGAGGTGGTCGGGGCGGCGCTCGACGCCGCAGTCGGCCCCACCCACCCGGGCTGCCGCCTCGGGATCGCCGACGGCCGGTTCACCGCCGACCTGGCGGCACGAGCGGCGGGCGTTGCCGCAGCGGGGGCGGTCGTGGTACCGGTCGGCGGCAGCCCGGCATTTCTCGCCCCCCAGCCGGTCGGGGTGCTGGGCCGCCCCGACCTGGCCGACGTGCTGGTCCGGCTGGGCCTCGCCACCCTCGGTGCCTTCGCCGCCCTGTCGGCAGCCGACGTGGTCGGGCGCTTCGGGGCCGAGGGGCGGGCCGCCCACCGGCTGGCCGCCGGCCTCGACGGCACCCCGCCGCAGGTCCGCCGCCCGCCACCCGACCTGGCCGTGGCGGTCGACCTGGACCCCCCGGTCGACCGGATCGACCGGGTCGCCTTCGCCGCCCGGTCCCTAGCCGAACAGCTCCACGACGACCTGCGGGGCCGGGGCCTGGCCTGCACCCGGGTGGTGGTCGAGGCCGAGACCGAGCACGGCGAGCGGCTGGCTTGCTGCTGGCGCGACGAGGGGGTGCTCGGGGCGTCGGCCTTGGCCGACCGGGTCCGTTGGCAGCTGGAGGGCTGGCTGCACGGTCCGCCGGCGGTCCGGCCCACCGCCGGGCTGGTGCGCCTGACCCTGCTGCCCGACGAGGTGGTGCCGGCCACCGGTCGTCAGGCCGGGTTCTGGGGCGGGGCGTCGGCGGCCGACGAGCGGGCGGCCAGGGCCCTCGCCCGGGTGGTGGGCCTGCTGGGCGAGGGGTCGGTGCGTCTGCCCGAGTGGCGGGGTGGGCGCGACCCGGCGGACCAGCTGGTCCTGGTCCCCCTGACGGGCGGAGTGGGGGAGGTCGGCCGAGTCGACGCCCCGCCGGCCGATGCCCCGCCGTGGCCGGGGGTGCTGCCCCCACCCTCGCCGGCGGCGGTCCATGCCGATCCGGTGCCGGCCGAGCTCCTCGACGCCCGTGGCCGTCCGGTCCGGGTGGATGGCCGCGGGGTGCTGTCGGCGGCGCCGGTCGCACTCCGGGTGGGCGGGCGAGAGGGAAGGGCGGCAGGGAAGGCGCACGTCGTTGCCTGGGCGGGCCCGTGGCCGGTGGACGAGCGCTGGTGGGACCCGCGTCGCCACCGTCGTCGGGTCCGCCTGCAGGTGGTGGCCGACGACGGCATGGCCCGCCTCCTGGTGCTCGAGGCCGGTTGCTGGCGGGTGGCGGCGACCTATGACTGACCCTCGCAACTCGGGCTAGCGTCCCGGGTCACCACGAGCGAGGCATGGAGAACGACGACGGTGGCAGAGTCCGACAGCACGGAACCCGCACGCGAGGAGATGGACTGGGCGAGGTACGGCGTCGCCGTACGGGAACTCGCCCGGATGGTGGCCGACGACGGCTACCGGCCCGAGATGATCCTGGCCATCGCCCGGGGAGGGCTCTTCGTGGCCGGCTCCCTCGGCTACGCCCTCGCCATCAAGAACCTCTACGTGATGAACGTCGAGTACTACACCGGCGTCGACAAGCGCCTCGACCTGCCCGTGATCCTGCCGCCCTACGTCGACTGGGTCGACCTCGACAAAGCGCACGTCCTCATCGTCGACGACGTGGCCGACACCGGCCACACCCTCGACCTGGTGCGCAACAGTGCCCTCGAGCGGGTGGCCCAGGTGCGCTCGGCGGTCCTCTACCAGAAGCCCTGGTCGGTGGTCGACTGCGAGTACGTGTGGTCGCACACCGAGCGGTGGATCAACTTCCCGTGGTCCACCGAGCCACCGGTGGTCGATCTCACCCAGGCTGCCCATCGGGTCCTCGACGCCTGATCGTTGCTTTCGGTCAGGCGTGGATCGGGGCGCGGTGGTCGGACCAGCGGGCCTCGGCCTCGAGCTGTGATCCGACGGCGATGAGCAGGTCCTCTCGGCCGTAGGCGGCCGCCAACTGCACGCCGACCGGAAGGCCGTCGGAGCTTCCCAGCGGCAGCGAGATGGCCGGCTGGCCAGTGGTGTTGAACGGTGACGTGAAGGTGGCGTAGGGCATCGACCGCTTCGAGCCGCGGACCGGATCGTCGTCTGTCGGGGTGAGTTCGCCGATCGGCGGCGGTGGCAGGGCGGTCGTCGGGGTGACCAGGAGGTCGAATCCCGACTCCCACCATTCGGCCATGGAGCGCCGGAAGGTGCTCATGGCCCCCTGCGCCCGCGCATAGTCGACCGCGGAGATGCCCCGGCCGCGTTCGGCCAGGAACCAGGTGCCGGGTTCGACGTCCGCCTCGGTGACCTCGCGGCCCAACTGGCCACCGAGGTGTTCGAGGCTCAGCACGGCCCCGACTCCCCAGTTGACGCCGAAGGCCCAGCCCAACTCGTCGATCTGCTCGAGTGCCGGCGGATGGGCGTCTTCGACGTGGTGCCCGAGGTCCTCGAGCATCGAGGCGGTGCGTCGGGTCGCATCTGCGCAGTCGGGGTGGACCTCGGTGCGGGGGCTGTGGTCCATGAAGCCGATGCGGAGGCTGCCGGGATCGCGGCCCGCCTGGTCGGCCCACGGGCGGCCGTGGTCGGGTGCGACGACGCCGTCGCCGAGGAACGGGATGGCGGTGGCGTCGAGGATCGCGGCGGAGTCCCGCATGGTGTGGCACACCACGTGCTGGACGGAGAGGCCCCACTCCTCTTTCACGGGTCCCATCGACACGCGGCCCCGGGAGGGCTTGAGGCCGACGAGCCCGCACATGGCGGCCGGGATGCGGATGGAGCCGCCACCGTCACTGGCGTTGGCGGCGGGGAGCATGCCCGAGGCCACCGCAGCGGCCGCCCCACCCGAGGAGCCTCCGGTGCCGTGCCCGGTGTTCCACGGATTCCTGCAGGGGCCGTAGGCGAGCGACTCGGTGGTGGCCACGAGGCCCAGTTCCGGCGTGTTGGTCCGACCCACGATGACGAAGCCCGCCTCCTTGTAGCGGGTGACCATGTTGCTGTCGATGGTCGAGCGGTGGTCGGCGTCCTTGAGGGCCTGGATGCCGGCGTGGTGGGGCCGGCCGACCTCCTCGGCCCAGAGGTCCTTCAGCAGCATCGGCACGCCGCGGAACGGCCCGTCGGGGAGGTCCGGGGAGGCCGCCAACTCGAGGGCGTCCTCGAACTGCTCGTGGATGACGGCATTGAGGTCGCCATCCAGTCGTTCGATCCGGTCGATGGTCGCCTGCACGGCCTCGACCGGTGAGAGGTCACCACGCCTGATCCGGTCGGTCAGGCCGACAGCGTCCTCGCGGGCGAGTTCGTCGTTCGTGGGGGAGTTGCTCATGCGAACGGACGGTAATCGGCTGGCTCCTACGAGTCCGCTTCGGCGCGCTCCAGGTAGTTGTAGATGGTGAAGCGGCTGACCCCGAGTGCCTCAGCGACGTCCTCCACGGACTTGCGCAGCGTGAACGCCCCCCAGCTGCCGAGGAGGGCGACGGCAGCCTGCTTCTGGTTGCGGTCCATGTCGACACAGGCCGCGCCGATCTCCTGTGCCGCCGCCCCGAGGAGCCGGTCGAGGGCGTGGTGCAGGTCGGGGCGGCGCAGGCCGCCGACGAGCTCGCCCTCCCAAAGCAGCGGGATGTCGGCCTCGGTCAGTTCGTCGGGGCCCAGCAGGGTGGCGCCGAGCGAGTCGGACACGGGACCGAGGGCGTGGATGAGGGGATGCGCCACGCCGGACAGCGTAGACCTCGGCGCACACGTTGACAAATTGTTGAAAAGACGGCAGCATGGAGGCCATGTCGGTGACCATCGCGCGCACCCTCGACGACGCCTGTGTGGCACTCGCCGAGCACCCGGACGCCCTGTTGCTGGCGGGCGGCACCGATCTCATGGTCGGCGTCAACCGTGGACAGGTCGGATTCGACCACGTCGTGGTCATCGACCGGGTCGACGAACTGCGCGGTTGGCGGCGGGAGGGCGACGAACTCGTGCTCGGGGCCGGACTGACCTATGCGGAGATGGGGCGCGGGGAACTTCCGGTCCTCCTGCCCGCACTCGCCCAGGCCGCTCGAACCGTCGGCTCCCCGCAGATCCGCAACGCCGGCACCCTCGGCGGCAACCTCGCCACGTCCTCTCCGGCCGGCGACACCCTGCCGGTGCTCGTCGCCCTCGACGCCACCGTCGTCCTCCGGTCGTCGCACGGAACCCGCAAACTGGCCCTGGACCGCTTCGTCACGGGCGTCAAGCAGAACGCCCTCGAACCCGAGGAGTTGATCGAGGCGGTGCGGGTCCCCGTGCTCGACGGGCCCCAGGAGTTCCTCAAGGTCGGCACCCGCAACGCGATGGTCATCTCGGTGGCGTCCCTGGCCCTCGTTGTCGACCGTGCCGGTCGAAGCGTGCGGGTCGGGCTGGGCTCGGTCGCTCCGGTGCCGGTGCGTGCCGTCGAGGCCGAGGCCTTCGTGGATGGCGCCATCGACTGGGACACCGGTTCCGCGCCCGAAGCCGCCGTCGACCGATTCGCAGGCCTGGTCGCCGAGGCCGCCCGTCCGATCGACGACCAGCGCGGGACCGCCACCTACCGGAGCCACGCGATCGGCGTCCTCGCCCGGCGTGCGCTGCGGCGGGCCTTTCCGGGGGGTGCCCCGTGAGTGCCGGCCCCTACGTCCTGCGGGTCAACGGCAACGACCACGAGGTCCCCGACGCCCACCTCGGCGAGAGCCTCCTCTGGGTCCTGCGCGAGCGCCTGGGCCTGCCGGGTTCGAAGAACGCCTGCGAGGAGGGCGAGTGCGGTTCGTGCTCGGTCCAGGTCGACGGCGAACTGGTCTGCTCCTGCCTCGTGCTCGCCGCGGCAGGAGTCGGACGCGAGGTGACCACGATCGAGGGCCTCGCCCCCGATGGCGAGTTGGCGGACGTGCAGCGGGCCTTCGTCGAGGCCGGTGCCGTGCAGTGCGGCTTCTGCACCCCGGGGCTGATCATGGCCGTCGACACGCTGCTCGACGACCTGCCGGACGACGGCAGCGACCCCGACGACCTCATCGTCCGCGAGGCGATCAGCGGCAACCTCTGCCGCTGCACCGGATACGGCCGCATCCTCGAGGCCGTGTCGATCGCTGCCGACCTTCGCCGGGAGAACCGCACATGACCGACGTGCGCACCGAAGAGCCCCGGACGGTCCAAGGCGCTCCCCGCATCGGCGAGAGCGCGCCGAGGCCCGACGGGATCCCCAAGGTGAACGGCTCGTTCGCCTTCTCCAGCGACCTCTGGCACGACCGCATGCTCTGGGGCGGAACCCTCCGCTCGCCCCACCCGTCGGCCCGCATCCGGTCGATCGACATCGGACCGGCGGTCGCCGTCACCGGCATCCACGCCGTGCTCACCTCCGCCGACGTACCCGGCAGCCCCACCTACGGACTCGAGCACGCTGACCAGCCGGTGCTGGCATCCGATGTCGTGCGGTACGAGGGCGAGCCGGTCGCCATCGTCGCCGCCGACCATCCGGATGCCGTCCGGCTCGCCCTCGACGCCATCGTCGTCGACTACGAGGTGACGATGCCTCTCGTCGACCCGGGCGTGGCCGAGTCGTCCGATCCGATCCACCCGGACGGCAACCTCATCCGTCGCATCCACCTGCGCCATGGTGACCAGGAGGTCGTCGGCGACGTCGTCGTCGAGGGCACCTACGAGGTGGGCATGCAGGACCAGGCGTTCCTCGGCCCGGAATCCGGTCTGGCCGTCCCCGCCGAGGACGGTGGCGTCGAACTCTTCATCGCCACCCAGTGGCTCCACGCCGACCGCGACCAGGTGGCCGCCTGCCTCGGCCTCGAACCCGGACTCGTGCGCCTGACGCTGGCCGGCGTCGGTGGGGCGTTTGGTGCCCGCGAGGACCTGAGCCTCCACGCTCACCTCTGTCTGCTGGCCCTCCACACCCGCCGTCCCGTGAAGATGGTCTATTCCCGGGAGGAGTCGTTCCACGGGCACGTGCACCGGCATCCGGCGCGCATGTGGTACCGCCACCACGCCGACCGTGCGGGCAACCTGGTGCGTGTCGAGGCCCGCCTGTTGCTCGACGGCGGTGCCTATGCATCGTCGAGCGGTGCCGTGATCGCCAACGCCACCTGCTTCGCCGCCGGCCCATACCGGGTCCCGAGCGCCGACATCGAGGGCGTGGTCGTCCGCACCAACAACCCGCCCTGTGGCGCCATGCGCGGCTTCGGTGCCGTGCAGGTCTGCATCGGCCATGAGGCACAGATGGACCGCCTGGCTGCCGCCCTCGGCATGGACCCCGTCGAGTTGCGCCTCCGCAACGTGCTCGCCCCGGGAGACCGCCTGTCCACCGGCCAGGTCATCACCGGCACGGCGCCGGTCGCCGAGGTGCTGCGCAGTTGCGCCGACCATCCGTCCGCCGCCTCGCTTCCCGGGGACCCGATGTCCCTACCGGGGGGCGCTGGCCGTACCGCCGACCCCGCACACGTCCGTCGCGGCGAGGCGATCGCCCTGGGCTTCAAGAACCTCATGTTCTCCGAGGGTTTCGACGACTCCAGTTCGGCCATCTGCCGCCTGGAGGGAGGCGTCGCGACCGTCACCTGTGCCTGCGCCGAGGTCGGACAGGGCTTCGTCACCCTCGCCCAGCAGATCACCCGCGAGGTCCTCGGCGTCGACGAGGTCGTGCTGGCCCCGGCAGCCACCGCCACGATGGGCTCTGCCGGGTCCACCTCGGCCAGCCGACAGTCCTGGATGTCGGGCGGCGCCGTGCAGGCCGCCTGCGAGGAGGTCCGCGTCCGGCTCCTGGCCCGCGTCGCCGACGACCGCGGCGTCGACCCCGACGAGCTCGTCCTGGTCGAAGGCCGGGTCGTGTCGCTGTCGGGCGACTTCGAGGCCGACCTGGCGTCGGTCACCGCCGAGGCGATCGAGGCGGAGGTCGAGTTCCGCCACGCCCCGACCTCGCCCCTCGACGAGAACGGCCAGGGCGACGCCCACGTGTCGTTCGCCTTCTCCGCCCACCGGGCGATCGTCGACGTCGACCGCGACCTCGGCCTCGTCAAGGTGGTCGAACTCACCACGTCCCAGGACGTGGGCCGGTTGCTCAACCCTCTCCAGGCCATCGGCCAGATCGAGGGCGGTGCCGCCCAGGGCGTGGGCCTCGCCGTCATGGAAGAGGTGCTGGTGCTCGACGGTCGGATCCGCAACGCCTCGTTCACCGACTACCTCGTGCCGACGGCGCTCGACATGCCACCCGTCGAGATCGCCGCCCTCATCGAGCAGCCGGAGCCCGGAGCCCCGTTCGGCGCCAAGGGCATCGGCGAGCCACCCTGCATCTCTTCGACGGCTGCTGTGGTCGCCGCCATTCGTGCGGCCACCGACCTTGACCTCACCCACGTGCCGGTCCGACCGACCGACATCGCACTCGCCGGGGCGTGAGATGACCCACGAGGACCTCCGCATCGACGGCGACCGCCTCCTCCGGCGGATCGGGGACCTGGCGGCGATCGGCCCCATCGACGGCGGCGGGTCGTGCCGCCTGGCGCTCACCGACGAGGACCGCGACGGCCGCGACCTGGTCGTCACGTGGATGCACGACCTCGGCCTCGACGTCGCCGTCGACGGCATCGGCAACGTGTTCGCCGTGCGGCCCGGCCGCACCGACGCCCCACCGGTGATGACCGGCAGCCACATCGACACGGTGCGCACGGGCGGTCGCTACGACGGCAACCTCGGCGTCCTCGCAGGCCTCGAGGTGCTTGAGACCCTGACCGAGCGCGGCATCGAGACCGAGCACCCGTTCGCCGTCGCCTTCTTCACCGACGAGGAGGGCGCCCGCTTCCCGCCGGACATGCTCGGCAGCCTCGTCTACGTGGGCGGCATGGGCCTCGAGGAGGCGCTCGACATCACCGGGATCGACGGCGCCGTCGTGGGCGACGAACTCGACCGCATCGGCTACCGGGGCCCATACCCGTGCCCCGGTCCTGCCCCCCACGCGTTCGTCGAACTCCACATCGAACAGGGACCGGTCCTCGAGGCTGAGGGCGTCATTATCGGTGCCGTCACCAGTGTGCAGGGCATCTCCTGGACGGAGTACACGGTGACCGGCCAGGCCAACCACGCCGGCACCACGCCGATGCACCACCGGCACGACGCCGGCTTCGCCGCAGCGAGCATCGCGACCCACGTGCGGGGACTTGCCACCCGGATGGGCGATGGGCAGGTCGCCACGGTCGGGCGCCTCGAACTGCACCCGGACCTCGTCAACGTGGTCGCCGGGTCCGCCGTGCTCACCGTCGACCTCCGCAACACCGACGAGTCACTCCTCCAGAGGGTCGAGGCCGACCTCGCCGGCTTCGTCGACGACCTTGCCGCAGCCGAGGGCGTCGAGATCACCGGCCGATCGCTGGCCCGCTTCGAGCCGGTCGTCTTCGACGAACGGGTCGTCGACACCGTGGCGGCCGCCGCCGAACGCCTCGGCCACACGGTCAACCGGATGCCTTCGGGCGCCGGCCACGATGCCCAGATGCTCGCCCGGGTCTGTCCGACCGGCATGGTGTTCGTGCCCAGCCGGGACGGCATCAGCCACAACCCCGCTGAGCACACCGACGCCGACGACCTCGTCGCCGGCGCTGACGTGCTGCTCCAGGTCATGCTCGCCATCGACCGTGCCACCCTTGACGGGGGAGCGCCCTCGTGAGCCGCATCGTCACCGTCGGCGCCGCCCAGACCGGCCCCATCCAGCGTGACGACACCCGGGCCGAGGTCGTCGAACGGCTTGTGGCGCTGCTGCGCCAGGGAGCCGACGCCGGCTGCGACCTCATCGTGTTCCCCGAACTGGTCCTCACCACCTTCTTCCCCCGCTGGTGGGTCGACGACCGGGCCGAGTTCGACCACTTCTTCGAGACCGAGATGCCCGGCCCAGACACCCGGCCCCTGTTCGACGAGGCCGCCCGCCTCGGCGTCGGCTTCCACCTCGGCTACGCCGAACTCACGCCGGAGGGACAGCACTTCAACACGGCCATCGTGGTCGACCGGCAGGGCACCGTCATCGGGAAGTACCGCAAGGTGCACCTGCCCGGCCACCACGACCACCAGCCTTGGCGGGAGTTCCAGCATCTCGAGCGCTACTACTTCGACCCGGGAGCCGGCTTCGGCGTGTTCGCCGGCTTCGGCGGCGTGCTCGGCATGGCGATCTGCAACGACCGCCGCTGGTCCGAGACCTACCGGGTGCTCGGCCTGCAAGGTTGCGAACTGGCGATGATCGGCTACAACACGCCGATCCACTACGCCCCCGACCCGAGCCAGGACGTGCTCCAGGGGTTCCACAACCGCCTCTGCCTGCAGTCGGGCGCCTACCAGAACGGCATGTGGGTGGTCGGCGTGGCCAAGGCCGGCGAGGAGGAGGGCTACGACCTCCTCGGCGAGAGCGCCATCATCGCTCCGAGCGGCGAGGTCCGGGCCGCCTGCTCGACGGTCGGCGACGAGTTGGCCGTCGCCGAATGCGACCTCGGCCAGTGCGCCAACTACAAGGACACGCTCTTCGACTTCGGCTACTACCGGCGGCCCGAGGCCTACGGCACCATTACCGCCCAGCAGGGCGTCGTCGTGCCGCCAGACGTGGCGGCCGCACTCGAGAACTCGGACGACGACGACACGGGAGGCACGGCATGACCACCTTCGAACTCAACGGCACAGCGGTCACCGCATCCGACGACCACCCGCACCTGCTGTCCGCCCTGCGCGACGAGTTGGACGTGCTGTCACCCAAGGACGGCTGTGCACCGTCCGGACAGTGCGGCTGTTGCACCATCCTGCTCAACGGGAAGGCACGCATCGGGTGCCAGACGTCGATGGAAAAGGCCGAGGGGGCATCGGTCGTGACCCTCGAGGGACTCGACCCGGCGGAGCGGGACCGGTATGTGGCGGCCTTCGCCGCCCACGGCGCCCTCCAGTGCGGGTTCTGCACGCCGGGCATCCTGATGCGGGCCAAGGCGCAGATCGACAGGAAGGGCAGCGCCCTCACACGTGACGATGTCGCCCGCCACCTCGGCGCCCACCTCTGCCGCTGCACCGGTTACATCAAGATCCTCGACGCCGTCGAGTCGCTGGCCCGGAACGAGGTGCCGGTGGCTGCGCCCAGCGGCGGCATCGGCAGCAGCGGCATCAAGTACGAGGCCGCCGAGCTGAGCCTGGGCGACCGGCCGTTCATCGACGACCTGCGGCCGCCCGGACTCCTCCACGCAGCCCTGCACCTCGCCGACCACGCCCGGGCCGACGTGGTGCGGATCGACACCGCGGAAGCGGCGGCCGTCGAGGGCGTCGAGGCGGTGTTCACTGCAGCCGACGTCCCGGGCGAGCTGCGCGTCGGGCTGATCCACAAGGACTGGCCGGTGTTCATCCCCGAGGGCGGGCGCACCTCCTACCTGGGCGACGTGCTGGCCGTCGTCGTCGCCGGTGACCGGGAGACCGCCCGACATGCCGCCACGCTCGTCGACGTCGAGTACGTGCCGCTGGCCCCGTTCAGCGACCCGGTCATCGCGGTCGGGTCCGACGAAGACGCCGTCTGGGGGCTCGACGGCAACGTGCTGTCGGTGTCGGCCTACTCGCGGGGCGACGTCGAGGCGGCGCTCGCCGAATCGGCACACGTGGTCGACGACGTCTACCAGACCCAGCGCATCGAACACGCCTTCGTGGAACCCGAGTCCACGCTCGCCGTCCCCACGGACGATGGCGGCCTGTACGTCTACTCCGGCGGGCAGGGCGTGTGGGACGACCGCAACCAGGTGGCTTCGGTGCTCGGTCTCGACACCGACCGGATCACCGTCGAACTCGTGAGCAACGGCGGAGCCTTCGGTGGCAAGGAGGACATGTCAAACCAGGCCCAGACGTCGCTGGCCGCATGGCTGCTGGGTCGACCCGTTCGCTGCACGCTGTCGCGTGAGGAATCCATGCTGATGCACCCGAAGCGGCATCCGATCCGCATGGCCTACCGGGCCGGCTGCGACGCCGACGGCAGGCTCACCGGGCTCTGGGCCCGCATGATCGGCGACTCCGGCCCCTATGCCTCGGTCGGCATGAAGGTGCTCGAGCGGGCCGCCGGCCACGCCAGCGGTCCGTACGTGGTCCCCAACATCGACGTCGAGTCGACGGCCGTGCGCACCAACAACCCGGTCTGCGGTGCGTTCCGGGGCTTCGGCGCCAACCAGGCACAGTTCGCCATGGAGGGCGTCATGGACCGCCTGGCCGCGGCGGTCGGCATCAGCGGCTGGGAGATGCGCAACCGCAACGTGATCGAGCCCGGCTCGGTCTGGGGCCCGGGCCAGGTCATGGACGACGGCTGCCTCGGCGCCCGCGCCTGCCTCGACGACGTGCGCGAGGCATACGACGAGGCGGTGGCTGCCGGCAAGCCGGTCGGCCTCGGGCTGGGCCTCAAGAACTCCGGCCTCGGCAACGGCTTCAAGGAGATCGCCCGGGCCGTCGTGCACTTCCGCGAGGACGGCAAGGTCGAGGTGCGGCACTGCTGGACCGAGATGGGCCAGGGGGTCCACACCGTGGCCCTGCAGGTGGCGGTCGAGGAGCTCGGTATCGACCCCGAGCGGATCGAGGTCATCGTCGACACCACCCGCGAGCTCGGTGCCGGCCAGACGACCGGGAGCCGGGGAACCCTCATGGGCGCCGGCTCGGTCGCCGAGGCCTGCCAAAAGGCCGTCGCCAACGGCTGCCAGGTGGGTGTCGACTACGAGGGCGAGTACCGGGTCGACTGGACCAACTCGATGAACGAGGGGCTCGAGAACCCGGTGATCCACTCCACGTTCGGCTACGCCGCCCAGCTCGTGATCCTGGATCCCGAGTCCGGCGACATCGAGCGGGTCGTGGCCTCCCACGACGTCGGCCGTGCCGTCAATCCGCAGTTGTGCGAGGGCCAGATCGAGGGGTCCGTCCACATGGGCCTCGGCTACGCCCTCACCGAGGGGTTCCCCGCCGACGAGGAGTCACGACCGCGCAACTCGACTCTGCGGAGCCTCGGCATTCTGCGACCCAAGGACATGCCCGAGGTCGACGTGCGCCTCATCGAGTCGCCCCAGCCCGACGCCCCCTACGGGATCAAGGGCGTCGGCGAGATCGGCCTGGTACCGACGGCCGGTGCCGTGGCCGCCGCCCTCCATGCACACGACGGCGAGTGGCGCACCGAGCTGCCGATGGCCGCCCCCGGACAACTGGAGCACTGGGCCGACTGGGACGGGAGATGACGGACCACGCCGACACGGCGACGACACCGGGGCTGGTCTGCGCCCACCACCACCTCTACTCGGCGCTGGCACGCGGCATGCCTGCACCGCCCCGTACGCCCGGAGACTTCGGGGAGATCCTCGAACTTGTGTGGTGGCGCCTCGACCGGGCGCTCGACCTCGAGTCGATCCGCTGGTCGGCGATGCTCGGCGCCCTCGAGGCCCTGGAGCGCGGTTGCACGGCGGTCATCGACCACCACGAGTCGCCCGAGGCGATCGAGGGTTCGCTCTCGGTCGTCGCCGATGCGTGTGCCGAGGTGGGGGTGCGGGTCGACTGCAGCTACGGCGTCACCGACCGGCACGGCCCCGACGCGGCGCGGCGCGGCCTCGAGGAGAACGCCCGCTTCCTCGCCGGGGGCGGGAGGGGCCGGGTGGGCGTGCACGCCGCGTTCACCTGCAGCGACGAGACGCTCGAGGCGGCTGCCGGCATGGCCGTCGACCACGGCGTCGGCGTCCACATCCACGTGGCCGAGGGCCCGATCGACTCCGACGCCGCCGACCGGCTGCGCCACCTCGCCACCGACGACTGGCTGGTGGTGCACGGCGTGCACCTCGACGACGACCACGGACTGGCGGGCACCGTCGTGCACAACCCGCGGTCCAACATGAACAACGCCGTCGGCTACGCCCGACCCACCCGGTTCGCCAACCCGGTGGCTCTCGGCTCCGACGGGATCGGCGCCGACATGCTCGACGAGTTCCGGGTCGCCTACTTCCGACACCGCGAACATGACGTGGCCGCCTCGCCCGAGACCGCCTGGGGCTGGCTGGCCGCCGGCTGGGACCTGTTCCCCGAGGCCCGAGACGACCGGGTGACCTGGGCCTACGACCCGATGGACCCGTGGCGGCTCGCCTTCACGCCGGGCGTCGGACCGACGCGGGTCGAGGTCGACGGCGAGGTGGTGTGGGCCGACGGCGCACCGACGAGGGTCGACGCCGACGAGGTGCGGGCCCGGGCCGCAGAGGAAGCCAGCCGGCTGCACCGGCGGCTGGACCAGACCTGAAATCGGACCGAGCGGAGGAAGCACGACCATGACCCGACTGGCGATCTACCTGCAGGACGCACACACCATCGGCGAGGCGATCGAGTTCACCCGGTACGCCGAGCAACGGGGCTTCGAGGCCGTCTGGCAGGCCGACTCGCGACTCGTGCGCGACGCCGTCGTGCCGATGGCCGCCTTCGCCGCCTGCACCGACACGATCAAGATCGGATCGGGGGTCGTCGACTGCTGGACCCGCAACCCCGCGCGGCTGGCCTCGACCTTCTCGACGCTCGACGACCTGGCCCCCGGGCGGATGCTGCTGGGCATCGGCGCCTGGTGGGATCCGCTGGCCGCCAAGGTGGGCATCGAGCGCAAGCGTCCGTTGGGTGTCATGCGCGAGGTGGTCACCGTCGTCCGGGCGCTGCTGGCCGACGAGACGGTCACCTTCGACGGCGACTACGTGCACCTCGACGGCGTCGAACTCGACTACGTGTACCAGGAGCGTCGCCCCAAGGAGGTGCCGATCTACATCGGCGCCACGGGCATGAAGATGATGGAGCTGACCGGAGAGATCGCCGACGGTGTCGTGCTCAACTACCTCGTGTCGCCCGAGTACAATCGGCGGGCCATGGAGGCCCTCGAGGTGGGTGCCGCCCGTGCCGGACGCAGCGTCGACGACCTCGACCGTCCGCAGTTGGTGGTCTGCTCGGTGGCCGATACCCGCAAGGAGGCCCTCGACGGCGCCCGCCTGATGGTCACCCAGTACCTCGGCCAACAGCCCCACATCATGAAGGCCTCCGGCGTCCCCGAGTCGCTCCTCGAGGAGATCGGCCGGGTCCTGACCTGGCCCGCCACCCACGATCAGGTCGAGGCCGCCTCGAGGCTGGTGCCCGACGACATCGTCCAGATGATCTGCGCCGCGGGAACGCCGGACGAGGTTCGTGAGAAGGTGGGGCAGTACATGGCCGACGGCTGTACCTGCCCGATCCTCTACCCGCTGGGACCCGATGTGCACATGATGGTCGACGTGTTCGCCGACTGGACGCCCTGATGCCCCGGGCGGGCCACTGATGACCCGACTTGTCGTACGCGGCGCCCGCTACCCGGGCGACCTCGCCGTCGAGGACGGCGTCATCACGGCCGTCGGCACGGTCGAGGCGCTGCCCGGTGACGAGGTGCTTGCCGTCGACGGCGACATCGCCACGGCCGGGCTCGTCAACACCCACCACCACCTCTACCAGTGGATGACGAGGGGCCGGGCCACCGGGTGCAACCTGTTCGACTGGCTGGTGCACCTCTACCCGGTCTGGAACCGCCTGTCGGTCGAGGACGTGCGGGCCGCCGCCCTGGTGGGCCTGGGCGAACTGGCCGCCTCCGGCTGCACGACGGCGTCCGACCACCACTACCTGGTGCCCAGCGGCGACGACTCGGTCTTCGATGCGATCGTCGATGCCGCCGGCGAGGTCGGCATCCGACTGTTCCTCTCCCGCGGGTCCATGGACCTGGGGGAGAGCCGCGGCGGCCTGCCGCCCGACCGGGTGGTCGAGGACCGCGACGCCATCCTCGCCTCGACCGAGGCCGTGGCCGCACGTCACCACGACGGCGACATGGTCCACGTGGTCGTGGCCCCGTGCAGCCCGTTCTCGGTCACCACCGAGCTCATGGTCGAGTCGGCAGAGTTGGCCCGCAGGCTGGGCCTGCGCCTCCACACCCATCTCTGTGAGACCGTCGAGGAACAACAGCACTGCCTCGAGCGGTTCGGACGACGGCCGGTCGAGATGCTCGAGGAATGGGGCTGGGTCGGCGACGACGTCTGGTTGGCCCACGGCATCCACATCGACGACGCCGAGATGGGCATCCTCGGCAACGCCGGCACGGGCGTGGCGCACTGCCCGTCATCCAACGCCCGGATCGCCTCCGGCATGTGCCGGGTCACCGACCTCATGGCCGCCGGCTGCCCGGTCGGCCTGGGCGTCGACGGGGTGGCGTCCAACGAGGTGGGCGGCCTGTTCCCCGAACTGCGCCAGGCTCTGTACACGGCCCGGCTCCGGGAGATGAGGCCCGACGCACTCATGCCGTCCGACGTCCTCGAGATCGGCACGCACGGGGGTGCCCGGTGCCTCGGCCTCGACGATGTTGGACGCCTCTCGCCGGGGATGAAGGCCGATCTGGTGGTCTGGCCGGGCGACGACCTCGGCGACGTCCACGACCCGCTCGCCGGCCTGGTGCTCGGCCCGGACCGCCGGGCCCGCCACGTGCTGGTTGGCGGGAAGCCGGTGGTCACCGACGGTTCGCTCGTCGGCGTCGACCTGGCGGCCGCCCACCGCGACCTCGCCGAGCGCGCAAGGCGGCTCTGGTGAGAGGAACCGACGCCGGTGGGCCATGATGGCGAAGTGACCGCCACCGCCGAGTTTACGATCGAGCCGTTCGTCGATGGCGCCCCGGGCCCGCACGTCCGTGCCGCCATCGCCGTCGCCGAGGAGGCAGGGCTGGACGTCGAGATCGGCCCGTTCGGCACGTCGGTTACCGGCGAGACGTCCGTCGTGGTGTCCACCGTCGACGCCCTGCTGCGGGCCGCCATCGACCACGGCGCCACCCGGGTCTCCTTGCAGGTGACGGTCGACCCGATGTCCGAATGAGGGTCGGATGCATCCACCGAACGTGGGCCGGATCCACGGTTGACACCGGGGAGGAGTCCCGATGAAGCGACGCCTGTTCGGACTATTCGCCGTTGTCCTGACCCTGAGCCTCGTCGCCGCATCCTGCGGTTCCGAAGGCGCAACCACGACCAGGGCCGCCTTCGTCTACGTGGGCCCCGTCGGGGATGCCGGATGGACGTGGGCGCACGAACAGGGCCGCCTTGCTGCCGAAGCGACTACAGGCGTCGAGACCGCCTTCGTCGAGTCGGTTCCCGAGGGCGGAGCCGATTTCGCCGACAGTGTCCGCCAGTTCATCGACGACGGCTACGATGTCATCATCGGCACGTCGTTCGGCTACATGGACGACATGCTGGCCCTTGCCGACGAGCACCCGGACGTCGTCTTCGAGCACATCTCGGGCTACCTGTCGAACGACACCAACTTCGGCAACTCCTTCGGCCGCATGTACGAGCCCCGCTACCTCTCCGGCATGGTCGCCGGCTCGGCCACCACGTCGAACCAGGTCGGCTATGTGGCCGCCTTTCCGATCCCGGAGGTCGTCCGGGGCATCAACGCCTTCGCCCTGGGCGTCCAGGAGGTCAACCCGGACGCCACCGTCGAAGTGGTCTGGACCAGCACGTGGTTCGACCCGGTTGTCGAGGGCGACTCGGCCCAGGCCCTGCTCGACAAGGGCGTCGACGTGCTCGCCATGCACCAGGACTCCCCGGCCGTCGGCGAGAAGGCCGAGGCGGCCGGTGCCCGGTGGGTCTCGTACAACTCGGACATGAGTGCCTTCGCCCCGAACGCCTACCTGACGGCGCCCGTCTGGGACTGGGGCCCCCGGTACGCCGAGATCATCGAGGCGGCAAGGGCCGGCACCTACACGCCGACGCCGGACGGCTACTGGGGCTCGATGGCCGACGGCGTGGTCGCCCTGGCGCCCATCGCCTCCGACGTGGATGCCGATGTCGTGGCAGCGGTCGAGGCCCGCAGGGCCGAGATCATCGCCGGCACGTTCCACGTGTTCAGCGGTCCGATCAACGACCAGGACGGTTACGAAGCCGTGGCCGCCGGCGAGGCCCTGGACGACGGTGCACTGCTCGGCATGGAGTTCTTCGTCCAGAGCGTCATCGGGACCCTCGGGTAGCCGAGATTGGCCGGTACCCGCCCCGATCGGCGCCGGAGGAGAGGTCGCCTCTCCGGTGCCGTCGCGCCCGGCTGTCCTGAGATCCCACGGAACACGCCATGAGCCAGGCCGCCGCCGTCGAACTGGTCGACATCTGGAAGCGGTTCCCCGGCGTCGTCGCCAACGCCGGTGCCCACCTACGCGTCGAACGGGGAACCGTCCACGCCGTCCTCGGCGAGAACGGGGCGGGCAAGTCCACGTTGATGAACGTGTTGTCGGGCGTGTACCGGCCCGACGGGGGGGAGGTGCGCCTCGACGGCACCCAGCAGCGCTTCCACACCCCGGCCGACGCCCTGGCAGCGGGCATCGGGATGGTCCATCAGGAGTTCCGCCTGGTCCCGTCGTTCACGGTTGCCGAGAACGTGGTCCTGGGCGCCGCCGAGCGCATCCTGCGGCGTCAGGACGTCGAGACCCGTGTCGGCGAGCTGGCCCGCCGCTTCGGCCTCGCCACCGAACCGGACCGGCCGGTCTGGCAGCTTTCGATGGGGGAGCGGCAACGCGTCGAGATCCTCAAGGCCCTGTGGCGTGATGCCCGGATCCTGATCCTCGACGAGCCGACCGCCGTGCTCACGCCCAACGAGGCCGACGAGCTCGGCGGGGTGCTCCGGCACATGGCCGACGACGGCCGGTCCGTGATCTTCATCAGCCACAAGTTGCACGAGGTCACCGGGTTCTGCGACGTGGCGACCGTGCTGCGCGACGGTGAAACCGTCGCCGCCTCCCTCCCGGTCGCCGAGACCGACGCAGCCACGCTCGCGGGCCTCATGGTGGGCTCGGCCTCGCTGGCCGGCGAGCGCCCGCCGTCCCGGACGCCGGGCGAGGTCCGGCTGGCGATGGCCGGAATCTGCGCCCTGGGCGACCGCGGACTCCCCGCCGTCCATGACGTCGACCTGCAGGTTCGTTCCGGCGAGATCGTCGGAATCGCAGGAGTGGCGGGCAACGGGCAGCGGGAGTTGGCCCAGGTCATCGCCGGGCTGCGGCCCGCCACGGATGGGACCGTGCACCTCGGTGGGGCAGACGTCACCACTTACCCGACGCGCCGGCGCTTCGGTTTCGGACTCTGCTACATCCCCGAGGACCGCCTCGGCGTGGGCCTCGCCCCGAGGCTGTCGGTCGTCGAGAACGCCGTCCTGCGCACCTACAGGGGTCACCGGCGCGGTCCGTTCCTCATCGCGTCCAGGATGACCGCCCACTGCCGGGACCTCGTCGAACGGTTCGGCGTTCGGACCGGGGCAC
>JARQPW010000050.1 GCA_029577135.1 Acidimicrobiales bacterium
CGGCGACCTGCCAGCCCGACAGGTACAGGGCGGGAAGCCCGGCCTTGACGTACTGGATGGCCTGGCCGCCCGTCATGGCGCCCAGGGCGTGGACGTACTCCATCTCGTGGAGGCGCTCCCACAGGGTTTCGGCGCCGTGGCGCGCAAGGGAGCACGCCGGGACGTACGAACCGCGCAGGCGCACGACGTCCGCTGCCGAGTAGTCACGTTGGACGCCGGACCAGCGCGGGTTCTCCGCCCAGTCCTGTTCCAGTTCCTCGACCTGTAGGGCGAAACTGTTCCGCATTGCCTTCTCGCTTTCGTGCCGGCCGGACGGGCCGGCGGTCTCTTCTTTGTGGTGGGTGGGTGGTCGTTGTCGGGAGTGTGCGCCGCTCAGTCGAGCAGGTCGTACGCCGGCAGTGTCAGGAATTCGATGAACTCGTCGGCCAGGGAGACCGACTCGAACACGCGCCGTGCCTCGTCGAACGGAAGGTCGATGAAGGCACTGGTACCGATCTCGTCCTCGATGGACCTGAGCTCTTCGTCGATGATGGTGCGTACGAACGTGGCGGTGACGGTGCGACCGTCCTCGAGGTCCCGGCCGTGCCGGACCCACTGCCACACCTGTGCCCGGCTGATCTCCGCCGTGGCGGCGTCCTCCATGAGGTTCCGGATGCTGACGGCGCCGGTGCCGTCGATCCAGTGGGCCAGGTACCGGAGCCCGATGTGCACGTTCGTGCGGAGCCCCGCCTCGGTGATGGAGCCCCCGGTCTCGGCGACGGCGAGGAGGTCGTCGCCGGTGACGTCGACATCCGTGCGCTGGCGGTCGAGTTGGTTGGTGCCCCGGCCGAGGACGGAGGTGAACTCCTTCATGGCGACCGGGATGAGGTCGGGGTGGGCGACCCAGGTGCCGTCGTAGCCGTCGTTGGCCTCGCGGGCCTTGTCTTCGGCGACCCTCGTGAGGGCGTTCACAGTGATCTCGGGCTCGTGGCGGTTCGGAATGAACGCCGACATGCCGCCGATGGCGTGGGCGCCACGCTTGTGGCAGGTGGCGACTATGAGCTCGGTGTAGGCCCGCATGAAGGGGACGGTCATCGAGATGTCGGAACGGTCGGGGAGGACGTACTCGTCGTGGGCGGAGAACTTCTTGGCCACGCTGAAGATGTAGTCCCAACGGCCGGCGTTGAGTCCCGCCGAATGCTCGCGTAGCTCGTAGAGGATCTCGTCCATCTCGAAGGCGGCGAGGATCGTTTCGATGAGGACCGTGGCCTTGATGGTGCCCCGGGGGATCCCGAGGGCGTCCTGGGCATGGCAGAACACGTCGTTCCAGAGGCGTGCCTCGAGGTGTCCCTCGAGCTTCGCCAGGTAGAAGTAGGGGCCGCTTCCCAGGTCGAGGGCCTCACGGGCGCCATGGAAGAAGGCGAGTCCGAAGTCGACGAGTGAGGCAGCGGCGGGACGGCCGTCGACCTGGACGTGACGTTCGGGCAGGTGCCAGCCACGGGGGCGCACGACCAGCGTGGCGATCTCCTCGTTGAGCCGGTAGTGCTTGCCGCCCTGCTCGAGCGTGAGGTCGCGGCGGTGGGCGTCGCGGATGTTGAGGTGCCCCTCGACGACGTTGTCCCAGGTCGGGCTGGTGGCGTCCTCGCAGTCGGCCATGAAGACCCTGGCGCCCGAGTTGAGCGCGTTGATCATCATCTTGCGGGACGTGGGGCCCGTGATCTCGACCCGGCGGTCGAGCAGGTCCTTGGAGGCCGGGGCGACGGTCCAGGTGCCGGAGCGGATCTCGGCGGTCTCGGCGAGGAAGTGGGGACGGGCGCCGGCGTCGAGGCGGTCCTGGCGCTCCCGTCGGGCCCGGAGGAGGTCGATGCGCTGGTCGCGGAAGGTGCGGACCAGGTCGGCGACGAAGGCGGTCGCCTCGGGGGTGAAGACCTCGGCCAGGTGGGGGTGAACGGTGAGGTCGACGCCGCCGCTCTCGATGCCGTCCAGGTGGTCCATACTGGCCCTCAAGTCGCCCAAGTCGCCTTCCTGCCTGGGGACAAGTATCGACGTAGTTCAGGCCCGGGTCCGGGACTGGGGGAGCGAAACTTCGACGGGGATAGTCTGATACGCGAAGAACGTGAGGTCTTCGGCCTAGATCTCGGCATTGGGCGAGGAGGAGGAGCACCCCATGGACGCTCTACAGGACAGCTCGAAGTACGACCCGGTTGTGCTGGGCCACAGGGTCCGCCACCATCGCCGGCGTTGCGACCTCACGCTGGCGGAGCTCGGCGGGCGGGTCGGGCGGCCTCCCTCCTACCTGAGCCAACTCGAGAACGGTCGCCTCGAGCCCAAGTTGGGGGTCCTCGCCGCTCTCGCCGACGCACTCGGAACTACCACCAGCGACCTCCTCGACGACGCGCCGCCGGATCGTCGTGCCGAACTCGAGATCCGCCTGACCCGGCTCCAGTCGGGCCGCTGGCGCGAAACCCTCGGCCTGCCGCTGGTGCGTGCCGGGGCCAGGGTGGACGACGACCTGCTCGAGACGTTGGTTGGCCTCTACGAGGCGCTGCCTCGGACCGAGGTCAGCAGGGTCGGGCTCGCCCGTCAGAGGGCCGACTCCCAGGCCCGCAGCGCGAACCTGGCGCTGCGCACCGAGATGCGTGCCCGCGACAACTACTTCGCCGAGATCGAGGCGGTCGCTGTCGAGACGCTCGCCGCCTCGGGCTACACCGGCGAGGGACCACCCTCCGAGAAGCACCTCACCGACCTCGTCGCCCACCACGGGTATCGCGTCGAGCGGGTCCGAGGAATGCCCATCACGGCACGCTCGGTCACCGACACGATCCGGCGCGTCATCTACATCCCGCAACGAGACGACCTCAACGTCCGGGCTGCCCGATCGGTCGTCCTCCAGACCCTCGGCCACTTCGCACTCGAGCACGCCGAGACCACCGACTTCGAGGACTACCTCCGGCAACGGGTCGAGTCGAACTACTTCGCCGCAGCCGTGCTGATCCCGGAGCAGGCGGCCGTGGGGTTCCTCGGAGCGGCCCACGCCGAGGGCGACCTCTCGATCGAGGACCTCAAGGAGCGCTACTACGTCTCCTACGAGATGGCCGCCCACCGGTTCACCAACCTGGCGACCCGGCACCTGGACCTGCCGGTGCACTTCCTCCGCACCGACACCGCCGGGACCATCACCAAGGCGTACGAGAACGACGGCCTGGCCTTCCCCAGCGACGAGGAAGGCGGCCTCGAGGGCGTCCGGGTGAGCCGGCTGTGGGGGGCCCGCCAGGCATGGGCGTCGTCGGAGATCGTCCACGAGCAGTTCACGGCCACCGACCACGGCGACTTCTGGTGCGCCACGTACGTGGAGAACGTCGCCGAGGGAACGCCGTACGCCATCACGATCGGCTGCGCTGCAACGGATGCGGGTTCCTTCCGTGGCGGCGACACCGTGCGCCGGGCGAGCGCCCGGACGGAGGACCTCGCCGCCGACCCGGAGATGATCGACCGCTGGGAGGGGGTCGCCTGGCCGTCCGCCTCGGAGCGGAGCTTCGTCCTGACCGCCCTGCCACCCGCCGGGCGGGAGTTCTCGCCGTTCCCGGGCATCGACCTGGTCGACGTCTACCGGTTCCTCGAGCGGCAGGCCGGCGGGGGCTGAGCCGGCAGCGGTCAATCAGCCCTTCGGGAAGCCATCGCCGCGCTCGGCCCTTCCGAGCACGTACTCGACGAAGCCGGTGATGTCGAGACGCCGGCCCTCCCGGACCATGCCGGTGTGCGTGACGAAGCGCCCGCCGTCCCAGCGGTGGAGCTGGAAGCCGGGCGGCTCGTCCACTGTGCCGCCACGGGCGGGGTTCAGGTCGAGGTCGAGTTGGAAGCCGGTCGACGGGCACACCGAGACCAGGGTGGATGCGATCACCGCATGGATCGAACGGTGCAGGTGCCCGGCCACGACGAGTACCACCTGCGGGTGTGCGGCGATGACGTCCTCGAAGCGGTCTGCGCCCGTGAGGCCGGCGACGTCCATGTAGCCGAGTCCCACCCGGAAGGGAGGGAAGTGGGTGAAGACGAGCGTGTGCCGGTCCGGGGCTGCGGCGAGCGTCCCGTCCAACCAGTCGGCGCGCTCGTCGTCGAAGCAGCCGTCGTGGTGGTCGGGCTTCGAGGTGTCGATGCCGACGAGGCGCACGGGGTGGTCGTCGACCACGTAGCTGCAGTGCCGCTCGGGGAGGTCACCCGGGTCGCCGGGCAGCAGGTCGGCGAAGGCCTTCCGGAAGTCGGGGCCGTGGTCGTGGTTGCCCGGGAACGGCAACAGGGGAGCGGTCAGCGGCTCGACGATCTCGCGGAAGGAGGCGTACTGCTCGGGCGTGCCGTCGTCGGTCAGGTCGCCGGTGGCGAGCACCACGTCGGGTGGCGGGTCGAGCCCGTTGAGGTGTTCGACCACGGCAGCCAACGTGGCCGACGTGTCGACCAGCGAGGAGAAGGCCCCCTCGTCGTCGCAACGGATGTGGCAGTCGGTGATCTGGGCGACGAGCACGGGATCAGCGTAGGGCGCTTCCCCATCCGAGTCTCCACCTGGCGGTCGCCACGGCCGACCCGGAATCTCGAGCGGGTGAAGGGAATCGAACCCTCATCATCAGCTTGGAAGGCTGAGGTTCTAGCCGTTGAACTACACCCGCGGCGCCGCCGATCGTACCGGTCCGGGTTCGGCGATGGCCGCCTAGCCTCCGGGTGATGGGAGCCATGGGATCGTCGGGGATGCACGAGTTCGACCAGGAGAGCGAGGAGCTGATCCAGTCGGTGTTTCGTTACACCCTCGACCGGATCAGGAACGAGCCTCCGCTCGACGGCCCGATGAGCGCCGCGGAACTCCAGGCCCTGGTGGGCGAGACGGTCACACCCGAGGGGCTCGGCGGGCCCGAGGCTCTGCGCCGCTACACCGAGCACCTGGCGCCCGCCAGCATCTCCGCCGACCACCCCCGCTACCTCGCCTTCATCGCCGGGGCGCCGACCAAGGCAGCGGCTGTGTTCGACCTCGTGATCGGCGCCTCGTCGCTGTGCGGCTCGACCTGGCTGGACGGCGCCGGCATGGTGTTCGCCGAGAACCAGGCACTCCGATGGATCGCCGACCTTGCCGGAATGCCCGACTCGGCCGGCGGCTGCTTCGCCACCGGCGGGACGATGGCCAACCTGTCGGCCCTGGTGACCGCCCGCCACGACGCCGACGCGAAGCGGACCGCAGCAGGGCTCGACCGACCTGCACGATGGGCCATGGTCGCCGCCGAGAGCGCCCACTCGTCGGTCGACTCTGCCGCCCGCGTGATGGACGTCGACGTCGTCCTCGCCAGGGTGGACGACGATCGCAGGCTCCGAGGCGATGCGGTCGCCGAGGCCATCGCCGGCCGGCCCGATGGAACCGAGGTGTTCGCCGTCGTCGCCACGGCCGGCACCACGAACCTCGGCATCGTGGACGCCCTCGACGGCATCGCCGACGCCTGTGCCGCCGCCGGTGTCTGGATGCACGTGGATGGCGCCTACGGCGGCGCCGCGATGGCGGCACCGTCGGTCCGACACCGCTTCATCGGCGTCGAGCACTGCGATTCGCTCGTCGTCGACCCGCACAAGTGGCTGTTCTCGCCGTTCGACTGTGCGGCGCTGCTCTACCGGAACCCGGCGATCGCCCGCGATGCCCATACACAGCGGGCGGGCTACCTCGAGCCGATCATCGACGACACTGTCTGGAACCCCTGCGACTACGCCCACGTCCTGACCCGTCGGGCACGAGGGATGCCCTTCTGGTTCTCGTTGGCCGTCCATGGCACCGATGCCTACCGCGACGCGATCGAGGGCACCCTCGAGGTCACCCTGGCAACGAGGGAGATGGTCGCGGCCGCCGACCACCTGGAACTCATCGTCGAGCCGGAGCTCTCGGTCGTGGCGTTCCGGCGCAGGGGCTGGGGCCTCGCCGACTACCAGGCGTGGTGCGACCGCCTTCTCGCCGAAGGAATGGCTCTGCTCACCCCGACGACCGTCGACGGCGGGCCGGCCATGCGCGTCTGCATCATCAACCCGCGCACCACCGTCGACGACCTTGCGGAGATCCTGGCCAGCCTCGCCTGATCGCCTGGACAGCGGTTCTGCCGTTTCGACCGGGGAATTGCCGACCGACCTGTCACGGGCCACCAGTACACTCGCCCCACTGTGAACCCCCTCTCCCTGCGCCTGCGCAAGTTCAGGGCCGCGACGAGCGACGTCGCGGACCCCGAGCCCGAAGCGACCACCGAGCCCGTCGCGACCACAGAAGCCGCACCCCAGGACTCCCGGCCCGATTCCGTGCATACCACCCTCGAGACCCTCGACGGCGACCGCGTCAAGATGACCGTCTCCGTCGACGAGACCGAGTTCGAGCGGGCGGTCGACCGGGCCTTCCGCAAACTCGCCCACGAGGTCCGGCTGCCGGGCTTCCGCCCCGGCAAGGCGCCGCGCAAGCTGCTCGAGGCCCGTCTGGGCACCGCCGCAGGCCGCCACGAGGCGATCCAGGACGCCGTCCCCGAGTACTACCGCAAGGCGCTCATCGAGCACGCCGTCGATGCGATCAACTCCCCGTCGCTCGAAATTACCTCGGGCGAGGAGGCGGGCGACCTCGTCTTCGATGCCGTGGTTCCCGTCCGCCCGCAGGTGTCGGTCAGCGGGTACGCCTCCCTGAGCGTAGAGGTTCCCGCCCCGAACGCCAGCGAGGCCGACATCGCCACCCAGGTCGACACCCTCCGGCGTCAGCACGGCACCCTCGAGGTGGTCGAGCGGGCCGCCGCCGACGGCGACCAGGTCACCATCGACATCGAGGGCAGCCACAACGGCGAGCCCGTCGAGGGACTCACCGCCACCGACTACCTCTACGAGGTCGGCACCGGCGCCGTCGTCGCCGACATCGACGAGAACCTGCGGGACGCATCGGCCGGCGACACCCTGGAGTTCGACGCCGACCACCCCCAGGAGGAGGGCAGCCTCCACCTGCGCATCGTCGTGAAGGAGGTGCAGGCGCTCGTCCTTCCCGAGGCCGACGACGCCTTCGCCGCCGAGGCCTCCGAGTTCGACACCATCGACGAGCTGACCGACGACCTGCGGACCCGCATCAGCTCGATGAAGCAGGCCCAGGCGGCGGTCATGGCCCGCGAGCACATCGCCCGGGCGGTCGCCGGGCTGGTCGCCGACGAGCTTCCCGCTGCCCTCGTCGAATCGGCAATCGACGACCGCATCCGCGACATGGCGATCCGGATGGCGCAGCAGGGCATCGACTTCGCCCGTTGGATCGAGGCCACCGGTCAGGACACCGTGGCGATGCGCGAGGGCTTCCGGACCGAAGCGGAGCTTTCGGCACGTGCCGACCTCGGTCTGCGTGCCGTCGCCTTCGCCGAGGGGATCGATGCAGACGAAGCCGACGTCGAGGCGCACCTCGCCCTGATGGCGGCACAGTCCGGCCAGCCCGACACCGACCTCGACGAGCTCCGAGAGGGGATGGCCAGAGCCGGCCACCTCCTCGAACTCCTCGCCGACCTGCGCAAGCAGGCGGCCATGGACTGGCTGTTCGAACAGGTCGGGTTCGTCGACGAGGAAGGCAACGAGATCGACCGCGACGACCTCCGGCCCTCCGAATCCGAGGTCGTGATCTCGGGCGAGGAACCTGAAGCCGCCGAAGCCGCCGAAGCCGCCGATCCCGATCCTGATCCCGATCCCGACCACGAACAGGAACCCAGCGCATGACCTTGGCCGATCTCCGCGTACAGAACTACCTCGTGCCGACCGTGGTCGAGCAGACCAGCCGGGGCGAGCGGGCGTACGACCTCTACTCGCGCCTGCTGAAGGAGAACATCATCTTCATCGGCACCCCGATCGACGACATCACGGCCAACCTGATCTGTGCCCAGATGCTCCACCTCGAGTCGGAGAACCCCGACCGCGACATCAGCCTGTACGTCAACTCACCGGGCGGCGACATCAACGGCCTCTTCGCCATCTACGACACGATGCAGTACATCAAGCCCGACATCACCACCATCTGCTTCGGCCAGGCGGCCTCCGCCGCTGCTGTGCTGCTGGCGGCAGGCACGAAGGGAAAGCGCCTCGCCCTGCCACACGCCCGGATCCTGATCCACCAGCCCTACGCCGGCGCACAGGGGCAGGTGTCCGACATCGAGTTGGCCTCGAAGGAGATCCAGCGCCTCAAGACCCAACTCGAGGAGATCCTGGCCCGACACACCGGCCAGAGCGCTGAACGCATCAACAATGACACCGACCGCGACTTCGTCATGACCGCCGCAGAGGCCAAGGAGTACGGCATCATCGACGAGGTCATCGAGACCCGCGCCTTGGCCGACAAGAGCGGCCCCATCGCCGCGGTGAAGTAGGGCCGAGCACCAGTTCCGCCGAGAATCGACCCTGCCCGGGGAGCGCCACCAAGTAGGGTCGTGGTCCGGAGCCGAGGGAACCGAGGAGCAGCACGTGGCGAAGTTCGGAGAAGGGGGCGAGTTCCTCAAGTGCTCCTTCTGCGGGAAGACGCAGAAGCAGGTGCGCAAGCTCATCGCGGGCCCCGGCGTCTACATCTGCGACGAGTGCATCGACCTCTGCAACGAGATCATCGAAGAGGAGTTCTCCGAGCCCAGCGACGTCTCGTTCGGTGAGATCCCCCGTCCCCGGGAGATCTTCGCCTTCCTCGACGACTACATCGTCGGCCAGGAACAGGCCAAGAAGATCCTCTCGGTCGCGGTCTACAACCACTACAAGCGGGTGCAAGTCGACCGTTCGCCCGCCGCCGACGTCGAGTTGACCAAGTCCAACATCCTGCTGATCGGCCCGACAGGCTGTGGCAAGACCCTGATGGCCCAGACCCTTGCCCGCATGCTCGAGGTTCCGTTCGCCATCGCCGACGCCACGGCCCTCACCGAGGCCGGCTACGTGGGGGAGGACGTCGAGAACATCCTCCTGAAGCTCATCCAGGCGGCCGACTACGACATCAAGAAGGCCGAGAACGGGATCATCTACATCGACGAGATCGACAAGATCGCCCGCAAGAGCGAGAACCCGTCGATCACACGCGACGTCTCCGGCGAGGGCGTCCAGCAGGCCCTCTTGAAGATCCTCGAGGGCACCACGGCGGCCGTGCCGCCCCAAGGCGGACGCAAGCACCCCCACCAGGAGTTCCTGCAGATCGACACCACCAACATCCTGTTCATCTGCGGCGGCGCCTTCGCAGGCCTGGAGCAGTTGATCGAGAGCCGGCTGGGCGGTGCCAGCATCGGCTTCGGGGCCGACATCCGGGCACGTGGCGAAAAGGACCTGGGCGCCTTGTTCGCCGGCGTACGGCCCGAGGACCTCGTGAAGTTCGGCCTCATCCCGGAGTTCGTCGGCCGTGTGCCCGTGGTCGGCACCGTCGACAGCCTCGATGTCGATGCGCTGATCCAGATCCTGGTCGAGCCCAGGAACGCACTGGTGAAGCAGTACCAGAAGATCTTCGAGTTCGAGGACGCCGAGCTCGAGTTCACGACGGAGGCCCTCGCGACCGTCGCCACCGAGGCCCTCGAACGCGGGACCGGCGCGCGGGGACTGCGGGCGATCCTCGAAGAGGTCCTCCTCGACGTGATGTTCGAACTCCCGGGCGAATCCGAGAGCTGCCGGGTCGTCGTCGACGACGCCTGCGTCAGCGGGCGCAGGACGCCGGACGTCGTGCCGATCGTCGACGAGCAGCCCGACCGCGCAGCTTCCTGATCCGGGCGCGGCGGCAGTGCCTCCGACGCCCCCGATGGACCACGCTCCGGATCTCCGACCTCCCTGGATTCTCTGAGCCGATGGACTACCCGCAGGCACTGCGATTCCTCGACCGACACGTAAACCTGGAGGCGACTGCCGGGCGGGTCCACGGCTTGAGCCTCGACGCCATGCGTGGCCTCGTCGCCTGCATGGGCGATCCACAACAGGACGTGCGGACGATCCACGTCACGGGGACCAACGGCAAGGGCTCGGTCGCCGCCATGACGGTGTCGCTCCTCAGCGCCCTCGGACTTCGAGTCGGCTGCTACAGCAGCCCACACGTCGACTCGATCCGTGAGCGGCTCGCCATCGACGGTGAGATGATCGACGAGGTGGGGTTCGGCGACCTGGTCGGCGACCTCGCCCGCTACACCGTTGCGGCCCCGGAGGCCTCCTCGTACTTCGAGTTGTTGACAGCGGCCGCCCTGCTCTGGTTCGCCAACGAGGCAGTGGACGTGGCAGTGGTCGAGGTCGGGATGCTCGGCCGCTTCGACGCCACCAACGTGGTCGAGGGCGAGGTCGCCGTCGTGACCAACATCGGTCGGGACCACACTGACGGCCGAGGCGACTGGCGGCGGGCCATCGCCGGCGAAAAGGCGGGCATCGTCAGGGCGGGACGGCCACTGGTGTTGGGAGAGAACGCCATCGACGTCCGCGACCTCTTCCTCGCCGAGGAGCCCGACCCGCTCCTCGAACGGGACCGGGACTTCGGCGTGACAGCGACGCAGATCGCCGTCGGCGGCCAGCAGGTCGACCTCTTCGGCCAGCACGGTCGCCACGACGAGATCTTCCTGTCGCTCCACGGCCCCCACCAGGCGGACAATGCAGCCGTCGCGCTGGCCGCTGCCGAAGCGTTCGTCGGTGGGCCGTTGGGCGACGAGGTGGTAGAGCAGGGATTCGGGACGGTGCGGCT
>JARQPW010000051.1 GCA_029577135.1 Acidimicrobiales bacterium
CGGGACTGAATCAGGGGTCCAGCGAGCGGGCACACAGGTCGGCGAACGCCGCCTGTGCTGCCACGGTGACCGGGCCCGGCGCCTCGGGAAGCACCATGTCGTCGACCCGTGCGATGGCGTTGACATCCCGCGTGGACGAGGTGAGGAACGCCTCGGAGGACCGGGTGAACTCGTCGGGAGCGACCGACCGCTCGGTTACGGCCATCTCCTCGAGCAGGAGTTCGCGCGTGACCCCGGCGAGGCACCCCGAGGAGAGGGGAGGCGTCACGAGCTCGCCGTCGACGACCAGGAACACGTTGGTGCCGGTTCCCTCGCAGAGGTCGCCGGCCGTGTTGGCGAACAGCGCCTCGGAACACCCGCGGTCGTGGGCGGCCTCGAGGGCGAGCACGTTCTCGGCATAGGACGTCGTCTTGAGGCCGACCAGGGCGCCGTGCTCGTTGCGGGCCCACCGACAGAGGTGGACGGCCTCGGCGACCGGCCAGGCCGATCCCGCTTCGGTGGCCACGATGAGGGTGCCCGGCCCACCTCCCCTCGACGAGCCGAGTGGACCGACGCCACTCGACCAGGTGATGCGCAGTTTCCCGGCGTCGGGATCGGCGTCGAGGACAGCGGCCACCGCGTGGCGGATCCGTTCATCGTCGGGAGGGAGCATGCCCATGCCGTCTGCGGAGAAGCGGAGGCGGCGGAGGTGGCGGGTGAGGGCGAAGGCGGTGCCGTCGACCACCTTCATCGTCTCGAACACACCGTCTCCGACCACGATGGCGTGGTCGTTGGCCGAGATGGGGATGCCATCGTCGGGCGTCAGCAGCCGACCATCGACCCAGCAGGCACCAGGCGATGTCGGTGAGGCTGGTTGCGGCATCCGGGCAGGCTAGGCCGCGACGGTCGTCCGGGGGGTGCGCTGGTACCCTCCGGACGTGACGTCGGCAACGGAGGCGGGACTGCGACGCACCTGGCCACAGCGATTCCTGCTCGTGTTCGGCGTGGTGTTCGCTGCCTCGCTGGTCTATGTGACCGCACGCCTCGACCAGTTCGAGGACTCGGTCAGCAGCATCGTGCGGATCGAGGTGCCCTCCGGCGTGCTGGCCGACCTGCCGGGAACCGAGGATCCGGCGTCGGGTGGGCAGGGTTCGTCGGGCGCAGGGGGTTCGAACACGCCGGACAATGAGCCGGGCAGCGCTGGTGGCGCGGGCGATCCAGGCAACGCGGGCGATGCTGGTGGCGAGGGTGGTGCTGGCGGCGCGGGTGATCCGGGCAGCGCTGGTGGTGCGGGTGATCCGGGCAGCGCTGGTGGTGCGGGTGATCCGGGCAACGCGGGCGATGCCGGCAGCGCCGGAGGCACAGGGGGTTCCGGTGAGGCGACCGGCGACGGCTCGGGCGACCCCGGCAACGACCCGGTCTACGGCCCCGCCGGCCCGCCACGGACCCTGCTCCTCATCGGTACGGACAGTGCGGTCGGCATGGATCCGGACGACCCGGCGGCGCAGCGCGACACCACCAGCGGCGTCGCCCTGGCCGACGTGATCATGCTCGTCCGCATCGATCCGGGACTCCGGCGGGCGGCGGTGCTGTCGATCCCCCGGGACCTGTACCTCCCCATCTACCGGGACGGCGTGCCCGTCCGGGAGGAGAAGTTGGCGTCGGCGCTGATCGTGGGAGGCCTCGGGCGAGGAGCCCCGACGCTGGTCGAGACGGTGAGTCGCAACTTCGACGTGCCGATCCACGACTTCGTGGTGGTCGACTTCGCCGGCTTCGTGCAGGTCATCGACGAACTGGACGGCATTCCGATGTGGTTCAACCAACCGGTCCGCGACGTCGGGTCCGGCCTTTCGATTCCGGAGTCCGGATGCCACGTGCTCGACGGCTCGTCCTCGCTGGCCTTCGTGCGGAGCCGGAAACTCGAGGCGTTCGTCGGCGGGCGCTGGCGCAGGGTCGGGGTGTCGAACGACCTCGAACGCAATGACCGCCAACAGGACTTCATCATCCTCGCCCTCGAGCGCCTCGTGGAGCGTGGCGCACGTTCGGTCCTCGTCCGCAACGACCTCATCGAGGCGGGTGCCGATTCGGTGATCCTCGACGAACGCCTCACCCTGCGGACCCTGCTCGACATCGGCAGGGCGTTCAGCGACTTCCAGCCGACCGACCTCGAGCGCTACTCGTTGCCGGTCCTGGACGACCTCGTCGGTGAGTCGATGGTGCTGACTCTGAGCGACGGTGACGAGGCGGAGGCGGTGTTCGACGTGTTCCGCGGCGTGCAGCTGCGGCCCGATCAGGTCGAGGTGGTGCTCGTCGACGGGCGTGCCCCCGAGGTCGTGGACGCCGAGGAGGTCCCGGTGGCCGACCAGTTCGCCGGCAGGGGCTTCCAGGTCGAGGGGCGCCAGGGGGAGCGGGCGTCACAGACGGTGATCCGCGTCGCACCCCACCGTTTCGACGCCGCCGTCCTCCTCGCCCAGAGCCTCAGCCGGACGCCGATCGTGGAGGTGCTCGACGGCCTGGGCGATTCTGTCGAACTCCTGCTCGGGGACGACTTCGGCAACCTCGTGCTGGCGCCACGCGATCGGACCGTCGTCGAGGCCGAGGCGCGGGCACAGTTGCCGGGAGTCCTGCTCGAGGGCGAGGCGTCCGTCGGTCGGGGTTGGTGGTCGTTGCCACGCATCTCGATCGACGTGGACGGCCGCCCACCCGAGGGGAAGTCCTGTCCGTGACCGGGGAGCCGATTCGGGCAGCCCTGTTGCTGGAGCAGTGCTGGCACCGGGTCCCCGGCGGGACGGCGGTCGCCGCCGTCGAGTTGGCCGGGGCGATGGAGCGACGGGCCGACGTCGAGGTCGTCGGCATCGCCGCTTCGCATCGTGGAGAGCCGATCGTCGCTCCGCCGGAGGGGATCGAGATCGCCCGCCTGCGCCTGCCCCGTCCCCTGCTCTACGAGTCATGGGTCCGCCTGGGTCGTCCATGGGTCGATCGACCGTGCGGGGATCCCGACATCGTCCATGCCACCGGCGGAGCGGTGCCCGCCAGCAGGGCCCCCCTGGTCGCAACCATCCACGATCTGGCATGGCGGCACCACCCCGACCACTTCACGCCCCGGGGCCGCCGGATGTTCGAGGCGTGGCTCGAGGCAGCTGGCCGTGCCAGCCGCGTGTTGTGCCCATCGGCCGCGACCGCCGCCGACCTCTCGGATGCGGGCATCCCGACGGAGCGCATCTGCGTCGTACCGCTGGGCGTCGACCTGCGGGCCGCCGAGCCCGTGGACGTCGAGGCCCTCCGCGCGAGGCACGGGCTCCACGGGAGCGTCGTCCTCTGGGTGGGCGTGGCGGAACCGCGCAAGAACCTGGCGGGGCTCGTCGAGGCCATGACGGCGGTCCCCGATGCGGTGCTGGTCCTGGTGGGCCCACCCGGCTGGGGGGTCGATGTCGAACGACTCGTAGCCCCGCTCGGCGACCGGGTCCGGGTCGTGGGCCCGGTCACCGAGGACGAGAAGCGGGCGTGGTACGCCCTGGCGGACGTGTTCGCCTTCCCCAGCCTGCTCGAGGGCTTCGGCCTCCCGGTCCTCGAGGCCATGGCTCAGGGGACACCGGTCGTGACCTCGGCCGATACGGCGACTGCGGAGGTCGTCGGCTCAGCCGGCGTCCTCGTGGACCCCACAGACTCCGTGTCGCTGGCGGAGGGAATCCGCCACTTCCTCGCCGACGCCATCGAGGCCGGACGTTTCGCGTCCGCTGGCAGGACTCGCGCCGAGTCCTTCACCTGGGATGCCGTGGCCGAACGGACGGTCACCGTCTACCGGGCGGTACTGGCAGCATGATGGCCCCATGACCGCCGCGAAGCGCATCGCCGTCAACCTGCTCTTCCTCGTTCCCGGCGACGTCGGCGGTTCCGAGGAGTACGCGGTCCGGACCCTGCGGGCATTCGCCCGGCACGGCTCCAGCGACATCCGACCCGTCCTTTTCCTGCATGAGTCCCTGCGGCAGGCCCATCCGGACCTCTGCGACGAGTTGGAGGTGGTTGCCTCCCCGGGCGACGGCCGCAGCCGAATCCGGCGGATCGCCAGCGAGTCGACCTGGCTCGCCCGGCGGACCGGCGACTTCGACGCCGTACACCACGTCGGCGGCCGCATCCCCGTGCGCTCTTCCCGGCCGGCCGTGGTCACCGTCCACGACCTGCAGCCGTTCGACCATCCGGAGCACTTCTCGGTGGTCAAGGAGGGCTTCCTCTCGTGGTCGGTTCCCCGCTCGCTCCGCCGGGCCGATGTCGTGGTGACCGTCAGCGACGCCGTCGGCGAACAGGTCGTCCGGCACTTCGGCGTCGATCCCGGACGGATCGTGACCGTGTCGTCCGGCGTGGACCGCGTGGCGGACCGACTGGTGGAGCCGTCCTCGCCACCGGTCGTGATCTACCCGGCAGTCAGCCACCCGCACAAGAACCACGAGTTGCTCATCGAGGCCTTCGGTCGGATCGCCGACCGGCACCCGGAGGCGCGCCTCGTGCTCACCGGGGGTTCGGGTCGGTCCGAAGGCGCGGTGATCCTCGCCATCGAGCGATCCGGGCTGGGGGACCGGATCGAACGCACCGGGCGGATTCCCGATGCCGAGTACGCGCAGCGACTCGCCGGTGCATCCCTCCTGGTATTCCCGTCGCTGTACGAGGGCTTCGGGATCCCGGTCCTCGAGGCGATGGCGGCAGGCGTGCCGGTCGTCGTGGCCAGCGGCACGCCGGCGCAGGACGTGGCCGGGGGAGCCGGATGGTCCGTGGACCCCGGCGATGTAACGGGCTGGGCCGAGGTGCTCGACCGGGCGCTCGGTGACGCCGGGGCCCGCCGTGTCGCCGCCGAGGCCGGCCTGCGCCGGGCCGCCGAGTTCTCGTGGGAAGCCTCGGCGGAGCAGCTCGAACGGGCCTGGCGCCTGGCACTCGACACCCCGGGCTGACCGGCCATGCGCCTGCTGGTCATCACCCCCCACCTGTCTCCGGATACCGCACCGACCGGGGTCGTCGTGTCCCGCATCGTCGATGAGTTGGGAACGGCCGGCCACGACGTACACGTGGTGACCTCGTTGCCCTGGTATCGGGACCACCGGGTCGAGGACGGATGGCGCGGGCGTCTCGTCCGCAGGGGATCCCAGGGGTCGGCGTCGGTCGTCCGCCTGCAGCCCTTCGCCGGCCGCAAGGAACGGCTCGTCGGCAGGGCGTTCGGCTTCGCAATGTTCTCGGGAACGGCGGCACTGGCCGCCGTTGCCGCCCGGGGTCCGTTCGACGCGGTCATGGCCCTGTCGCCGCCCCTGACCCTGGGTCCCGCCGGTTGGGTCGCCGCCCGGCGCCACCGGTGCCCGCTGGTGCTCAACGTCCAGGACGTGTTCCCGGACGTCGCCATCGAGGTCGGGGCGATCACCTCACCACGGGTGATCCGGCTGTTCCGGTCCCTCGAGCGATTCTGCTACCGGCGGTCCGACGCCGTGACGGTCCTGTCCGACGACCTGGCGGCCAATGTGACGGCAAAGCTCGGGGGCTCGTCGCGCGACCCACTGGTCCGGGTAATCCCCAACTTCGTCGACACGACCACGATCCGGCCTCTCGACCGCGACACCGCCTATCGGGGCGAACTCGGGCTCGGAGACCGCACGGTCGTGATGTACGCCGGCAACCTCGGGCATTCGCAACCCCTCGACATCATCGTCGAGGCGGCACGGCGGCACCGCGACCGTGACGACATCGCCTACGTCATCAACGGCGGCGGCGTGGCCGCAGAGGGGCTGCACCGGGCCGCCGAGGACCTACCCAACCTCACCGTCGTCGGATACCAGCCGGCCGACCGCGTCCCGGAGGTGATGGCCTCCGCGGACGTGCACGTCGTGGCACTGCGCCGCGGCCTCTCGGCCAGCAGCGTCCCCTCCAAGATGTACTCGATCCTGGCGGCGGGACGCCCGCTGATCGCCAGCGTCGACGAGGGGAGCGAGGTCGCCCGGGTGGTCGGGGAGGCTCGGGCCGGGGTGGCGGTCCCGCCGGAGGACGTCGATGCGTTCGTCGCAGCAGTCGAGCGGCTGGTCGGTGATGCCGGGGCGCGAGCGTCGATGGGCGACTCGGGACGTGCGTGGGCGCAGCAGTGGGCATCACCGCGATCTGTCACCGATTCGTACGTACGACTCGTGGAGGAACTCCGGTCGCGATGACCGCAACCGCCCGCTGAAGCGGGGCGGGTGCCGGTAGCGTGTCCGCCCGATGGCACGTGGAGATTCAGGCAACAAGGTCGCGCGCGCCGCTCGGGCGGGAGCCGGCGGCGGCACCGGAGAACGACGGGCGCTGGGCTTTCCCCTCGCGCTCGCCCTCGTGGTAATCCTCGGCGTCGCCCTGGTGGCCTTCGCCCGATCCGGGCGCGAAGCGACGGCGGCGCCGCGGCTGGGCGACCACTGGCACTCGGCCTACGACATCTACGTCTGTGACACCTACCGGGGCAAGATCGTCAACGAGGCTGACCCCAACGGCATCCACACGCACGGCGACGGCATCATCCAC
Organism: Acidimicrobiales bacterium; assembly: GCA_029577135.1. GTDB lineage: Bacteria > Actinomycetota > Acidimicrobiia > Acidimicrobiales > MedAcidi-G1 > S20-B6. The sequence goes on from JARQPW010000051.1 coordinate 6,505, forward strand.
ATCCACCCGTTCAGCTCCCTCGCCTCCGGCAAGAGCGCCACGATCGGCGAGTTCTTCGGGGCGTTCGGCGGGATGATCGACGACACGTCGATCCGACTCGACACGGGTGAGACGATCACCGAGGGCGCCGACTGCGGTGGCGAGCCGACCGTTATCAAGGTGGCCCGCTTCGACGCCCAGGACCGCGACCGTGCTCCCCAGGTCATCACACAGGGCCTCGCCGACATCCGCTTCCTGAAGAACCTCGAGGCGTTCACGATCGCGTTCGTGCCCGAGGGCGCCGAACCACCGGCCCCGCGCTCCGAGCGGTTCACGTTCCTCGAGACGGTGGACCCGCGGGCGATCACCTCGGGGACCCCGGACGCTCCGACGCCCACCGCCGGATAGGGCGAGCGCCGTGCGCGCCGTGGTGCTGGTCGGGGGCTTCGGGACGAGGCTGCGCCCGCTCACCTCGAACCTCCCGAAGCAGATGCTGCCGATCGTGGATCGGCCCATGATCGAGCACGTGGTCGGACACCTCGCCGCCCACGGCGTCGAAGAGGTGGTGCTCTCGCTCGGCTTCCTGCCCGACACCTTCCGGAACGCCTATCCCGACGGTCGCTGCGCCGGAGTCCCGCTCCACTACGCCGTCGAGCCCGACCCGCTCGACACCGCCGGGGCCATCCGATTCGCCGCCGAGGACGCCGGAATCGACGAGGCGTTCCTCGTCCTCAACGGCGACGTGCTCACCGACCTCGCCGTCGATGAACTGGTCGGGTTCCATCGGGCGTCCGGGGCCGAGGCAACGGTCTCGCTGACGCCCGTCGACGACCCCTCGCGCTACGGCGTGGTGCCCACCGACACGGACGGGCGGGTCACGGGCTTCGTCGAGAAGCCGCCGGCCGGCGAGGCCCCCTGCAACTGGATCAACGCCGGCACCTACGTGTTCGAGCCCTCGGTCCTCGGCCGCATCGAACCCGGTCTGCGTGTATCAGTCGAACGCGAGGTCTTTCCGGCGATGGCCGACGAGGGTGTCCTCTACGGGTTCCGCTCCGAGGCGTACTGGGTGGACACCGGAACGCCCGAGACCTACCTCGGCGTGCAACTCGACCTGCTGGACGGCGTCCGAGGGCCGGCCCGGTCCGGCGTCGACGATGCCGCCGAGATCCACCCCGGTGCGACGGTTCGCCGTTCGGTGATCGGCCCGGGAGTCGTCGTGGCCGAGGGGGCACAGGTCTGCGACGCTGTGGTCATGGCCGGATCGCGGATCGGGGAGCGAGCAGTCGTCGACGGCTCCCTCGTGGGTCGCAATGCAACCGTCGGTCCTGAGGCACAGGTGCTCGGCCTCTCGGTCGTCGGCCACGGGGCCGAGGTTGCCGCAGGCGAACTCCTCTCGGACGACCGTCGTCCGGAGCAGGACTGAGGGGTCCGGGGTGAGGGCAGTCGTCACCGGGGGAGCCGGATTCATCGGCTCGACGCTCGTCGACCGACTCCTGGCCGACGGACACGACGTCGTCGTGCTCGACGACCTCTCCACCGGCAGCGAGGCGAACCTCGCCGACGCCCGCTCGTCGGCGGGCGACCGGCTGCGACTCGAGGTGGTCGACCTGAGCGAGGATCGAAGCATCGAACTCATCGCCGGGGCCGGGGCGGAGGTCGTGTACCACCTCGCCGCACAGGTCGACGTGCGGGCCTCGGTCGATGACCCCCTCGGCGATGCGGAGGCCAACGTCCTCGGCACCATCCGGGTGCTCGAAGGTGCCCGACGTGCCGGCACCCGCAAGGTCGTTCTGGCGTCGAGTGGAGGAACGCTGTACGGAGACGCCGACCCGTCGCTCTTACCGCTGGACGAATCCACGGCGCACCGACCTGAGAGCCCCTACGGGGCGTCGAAGCTCGCCGCCGGGGCCTATCTGCGTGTCTACGAGTCGCTGTACGGGGTCCGGTGGACCGAACTCGCCCTGGCCAACGTGTACGGCCCCCGTCAGGACGCCGACGGTGAGGCGGGCGTGGTGGCCATCTTCACCGGAAGGCTGCTGGCCGGGGAGCCCTGCACCGTCTACGGGAGCGGCGCACAGACCCGCGACTTCGTCTACGTGGACGACGTCGTGGACGCCTTCGTCGCCGCAGCACAAAGGGGTGACGGGCTGCTGTTCAACATCGGAACCGGCGTGGAGACGTCGGTCGACGGCCTCTACCGTTCGATGGCCGCCCTCGGGGGTGGGCCGGACGAGGCCCTCCGGGCACCGGCACGCACCGGTGAGTTGGAGCGTTCGGCGCTCGACCCCTCGCTCGCTTCGGCGGAACTGGACTGGCGGCCGCGTGTGGGCCTGGACGAGGGCATCCGCCGGACGATCGACTGGTTCCGCGCCTCCGGCACCTAGCGGAAGAGGTCCTCGTCGGGCCTGCGGACCAGGTCGTCGGCCACGCTGCCGTCGCCCAGCCATGTGGGATCGACGCCGCGGAGTACCGCCACGGCGATGCCCGCCGACTTGCCCATCACGAGTTCCGCTGCGGCCGCCAACTCGTCGGCCACAGCCACCTCGGTGACCTGGAGCTCACGACCGAGGGCGTCAGCGGTGCCCCGCAGGTCGATGACGGGACGGAGTCCGGCGACGCCGATGGCGACGTCGGTGACCCCCCGGCGCCACGGGCGCCCGAAGGTGTCGCTCACGATGACGGCCACCTCGACGCCGAAGCGGTGGGTGAGGGCATCGCGGATGCGCCGTGCCGAACGGTCGGAGTCCTCGGGGAGCAGCGCCGCCTGTCCGGCCTCGACGTTCGAGAGGTCGATGCCGGCGTTCGCGCAGACGAAGCCGTGTTCGGTCTCGGCGATGACCAGGTCGCCGCGCCGTCGCAGGATCCGGACGGACTCGGCCTCGACGATCGGGCGGTGGCCGGTCTCGGGGTCGATGTCGACCAGTCGGCCCTCGGCCTTTGAAACGACCTTCTGGGTCACCACGACGACGTCGCCGTCACCGAGACCGATGGCCGCTTCGCAGGCCGACGCGACCATCCCGGCCAGGTCGTCCCCCGGGCGGACCTCGGGGAGTCCGGGAACCGGGACCACGCGTAGCTCGGTCGTCATGCTGCGGCCTCTATGGCCGTCTTCGCCAGCGCAGCCGCCACGTCGGTCGTCCGCATCACGGTGTCGGTGACGACACAGTGCACGCCCTCGGCCTCGACGCCGTCGGCCAGGTCGGCGTCGACACGGTCGATCACGAGGGTGGCCACGAGGTCACGGTAGAGGCGGGCGATCCCGACGACCGACGACTCGTGCCCCATCTCGGTGAGCATCCGGTCGGCGGGGCCCTTGAGCGCCGAGCCGCCGACGATCGGGGAGACCGCCACGACCGTCTCGCGCCGGGCAGCCACAGCATCCCGTACACCGGGAACGGCGAGGATCGGGGCGATGGACACCAGGGGGTTGGAAGGTGCGACCACCACCGCCTCAGCGGTCGTGATCGCCTCGAGGACTCCCGGTCCGGGGAGGGCGTCATCGGCGCCGTCGAAGCGGACCCCCGAGACGGGCACGTCGTGCCGGAGCCCGACGAAGTACTCCTGGAAGCCGACCTCGCCGCCGTCGGCCAGCGTCACCATCGTCCGCAGCCGGTCCTCGGTGGCGGGAAGGAGGCGGAAGCCGAGCCCCCAGGATTCGGCAACCTCGGCGGTCACCTCGGTGAGTCCCGCCCCGTCGGCGAGCCGGCCCGTCCGGTAGAGGTGGGTGCCGAGGTCCCTGTCGCCCAGCCGGAACCAGGTGGGGCCGCCGTAGCGATCCAGAGAGTCCATGGCCTGCCAGGTCTCGCCGGCCAGTCCCCAGCCGGTCTTCCGATTGCCCGCCTCTGCCAGCGTGTAGGTGACCGTGTCGATGTCGGGCGAGATGTGCAGTCCGTGCAGGACCAGGTCGTCGCCGGTGTTGGCCACCACGACGACGTCGGCGGGATCGACGACCTGTACCAGTCCCCGGAGCAGGCGCGCCGCACCGACGCCACCGGCGAGGACGGCGATCACGGTCGCCTCACCGTCCGGTCAGCCCGCGCCCTGGCGCTGGAGCGCCTCGCGGTCGCTGTCGACCATC
>JARQPW010000052.1 GCA_029577135.1 Acidimicrobiales bacterium
TGGCCGGCCGCGACACGTTGCTCAAGGACCTCCTCTGCGACGACTCCTTCATCGTCGGTATCGGTGACGTCTACAGCGACGAGATCCTCTTCGCCGCCGGTCTGCGGCACGATCGGCGGAGCGACTCGCTCTCCAGCCAGGAGGTCCGGCGCCTCTACCGGGCGGTCGTCGAGATCCTCCACAACGCGGTCAAGTACCGGGGCACGAACCTCGAGGAACGGCCGTTCCTCGACATCTTCGGCATCCCGGGCATCTACCAGGACCACCTGTCCGTCTACGGGCGGGCCGGCGACCTCAGTCCGCGCAGCCGGGCGCCGATCCTGCGGACCAGGTACAAGAACCGCTGGACGTATTACTGCGACACGCAGGTCTGAGGGTCGGCGCGTCGCACCACGCGTTCCGGTTCGGACATGCCCTTCGCGGCTACTGCGACACCTAAGCTTGAAGCGCGGCGCCTGACGCCGTTCCTGCGTCTATGGTGGAGGCGTGGCAAATGACAGGACTGTGATTCGCGTGTCAGTCCGCGTCCCGGGTCGCGGAACAGACGGCGCCGAGGGGTAGCCGGGTTGTTCCTCAAGCGGCTCACCATCAAGGGCTTCAAGTCCTTCGCCGACCCGGTCGTCCTCGACGTCGAGCCGGGCGTCACCGTCGTCGTCGGCCCGAACGGCAGCGGCAAGTCCAACGTCGTCGATGCCGTCACCTGGGTGCTCGGCGCCCAGGCCCCAAGTGCCGTCCGGTCACAGAAGATGGACGACGTCATCTTCGCCGGCACCGCCGAACGGCCCGCCCTCGACCGGGCCGAGGTCTCGCTCACGATCGACAACGACTCGGGCCTGCTGCCGGTCGACCTCACCGAGGTCACCATCACCCGCACGCTGCTCCGGACCGGCGAGAGCGAGTACGCGTTGAACGGCACGGCCTGCCGGTTGCTCGACATCCAGGAGTTGCTCTCCGACGCATCGGTGGGCCGTCAGCAGCACGTGATCATCTCGCAGGGCCAGATCGACGCCGTGCTGAACGCACACGCCGAGGAGCGGCGCATGATCATCGAGGACGCTGCGGGGATCCTGAAGTACCGCAAACGCCGCGAGAAGGCCGAACGGCGCCTCCGTTCGACCGAGGTGGACCTCGATCGCCTGGGCGACCTGCAACGCGAGGTGCGGCGACAGTTGCGGCCACTCGAACGTCAAGCCGAGGCGGCCCGTCGACACGGAGACCTGGTCGGCGAGCTGAGTTCGCTGCGCCGCCACCGTACGGCCACCGAACTCACCGCGCTCCGCGAACGGGCGCGGGAGGAGGCCGCCCTCCGAGCCGAGTTGGCCGGGGTCGAGTCCGGGTCCCGCACCATCCTCGAGGGGTTTGCCGACCAGATCAGCGTCGCAGAGGCGGAGTTGGCCGCCGGCGGAGACGACCCCGGCGACCGTCTGCTCCGCTACGAGTCCCTCCGTGAGCGCGGCCGCGGGCTCCGCGGCGTGCTGGTCGAGCGCCTGCGCGGCATCGAGCGCGACCGCGAGGCCTTCGTCTCGCAGCAGATGGTCCTGGGCCTCGAAGCCGACAAGACCCGGGCAGAGGCGGAGTTGGCGGGCCTCGAATCCGAATCCGAGTCCCTGGCCCCCGAGTCCGAGCGGCTGGCGCTGGCCGAAACCGGCCTGGCGGCCGACCGCGCCGCCTTCGAGGTCACCTGGGCTGACGGAGTCGTGGCCCTCGGCACCCGCGCCGCCGAAGCACGCGGCGAGTTGGGCGTGCTTCGGGCGACGCTCGCACAGGCCTCGACAGAGAGCGACGGCCTCACCGGCCGCCTTGCCCTGCTCGAGGCCGAGACCGAACGCCTCGACGCATCCGCTGCCGACCTGCGTCGCCAGTTGTCCGAAGGCGAGACAGCCGAACAGCCGTTGGTCGAGGCGCTCTCCCGGATCGAACAGCGCCTGCACGCGGCCGCCATGCAGCGCAACGCCGTCTGGGAGCGGCTGGCCACGGCGGAGGCCGACGTTCGCTCGACGCGGGCAAGGGCCGAGGCCCTCGCCCTGGCACTCGACGAGGCCCGCTCGCGTGCCGGCGTGGCCCACCTGTCGGGGATCGAAGGAGTCCTGGGCACGTTGCTCGACCTGGTCGAGGTCGACGAGGGCTATGAGGCCGCATTCGCTGCGGCGGCCGGCGAGGCGCTCGACGCAGTCGTCGTTGAGGACGTCGAGCGGGCCGTCCAGGCTCTCGACGCCCTGCGCGAGGGTCGGCTCCGGGCCGCGGTGTTGTCGCTGACCGCAGGCACCGGTCGGGCCACGTCTCCACCGGTCGGGCAGTCGGTGCGGGCACACGTACGGGCACGCACCGCCGAAGTCGAACGCCTGCTCGACCGTCTCCTGGCGCCGGCCGCCGTCGTCGACGCCGACGCCGCCGTCGAGGCGGCGATGGCGCACCCCGACGCCGTCTTCGTGACCCTCGAGGGGGACCGCTTCGGGCCGTCCGGGTGGCGGATCGGCGGCGACCGCGGAGGTGCCACGGGCGCCGCTCTGGCCGACGCCGAGACCAGCCTCACCACCTCCGAGGAGGAGCGGGCCGACGCCCGTCGCTTGCTCGACGAGGCCGAACGTGGAACCTCCGACCTCGAGGGCGAGGTCGCACGGCATACCCGTCAACTCGACGTCCACGATGGCCGCTTCACGGCAGCCGCCGAGGCGCTCCAGCGCCTCCAGGCCGAACGCCGCGACGTCGTCAACGAAGCCGAGGGCCTCCGGACCCGCATCGGGGTGCTCGAGACCCGACTCTGGGACGAACGGACCCGGGTCACCGACCTCGAGACGAGGATGCCCGGCCTCGAGGACGCCGAGACCGAGGCTGTGGAGTCCGGTCGGCGCATGGCCGAGCAGCGCCGCTACCTCGAGGAACGCTCCGCCGAGCTGAGCGGCCTCCGGACCGCCCACGAGGTCCGGATGGCCGACCTGGCGGCCCGACGCAACCTTCTGCTCAACCGGGTCACCGAGTACTCGGGCCGCCTCGACGAGCTCAACGACCAGCGGCAGCAGGCCGACCGACGGCGCTCCGAACTCGACCAGCGGGCGTCGGCCACTCGGCGCCTCGTCGAGGCGCTCGACTCCCGCATGTCGATCGCCGACCTGCGGCTCGACGGGCTGCGCGAGCAGCGTCGTCGACAGTCCGAACGGGTGCGGGCCGTGGCGGCGCGACTCGACGGCCTCCGTCGCGAGCGCTCCGACGCCGAGAGGTCGCTGACCGATGCGAGGGAGCGCCTGACCCGGCTCGAGGTCGACCGGGCCGAGACCAGGCTCCGCCTCGAGAACCTGACCGAGTCCATCCGCAACGAGTTCGGCTGCGAGCCCGACGCCGTCCTCGGCGCCTCCTGTTCCGATCTCCCCGAGGGCATCACGGCGGCAGCCCGGATCACCGAGCTTGAGCGAGAACTCGAGTTGATGGGTCCGGTCAACCCGCTGGCGCTCGAGGAATACGACGCCCTGCTCGAGCGCCACGAGTTCCTCGGCGGCCAACTCGAGGACATCCGCACCACCCGCCGCGATCTCCGCAAGGTGATCCGTTCGATCGACGACGAGATCGCCACGGTGTTCGCCGAGGCGTTCGCCGAGGTGTCGGCCCACTTCACCGACCTGTTCGACACTCTGTTCCCCGGGGGCACGGGCCGGCTGCACCTCACCGATCCGGACAACCTGCTCGATACCGGCATCGAGGTCGAGGCGAAGCCCTCGGGCAAGAACGTCAGGAAGCTCTCCCTGCTGTCCGGTGGCGAGCGCTCGCTCACCGCCTTGGCGTTCCTGTTCGCCGTCTTCCGCAGCCGGCCCTCGCCCTTCTACGTCATGGACGAGGTCGAGGCCGCCCTCGACGACGTCAACCTGCACCGCTTCCTCGGGCTTGTCAGGCAGTTCAGGAAAGACGCCCAACTGCTGATCGTCAGCCACCAGAAGCGGACGATGGAGGCTGCCGACTGCCTCTTCGGCGTGACCATGGCGCCCGGCGGTTCATCCCGGGTCATCAGCGAGCGGGTCGAGGTGGATCGTGTCGCCGAGGAGGCGGCAGCACTCGTCGCCTCCTGATCCGCCGCACACCTGCCCGTCCGGGTGGTTCGGCTCGGAGTACCGTTGGGAAATGCGGATTCTCGTCGTCGACGACGAAGCCGACCTCGTCGAGGCACTGGCGCGTGGCCTGCGTCGTGAGGGCTATGCCGTCGACACGGCCGCCGACGGCGACGAAGCGCTCGACAAGGCCTCGTTCACCGACTACGACCTGGTCTGCCTCGACCTGACTATGCCCGGTATCGACGGCCTCGAGGTGTGTGCGCGCCTCCGGGCGAACCCCGTGGAGGGGGTCGCCCCCCGGATCCTGATGCTCACCGCCCGGGACACCGTGGACGACCGGATCCGCGGGTTGGACGCGGGTGCCGACGACTACCTGGTCAAGCCGTTCTCCTTCGACGAACTGGGCGCACGAATCCGCTCCCTCCTGCGTCGGGACGCCGGCCGTTCGGGGGCGCTACTCGCGTTCGGCGGACTGCTCCTCGACACGGCCCGCCACCATGCGGCCTGCGATGGAGCCACCCTCGACCTGACACCCAAGGAGTTCGCCCTGCTGCGCTACTTCATGTCGCGGCCCGGAGAGGTCGTCTCCCAGGAGGAGCTGCTCGAGCACGTGTGGGACGAGCACGCCGACCCCTTCACCCAGACCGTCCGGGTGACGGTCGGAACGCTCCGCAAGAAGTTGGCCGCCGTGGGCGGAGATGGCACCATCGAGACCGTCGTCGGTCGCGGCTACCGACTCGGCACGGGAAGCGAGGCCGGATGAGCATCGGACCGGCCGAGACCCGACCGTCTCGCCTGAGGCACATTCGGCTCCCCACCGCGAGCATCCGCTTTCGCCTGGCCCTGCTCCATTCGATCCTGTTGTTCGGCATCGCGGCCGTCGCTGTCGGCGCCATCTACCAGAACGTGTCGCGCGTCCTCGCCGACGAGCCGATGTCCCGCCATTCGGCGTTCACCGAGCTCGTCGCCGATGCCCCCGAGGACGATGCCGCCGATGGCCTGCAGGTCTTCGAGGAGGCCGTCAACCGCCGGGCGCTGCGACAGCTGCGGATCTACTCCGTCGTCGCGCTGGCGGTCCTCTTCGTCGCCAGCCTGGCGATCGGGTGGTACGTCGCCGGCCTCGTCGTCCGGCCCATCGGTCGGATCACCGCCGTGGCGCGAAGAATCCAGGGCACTGACTTGTCGCGCCGGATCGGCCTCGGTGGTCCGCCCGACGAGTTCCGGGAGCTGGCCGACACGTTCGACGACATGCTCGACCGCCTGGACGCCTCCTTCGAGATGCAGCGACACTTCATCCAGGAGGCCTCCCACGAACTGCGGAACCCCCTCGCTGTCCTCCGGACCAACCTGGACGTGGTGATGGACGATCCGCGGTCGGGGCCGGACGACTTCCGGGCAGCAGGCGAGGTGGCGCTTCGGGCCACCTCCCGGATGTCGTCGCTTGTCGACGACCTGCTCCTGTACGCGCACCACGAGCGGCCGGACATCCACCGCGATCCGATCGACCTGGCGTCCGTCGTCGCGGAGACGGTCGCCGACTTCGCCGCGGCCGCCGAGTCGGCGGTCGTGGAGCTCCGGGCCGAGGTGGCGGAACGACTGGCGGTCGTCGGTGACCCGGCGGCACTTCGCCGGGGGTTGGCAAACCTGCTCAGCAACTCGATCCGCGTCTCCGATCCGGACTCGTCCGTCCTGGTCACCGCCGGCCACGACGACGAGAAGGTCTGGATCTCGGTGCGAGACGAGGGACCGGGGATCGACCCCGACGACGTGGACCACGTCTTCCAGCGCTTCTGGCGTGGCGACCTCTCGTCGGCCAGGGAACACGGACGGTCGGGACTGGGGCTGGCGATCGTCCGCCAGATCGCCGAGGGACACGGGGGGCAGGCCACCGTGCGTTCGACCGTCGGCGTCGGGTCGACCTTCACGATCTGGCTGCCTCGGTACGTGGATCGCTGACCCCGAATTGGGATACTGATGGCGTGGAGGAGTCGATGACCGAAGACGAGGGCGCCGTTCGACACCCTTCGATGTCCCCACCGCCCCCGAAGACGGATGGCATCGGTGTGGTCCCGGCACCTTCGGAGGAGACCGAATTCCCGTTGTCCGACGCACCTTCGCACGACGTCGCCGCTCCCTTGCCGGCGCCTGTCGCTCCGGTCGACCCCGTCGTCCGCAGAGGGGCGCGCCTGGTCGCTGCCGGGATGGTGGTCCTGGTCCTGGTCGGTGTCGGCGTCGGTGTCGGCTGGCTGCTCCGAAGCGGCAACGGCGCCGATCCGGGCCCGTCGGCGACGGGCCTCACCGTGATCGTGGGTGAGGCACCGGTCACCGATCCCGGTGACGAGCCGGTCGTCGCCGTCGCCGAGGCAGTGACCCCCTCGGTGGTCCTCATCTACGTACTGAACTTCGGCCAGGGCTCGGGAATCGTCCTCGACGGTGAGGGCCACGTGGTGACCAATGCCCACGTGCTGATCGACGAAGCGGCGACGGCCGAGGAACTGGCGGCGATCGAAGTGAGCGTCGTCCTGCCCAATGGTCGCCAGATCGCGGCGACCGTCATCGGCGCAGACATCCGCCGGGACGTTGCAGTACTCGGCCTCCAGGAACCCGCCCCCGAACTGGTGCCCGCCACGTTCGCGCCGAGCGACGAGGTCCGCGTGGGCCAACTCGCCGTGGCAGTGGGCAGCCCGTTCGAACTGACCCAGACCGTGACCTCCGGCATCGTGAGCGCCATCGGGCGGGTGGTCCCCTCCTTCGGCTGCAATCGGGGTCGGGAGTTGACCGCCGAATGCGCCGGGGTGGCGACGATCCAGACCGACGCACCGATCAATCCGGGAAACTCGGGCGGCCCTCTGGCCGACCGGTCCGGTCGGATCATCGGCATGAACACCTCGATCCGGACCAACAACTCCTTCGACGTCTCCAATGCCGGCGTGGGCTTCGCCCTCCCGAGCGACACGGTGATCATGGTGGCCGAGCGCCTGCTGGCCGGCGAGCCCGTCGGGACCGCCTGGCTGGGCATCGTCGGGGCGTCCACCACGGACGGGCGGCCCGGGGCCCGGGTCGAAGCGGTCGAGCCCGGTTCTCCCGCCGACGTCGCCGGACTAGAAACCGGCGACCTGATCGTGGCCTCTGACGGGCGTCTGCTCGTGGCCATGGATGCCCTCCGTGCGGACATCCAACTCCGACTCCCCGGCATGACGGTGGAGCTGCAGTTCGAGCGCGACGGGGTCCTCAGGACGACCGAGGTCGAACTGGGTTCTTGGGACGACTTCATCAGCTAGCTCCTGCTGCCCGGAGGTCGAGCCGGCAGATCCCCCCGGCACCCCTGACGGCCGCCGTTAGGATTCCCGCTCCATGAGCCTTCGCAACCGTCTCGGCCGCGCCCGCGGGGCCCTCGCCACCCGGCTGGCCGTCGTCCGTGGACGCGACGAGGTCGATGCGGTCACCTGGGACAGGCTCGAGGAGGCGCTGATCCTCGCCGACGTCGGCGTGGCGACATCGGCGGCGCTCCTCGCACGGGTGAGCGAAAGGGCCGCAGTCGAAGGAGCGTCCGGCGGCGATGGAGTCGTCGAGTTTCTGAAGGACGAGATCGTCGGTCGGCTCGACCGTGCCGACCGGACCCTGTCGGTGGGGGGAGCGCCGAGCGTCTGGCTTTTTGTCGGCGTGAACGGCGTGGGCAAGACGACGACGATCGGCAAGGTGGGGCGACGCCTGGTGGCCGAAGGACGGCAAGTCGTCTTTGCTGCCGGTGATACCTACCGGGCAGCGGCGGTCGACCAGCTGGCGCTGTGGGCCGAGCGTGCCGGTGCCACGGTCGTCCGGGGCGCCGAGGGTGCCGACCCGAGCTCCGTGGTCTTCGACGCCGTCGAGCACGCCGCCGCACAGGGGGCGGATCTGGTGCTGGCCGACACGGCCGGTCGGGTCCACACGCGTGGCAACCTGATGGACGAGCTGACCAAGGTCCGACGGGTCGCCGGGAAGGGGGCCGGCACGGTCACCGAGACGCTCCTCGTCCTCGACGCCACGGTCGGCCAGAACGGCCTGGTCCAGGCCCGCCAGTTCACCGAGGCCGCCGATGTCACGGGCCTCGTCCTCACCAAGCTGGACGGCTCGGCACGCGGCGGCATCGTCCTCGCCGTCGAGGACGAGTTCGGCATCCCTGTCAAATTCGTCGGCGTGGGGGAGGGGCTGGACGACCTCGTGCCGTTCGAGCCCGGAGACTTCGTCGACGCCCTGTTCGAGTGAGGGGCCGGAGATGTTCGAGAGCCTGACCAGCCGCTTCGAGGGGATCCTCCGCAACATCCGGGGGAAGGGCCGCCTGGGCCCCGGGGAGGTCGAGGAGGTCCTTAATGAGATCCGCGTCGCCCTGCTGGAGGCCGACGTCCACCTCGGCGTGGTACGGACCCTGCAGGACCGGATCAGGGTGCGTGCCGTCGGCGAGGAGTTGGCCGGTGTCCTCAACCCCGGCCAGCAGGTCGTCAAGATCGTGCTCGAGGAGCTCACCGGCGTCCTCGGCGGCGAGACGATGCCCATCACGTTCGCCTCGAAGCCGCCGACGGTGGTGCTGCTCGCCGGCCTCCAGGGGTCGGGCAAGACGACGGCGGCCGCCAAGCTGGCGCGCTGGTTCAAGGCGAAGGGACGGAACCCGTTGCTGGTGGGTGCCGACCTGGCCCGGCCTGCCGCCGTCGAACAGCTCCGCACCCTGGCGGGGCGCATCGACGTGCCGGTTTTCAGCCAGCCCGGCGATCCGGTGGCGGTGGCTGCCGCCGGGCTCACCGAGGCCCGGCGCCTCGGACGCGACGTCATGATCTGCGACACCGCCGGTCGCCTGGCGATCGACGACGACCTCATGTCGGAGGTCGCCGAGATCGCCGGGGTCCTGGAGCCGCACTACACGTTTCTCGTCCTCGACGCCATGACCGGTCAGGATGCGGTCAACGTCGCCGAGGCCTTCCACGGGCGGCTCGAACTCGACGCGGTGGTGCTCACGAAGCTCGATGGTGACGCTCGCGGCGGTGCGGCCATCTCGGTCAAGGAGGTGGTGGGTCGACCGATTGCCTTCGCTTCGACGGGCGAGGCGCTGGAGGACCTCGAGCCGTTCCATCCCGACCGGATGGCCAGCCGGATCCTCGGCATGGGCGACGTCGAGACCCTCATCGAGAAGGCGGAGGAGGTCTTCGAGAAGGAGCAGGCCGAGGCGGCGGCCGCCCGGATGCTGGAGGGCACCTTCACACTCGACGACTTTCTCGAACAGCTCCGCCAGATCCGGAGAATGGGCCCGGTCGGCGATGTCATGAAGATGGTCCCCGGCATGGGACAGCAGCTCAAGGACGTCGAGACCGACTTCGACGAGCGCCGCATCGACCGCATTGAGGGGATCATCCACTCGATGACCCCAGCGGAGCGCACCGACCCGGACGTGATCGACGGTTCACGCCGAGCCCGGATCGCCGCCGGCAGCGGCACGCAGGTCAACGAGGTCAGCCAGCTGGTCCGCCAGTTCCGGGAGATGCGCAAGCTCATGAAGCAGATGGACGGGGCAGGGCCGAAGGGTCGGGGCCGTGGGCCGAAGCGCGGCCAGAAGGCGGGCCGCCGGGGACGCGGTGGGCGGACGACGCCACGTGGCCCCGTGCAGGTGCCGAAGAAGGGCCTGGCGCTGCCCGGACTGGGTGGCGACGACCTTGGGGGCCGAGACCCCTGGGAGGGCCTGGGATCGGGGGAACCCAGAGGCCTCGGCTCGAGTGGTCCACCACCACTGGTCTGAACGACGGACGGAGGGATCTCGGCCAGGGCATGGAAAGGCCCGCCGGACCCGGCAGACTGTTCCACCGGTCCGACGTGCACCATCGAGACGCCCGACCGACGGGTACGACCACCAGGTGTCCACCCGGTCCGATTCCAACGCAGTTTCCATTGACCAGAGAGTGAGCCCGACGTGGCCGTGAAGCTCCGCCTGATGCGGATGGGGAAGAAGAAGCAGCCGACCTACCGCGTGGTCGCCGCCGACGCGCGCAAGGCCCGCAACGGCCGCTTCATCGAGGCGCTGGGGTTCTACGACCCGCGCCGTGATCCCTCGGTGATCGAGATCGACAATGACAAGGCGGTGGCCTGGTTGCGCAACGGTGCCCAGCCCACCGAGCGGGTCGAGAAACTCCTGAAGATCTCGGGTGCCTGGACCGACTTCAGGGGCGAGCAGGTCGATGCCACCCCGCCCGCGCCATCACCCGTCGCCGTCCCCGTCGTCGAAGAGTCCGTCGTCGAGGAGGCTC
>JARQPW010000053.1 GCA_029577135.1 Acidimicrobiales bacterium
CCGTCGTTGGTGCGCAGGTGAAGGTGGCGAAGCTCTCCCAGGTACAGGTTCAGGGAGCGGACGTGGATGCGTTCATCGGTGCGGATGCGTTCGACGATCTCGGCTGCCGTCTCGGCTTCGGCACGACTGTCGGTGAAAACGTCCGGAGAACGCAGGATCGTCTGCGTCTCGGCGAACCCGATTTCGGCACGGAACTCGATGACCAACAGGTTCGCGAGGAACGAAAAGAACTCTTCGATCTCCCTGCCTATCTCCGGCAGGTGGCGGGTGCTGTCCTTGCGCGCGATGTTGTCGTCGGGTTCGACGTCCGGATGGGCGTCCGGGCCGTACACGAGGTCGCGGGCCACGAACCACATCTCGTCGTGGCCGCCGATGCCGAGGGCCGGGTTGCCGCCCTCGTCGAGGCCGTGGGCGTCGAGTAGCCCCCGGTCCAGGTGTCCGATCGCCATCTCCGATACGTCTTCGGCGATTGCGGCTGAGAGGTCGGGGACCGGAAGCATCGACAGGAACGCTCCCTTGGCCTCGATCTTGCCGACGAAGGTGAGGGTGTTCCAGAATGGCTGGTCCAGGCCGTGGCGTAGTAGGGCGAGTTGTTGGGGGACCGTCGGGAACCGGACGCCGTCCAGCAGGTTGGCGTTGGCGGCAAAGGGTTCGCCGCCCCGCTCGCGAAGCGCCTCTTCCCACGCGTCGAGGGCCGGTTCGCGTACGAGCGTGCGCGGCGGCTGGTAGGTGCCGTCGGCGAGGAAGCCTCCGTGGAGGCGGCGGCCGGCCACGACGTGCGGTTCGGCGTAGTCGTGGTCGGCCAGCAGTTCGTCGTACTCGTACACGAGGCGGGCCATGCCGTCAGTCTTGCCGACCAGGTCGCGAGCGGCCTGATCGGCGCACCGAACCGTTGGGTCGGCAGATACAGTGGCGCTCCGACGCGGACGTAGCTCAGCTGGTAGAGCATCACCTTGCCAAGGTGAGGGTCGCGGGTTCGAATCTCGTCGTCCGCTCCACGTGAACCCCCTGCCCAGCAGGGGGTTCTGTCCTTTTCCTTGGCTCGAAAGGAACGACGATCTGAGGCACAAGCAAGGAAACGCCGCGAACAAGAACAAGCCAACAAGAGGCAGGCCGACAAAGAGGCTGCCGACATGCGCCGGCGCGTGTAGGGCTGTAGATGAGTGTGCTGGACAGGGAGGCGCTCCTGCGGGAGGCTGAGGGGCGTGGCGACGTTCAAGAAAATCCGGGAGATCCAGTACGACAGAACGTGTGTCCTGGAGGTCGACATCTCCGAGAAGGGGATCGCCAGAACCTGCAAGAATTCGAAGTGGCGAAGCGTCGAGAAGTGGAAGTTCGTGAAGTCCGTTTCCCTCAGCAAGAGTCTGGTCGTGTTCACCGGTACACCGTCGGGTGTTGGACTCGGCCGGACACCTCCGGAGTACCTGGAGCCCGGTGACGTGCTCAACTCGACTATCCATGGGATCGGCACGATCCGGAACCGGTGCCTTTGACTTCCGACCGCTACCTCGTCACGGGTGCGATGGGCTGTATCGGCTCCTGGGTAATCCGCCATCTTCTCACCGAAGGGTGCGATGTCGTGGCCTTCGATCTGAGTACGGATGACCGCCGCCACCAACTCATAATCGATCCCGCGGATCG
Source organism: Acidimicrobiales bacterium (assembly GCA_029577135.1). Taxonomy (GTDB): domain Bacteria; phylum Actinomycetota; class Acidimicrobiia; order Acidimicrobiales; family MedAcidi-G1; genus S20-B6. The sequence goes on from JARQPW010000053.1 coordinate 1,642, forward strand.
GTGCAGGATCCACTACGTCCAAGGCGACCTTACGGAGCTTGAACAAGTCCTGGCAGCAAGTGCCGGGGTCTCCCACATCATCCACCTCGGGGCCCTCCAGGTCCCATTCTGTCGGGATGACCGACCGGGTGGAGCTGCGGTCAACGTGGTGGGTACGGTGAATATCTTCGAGACGGCCCTGCGACGGTCGATCGACAATCTCGTCTATGCGAGCAGCGTGGCCGTCTTTTGGAATGGCAACGACTACCCACAGCCGATCCTTACCGCCCACGATGACCGGGCACCTTCCACCCTCTACGGGGTCTGGAAGTGTGCAAACGAGGCGATGGCTCGCGTCTACCAACTCGAGGATGGACTTCCCAGCATTGGCCTGATCCCCCATACGGTCTACGGTCCTGGACGCGACCAGGGACTGACCTCACAACCAACGACAGCGATCCTCGCAGCGGTTCGGGGCAAGAATTTCCACATTGACTACGGGGGTGTCCTCGGATTCCAATTCGCGCCAGATGTGGCGAGGATCTTCATCGACTCCGCCCGAGTGGATCCCGCGGGAGCCGAACTCTTCGGCCTCGGTGGCCACATAGCACCCGTCGAGGAGTTCATCGGATCAATCGAAGCCGTGACGGGCTTCTTGGGCGTAACCCATGGAAACCAGACACTGCCGTTCCCTCACGGTATGGACGACAGTTCGCTCCGCGCACGGTTGGGCGAAGTCACCTGCACGGCCCTGGGTGACAGCATCAGCGAGACCGCACAGTGGTTTGAACGGGCCGAGGCTCAGGGCCTTCCGCTGCCGAACGTGAACTGAGCCGCGACACATCTGACAGCGAAGAGAAGAGGAGAGGATGCCAACACCACGAACCGCTCTTGTCACCGCTGACGCCCTGGTGCTCGAATTCGCTGGTGAACAAGCGCTAGGTCAACCGCCCGCTGAGCGGTCCGGTGCCTGAGTTCCCATGCCTCCTCACGCACGCAGAGATCGACTCACTCCACGTCAACAACGATGTCCAGATTGTGCGTCAACACCTTCCGGACTTTGAGAACTCTCCCGAGCCCCAGCATGGATAGTGGGCCTGCCATGTCGGTGGTTGACTTGATTGGCAGCACCCCGGTACTCCAACTCAACCGCATGGTCTCGCACCGTGCTCTTCGGGGCAGAGTGTTCTTGAAGCTGGAATATCTGAATCCGGGGTACAGCAAGAAGGATCGGGTGGCTCTTGAGATAATTCGTGAGGCCCGGTTCGATGGATCCCTTGCTCTCGGTCAAACCGTTGTTGAACTAACGAGTGGCAATACGGGAACTGGGCTTGCAATCGTGTGCGGCGCGTTCGGACACCCATTCATTGCTGTTATGTCGAGAGGTAACAGCATGGAACGAGCGCGGATGATGGAAGCCCTCGGTGCAACGGTGGAGTTGGTTGATCAGACTCCGGGTGGGACTCCCGGTCAGGTATCGGGGGCGGATCTAGCTCTCGTTGAGATCCGAGCACGCCAACTGGTAGACAAATTCGATGCGTTCAGAGCTGATCAGTTCTCGCTTCCTGGGAGTGTCCATGCGCATGAGCTCTATACGGGGCCGGAACTCTGGGCACAGTGTGGAGGCCAGATTGACGCATTTGTTGACTTCGTTGGCTCTGCAGGATCGTTTACTGGGGTGATGCGTGCACTCCGGAAAGTGCGCTCCGATGTACGCGGCTACGTTGTGGAACCCGCCGCTGCTGCGGTTCTTTCCGGTACTCAGGTTAGGAGCACGTACCACCGTATTCAGGGAGGTGGTTACGCGATGAGCGAACTACCTCTCCTGGATCGTTCTCTTGTAGACGGCTATCTAGCGGTCGACGATGACACCGCAATTAGGACAACTCGGCTTCTGGCTAGACTTGAAGGCGTATTTGGTGGCTTCTCTACTGGGGCGAACGTGGCCGCGGCACTTAACCTTCTGGAAGAGTCCGACGAACCTATTTCGATTGCCGCGTTGGCCTGTGACAGTGGGCTGAAGTACATGTCCACTGATCTCTATTAATGGTGTATCCTTCTGAGTACATCCCCGGGGAAAATAGACTTCGCATGAAATATGTATGGTGCGGATGCGCTCACTACCTCTAATCGCAGAGTTTTTTGATCGACTGTCGGAGACGCCGGTAATCGGAGTGTTGCGCGGGTGTCCCACTGAGCATGTGATCGCAATCGCGAGGGCCGCTGCGTCCGCAGGTATTCAGTTGCTGGAGGTCACTCTCGATACGCCAGATGCGGCACAACAGATTGAGTTGATCTGTGAGGGTGTTCCAGAAGCATTTGTTGGAGCGGGTACAGTCAGGTCACGCGATCAGGTAGATGTCGCCGTACTGGCTGGAGCCAGGTTCGTCGTAGGGCCCTCAACGCGAACCTCGGTCTTAGCGCGTGCCGCCGATCTTGATATTCCCTGTGTTCCGGGGGCGGCAACAGCCAGCGAGATTGAGCATGCAATAGATCTTGGTGCGACAGCAGTAAAGATCTTTCCTGCCGAACAACTCGGAGGTCCCGCGTACCTCAAGGCTCTTCGAGCTCCTCTTCACGGCATTCCGCTTCTACCGAGCGGGGGCGTCGATACCTCAAACGCCGCTAGTTATCTGGCGGCCGGTGCCGTCGGAGTCTTCGCATGCGGCGGGGTCTTCTCATCAGATGCGCTGGCGGCCGGTAATTGCTCAGCCATTGCTGAAGCGGCTACAAGACTTGTGGAGACCATCACGTGAGCGTCGATGTGGTGACACTCGGTGAGGCCCTGTTGCGGCTCAGCGTCGTTTCGGGATCTCGGTTCTCCGAGATGAGCGAACTGAGGGTTTCTGTTGGTGGAGCGGAGTCGAATGTGGCTGTTGCGCTGGCTCAGATGGGTTGTTCAGTCGCTTGGTTGTCTGCTGTCCCCGACAACCATTTCGGGCGCTACGTGTTGAAGGATCTTGCTAGGCACGGGGTTGATACACAGTTTGTCGTTACGGAGCCGAACGCCCGCATCGGGCTCTATTTCGTTGAGCCTGGCTCGACTCCCCGCCCTGACCGTGTGATCTATGACCGCAAGAACTCTGCTGTAACACGTCTGCGGTCTTCCGATGTCCCATGGGGTGAGGTGGAGTCGGCTAAAGCGGCGCACATCACGGGCATCACTCCGGCACTATCGGAGAGCCTCCGCATGTTGGCGATCGAGTTCACAAAGCGGGCGAGATCGGCTGGGGTTCCGGTGTGTGTTGACGTTAACTATCGGGCTCACCTATGGGGGATTGAGGAGGCGCGACCCGTTCTTCTCGAACTCTGTCGGGAAGCGACATTGGTAATCCTGACAGAGGAGGATGCGCGGGGCGTTTTTGGTTTTGCGGGGTCGGTGCAGGATCTGAGTCGTCGTGCACGGGATGCCTTTTCTGCCAAATATGTTGCTGTGACTAGGGGGTCAAAGGGAGCACTTCTATTCGACGGACAAACAATTGTCGAACAATCTGGCTTGGACGCGGCGGTTGTCGACAGGATCGGAAGCGGAGACGCATTTGCCGCTGGTCTTGTTCTTGGAGTGGTAAATGGTGATGTCATCAATAATCTGCCTACTGCTGTCGCTATGGCAGTGGTGAAGTTGGGGATACAGGGAGACCATTTCCTGGCAGATTTGACTGACGTCGTCGGAATTATGTCAGGTAACCAACGCGAGGTAGACCGTTAGCCAAGCGGCCAATGGGAGATCCACCGTGGGCGATGGTTGGGGACGCCCCCGGCTATGTACGCAGAATTGGGAGGACTTCTCGGGCCGTCAACTCCACCAGGGCTTCTACCCGCTCGGTAGGGAGTGGAAAGAGGGCCACGGTGTCGGCTCCGGCCTCGCCGAATGCGCGGATCTTGTCTGCGCATTCCTCCGGGGTTCCGGCGATTGTCAAGTCTTCGACCCAACGGTTGGGCATGTGTTCGGCAAGTGATTCGGCTCCGTGTTTAGCGAGCAGTGCTTCGATTTCGTCCGAGTTTCCGTAGATGTCCGTTAGAGCGTTCGGTCCAGTTGACTTGTAGAAGCCGAGGGGACCGCGCACAGCGGCTCGGGCGACCTCTGGATCCTTGTCGACGGAGTAGAGGGCAAAGACGGTTACATGGTGGTGGTCGCCCAACTTTGCTGATTGGATCCCACTGCTGATTCGTTGTTTCGCCCACCTCACATAGTCATGGCTTGCTGCGACCGAAAGCACCGTTCCATCGGCGATCTCCCCCGAGAGTTGGAGCAACTTTGGTCCACTCACTCCCATGTGGATCGGTGTGGGGACGTCCTCAGGATAGGTCAACTTAACCTTGTCGAAGGAAAATGTCGTGCCCTCGAATGTGAGTTCCCGCCCCCTGAGAAGTGCTTTCACTGATTCCACACACTCCCGCATCGCGGCAAGCGGGGAACGGGGATAGAGCCCCATCTGTCGAATCCAGGCTGGAACTCCCAGTCCGATGCCGGCCGTAAACCGGTTTGGGTGGGCTCGTGAGATTGTGGCGATCTCCATTGCTAGAACGGCAGGGTGCCGGACCACTGCGGACACAATTCCGGTGGCAACTCTGATGGCCTGTGTCGCGTCGAGGACCAGTGTTGCCCCAGAGACTCCGCCGGTGAAGAAGTAGTCCTCGGCTAGCCAAATCTCCTCGAACCCCACTGACTCTGCGGTCCGTGCGCCAGAGATGAGCTGCTCCGGAGCGATTGCGCTGCCCATCACCAAACCGATCGCGGGCTGTTTCGTCATGGGTTCTTCCTCACCTAGTAGATTCTCCGGCATATATGGGCACCAATGAGTCTCGGGCCGCAGTCGACAGGATTGTTGACGCATACAACGCGAAGGACCTTGAGGCCCTGAGCTCCCTTTACCACCCTGACGCCACTTACTGGAGCGCTCTGAGCGACCTTCGGGAAGGTAGAGACTCGATCCGGAACCACATTCAGGAACTGTTTACCGCGCTGCCTGATGAGCGGATGCGGGCAAAGGTGGTAATCGCTGAAGGAGATACGGCTGTTGTGGAGTTCGAGAGCACTGGTAGGGGTGTAGGTGGTGTCGAATACCGTGTGGAATTCACGGAGGTCATCAAGTTCGACCAAGGCCGTATTAGTAGCGTCAACGTCTACATCGACCCTGAGGCCGTCGAAGGCCTCGTCGGTAATCATTGAACCGCGAAACACTCGACGTGTCGGGCTGGTCCTGTTTCTTGTAGAAGCGGTGCCTCAACTCCGCATCGGGCATGGACGAGTTCGCATCGATCCTGAAATGAGCACCCAACCGGCAGTGCTGTTGGGCTTGGTGTCTCGCCTCGGAGGATTATCCGCTCCGATCGATCACCCGGATCGATGGATGGCACGGCGGAAAGTAGAGCCTGGGTGTAAGGATGCTGGGGGTCGTTGAAGAGGGCCTCGGTTTCAGAGACCTCGACGATTCGGCCGAGGTACATCACGGCCACTCGGTGAGCGATCTTCCTCACGGTGCTCAGGTCATGGCTGATGAACAGGTAGGACACCTGGCGCCGCTCCTGGATGTCCTTTAGGAGCGCGATGATTCTGCTTCGAATCGACTGGTCGAGGCTCGACGTGGGTTCGTCAAGAACGATCAAGTCCGGGGAACTCATAAGGGCCCGGGCGATCGCCACCCGTTGTAGTTGGCCGCCGGACAGTTGTTTAGGCTTCTTGGTCTGATACTCGATACCGAGACCAACGAGCCGGAGCGTTTGTTCGATCTGTTGACCGAGTTCCTCGTTTCTCATTGAGGTGAGCAGAATGGCTGGTTCCCGCAACGTGGTGGAAACCCTGAACCTGGGGTTCAAGGACGACTGGGGGTGTTGGAAGACCATTTGCACCCGGCGGCGAAACTCGGGTTCGTGAAGTCGTCCCGAAACGTCTTCGCCGTCGAAGACCACCTTCCCGGACGTCGGGGCGTTGAGACCTACTATGACCCGTCCTAGTGTTGTCTTTCCACATCCTGACTCGCCGACCAGGCCGAGTGTCTCGCCACGTTCCAGTTGCATGTCCACGCCGCGAACAGCAGGAACTGTGGCGACTCCGTGTCCGTAGGTCTTGTGGATATTCCGACACTCTAGGAGCGTCACCGCAACTCCTCCGTCCTCAAAAAGCAGGACACCCGACGGCTGGGGCTGATCTCCACCAACGGTGGGAACCCGTTGCACTTCTCGTGGACGTATGGACAACGGTGGCCGAACCGGCATCCGGTGAGTGCGAAGTCCACCCCGATGTCCTCGACCCGGTGGTCGACCTCACGTACGACCGATTCCAGGAGATACCGGGTATAGGGGTGCCTCGGCTTAGCCAGAAGGTCGCGGACCGGAGACTCCTCCATGACCTGGCCGCCGTACATCACGGCGACCCGGTCGGCCATTTCGGCAACCGCCCCGAGGTCGTGGGTAATGAAGAGCACCCCGCACCCAATCTCAGACACCAGCGACTTAATGAGGTCGAAAATCTGGGCCTGCACAGTGACGTCCAGCGCAGTGGTTGGCTCGTCAGCAATGAGGAGGCGAGGCTGACAGGCCACCGCCATGGCGATCATGACCCGTTGGCACATCCCGCCCGACAATTGGTGGGGAAAGTTCCGGGCTACCCGCTTGGCCCCTGGGATACCGACATGTTTGAGCAGTTCGACCGCGGCCTCAAGTGACTGGGTACGTCCGAGTCGCTGATTGATCTGGATAACCCGGCCCACTTGGTGGCCGACCCGCATAGTCGGGTTGAGTGCACTAGTCGGATGCTGGAAGATCATCGACATCTGGGCTGCGGATCGTTCCACCGTCCCGCCTGTTCTCACCAGGCTGTCACCCTCGAGCCTCACGTCTCCTCCGGTCATCTCGATCCCAAAGGGAAGGAGACCCATTGCGGCCAGCGCTGTCATGGTCTTGCCCGAACCGGATTCGCCTACAAGGGCCAGAACCTCCCCGGGTTCGACATAGAAACTCACCTCACGCAAGATGGGGAATGGGCTCCCGGTGATGCCTACCGTGAGGGCCTCCACTTCGAAGAGTCTCATGTCCTCGACTCCGTGAGGTCATCACCGATGAAGTGGAACGCCATCACGGCCAGAACGATCATTCCCCCCGGGAACAGCGAAGTCCACCATTCTCCAGTAATAATGTCGCCTGCTCCTTCCCCGACCATTACACCCCATTCGGCCGTTGGAGGTTGGATGCCAACGCTAAGGAAGGCGAGTCCGGCGACGGTGAGAACGGCCCAGCCGGTTACTAGGGTCGCCGACACCAGAGCCGGTCCCAACGAGTTAGGCATTACATGTCGGAAGGCCACCCGGAGAGGCCTGTTCCCGGCCAAACGCGCCGCGTCTACATACTCTTTTTCCCGCTCGACCAGAGCCTGTGCTCGGGTTAGGCGGATGAAGTAGGGGACATAGGCAGCGGCAACGGCCATCACCACGTTGAGCAGGGATTCGGCAAGGGCGGCCACGATGATCAACGCCAGTACGAAACCCGGGAAGGCCAGGAGGATATCGGTCAGCCTCATGATGATCTCGTCTGTCCGGCCGCCGAAATAGCCCGACACCACCCCGATAGTGGAACCGATCGTCATGGCGACAAGTGCGATGGCGAGGCCGATCGAGAGGTCCAGCCGGGCGGCGTTCACCGACCGGGCGAAGACGTCCCGGCCGTACTCGTCGGTGCCGAACCAGTGGTCGGCCGATGGTGGCGAGAACATCCCGGCAGGGTTGGTCCGGAGTGGGTCACCTACGAGAAATGGCCCGATGATCGCCATTCCGACAAACGCAATGAGAAGCCCAAGGCCAATGGAAAAGAGCGGGTTTGACCGCATGAACGACAAGGCTCTTCTGGTGCGGGACTTCTCTTCGGTAACATGGACGCGGTCGACGACGAACCGGGCAGGGGGCAATTCCCCGGGGTCTGCGATCCCTTCGCCGGTCACTTTGCCGTCCCGCTACCGATGCGGATTCTCGGGTCGATAAGCGCGTAGGCAATGTCGATCACCATGTTCAACGCTACATACATGACGCCGACGAGAACCACGAAACCCTGCAGCGCCTCAAGGTCCCTAGTGGTGATCGCATCGAAGGCGTACCGGCCGATGCCCGGCCAAGAGAACAGAAACTCGACCAGGATGTTGCCACCGAGCATGAATCCGAACACGATCCCTATTGTGGTCGTGACCGGGATGAGTGCGTTGCGAAAGCCATCCACGAAGAGGATCTGCCGTCGCGGCACGCCCACCGCTTTCGCCGTGCGCACGAAGTCGCTGTCCAAAGCCTCGATCATTGCTGACCGCACCATCTTGAGGATTGGCGCCGCGAGGACAAAGGCCAAGGTGATCACCGGCAGTGCTAGGTACCGGAAGGCCTCGAGGGCGAGTTCCGGACGTCCCGAGAGGAAGCCGTCGATGGTGTAGAAGCCGGTGAAGGTGCGCGGGTCCTCACTGCCGATGGGGAGACGGCCCACCGGACCTGGGAACCAC
>JARQPW010000054.1 GCA_029577135.1 Acidimicrobiales bacterium
CGGAGTTGCCGTTGCGCGAGCGGTTCGCGGAGTTGCCGTTGCGCGAGCGGTTCGCGGAGTTGCCGTTGGGGGAGCGGTTCGCGGAGTTGCCGTTGGGGGAGCGGTTCGCGGAGTTGCCGTTGGGGGAGCGGTTCGCGGAGTTGCCGTTGCCGTTGCGCGAGCGGTTCGCGGAGTTGCCGTTGCCGTTGGGGGAGCGGTTCGCGGAGTTGCCGTTGCCGTTGCGCGAGCGGTTCGCGGAGTTGCCGTTGCCGTTGCGCGAGCGGTTAGCGGAGTTGCCGTTGCCGTTGCGCGAGCGGTTCGCGGAGTTGCCGTTGCCGTTGCGCGAGCGGTTCGACGAACTGCCCTCGCCGTTGGAACGCGTCCGGGGCTTGCCGTAGCGGGAGCGGTTCGACGAGCCGCCGCCGTTGCGCCGGTCCGACCGCTCCGAATCGTTGCGATCACGGTCCTGCGAGGACTGTGGGCGTGATCGGCCGTTGCGGCTGCGGTGGCCTCCCTGACCACGACGATCCCGATCGCCGTTGCGGTTGCGCTGTCCACGATCGCCATTCCTGCTGCGCTCGGGAGCCACATAGGCGATGGCTCTGGCCGCGGTGGCCGGGCTCGGCACCGACTCGAGGAGTACCTCGGTGTCGGGTGCGCCGACCGGCTCGTCGAGGCCGATCTGGCGCTGCATCTGCTGGACCCCCTTGACCTGTTCGGGGGCGACCAGCGAGACGACGACCCCGCTGCGTCCGGCCCGGGCCGTGCGGCCGGAGCGGTGGATGTAGGCCTTGTGGTCCTCGGGCGGATCGAAGTGGAAGACCGCCGCCACGTCGTCGACGTGGATGCCCCGTGCGGCCACGTCGGTGGCGACGAGGGCGTGGACCTTGCCGTTGATGAAGTCGGACAATGCACGCGTGCGCTGGGACTGGCTGCGGCCACCGTGGATGGCGGCGGTGCGGATGCCGGCCTTGTCGAGTTGGCGGGCCAGGCGGTCCGAACCGTGGCGGGTGCGGCAGAACACGATGGCGGGCCAGGCGGTGCCGACCGCCTCGGCGAGCACGCCGGTGCGCTCCGCCCGTGGGACCTTCCAGAAGAGGTGTCGGGCGGCGGTGATGTCGGGGGTGTCCTCGCCGACCTCGTGGTGGACGGGGTCGCGCTGGTGGTCGCGGGTGAGTTTGGCGACATCGCCGTCGAGGGTCGCCGAGAACAGCACGGTCTGGCGGTCGGAGGAGGTCTGGTCGAGCAGGCGGCGGACCGCGGGCATGAAGCCCATGTCGGCCATGCGGTCGGCCTCGTCGAGGACGACGTGGTCGACGCAGCCGAGGTCGACGAGACCCTGGTCGATGAGGTCCTCGAGGCGGCCCGGGCAGGCCACGAGGATGTCGACGCCCTTGCGGAGTGCCGCGATCTGGGGTCCGTAGCCGACGCCGCCGTAGACGACTCCGATTCGGACCGGGCCGGCGAATGTGCGGATCTCCTCGTGGATCTGCTCGGCCAGTTCGCGGGTCGGGGCCAGGACCAGCGCCCTGGGTCGCTTCGGCTGCGCCCGCTCGACGTTGACGACGAGCGGGATGCCGAAGGCGAGGGTCTTGCCGGAGCCGGTGGGGGCTCGACCGCACACGTCCCGGCCGGCGAGAGCGTCGGTGATGGTGGCGGCCTGGATGGCGAAGGGCTCGGTGATGCCGTGACGGGCGAGCGCCCTGCAGATGGCATCGGGTACGCCCAACTGGGCGAAGGTGGTGGACATTGTTCTCCTCGGCCGCGTGTCGGCCGTTTGCATGGGTTCGTGTCGCCTCGGCGCGTCTGCAGAGGTCGGCATTCTTTCGGGGTGGCTCACGATGACCGGAAGAACCAGCGCCCGTCTGCGAACCCACCGGAGGAGATTCCCACCGGAGTGCCGACAGGATAGCGGCGTTCTGGTCCCTGACCACGATGTGTGGCGAAGGCCACACCGGGCAACACCCTCCGTGGGTGAGCGTCGTACACTCCGCGCCATGAGTGACCTGGATGTCCGGTCCTCCCGGCTCCCGCAATATCTCGCCGACGACCTCGCACGCTGCCGTGTACCCGCCGGCGAGGCGGCCACGCTGCCGCCCGCCTGCTACGCCGACGCGGAGGTCCACGCCCTCGAGGAGGCGGTGATCTTCCGCCGAGGGTGGGTTGGCGTCGGCCGCTCCGACACCTGGCGGTCGAACGGCGACTATCGCACCTTCGAACTCGGTGGGGTCCCGATCGTCGTCGTGCGCGACGACGACGGCCGCTTGCGGGCCTACAACAACTCCTGCAGCCACCGGTCCTCCCGGATCATGGAGGGGGAGGGATCCTGTGCACGGATGCGCTGCCGCTTCCACTTCTGGACCTATGCGCTCGACGGCCGCCTGATCGGGGCGCCCAGCATGCAGCGCACGCCGGGCTTCGACCCCGGCGAGCACGGTCTCACCGAGTTCGCCCTGTCGGAGAGGTACGGGTTCGCACTGGTGAGCCTCGAGGCGGACCCGCCGGCGATCGACGACTGGCTCGGCGACTTCGGCGACCTGCACGCCGACTGGCCGTTGTCCGACGTGGTCACGACCCGCCGGCGGGAGTTCACCGTCGACTGCAACTGGAAGGCCTTCGCCGAGGTCTTCAACGAGTACTACCACCTGCCCTACGTGCACCCGGACAGCATCGACGGCACCTACGGCGAGCCGGACGACCCCGAGCAGGTGGACGGCGCCTACGCCAGCCACTTCGGGACCACGGTCGGCACCGGCGCCCTGCTCGACGCCACGCAGGACCGGGCGCTGCAGGCGATCCCTGGGCTCACGGGCAGGCCCACCATCGGCGTGCGCTACTCGTGGCTGTTCCCCAACCTCGTCGTGGCCATGGGGAGTGAGGCGCTCTGGATGTACGAGGTGTACCCGGATGGTCCCGATCGCTGCCGCTGTGCCCAGGTGGTCTGCTTCCCGCAGGCGACCATCGACGGTGAGGACTTCGGGGACCGCGTCGTCGACTACTACGAGCGCTTCGACGTGGCGCTCGACGAGGACATCCCGATGCTCGTCCAGCAGCACGCCGGGCAGAGGTCTCCGTTCGCCCGGCAGGGCCGCTTCTCGTACCTCGAGCCCAACGTGGCGGCCTTCGCCGACTGGTACGCCGGCCAACTCCTCACGGTCCACTGAACGGGTTCGTTGGCGCCGGGTGGCTCGAGGGCTTCGGCCCACTCCGCGACGGAACACCGACCTTCGTGCAGCTGCGTTCCGAGTAGTGATGATCATCGCCGGAGCGTCCCGGAACCGGTGAAGGTCGACTTCGGCGTCCATGGCCATCTGGCCGATGTCCCGGACCGGGCACGAGCCCTCGAGGCGGCCGGCGTCGACGGTGTCTTCACCTTCGAGGCCAGCAGCGACGTCTTCCTTCCCCTGGCGCTGGTGGCCGAACACACGAACCTCTTCTGCTATTCGAACGTGGCGTTGGCGCTCCCGCGTAGTCCGATGCACCTCGCCTACCTCGGCCACGACCTGCAGCGGTTGTCCGAGGGGCGTACGGCGCTCGGGCTGGGCAGCCAGATCCGCCCCCACATCGAGAAGCGCTTCTCTGCCCGCTGGGACCGTCCGGTCGGGCAGATGCGCGAGGTCATCGAGTCGATCCGTGCCATCCACCACTGCTGGAAGTCGGGAGAGCGACTCGACTACAGGGGCGAGCACTACACGTTCACGCTGATGACACCGATGTTCGTCCCCCAGTCGCATGCCTGGGATCCACCACCGATCTGGTTGGGTGCCCTCGGTCCGCAGATGACACGTCTCGCCGGCGAGGTGGCCGACGGCATCCTCGTCCACCCGTTCCACACCCGCCGCTTCCTCGAGGAAGTGACGATTCCCCGCCTCGAGGACGGAATCGAGGCCGTGGGCCGATCCCGGGACGACGTGGCGGTGATCCCCACGGTGGTCACCTGCGCCTACCGCGATGAGGAGGAACGGGAACGGGCCCTCCGGAGCGTCCGGATGAACCTGGCGTTCTACGGTTCGACCCCCGCCTACCGGGCCACCCTCGAGATGCACGGCTGGGGCGAGATCCAGACCGAACTGAACCGGCTGACCAAGGAGGGGCGCTGGGACGAGATCTCCGCCCACATCGATGACGAGGTGCTGTACACGATCGCCGTGGTCGGCACCCCGGCCGAGATCGGCCGCGAGATGGCAGTCCGCTACGGGGGCGTTGCCGCACGGGTCGGCCTGTCGATGCCCTATCAACACGGAGACGACCTGCTCGCCGAGGTCGTCTCGGAAATCAGGGTCGCGAGTTTCTGATCTTTGCTGGCACCGGCCTTCTGAGTCGGTCTCCCTTGGCACATAGGGTGCAGCGTTTCGACAACGACCCTAGGAGAAAGTTGGTTCGACGGTGCCCCCCCAGTTGAGTCGGACCCAGGGCTTTCTCGTCATTCTCGGAGCGGGGGCGATGTTCAGCTTCGGTCCGCTGACGTTTCGCGCCGTGGTCGAGGCCAACGAGTGGCAGTACCTGTTCCATCGCGCCCTCTGGACCGGCGTGGTCGCCTGTCTGGTGATCGTCCTCGGTGGTCGGAACCCGGTACGGGCAATCCGCGCTGCCGGCCGTCGCCAGTTGGTCGCAGGCCTGCTTCTCGGCGCCTTGTTCGGGATCTTCGTCGTGGCCCTCAGTCGGGTGACGGCGGCATTCATCCTCCTGTTGCAGTGCACCAGCCCCTTCTATGCCGCCCTGCTGGCTCGCCTGTTTCTCGGTGAGAGGGTCAGCCGCCGGACCGTCCTGGCGATGTCCGTCGCAGCGGTCGGGGTCCTGGTGATGGTGGGAGGCAACGTTGGTGGCGGTGATCCGCTCGGCATCGGCCTGGCGTTGGTACTACCCGTGTGTCTGGGCAGCTACTCGGTGCTGGTGCGTAGTTCGCCGGCTGAGGATCCGGGTGCTCCGACCGTCGTGGCAGGCTTCTTCGCCGCCCTTGTGGCAGGAACGATCTCGCTGTTCGGGCCCGGACTCGCCCTTCCGGCCAGGGACGTCCTCTTGGGATTCGTAGGCGGCGGGTTGCTTCTGGGCCTCGGCGTTCCAATGTGGAACTACGCACACCGGTTCGTCCCGGTGGCAGAAGTCAACCTCCTTCTCGTAACCGAGATCGTTCTCGCTCCCGTGTGGCTCTGGATCTGGCCGGGGGAGCGACCCAGCGCCACGACGCTCATCGGTGGCGGCATTGCCCTGACGGCGGTGACCTGGCTGACCGTCGTCACGGCACGGGCCGGCGAGATGGAACGGGCGCCCCGGCGGGTCGGACTCCACGTCGGGTCGGCACCCGGCTACCGTCGCTTCGTCAGGCGGACGAATGGCGACCGATAGCGTCACGGCATGGCTGGACCCTGGTCGCTGCTGCGGTCGCTCCTCGGTGGGATGGTCCGTAGGGTCACGGAGTTGGAGCACCGGCTCGCGGCGATCGGCCCCCGGGACCGTCGTGCCCGTCGCTTCGGCAGCTTCGGCTCGGGAACCTGTATCAGTTGGCCGACCGGCTACGTGTTCGGGGAGCGCTGGATCCACCTCGGCGAGGACACCCTGATCGGCTCGCACGTGACGCTGTCGGCCGGGATGGTCCCCGAACAGCAGATGGTGACGGACCCGGTGGTGCGCATCGGCGACCGCTGCCTGATCGGCCGCGGGTCGGCCATCGTCGGGCACCTGTCGATCGACATCGGTGACGACGTGTTCACGGGCATGAACGTCTACATCACCGACCAGAACCACGGCTACGAGGACCTCGACACGCCGATCGGCAGGCAGTTGCCGTCGGAGGACCCGGTCACGATCGGAGCCGACAGCTGGATCGGTTCGGGGGCGGTGATCCTGCCGGGGGCGCGGATCGGGCGCCACGTGGTCGTGGGGGCGAACTCCGTCGTGCGGGGCGAGGTACCCGACTACTCGGTCGTCGTGGGATCCCCCGGACGGATCGTCCGCCGCCATGACGGCACGTCCTGGCGGCGTGAGGGGGAGGCCACGTGAGCCTCGATCCCGTGATCCGCTCGATCGATCCGGCGGATGCCGACGCGGTCGCGGCACTCTGGGACGAGGCCGGCATGACCTCCTACACGTTGTCCGGCGAGGCCGCCGACGAGATCGCGGCGAAGCTGGAGCGCGACCCCGAACTGTTCCTCGTGGCCGAGGCCGACGGTGGGGTCGTCGCCGCCGTGATGGGGACCTGGGACGGGCATCGCGGACGCATCAAGCGCCTGGCGGTCCGCGGCGACCTGCGGCGTGGCGGCCTGGGGCGGCGGATGGTCGAGGAACTCGAGCGACGCTTCGTCGAGCGTGGGATCCGGCGGATCCGCCTCGAGGTCTGGGGCCACAACGAGGCCGGCCTGGCCTTCTGGGAGGAGCAGGGCTACCGGCTCGAACCCGAGATCCGCTACTTCGTCCGCAACCTGGACGACAGCGACGACCCCTGCTGAGCGGGTCGACGACGACCCGTGGAACTCCGCGACGGTCACCATGGCCAGGTGGGTCCGTTCTTCGCCGGCCGTCCCCATCGTCGACCGGGTGGTTTCCCTTGGACGTCCGGAGCGAGGACCAGTCCGTGGACGTCAGAATTTCCCCTTGCGGCTGGGGAGGGATTCGACTAGAAACGCAATCAGTGGGCGGGCGGTTCGCCGCCGGTTCACTCGGGGAAGGACGATAGTTGGGGAAGCCTTCGGGCCAACCGGCCTCGCAGCCTCCGGGCAGTGAGCGTCCGACTCCGGGTTCGGCCCCCTTCGGGGGGTCGTTCCGCGTACCGGGGTCGTTTCGGTTTGACGGATGAGGAACCCCGGCATGGCCAGACCGTGGCTACGGCCAGCGGCGCAATCCGTGGAATCATCCCATCTTCATGGGAGACATGGATCGGAACAAACGGGTTGTCGCCGACTACTGGGACGCGCACTTCGAGCGCGACTGGGAGCGCATGGCGGAGTTCTTCACCGAGAACTGCCACTACACCGACGTGGGAATCGACTCGACCGGCGCCACGGGGCCCGAAGAGATCATCCTCCGCCTCCGACTCGGCATCGAACCACTGTCGGAGTACCTGCACGTCCCGAAGCACGTGGTTGCCGAAGGAGACCTGGTGGTGACCGAGCACGTGGAGATCTGGGGGTTCCGCACCGGTGAGCGGATCGAGCATCCCTTCACCTCCGTCATGGAGGTCACCGACGGCCGCATCAGACGCTGGCACGACTACTCGCACCTCGGCAACCTGATCGACAATGCTCCACGGTGGTGGCTGGACCACGTCGCCGGGGGCTGGAAGGGAACCTGAAGGGTAGGTTCGCCCCGTGCACGAGGCGACGTTGCTGACGGGCGGGCCGATCCACACGATCGCCGGCAGCGGGACCGGCGGGGATTGCGAGGCGGTGCTGGTCGTCGGCGACCGCATCGCCACAGTCGGAACACGTGAGGCCTGCGAGGCGGCCGCTCCCTGGACGCCGACGGTGGTCGACCTTGCGGGGGCAACGCTGCTGCCCGGCTTCGTGGATGCCCACACCCATCCGCTCATGCTCGGACAGTGCGCCTCCTGGGCCGACCTGACCGGGGCGGCCGGGATCGACGAGGTCGTGAAACTGCTCCGCGAACACGAGCGGACACTCGACGGGGGACCGATCCGGGGCTTCGGCTACGACCACCACCGCCTCGGGAACGACGACCGGCATCCGACCGCCGACGACCTCGACCGGGTGTCGTTGGACCGACCGGTCGAGATCATGCACTCGAGTGGCCACGGCTACGTGGTCAACCACGCCTCCCTCCGGGCGGCAGGCATCGATGCGTCGACGGTGACGCCAAGTAGTGGGCGCATCGACCGGGACGAGGCGGGGAACCCGGTCGGGCTGGTCTTCGAGGCCGCCTGTGACCTGCTCACCGGACCCGAGGGCGTGAAGATCGGCAACCACGGACCCAACTTCCACCTGCCGGAGTCGCCCGAGGCCCTCGACCGGATGTTGGACCTCGCGCAGCGGCTCATCCTCGGGGCAGGCATCACCTCGGTGGGCGACTGCCAGGTGACCGAGCGGGAGATGGACAACTGGCTGCGGGCAAGGGACGACGACCGGCTCCGTCTCCGTGCGACCCTGATGGTGCTCTCCAACCACCTGGGCCACTTGGCTGCACTGGGCCTGTCCTCGCACCTGGGTGACGACCGACTGCGCCTCGGAGGCGTGAAGTTCTATGCCGACGGCGCGCTGACCGGTGGCACCGCCTACGTGCCCTGCGGGTGCGACGTGAACCACAATGCCGGCTACCTGTTCCACGACCCCGAGGAGTTCGAGGAGCTCCTCGTCACCGCCCACGAGTTGGGTCTCCAGACCGCCACGCACGCCCAGGGGCCCATCCCGATCCAGATGGTGATCGACGCCGTGGGCGCGGCGCAGCGGCGCCGACCCAGGCCCGATGCCCGCCACCGGATCGAGCACTGCGGGTTTCCGAGCGACGAGCAGATCGCAGCCATCGCTGCCGCCGGGATCGTCCCCGTGCCGCAGCCGACCCAGGTTCACCTCTACGTCGAGGGTGCGCTGCGCGACTACGGCGAGATCGCCGAGCGCATGTACCCCTCGGGCCTCTTCGCCGATGCCGGAGTACCGGTGGTGTTGTCCTCGGACACGCCGGTCACGATGCCCGACGTGTTCACATCGATGTGGGCGGCGGTCACGCGCCGAACCTCGGCGGGTCGGGTCGTCGGGCCGGAGTGCGCCATCGACCGGATGACGGCACTTCGGGGCTACACGATCGAGGGCGCCAGGGCGTTGCGACGGGAACTCCTGGTCGGATCGCTCGAGCCGGGCAAGCTGGCGGACCTCGTCATCGTGGACCGGGACCCGATGGCCGTAGAAGTCGACGACCTGCCCGACCTCCGGGTCGAGCAGGCTTGGGTCGGGGGGCAGCCGGCCTGAGGTCGGCTCAGGCGGCGAACTCCTGGGCCAGGCGGGCGATGTGCCCGGGGCCGATCTCGCAGCAACCCCCCACGATGTCGGCGCCCATGGCGACCCACCCGCGGGCGGCCTCGGCGTAGTGCTCGGCGCCCATGTCGGTGCGCCCCTCGGGCAGGGCATGGCCGTCCCGGCCCTTCCAGCCGATGGGCATCCCGTGGAAGGCGTTGGCGTAGGCGCCGATCGGCCGGTCGGTGGCCTCTCGCAGGAGGGGGAGCGCCTCGCTGGTCTGCTCCGGTGGACAGCAGTTGAGCAGGAAGGCGTCGGCGTCGATGGAGTCGACGGCTTCGTCGAACGGGGTGCCGTCGAGGAGGTGCGGGCCGGCTGCTCCCTGGAGGGTAAAGGCCACCCAGACCGGCAGACCCGACGCCCTGGCGGCATCGGCGGCGGCACGTGCCTCGAAGCAGGCACCCATGGTTTCGCAGAGGAAGAGGTCGGCGCTGTCCGCCAACTGATCGACCATCACGGCGTATTCGGCGCGCAGTTCCTCGTAGGTGCCGTCGGGGTTCGGGCAGTAGCTGCCCCGCATCGGCGGGAGCGAGGCGGCGACCAGGACGAGGCGCTCGGAGGCGTCAGCTGCCTCGCGGGCCAGGTGGCCGGAGAGGCGGGTGAGTTCCTCGGCCCGGTCACCCAGGCCGTGCTGCCCGAGCCGGTCGGCGAACGTCGAGTAGCTGTTGGTGGTGAGGACGTCGCAGCCGGCGGCCACGTAGTCGGCGTGGATGGCCGCGACCAGGCCGGGGTCCTCCAGCATCGCCCACGCCGACCAGAGTTCCGCCGACCGGGGAGCACCCCGCCGGATCAGCTCCTGGCCCATGCCGCCGTCGAGGATCGTGGGTCGGGTCATCGCTGCTCCCGGGGTCGGGTGTGATTGGTCGCCATCAGAATAAGGTCCGGTTCCGTTCGACGAGCGGCGGGTCGAAGCCTCGGCGCCACAGGCGTGCGACGACGAGGCGCCAGAGTAGC
>JARQPW010000055.1 GCA_029577135.1 Acidimicrobiales bacterium
GCCCGTTTCGACACCATCCGCCTCGAGCAGGAGGCGCCCGACCGGGTCCAAATCAGCGACACGAGGGGCGAGCCGCCGCCACCCACCCTCAAGGTCTCGATGAACCGCCTCGGCGGCTACCGGAGTGACCTCGCCATCGGCCTGACCGGCCTCGACGTCGATGCCAAGGCCGAGTTGGTCGAGGCCGCCTTCTGGCGAGCCTGTCCCCTCGCCCCCGACGACTTCGACGAGGTCACCAGCCGGACCGTGTACACGGGCAAGGACGACCCCGCTTCGAACGAGGAGGCCGTCGCCCAGTGGTGCCTCACGATCAAGGACGCCGACGAGCACAAGGTGGGGCGGGGCGTGTTCAACGCCATGAACGAACTGGCCCTGGCCTCGATCCCCGGCTTCTTCGCCGCACGGAGCGGCAGCGGCGCCCGGGCGTTCGGCGTCCACCGCGCCGGGCTTGTCCCCGCCGGGCTCGTGCCCCAACACGTCGTGGTCCTGGGAGGCGACCGCACCGTCGTCGACTCCGGGGCCCCCGAGGCTTCCGAAGGCGTCACCGTCGAGCCGGCACCCGCTCCCGCCGCCGAGCCACCGACGGGGCCGACCGTCCCCGCTCCGATCGGCCGCCTGGTCGGCACCCGTTCGGGTGACAAGGGGGGTGACGCCAACCTCGGCGTCTTCGCCCGCACCCCCGAGGCCTGGGCATGGCTGGACGACTTCCTCACCACCGAACGGCTGCGCCAACTCCTCCCCGAGGCCGCCGACCTCGAGATCGAGCGCCACCCGCTGCCCAACCTGCTGTCGGTCAACTTCGTGGTCCGCGGGCTCCTCGGCGAGGGTGTCGCCGCCTCGACCCGTCAGGACGGCCAGGCCAAGGGGCTCGGCGAGTGGCTGCGGGCCCGCATCGTCGACGTCCCCGAGTCGCTCCTGGGGTCCACATGAGCCCCGCCACTGCGACCAGCGGCCTACTCGATCTACTCCGCGACGTCCCGGCCCCCCGGCCGGTCCTCGACCGTGAGCGCGAGCGACAGTTGACGGACCGGCAACGGGACGTCCTCGACCGGCTAGTCGAGCTCTTCGATGGGGGCTTCGCCCACCTCACCATGGCCGACCTGGCCGCCCGACTGAACTGCTCGCTGCGCACCCTCTACGGGCTCGCCCCGAGCCGGGACGAACTGGTGCTGACCGTCGTCGACCGCAACCTGCGGTCGGTCGGACGAACCGCCCGCGATGCCATCCATCCCGACATGGCCCCTCTCGAGGCGATCCGCTGCTATCTCGAGGCCGCCAACGTGGCCGTGGCCGGCACCACCGAGGCCTTCGCCCGCGATCTCGCTGCCCTGCCCGCCGGCCAGCGGCTGAGCGACGTGCACTCCGACTACCTCGTCGCCGTCACCCGCCGCCTGCTCGACCTCGCCGTCGAGCGGGGCGACATCGACGACATCGATACCGCCGCCGTCGCCCGGGTGATGGCGTCGCTGGGCCGTGACCTCTCACGGCTCGACGTCTTCACCACCCTGCGCTCGACGCCGAAGGAGGCCGCCGATGCGGTCCTCGACCTCATCCTGAGCGGCCTCACCACCCACCGAGCCTGACCCCGGAGGTCACAACATGCACGTCACCGAGGTCGCCGACGACCTGGCGTCCGAGCAGCAAGTCCTCGACGACCTCCTCACCGGGATCGCCGACGACGACTGGGCGACGCCCACGCCGAGCCCCCGGTGGTGTGTGGCCGACCAGATTTCCCACCTCACCTACTTCGACGGCACCGCCGCACTCGCCATCACCAACCCCGACCGCTTCCGCACGGCGCTCGACGACCTCATGGGCGTCTCCGGAGAAGGCAACGAGGCCGTCGACGACCTCACCCTGGGAGGTGCCCGGAAGATGCCGTCCTCCGAGGTGTTCGAGGCATGGCGGACCAACCGCCGCCTGCTCGCCGACGCCGCCGCCACGCTCGCCGACGACTCCCGGGTCATCTGGTACGGGCCGTCGATGGGTGCAAAGTCCTTCCTCACCGCCCGACTCATGGAGGTGTGGGCCCACGGCCAGGACATCGTCGATGCGCTCGGACTGCACCGGCCGGCCAGCGACCGCCTCCGCCACGTCGCCCAGTTGGGGGTGATCACCCGCGGCTGGTCCTATGTGAACCGCCGGATGGACGTCCCCGAGGGTGAGGTACGGGTCGAGTTGGCCGCCCCCTCCGGCGGCGAGTGGGCCTGGGGTCCGGAGGCCGCCCCGAACGCCGTCCGGGGCGGCGCCGAGGACTTCTGCCTCGTCGTCACACAGCGCCGCCACGCCGACGACACGTCGCTCGAGATCGAGGGCGAGGTTGCCCGTGACTGGCTGCTCCGGGCGCAAGCATTCGCCGGACCACCCACCGACGGCCCCGCTGCGAGGAGGACCTGATGCCCGTCGTCCTGACCCAACTCACCGACGGCGTCCTCACGGTCACGCTGGCCGACGAGGAGAACCGCAACGCCCTCAGCGGACAACTGGTCGAGGAACTCAACGACGCCCTCGATGCGGCCGACGCCGACCCCGAGGTGAGGGTCGTCGTCCTCACCAACTCCGGCCGTGTGTTCTGCGCCGGCGCCGACCTTTCCGAGCAGTCCTCCGGCGCACGCAGCGGCACCCGCAGGCCAGTCGACCCGGCCCGCCTCTTCTCACGCTTCGCCAGGTCGCCGAAGGTCTACGTGGGCCGGATCGCCGGGCACTGTGTCGCCGGCGGCATGGGCCTGGCGGCGGCGATGGACATCTCGATCGCCGTCGACGACGCCAAGTTCGGCTTCACCGAGACCCGTGTCGGCGTCGCCCCGGCGATGATCTCCGTCGTCTGCCTCCCGAAGATGCGCCCGGCCGACGCCAACGCCGCCTTCCTGAGAGGCAACCGGTTCCTCGCCCCCGAGGCGGTCCGGATCGGCCTCATCAACGAGGCCGTCCCGGCCCATGAGCTCGACGCCGCCGTCGATGCCGTCGTCGCCGACGTCCTGGCCTGTGGGCCCGGGGCGCTCGCCGCCGCCAAGCAGTTGCTGGCGCGTGTCCCGAACATGCCCGTCGAAGAGGCCTTCGCCTGGACGGGCGAACTCTCGGCGTCCCTCTTCCGTGGCGACGAGGCCAGGGAAGGCATGCGAGCCTTCCTCGACAAGCGCCCTCCCCCCTGGGCGCCCTGATCGGGGAGTTCCATGGCACACGGAGGTTCGCTCGCGGCACGGGCACTCAAGGACGCCGGCGTCGGCGCCATCTTCACGCTGACCGGCGGCCACATCATGCCGATCCTCGACGGGGCCCTCGACGAGGACATCCCGGTCATCGACGTGCGCCACGAGCAGGCTGCGGTCCACGCCGCCGATGCCTACAGCCGCCTCAACCCGGGGCGCATCGGCTGCGCCGTCCTGACCGCTGGTCCGGGCATCACCGACGGGGTGACCGGCATCGCCAACGCCTGGAGGGCCAACAGCCCGATCCTCGTCATCGGCGGCCAGGGGCCGTTCTCGAACCTGCGCCGCGGCTCACTCCAGGAGATGGACCACGTCGGGATGATCCGTCCCATCAGCAAGTGGGCCGACGCCTGCTACCAGACCGACCGCATCCCCGAGTACATCGAGATGGCGGTGCGCACGGCGGTCTCGGGGGCACCGGGGCCGGCGTTCCTCGAGATCCCGATGGACGTCCTCATGGCCCCTGCCCCGTTCGACACGGCCCGCTTCCCCACCGTCCGCACCACGCCGCCGACCATCCACCCCGACCCCGCCGACCTGCACGACGCGCTCGACGTGTTGGCGGCCGCCGAGCGGCCGGTGCTGCTGGGCGGGACCGGCGTCAAGTGGTCGCGGGGAGGCGCAGCGCTGGCCCGGTTCGCCGAGGCCACCCGGATCCCCGTCTATCTCAACGGCATGGGCCGCGGCATGTTGCGCGCCGACCACCCGCAGTTCTTCAACCGCACCCGCCGTCAGGCGATGAAGGAATGCGACGTCTTCCTGCTGGTCGGCTCCCCGCTCGACTTCCGCCTCCGGTTCGGCGCCTCGGTGCCCGCCGACGCCCGGATCGTCCAACTCGACATGGACGCCACGCTGATCGGCCAGAACCGCTCCGCCGACGTGGGCGTGGTCGGCAACATCGGCGTCGCACTCGAGCAACTGACCGACCTGCTGGAGACATCCGGGCCGTCCCTCGACTTCGGCGCCTGGAGCGACCGCCTGCGGGCCGACGAGGACGCCGCCGCCGCCGACCTCGAGTCGCAACTCACGTCCGACGAGAGTCCCGTCGACCCCCTCCGCTTCGCCGCCGAGATCCGCGACTTCATCGACGAGGACACGATCCTGATCGGAGACGGCGGCGACATCGTCGCCCAGTCGTCGAAGGTGATCCCGGTCCTGCGGGAGAACTGCTGGATGGACCCGGGACCGCTCGGCACGCTCGGCGTCGGCATGCCCTTCGCCCTGGCCGCCCAGCACTCGTTCCCCGACCGACGCGTCCTGATCATCTACGGCGACGGGGCGTTCGGACTCAACGGCTTCGAGTACGACACGGCGGTCCGGTTCGGGCTGCCGATCGTCGGCATCGTGGGCAACGACGCCGCCTGGGGGCAGATGCTGCGACCCCAGGTCGGCATCTACGGGGCCGACCGAAAGGTCGCCGTCGACCTCGCCCCGACCCGCTACGACCTCGTGGTCGAGGCGCTCGGCGGGCACGGCGAGTACTGCGAGCGGCCCGACGAGATCCGCCCGGCACTCGAGCGGGCGTTCGCCTCCGGGAAGCCGGCGCTCGTCAACGTGATGATCCGCAAGGACGAGGGCGCCCCGAAGGGCAGCACGTACGTGTAGCCGGTCGCTATGTGCCGGTGGCTGCGGGTCGGTCGGTGGCGCTCCACTGCGACCACGACCCGACGTAGAGGCGCCCGCGACCCAGCCCGGCGCGCTCCATGGCCAGCAGGTCGTGGCAGGCGCTGACCCCCGATCCGCAGTAGGCGACCACGTCGGCGGCATCCGTGACGCCGAGCGACGCGTAGTGGCCCCGCAGGTCGTCGGACGACCGGAAGCGGCCCTCGTCGAGGTTGGCGGCGAACGGGGCGTTGCGGGCCCCGGGGACGTGCCCGGGCCGCGGGTCGACAGGCTCGGTCTCGCCGCGGAACCTCTCGGGGCTCCGGGCGTCGAGGACGATCCCCTGTTCGGCATGCCCCGCCACCTCCTCGATGCCGGCGAAAGCGTCGTCGGGCCACGGGCGGGCCGGGCAGTCGACGGCCGGTCTGGTCGTGGAACCCGACTCGATCGGCCCGTCCCAGGCCTGCAGGCCACCGTCCAGCAGCGCCGCCTCCTGGCCGAGCACGCGCAGCATCCAGACCAGGCGACCGGCGCTCATGCCCCCGCTGTCGTCGTAGGCGACGACCGCGTCGTCGGGGCCGATGCCGAGGACGCCCAGCGCTGCGGCGAAGTGCTCGGCCGTGGGAAGCGGGTGGCGGCCGGATTCGGTGCTGGGCGGCGCCGTCAGGTCGCCGTCGAGATCGACGAAGACCGCTCCGGGAAGGTGTCCGGCCTCGTACGCCGCACGCCCCGACCTCCCGTCGAGGTACCAGCGCACGTCGCAGAGCACGGCCCCGGAGAGTTGCCCGACGTCTCCCGGGTCGACGACCGCTGCGAGGCCTTCCATCGGACGATGTTCGCAGACCGTGCCGTCAGGGGGCGACCAGGGGCCAGGGCTCGATCTGCTCCCAGGCGGCGGCCAGGTCGAGCACCGTGCGGTCCTCGTGTTGGCGCCCCATGAGTTGGAGCCCCACCGGCAGGCCGTCGACCAGTCCGGCCGGAACCGAGACCGCCGGGTTGCCCGAAACGTTGGCCGGGATGGTGAGGGTGCCGTTGTTGCCCGCCGGCGACTTCTCGCCGGCGACGCGGGTGTTCGACTCGATCTCGGCCGGGAACGCCACGTCGGGGTTCGAGGCGCAGATCACGACGTCCAGCTGGTCGAACAGGGTCGCCATGCGCTCGTTGGCCTCGGTCCGGCCGGCCTCGACGCGGGCTGCGACCCCGAGGTCGAACCTCTCGAGGCCCATGCGGACGCCGAAGGCCATCGACCTCGTCATCTGGTCCTCGCAGTCGGGCCAGAGGTCGGCCACGTCCTGGTAGAGGCCGACCTGGTTGGCGATCGCCCACTCCCAGTCGATGCGCGGCAGCGACACGTCGACGTCGACGAACTCGAGGCCCAGGGCGTCGACCAGTCGGTGGCCGGCGTCGAGCACCCGTTCACGGACCGCATCGGCGAGCATCGCTGAACCGAGGTCCGGGGAGATGGCCACCCGCAGCCCGCCCAGGTCGATCGCTCCGAGGTCGGCTTCCCAACCTGCCTCGGCGGGGAGGCTGTAGGGGTCCCGTGCGTCGAAGCCGGCGCACACGTCGTACCAGCGCGCCGCGTCCCGGACCGAGCGGGCGAGGCACCCCGACACGACGGTCATCGGGGCGATCGTGGTGTGGGGGCCGCGGGGGATCCGGCCGGCGGTTCCCTTCATGCCGACGAGGCCGCAGAATCCCGCCGGAATGCGGATCGACCCGCCCCCGTCGCCGCCGGTGGCGATGGGAACGAGGCCACCGGTCACTGCCGCGGCGCTGCCGCCCGAGGAGCCGCCCGGCGTCGCGTCCCGGCGCCAGGGGTTGCGGGTGATGCCGTTGAGCTTCGTCGTGGAACAGTTGAGGCCGCCGAACTCGCTGGCCGTCGTGAGGCCGACGAGGTTGGCACCGGCCGCCTTCAGCCGGGCGATCATCGTGCCGTCGTGTGGGGCGATGCGGTCGGCGAACAGCAGCGACGCATGGGTGTCGGGCCATCCCTCGACCTGGTGGAGCTCCTTGACGCCTACGGGCACGCCACCCAGCGGCAGCGACACATCGGCGGCCTCGGCTCGTTCGAGCGCCCCCTCGGCGTCGACGAACGAGAAGGCGTTGAGGTCGCTGGACTCGATCGCCGTCAGCGTCGCCCGAACCTCGTCGACGGGCGACCGCCCACCGTTCCGGAAGGCCTCGACCAGCGACACGACATCGCCCTGCCACGTGCGAACGGCGTTCACGATCCACCCACCTCCAGGACGGTGCGGATGCCGTCCGCCCGGCGCAGCCGGTCGAGGCCCTCGTTGACCTCGGACAGGTCCAGCCGGTGGCTGATCATCGACTCGAGGTCGAGTCGGCCCGACCGCCAGGCGGCGAGCAACATCGGGATGTCCCGCTGCGGGTGGCAGTCGCCCAGCAACGTGCCGACGATGCGTTTGCCCTGGGTGGCGAGCAGTACCGGCAGGAACTCGGTGGCCGCCATCGACACGTCGACGCCCACAACCACCGTCGTGCCCCGGCGGCGCGTGGCATCGAGGCAGGTCGACACCAGGGCGGCGATTCCGGCCGCCTCGAAGGCGTAGTCGACACCGATGCCATCCGTGGCCTCCAGCGCCCGGGCAACCACGTCGTCCTCCATCGGGTCGATGGTGAGGGTCGCACCGAAGTGCAGGGCGGCGTCCCGTCGGCCCGCCACCGGATCGGACACGATGACCTGTGATGCGCCGGCCAACCGGGCCCCCTGCACGACCGAGATCCCGATGCCGCCGAGGCCGGTGACCAGCACCGTCGCCCCGGGCTCCACCTGTGCCGTGTTCACCACGGCGCCCACCCCGGTCTGGACGGCACAACCGATCACGCAGGCGATCTCGAGCGGCGTGTCCGGATCGAGCCGGACGACGCCGCTCTCGCGCACGACCGTGAACTCGCCGAAGCCCCCGACGCCCACGCCCCGCTTCACCAGCCGACCGGAACGGGAGAACGGCGAGGTGCCGTCGGGTCGCGTCCCGCCGAGGAACGACTGCGCCTCGGCACAGGCCGTCGGCTCGCCCCGCGAGCACCAGTAGCAGTGCCCGCATGGCGCCAGCGGCGTCAGCATCACCCGGTCGCCGACCGCCACGGTCGTCACCGTCGAGCCGACCGCGGCCACGGTTCCCGCCGCCTCGTGCCCCAGGACGATCGGCTCGTCCGACCCCAGTCCGGCATCCACGAACGACAGGTCCGAGTGGCAGATGCCGCAGTGCGACACGCGCACGAGGACCTCGTCGGCCCTGGGCTCCTCGACCTCGACGTCGTCGACGAGGACGAGGTGGTCCAGTCCTTCGTGGAGTGCGGCTCGCATCGACTCTTCCCTACCGTTGACCAGCAGTGGACCAGCAGTGTGGCCGCTGCCGGTCGTCGGACGCCAACCGCACCATTCTGGATGGTGCTTCGATGTGGGGTTCAGCAGTTCCGGCTGCCGGCGAAGGCGAGTGCCGCGAGGTCGGCGGTCGTCGTCTCGGCGTGGGAGCCGAACTCAGCATGCATGAACGGGTCACCGTCGACGGAGTGGCCGATGCCGGAGGCGTGGGCGAGTTCGTGGAGGACGGCGGTCTCGACGTCGACGCCGCCACCTGCCGGACCGGTGTCGTAGTCGGCAAGGATCTGGGCGGAGAGGAAGACCCGGGCACGGATGATGGTGGGGATGCCCCGGACACCGGCGGCCCCAATACCGTCACGTCGACCTACACGGCCGCCGAATACGACGACTGGGTTGTCGGAACCGCCACGGGCTTCGCCGTCGACGAAACCGGCAGCCTGTACGTGGCGTCGTATCTGCTGATGTTCCTCCTCACCCGGGTGACCGGATGACCCCTCTCCTCCGACACAGGGCGTGCCGGCGGCGGTCACGACGCTGGCGGTGGACCCCACTCCCCTACCGGCCGGGTGGAACGCATCGATCCGGAGACCCTGGAGCCGGTTAAGGCGTCGGGAGAGTTGCCGTGCGGGGGTCATGTGTGGTGCGGGGCGATCCTGGCCCACGCCAACGGGTCGATCCATTCGGTCAACGGCTCGTTCCTGCACCGGCTCGACCCGGACTGCCGGGTGGTCGCCGAACGGGAACTGCCGGTCGACCGGAGCCACAACGGCCTCCTGGCACTGTCGGACGGCACGCTGGTCACCAAGGACCTGCGCCTCGAGGACCAGGGCGGCACCACCATCACCCGGCTGGACCCCGACAACCTGGACCTGATCGGCGAGCCCATGGTCCTCCCCGAGGGATCGATGGGCCGCATCGGTTGACACGGTTGAACAGGTACCCGCCCACGATCCCGGGTTGGGCCGGACCGGATTGACCCTCCTACGATCAGGGTCTCGGACCCCGTCCCTGGGCACTCCGAGTTGAAGGACCCGTGGAACTCATCGACGTCGACCTGTTGGACCTGGACCGCTTCCGCGAC
>JARQPW010000056.1 GCA_029577135.1 Acidimicrobiales bacterium
ACTGGTTGGCGAGATCAACCTGTCGAACGTGATCCGTGGTGCGTTCCTGAACGGCCACGTCGGCTACTGGATCGCCGAGGCGCAGGCGGGCCGGGGCTACGTGCCCGAGGCACTCGTGGCCGTCGCCCGGTACGCCTTCGAGGAGGTCGGCCTGCACCGCCTCCAGGTCTCGATCGTGCCCGGCAACGGCCCCTCCCGCCGCGTCGTCGAGAAGTTGGACCTGCGCTGCGAGGGACTCGCCGAGCGCTACCTCGAGATCGACGGCGTCTGGGAGGACCACCTCCGGTTCGCCCTCACGGCAGAGGAGTGGACCGACCGGGCCGACGCCCTGTGCCGTGAGTGGCTCGACTGACGCCAGGCGTCGGAAGCCAGGCCCCGGGTGTCAGCCCCTGCTGCTGATGCGTTCCTTGAGGGCGCGGATCATCTCGAGGAACGCCGGCTGGTGCATGGATCGGATCTGCGGGGCGATCTCGAGTTGGACGGCCTCCTCTGAGTCGGTGACCGCAAGCCCAGCGGCGATCGAGGCCTTCGTGCTGGCAACGAGTTCCCGGGGATGTCCCGCCGCCAAATCGGCGTAGGCGACGGCGGCGTCGAGGAGTGCCTCGTCGTCGACGCACTCCCAGGCGAGGCCGCGGCGGGCCGCCTCCTCGCCGTCGAGCACCTGCTGGAACAGCACCATTGCCCGGGTGGTGCCGAGGTCGGTGAGGTGCCGGAGCCTCCAGATGTGGCCACCCCCGGGGTGGAGGCCGATCGAGAGGAAGCGGGAGTCGAACTTCGCCGAACGTCCGGCGACGACGAGGTCGCAGGCCAGAAGCATGTTCATGCCTGCACCCACGGCGGCACCGTTGACGGCGGCGACCGTGGCGAGGGGGGAGTGGGCCACCCGCAGGAAGCCCCGGTAGATGCTGGGAAGGTCGTTGCTGCCGCGCTCCTCGCTCTTGCCCGCACCCAGCAGGTCGTCGAGCACGGCTCCGGCACAGAAGGCCCGGCCTGCTCCGATGAGCACGACCGCCCCGACGTCCTCGTCGGCCTCCAGGTCGTCGAAGGCCTCGTCGAGTGCAACGTTCATCTCGCTGGAGATGGCGTTGCGCCGGTCGGGGTCGTTGAATGTGAGGACCGCCACGCGGCCTCGTCGTTCGCTCAGGAGCAGGCTCATGCCCCGAGCCTGCCACGGCCGGGGGGCCACTGGCATCCCGGCCGATGGGCACCCGGCCGGGGTTCGCCCGTAGTTTCGACCGGTGTTCAGCGCCGGTCAGACCAGGTTCCCCGCCCTCGGGGTCCGGAACTACCGGCTGTTCTGGACCGGGGGCCTCGTCACCAACTCAGGTCGCTGGATTCTGCACATCACCAGTGCCTACGTGATCTTCCGGATCACCGGATCGGCGACCTGGGTGGGGATCACCGGCTTCGCCAACTTCGTGCCGATGCTGCTCCTCAATCCGGTGTCCGGACACCTCTCCGACACCCGGGATCGACGCCGGCTGCTCCTGGTCACGAACACCTGCGCCGCGCTCGCGTCCCTCCTGATGGCATTGGCGTGGCTGGCCGGAATGCGGTCTCCCTGGGGCTGGGTGCTCCTCTTCTTCATCAGGGGCTGTGTCGCCGGCATCCAGTTGCCGGTGTGGCAGGCGTTCGTGGCCGAATGTGTTCCCCGGGACCTGCTCCGGAACGCGATCACCCTCAACTCCACCCAGTTCAACGCCGCCCGGACCATCGGCCCGGCGATCGGCGGCGTGCTCATCGGCACGCTGGGCCCCGGCTGGGCGCTCGCCGCCGCCGCCGGATTCACCGTTCCGGTGCTGGCGTGCCTGTCGGCGATTGATCCGTCGGCACTCCACCGTGCCGGCACAGGTGATGCGCGGGAGACGCCGGATAACGGCGTCCGTGCGGTGTACACGGGGTACCGCGAGTCGATCCGCTACGTGCTCGATTCGCCCGGCATCCGCACCGCGATACTCACGATCACGCTCATCACGACGATCACGATCCCCCTGGTCCAACAGGTGGTGGTTTTCGCCGAAGAGGTGTTCGAGGTCTCGCCCTTCTGGTTCGGGATCCTCGCCTCGGCGCAAGGGATCGGGGCGGTCCTGGTGGCGCCGTTCGTGGCCGGCGAACTGGGCCGGGTCCGCCCCTCCCGGCTGCAGTTCTACGCGGTGATGGGCTACGTCGCCGGAGTCACCGGGCTGGGCCTGGCGCCGGCGTACTGGGTGGGGTTCCTCGCCCTGGCGTTTCTCGGGGCGGTCCACCTCGCCTCGGCGTCGAACCTCAACTCGGTGGTGCAGCTCCAGGTCGACGATGCCGTACGGGGGCGGGTGATGGCCATCTACCTGATGGGCGTCCTCGGCACCACGCCGTTCGCCAACCTGCTCATGGGATGGCTGATCTCGGTGTTCGGTGCGCGACCGGTGGTGGTGTCGGGGGGCGGACTCCTGTTCCTGGCGGGCCTGTTCCTGGCGGGCACCGGTCGGCTCCGCCATCTGGACGCCGCCTGAGTCCGCCGTCGGCCTAGCGGCCCTCGTCGGCCAGGTGTGCCCGGCCGACGTCGCATTCGTCGAGCAGTGGGCACCAGCGGCAGGCGGCGCTGGGCAGCTTGCCGGGCGGTCTTCCACCGTGGTTCAACTCCATGAGGATCCGAACCCCGTCTGCGAGGCGTGCCACGGTCGACCGGAGGAGGTCCTCGGTGACGGCCTCGGGGACGAGGCGTGCCTGGTCGAGGTAGTAGGAGGCGACGAGTCGGGGCGGTACGCCCATGCGCAACGTCTCGATGAGGGCGTAGAAGCGGAGGTCGTCGAGGTGGACGGGGGCGAAGCCGCCGGTCTTGAAGTCGATGATGACCTTGCCGGCCCGGAGGCCTTCGGCGACGCCGAGGGTGAGGTCGGACTTGCCGGCGAGGACCAGACGACCGTCGCACAACTCGGCCCGGAGGCGGCTCTCGGTCACGGGTCGCCAGGCGGGCTGGAGCGGGGGGAAGCACTCGAGGAACTTGGTGAAGGCGTCGAGGGAATCGGAGCGCAGTTCGGCTCGCTCGACTTCGGTGCAGCCCTGGAGCCACCGGCCGAAGTCGCCCGAGTCCTCCTCGTAGCGGGCGAGTGCCTCGTCGATCAGCACCGGGGGTTCGATCTCGCGGCGCCAGTTGATCGCCAACTCGACTGCCTTGTGGGTGACGGTGCCGCGGGCGATCGGAACGCTCCAGGCGAAGTCCTCGGCCTCCTCGGCGACGAATCGGGCCTCGCAGCCGTGGACCCGGCCCAGGCGGTGCTTGTTGACGAAGAGGTCGTCGCCGGCGGGGAGGGCGTCGAGGTACGGCTCGACGGCCGTCTCGACGGCCGCCCGCAGGTGGTGGCGCAGGTCGTCGGGGAACTCGGGACGCTCGGCGGCGGGTGAGCCCAGTTCGTCAAGGACCGCCTGTTGGGCGGGATTCAGGTGCGTGGTCGGTCTGGCGTCGTCGTCCACCCGGACATTGTCACACCCCCTGAGCAGAATGGTGGGCGATGGAAGGGTATTGCCGATGGGATTGATGATGGCCACAACACCGACGCTCACGATGCGCTTCGCCGAGGCGGCGCGCTCGCTGGGCCGCGCTGCGAGGCTTCGTGGCCTGGAGGTGCCCACGTTCCGGAGCCCGCCGGGCCTGGCCGGCGTCCAACGCAGCATCCGACGGCGTGGAGGAGCTGCCACCATCTCCGTCGTCCTGCGTGGCCGACCGTGGCAGGCGGTGCTGGCCGACATGATCGAGGGCATCATCGTGGCGAACCGGCTCCCCAACAGTCGGGCCGACACCGTTCGGCGCGCCCTCTGGCTGGCCGTCGATGATCACGCCGTCGCGGCGTGATGCAGTGTGCTGCTGACTACGGTTGGGGGCACGCCCGGGTGGCGGAACTGGTAGACGCAGTGGGCTTAAAACCCGCGGCCGCTCCGGCGGCGTGTGAGTTCGATTCTCACCCCGGGCACGGCGCATGATCGTTCATTGAGGATCGTCGGCCCGAAGCCGGTTCGGCCCGCCTGCTACAACAGTCGCCGTGGACGGACCCTACGAGCACCCCTATCCCTCGCCCGAGCTGGCTGCGGCGCACCCGTTCGTGGAATACGCCTTCGAGCGGCACTCCGACGAGGAGATGGCGCAGCGGGCACGGGCCTTTCGCGAGGAGTCCGAGCGGCGCCGGAGCGTCCGGCTGTTCAGTCCCGATCCGGTGCCCCGTGAGCTCGTCGAAGAGGCGGTCCTGGCGGCCTCCACGGCCCCGTCGGGCGCCCACAAACAGCCCTGGACCTTCGTCGGGACCCGGGATCCGGAGGTCAAGGCCGCCATTCGGGTAGCCGCCGAGGAGGAGGAGCGGGTCAACTACCTCCAGAACCGGATGAACGACGAGTGGCTCGAAGCCCTGGCACCGCTCGGCACCGACCACCACAAGGAGTTCCTCGAGGTCGCCCCGTGGATCGTCGTGCTGTTCGAGCAGCGCTTCGAACAACGGTCCGACGGGACGACCCGCAAGAACTACTACGTCAAGGAGAGCACCGGGATCGCCGCCGGCATGTTCATCACCGCCATCCACCGGATGGGCCTGGCAACCCTCACCCACACCCCGTCGCCGATGGCGTTCCTCCGGAGGCTCCTGGGCCGACCTGACAACGAGCGGCCCTTCGTGATGTTCCCGATCGGCTTCCCACTCGACGGCGCACGGGTTCCCGACCTCCGCCGGAAGCCACTCGACGAGGTCTTCGTCGAGGTCGACCGACTGGAGTGAGCGGGGGCGGTCTCGGAAGCGGCGGTTCTCGGTCAGTCGATTACGTTCCCCCCATGGCCGTCCACCCGTCGATCGTCTTCGCCGACGTGACCTCGGATCTCACGCCGGAGGAGCGGCGGAGCCTGCTCGGCGGCAAGGGGGCGTCGCTCGCCGAGATGAGCGGGTTGCTGAGCCTGCCCGTGCCGCCCGCCTTCACGATCACGACCGAGGTGTGCCGCCGATTCCTCGACGGAGGCTGGCCCGACGACCTCGACGACCTGCTCCGTGAGTCCGTGTGGGCCCTGGAGCAGCGGGTCGGACGCCGGCTGGGAGATTCGGCGGACCCGCTGCTCGTCAGCGTTCGCTCAGGTGCGCCGGTGTCGATGCCCGGAATGATGGACACCGTTGTGAACCTCGGGCTCAACGACGAGACGGCTGCGGGCCTCGCCGCCTCCACGGACGACCGCTTCGCCCTGGACACACACCGGCGGTTCGTCCAGTCGTACGCCTCGGTGGTCCTCGGCGCCCGGGTCGACCTGGGAGCGATCGTGGGGGAGGCCCTCGGGAGGGCCGGCGTGGACCGGGAGGCCGATCTCGCACCCGACGACCTGCGCGGCCTCCTGGCGGACCTGCGGGAGGCGATCGTGGATGACGGATCGACACCGGTGCCCGACGACCCGTACGAGCAGTTGCGTGGCGCCGTGGCAGCGGTCTTCGAGTCGTGGCGCGGTGAGCGGGCCGTGGTGTACCGGAGGCGGGAGGGCATCCCCGACGAACTCGGGACGGCCTGCAGCGTCCAGGTGATGGTGTTCGGCAACCGGGATGATCGGTCTGGGAGCGGGGTGGCGTTCACCAGGGATCCGACCACGGGCCAGGACCGTCGGACCGGGGACTTCCTCCTCAACGCCCAGGGGGAGGATGTCGTCGCCGGCACCCATACGACCCTGCCGCTGGACGAGCTGGCGATGCACCTCCCCGAGGCCGCGGAGGAGCTCGAACGGGCACTCGACGTTCTCGAACGGCACGAACGGGATCTCTGCGACGTGGAGTTCACCATCGAGCAGGGACGCCTCCACGTCCTCCAGGTAAGGCGGGGGAAGCGCACCGGAGCGGCGGCGTTGCGGATCGCCGTCGACCTGGTAGCCAACCCGGAGATCGCCCTGACGAGGGCGGAGGCGCTTGCTCGCGTCACGCCGGAACACCTCGAACAGGTGCTGCACGCCCGCTTCGCCGACTCGGGGGAGGCCGTCGAGCTGACCCGCGGCCTCGCCGCCTCGCCCGGAGCGGCAGTCGGCGGGGTGTGCCTCACCGCTGAGGCGGCGCTCGACGCTGCCGACCGGGGTGAGCCGGTCATCCTCGTCCGGAAGGAGACGTCGCCCGAAGACGTGGCCGGCATGTCGGTGGCCGAGGGCGTCCTCACGGCGCGGGGCGGCCTCGTCAGCCACGCAGCGTTGGTGGCCCGCGGCTGGGGCATCCCGTGCGTGGTCGGCGCCGATGAGCTCCGGATCGCCGACGACCACTTCACCGTCGGGGACCGCGTGGTACACGTGGGGGACATCATCGCCATCGACGGCTCGACGGGCGTCGTGACGCTTGGCGAACGTGAGGTGGCCGACGACGATGTGCCCCCCGAACTCGAGGTGGTGTTGGGGTGGGCCGACGAGGCTGCCGCAGGCCATCTCACCGTACGGGCCAACGCCGACACCGCGGAGGACGCACGGGCCGCCCGTGAGGCCGGCGCGGTAGGTATCGGACTGTGTCGCACCGAGCACATGTTCCTGGCGCCGGACCGGCTGCCGATGGTGCGGGCGATGATCCTGGCAGAGACCGTGGCGGCCGAGGTCGAGGCCCTCGAGCGGTTGGCGGCGGTCCAACGGGAGGACTTCGTCGGAATCCTCGAGGCCATGGACGGGCAGACAGTCACGGTGCGCCTCCTCGACCCACCGCTGCACGAGTTCCTGCCCGACGTGGAGGACCTGGTCGTCGCCGAGGCGCGGGGCGAACTCGACGACGAGGGCCACCGCCTGCTCGAGGCGGCCCGGCACTGGGCCGAGTCCAACCCGATGATCGGCACCCGGGGGGTGCGGCTCGCCCACGTCCATCCAAGTCTCTACCGGGTGCAGGCCCGGGCCCTCTTCGAGGCGGTGGCCGACCGCCGGGCCGCCGGTGGCGATCCGCAGGTCGAGGTCATGATCCCGCTCACCGTGTCTGGACCCGAATTCGCCGAGGCCAGGCGCTGGGTCGAGGAGGCGGCCGTCGAGGCGGCCCTCGGCGAGGCGCCGGTCGTCGGCACGATGATCGAGACGCCGCGAGCTGCCCTGGTGGCCGGAACGCTTGCGCCACACGCCGACTTCTTCTCGATCGGCAGCAACGACCTTACGCAGATGACCTTCGGCTTCTCGCGCGACGACGTCGAGGTGCGCTTCCTCGGTGACTACGTCGAGCGTGGCTTCCTCGACCACGACCCCTTCGACCGTTTGGACGACGTTGCGGTCGGCGAGTTGATCGACCTGGCCGTCGAGCGGGGGCGCGCCGCTGTTCCCGGGCTGAAGGTGGGGGCCTGCGGCGAGCACGCCGGTGATCCGGCTTCGATCCGGCGCCTCCTCGCCGCAGGCGTCGACTACCTGTCGTGCTCTCCGGCCCGCCTGCCGGTGGCCCGCCTGGCGGCCGCTCAGGCAGTCCTCGACGCCGGAGCCGCGCCTATGGTCGTGCCGGGAGAGACGTCGAGGAGCCCTCGGCAGACAGGGGGAGCAGATGGCCGAGATCCACGGTGACGTAGCGGAGGGATTCGGGCCGATCGCCGATGCCTTCGCCCGGAACTTCGACGAAGCAGGTGAGGTCGGCGCATCGTGCTGTGTGTACGTGGGCGGCCAGTCGGTGGCCGACCTCTGGGGCGGCGTGGCCGACCCGGAGAACGGCCGGCCCTACGAGAGCGACACCCTGCAATTGCACTTCTCGACCACCAAGGGCGTGGCGGCCATCTGTGCTGCGATGCTCTACGAACGGGGTCGACTCGACTACGAGGCCCCGGTGGCCGACTACTGGCCGGAGTTTGCGGGCGCCGGCAAGGAGGCGGTCACGGTTGCCCAGTGCATGAGCCACACGGCGGGACTCGCGGCCGTCGACACACCGCTCACCCTGGACGAGATCTGCGCCGTCGAACCCGTGCTGCGGGCGATCGAGGCCCAGGTGCCGCTCTGGGAGCCCGGCACGGCGAACGGCTACCACGCCATCACCTACGGCTGGATCGTGGGGGAGATCGTCCGTCGCATCGACGGTCGCACTCTGGGCCGGTTCCTCGCCGAGGAGGTGGCCGGGCCGCTCGGCGCCGAGTCCTATATCGGACTCCCCGAGTCGGAGGAGCACCGGCTGGCTCCGATCCTGAACAGCCCGCCACCGAGTGATCCCGAGACCCTCGAGTTGATGATGGCGGTCATGGGTCCCGGCACGATGGGGTTCCGGGCGCTGACCATGGACGGCGCCATCTCCCTGGCCGACGAGCCGAATCCGTTCAACACGCGTGAGGTGCATGCCACGGAGATGCCGGCGGCGAACGGCATCAGCGAGGCTCGCGGCCTGGCCCGGATCTATGCCGCCACGGTGGGGAAGGTCGACGGGGTTCGCCTGTTGACCGACGACACGGTGCGGCATGTGCGCACGGAGCGCTCCCGGGGTCCGGACCTCACGCTGGTCATGGAGGGCGCCTGGGGACTCGGCTTCATGCTCGACATCGAGTTCAACCCGCTGCTCTCACCGCGATCGTTCAGCCACCCGGGTGCCGGGGGTTCGCTGGCCTACGGCGACCTCGAGCACGGGGTCGGCTTCGCCTACGTCATGAACCAGATGGGAAGCGGCGTGACGCGTGACCCCCGGGCGATCCGACTCAGCGAGTCCCTGCGTTCCTGCCTGTAGGCAGGGCCCGGAGGGGTGTTCCCGCCGCCGGGACCCTGTCGTTGAGCGAATTCCGTAATCTTTGCCTGCCACTTGGCGTCTACGGATTGCTGCGCTACTCTCCCCATGTCGGGCGATGGAGTATGTCCCGCGCACCAACAGGGGTCGCGCAGTGCTCCACCCGGCCATCAGGGAGGGAATACGTGAATACGACCAAGATTAATCGCTGTCTCTTCGGCGCCCTGCTTTCGTTCGCCCTCGTGGCGAGCGCCTGCGGCTCCGACGGCGCGGACACCACGCCGACGACCGCTCCACCGAAGCAGTCGGTCTTGTCGACTACGACTGCTGCGCCTCCGACGACTGCTGCGCCTCCGACGACTGCTGCGCCTGTGGCCCCGTCTGGTTTGGGTGATGGTTCGTTGGGCACGGTTGAGGTTGGTGCCGGTGAGGCGATCCAGATTCGTTCGTTGAATGCGATTTCGGGTGATGTGGC
>JARQPW010000057.1 GCA_029577135.1 Acidimicrobiales bacterium
GACATCGTCATCCACTCCGCCACCAAGTTCCTCGGCGGCCACGGGGTCGCCATCGGCGGCGTCGTCGTCGACGGCGGGCGCTTCGACTGGGAGGCCTCGGGCAAGTTTCCGACCCTGACCGAGCCCTACGTCGGCTACCACGGCATCACCTTCACCGAGGAGTTCGGCCCGCAGGCCCTGTCGATGCGGGCCCGGGCCGAGGGGCTGCGCGACTTCGGCGCCTGCATGAGCCCCGCCAACGCCTTCTACCTCCTCCAGGGGGTCGAGACCCTGTCGCTACGGATGGATCGCCACGTCGCCAACACTCGACGGGTGCTCGACCTGCTCGACGCCCACGAGGCCGTCGAGTGGATCCGACACCCCGAACACCCCAGCCACCCCGACCACGAACTGGCGGCACGCCTCTACCCCCACGGCGCCGGGGCCATCCTGTCGTTCGGCGTCGCAGGCGGGCGGAAGGCGGGGCGTCGCTTCATCGAGTCCGTACGCCTCGCCTCGCACCTGGCCAACGTCGGCGACGCCAAGACCCTGGTGATCCACCCGGCCTCGACCACCCACCAACAGATGAGTGACGCCGACCTCGAGGCTGCAGGGGTCGGCGAGAACCTGATCCGGCTTTCGGTCGGCCTCGAGGATTCCGAGGACATCTGCCGGGACCTCGACCAGGCCCTGCGGGCCTCCCAGCGCTGAGGCGGTCGTGCAACTCGTCGTCGACGACCGCACCGTCCACGCCGCCACCGGGGCCGTGCCGGTCGAAGGCCGGGACGACCCGCTCGTCGTGTTGCTCCACGGATCCGGCATGGACCGGTCGGTCTGGTCGCACCAGACCAGGTTCCTCGCCCACCACGGCTTCCGGGCCGTGGCCGTCGACTTCCCCGGCCACGGGCGCTCCGAGGGACCAGCACTCGACTCGATCGAGGCGATCGCCGACTGGGTGGCCCGCCTCGCCGGGGCACTGGATGGCCCGGCGCACCTCGTGGGGCACTCCATGGGCGCCTTCGTCGCCCTCGACACCGCTGCACGGCATCCCGGCGCCGTCGCCTCGGCGGTGCTGCTCGGTGTGGCCGCGACCATGCCCGTCCACCCGGAACTCCAGGCGGCGGCGGACATCGACGACCCGAAGGCGGCCGCCCTCATCGCCGCCTGGGCACACGGCCCCCGCCAGCACATCGGCCTCAACCCGACCCCGGGCCTCTGGATGCTGGGGGGTGTCACGGCGCTCCTCGAGACGAGCCCGCCGGGGGTGCTCGCCACCGACCTCGCGGCCTGTGCCGCCTACGGGGGAGCCACCTCGTCCGCCGCCTCGGTGGCATGCCCAGTGACACTCGTCCTCGGTTCGCAGGACCGCATGTCGCCTCGCAAGTCCGCCCGGGCCCTCGAGGACGCCCTTGCGTCGCCACCCACGGTCGTCGAACTGGCAACCTCGGGGCACATGCTCATGCTGGAGGAGCCGGAGGCGGTGCGCCAGGCGATCCTCACCCACCTCGACGCCTGCTGAGGCCCCACAGGACGCAAACGAGGGTCAGTTCTGAGGAAGGTCCCGGAACGGGGTGCCCTTCGGCGGGCCGGGTTCCTTCGCCAGGCCGAGCACCCGCTCGCCGATGATGTTTCGCTGCACCTGGTCGGTGCCCCCGTAGATGGAAGGGGCCGGCGAGAAGAGCGTCATCTCCTGGACGATGCCGCCCGAGGAGCTGTCGCTGCGGTCGAGCATGCCGTCGGCGCCGTTGACGAGGTTCCCGACCTCACGGCTCTGGCGGACCAGTTCGCTCATGGCCAACTTCGCCATGTTCCCCTCACCGCCGGTGCGCCCGGCCCCGGCCTTCGCCCGCAGCATGTTCCAGCGGTTGACCTCGCCCAGGATGTGCAACCGAACCATCGCCTGCCGGACGACCGGATCCCCCAGCACGCCCCGGTGCTTGGCCAGGTCGATCAGGGCCCCGGTGGTGATGCCCCGTCCGCCGGAGCCGTCGGGACCCCGGGGAGTCTTGTCGACCAGGTCGCCGACGCGGTTCTCGAGGCGGCCGGCCTTGGGCCCACCGGCCACCGACACGGGTCCCTTTCCACCACCGCCCAGGCTGGCCCGCTCGACGGCGAGCGTGGTGTTGGCCACGGCCCATCCGTTGCCGATTCCGCCGATGACGTCGTCGTTCGAGACCCGGGCCTCGTCGAGGAACACCTCGTTGAACAGCGCATCGCCGGTCATCTCCCGCAGCGGCCGGACCTCGATTCCGGGCTGGTCAATGTCGATGGCGAAGTAGGTGATGCCCTGATGCTTGGGCTGCTCGGGATCGGTGCGGGCGATGAGCATTCCCTTGTCGGCGACCTGACCGCCCGAGGTCCACACCTTCTGTCCGGTGACGATCCACTCGTCCCCGTCGCGTTCCGCCCTGGCCTGGAGCCCCGCCAGGTCCGATCCGGCCCCCGGCTCGGAGAACAGCTGGCACCAGCCGACCATTCCGTCGAGGATCGGGGCGACCAGGCGATCCACCTGTTCCTGAGTGCCGTGCATCGCGATGGTCGGAGCAGCCAGCATGTAGCCGAGGCCGACCGGCGGGCCCAACACCCGGGCATCGGCCATCGTGGCGTTGACGGCGGCCATCTGCGTGCCTCCGTAACCCCGCCCTCCGGCGGCCTCGGGAAGGGCCGGGTGCGCCCAGCCGTCGGCGGCGAGACGGAACCACCAGTCGCGGACCGTCAGGTCCGGGTCCCAGTTCTCGTCCAGCCAGTTGGACAGTTCTTCCCGGACCTGTTCGGCGGTGACATCGCTCATGGCGCAAGTCTCGCACGAGCCGATCGGCTGCGGCGTAGTGGAGGCCGATCGCTAAGGTGGCGAGGTCCGTCCCCGACGAGGAGGCACGGCCGGTGCGCTGGTCGACCCTGTTCATTCCGACACTGCGCGACGCACCGGCCGACGCCGAGGCGCTCAGCCACCGCCTGCTGGTGCGTGGCGGCTTCATCCGCCAACTCCAGTCGGGCCACTACTCCATGCTGCCACTGGGTTGGCGGGTCCATCGCAAGGTCGCCGAGGTGATCCGCCAGGAGATGGACGCCATCGGCGCCCAGGAACTGCTGCTTCCCGCCATGCACCCGGCGTCCGTCTGGCAGCAGTCGGGGCGCTGGGAGTCGATGGGCGACGAGATGTTCCGCCTCGTCGACCGCAAGGGAGCCGACCTGGTCCTCGGCA
Organism: Acidimicrobiales bacterium; assembly: GCA_029577135.1. GTDB lineage: Bacteria > Actinomycetota > Acidimicrobiia > Acidimicrobiales > MedAcidi-G1 > S20-B6. The sequence continues at coordinate 3,185 of JARQPW010000057.1, forward strand.
TGACCCACGAGGAGGTCATCGCCCTCATCGGGCTCGAGCTCTCCTCCTACCGGGACCTGCCGCAGATGTGGTACCAGATCCAGACCAAGTTCCGCGATGAGCCCCGCCCCAAGTCCGGCCTTCTGAGGGTCCGCGAGTTCACCATGAAGGACTCGTACTCCATTGACATCGACGACGCCGGCCTCGACCGCTCGTTCGACCTCCACCACCACGCCTACACCCGGATCTTCGCCCGGCTGGGCCTCGATGCCCTGCCGGTGGAGGCCTCCTCCGGGGCGATGGGGGGCAGCGCCTCCATCGAGTTCATGGTCGAGTCGCCCGCCGGCGAGGACGACGTGGCGCGCTGCACGGGCTGTGGCTACGCCGCCAACGTGGAGCGGGCCTCGGCGGCCACCACGCCGGTCGAGAACCGGCCCGGCGGCGACGCCCCGGAACGCTTCCCGACGCCGGGCATCCGCACGATCGTCGCCCTCGCCGAAGCCGGCCATCCGCCCGAGCATCAGGTCAAGACGCTCGTCTACGAGGTCGACGGCGAACTCGTGCTCATCCTCCTGCGCGGCGACCACCCCTTCCTCGAGCAGAAGTTCGTGGACGCCACCGGTTCCGGCGACCTGCATCCCGCCGAGACCGACCGCATCCGCGACGCCCTCGGCGCCTCGCCCGGAAGCCTCGGGGCGGTCGGCGTCGACGGACCCCCCATCTACGCCGACCACGCCCTCCGTGGGCGTTCGGGCATGACCACGGGCGCCAACGACGACGACTTCCACCTGGACGGCGTCGATGTCGAACGGGACATCGCGGTCGACCACTGGCTGGACCTTCGGGGGATCCTCGACGGCGAACCGTGCGCCGTCTGTGGCGAACCCCTCGAGGTCGTCCGCTGCATCGAGGCCGGGCACATCTTCAAGCTCGGCCGCAGGTACGCCGAGGCGATGGACATGTCGGTCCTCGACGCCGACGGACGGTCCCGCACCCCGACGATGGGCTCCTACGGCATCGGTGTCGGCCGGGCCATGGCAGCGGTCGCCGAAGTCCACCACGACGACGCCGGACTCATCTGGCCGGTAGCCATCGCCCCCTACGAGGTCGTTCTGACGGTCGTCAAGACCGACCACGAACCCTCGATGGATCTGGCCGACCGCTGGCACGACGAGCTCACGGCAGCGGGCGTCGACGTCCTCCTCGACGACCGCGACGCACGGCCGGGCGTGAAGTTCGCCGACGCCGAGCTGATCGGTGTACCGCTGCGCGTCACGATCGGCCCGAGGGGGCTCGACCAGGGAAGCGTCGAGTTCACCCTTCGCTCGACCGGCGAGAGGGAGGACGTCGCCATCGACGACCTGGCCGGGGTCGTGCTCGACGCCGTGGCGAGCGGACGCCGACAGGGCACCTGAACCACCCGCGCCAGCCCGGTCGACGATAGGTTTCATCCGTCCACCGCCCCCAGAGACGCACCCCGGATCACATGCCGAAGACCATCGATCGCAGCCAGCCCATCCGGCGCTTCACCAAGGTCGTGGCGGCCGTCGACCTGCCCGGCGTCCCGGAGGGAACCGGCGGGAAGGTCCGGGTCGCCAACGGCATCTCCTGGTACCGCTACTGGGTGTCGTTCGACAATGGCATCGACCTGGGCGGGATCGGCCACGACCAGTTGGCCCAACGTCGTGACTGGCCGCAGTTCCGCATCGACCGCGACGAAGCGGCGCTGCGTGCCGACTCGCCAGACGGGGACGACGAAGGGACCGACGAGGGCGAAGACGACGCAGTGGCAGGCAACCAGTTCGGCGTGCCCGAGCACCTGATCGAGCGCAGCCGCCTGGCCCGTGAGCGCCTCGGGGCCTGACGACCCGACCGACCTCGCCCACCGCCCGGTATCCTCCAAGGTCCCCCTCTTCCCCCGTAGTCGAGACTGCCCACCCGGAGAATCCTGTGTCCTTCAAGCCCGGCGACAAGGTCGTCTACCCGCACCATGGTGCAGCCGTCGTCGAGAAGAAGGAGAAGCGCGAGGCGTTCGGCGAGAAACGCGACTACCTCGTCCTCCGGATGGCGCACGGCGAGATGACCCTCTCGGTTCCGGTGGACATGGCCGAGGAGGTCGGCATGCGCTGGCCCATCGCCAAGGCCGACGTCGAGGACCTCTTCGAGGTGCTCCGCAAGCGCGACGTCCGCGAGCCGGCCAACTGGTCCCGGAGGTTCAAGAACCACCAGGAGAAGCTCAAGAGTGGCGACGTCTACCAGGTCGCCGAGGTCGTCCGGAACCTCGCCCTCCGAGAGGCCGCCAAGGGCCTGTCCGCCGGCGAGAAGACCCTCTACACCAAGGCCCACAGCGTCCTCGTGTCCGAACTGGCCTTCGCCCTCAACGTCTCCGAGGAAAAGGCGGCCGACAAGGTGGCCGGCACCCTCACCTGACCCGGAACCTCCAACGCCCGGAACCCCCTCCTGCGCTCGGGTACCATGAACATGAGGCAAGATCGCGCCGAGGAGGAGACGCAGGTGGCAGAGCGACGCATCGTCGTCGGGGTCGAGGGATCCGGGTACGCCCGGGCTGCCCTCATCTGGGCCCTGGAGGAGGCAGCATTCCGTAGCGCCGTCGTCGAGGTCGTGACGGCGTACTCCCCCACCTACGTGCCGGCCGCCCCCGACCTCGGCTACGTCCCGCTCGACTCCTTCGACCTGGTCGCCGAGGTCGAACGTATGCAGGGCGATGTCATCGAGTCGGCCGTTGCAGCCGCCGGCCAACCCGACGTCGAGGTCCGTCGGACCCTCGTCAAGGGTCGCGCCGCCGACACCCTGATGCGGACCGCCCAGGGTGCGGACATGCTCGTCGTCGGCAACCGTGGCCGGGGCGGATTCGCCGGCCTGAGGTTGGGCTCCGTCAGCCAGGCCATCGCCCACCACAGTCCATGCCCCCTCGTGATCGTCCGCACCGGCCTCGCCGACGACGCCGACTGACCACGGCCGCCACAGCGCCGCAGCGGCACGGCACGGCTCGGCTCGGCGAAAAACCTCCGCCAAGGCTCGCACGCGTGGCGAATCTGCGCGAACCTACGGTCAATCCGACGGACCCGCCGGAGAGCAACCGAAGGGGGACACATGACCGAGACCTTGGAGGCCACCGAAGTCGGAGAAGAGGGCGAAGGGGGCGGATCCGGGGCATGGCCCGAGCCGGTCGATGAGATCGCTCAAGTTGCGGGACCGGTCGGGGGGCTATGGGTCGCACACAATGACCGCGGCATCTGTGGCAGCGCCTTCGCCAACCTGATCACCTTCGCCCGTTTCCGGGAAGAGCTCCACGACCGGACCGGTCGGCCCGCTGCCCGAAGCGACGCCCTGCCCGACGACCTCTATGACGCCATCGAGCGTGCGTTCGCCACCGGCCGCCGCGATGAGTTGACGTTCGACTTCGAGGGCGCCACGCCGTTCCAGCAGTCCGTCTGGGAGGCATGCCTGGCGGTTCCGCCCGGCGAGACCCGCACCTACGCCGAGGTCGCCAAGGTGGTCCATAGGCCGAACGCAGTACGCGCCGTCGGAACGGCGCTCGCCAGCAATCCGATCCCGGTGCTGGTCCCCTGCCACCGGGTCCTCCGGACCGACGGCAGCCTGGGCGGCTACGCCTTCGGCGAACTGGTCAAGCAGCAGTTGCTCGACCGCGAGGCGGAGAGGGCCGCCGCCGCCTGAGCGAGCCTCGATCTGGCTCCAACGAGGCAGACGGTCGCCGCCTGCGATAGACCCGCGCACACGCCGACCCCGCCCACGTGGGGCGAAAGGAGTGAGCGCGCCGATGAGCAAGAACCCCGACCCCACCGAGGGCCGGATCACGACCGAGGTCGAGGGCCGGATCCTCCTCATGGGCATCGACCGGCCCGCAAAGTTGAACGGCTTCACGCCGGAGATGAACCGGCAGTTGGTGTCCGCCTACACGCGGCTCGACGAGGACGACGACCTCTGGTGCGGTGTGCTCTTCGCCCACGGCGACCACTTCACCGCCGGCCTCGACCTGCCGATGTGGACCGAGCGCATGAAGTCCGGCGATCGTGGCAGGGGTACCGATGTCGTCGACCCCACCGCACTCGGCCGTCGTTGCCGAAAGCCGATCGTCTCGGCCGTCAAGGGCTACACCTACACGCTCGGCATCGAGTTGATGCTGGCCGGCGACGTCGTGGTGGCCGCCGACGACTGCCGCTTCCGCCAGCACGAGCCGCTGCGCGGCATCCATGCCGCCGGCGGTGCGACCATCCGCTTCGTCCAGCGGGGTGGTTGGGGCAACGCCATGTACCACCTGCTCACCTCCGACGAGTTCGACGCCACCGAGGCGCACCGGATCGGCCTCGTGCAGGAGGTGGTCCCCGCCGGCTCGGAACTCGACCGGGCGATCGAGATCGCCGGAGTGATCTGCCAGGGTGCGCCGTTGGCCGTCCAGGCGACCAAGGCCTCATCGCTACGCTACGTCCACGAGGGTGAGGCGGCCTGCATCGCCGCCCTCGGACCCGTCCAGGCCGACCTGGCCGCCACCGATGACGCCGCCGAAGGGGTGGCCGCCTTCCGGGAGCGACGCGATCCCGTCTTCGGTGGTCGCTGAGCCCCGTCCCCCTCGGATTCGGGGCTACGGCCAGGGAACCTCGGCCAGTTCGTCGCGCAATTCGTACTTGAGGATCTTGAGCGTGGCATTCCGGGGCAGGGCGCCCTCGTAGACGACCAGTTGTTCGGGCACCTTCTGGCGCATCAGTCCGGCCGACCCACAGGCACTCACCATGTCGTCGAAGGTGAGGGGCTCGGCGCCGTCTGCGGTCTCGACGACGGCGCACACCCGCTCTCCCCGCTCGGCGTCGGGGAGCCCGATCACGGCGACGGCGTTGACCGACGGGTGGGCGAACAGGACGTCCTCGACCTCCTTGGCCGAGATGTTCTCGCCCTTCCGGATGATGATGTCCTTGACGCGCCCGGTGAGGGTGAGGTGGCCGTCGTCGCGCAGGACGCCGAGGTCGCCACTTCGGAAGCGGCCTAGCTCGTCGAAGGCCGCTGCGTCGAGGGATGCGTCCCGGTAGCCCTTGAAGAGTTGCGGTCCGGAGATGGCGATCTCTCCCTCCTCGCCCGGACCGCAGTCGGAGCCGTCAGGCCGCACGACCCGAACCTCGGCCCCGAAGACGGGGGCCCCGTCGGTGTGGGCGAGTTGGTCGTCGGTGTCGTGCGGTGAGCCCTGGCAGATCATCGGGCTCTCGGTCATGCCGTAGCCGTGTGCCACGGGGATGCCCATCTCCGCCTGCACCTCGAAGAAGACCTCGGGCGGCTTCGGCGCTCCGCCGCCGGAGAGCAGGCGCAGGGTCGGGATGATGGGCTCGTCCGGGGTCTGGCGCTGGACGTTCAGGAACATCGTGTAGAACGCCGTGCTCCCCCCGGCCATGGTGACACCGAGGCGGCGATACGCCTCGATCGTGGGCAACAGGTCGAACCTCTCGACCAGCACGGCCGGGAAGCCGCTCGCCAGCAGGCAGACCAGGTAGTCGGGGCCGCCGATGTGCGAGTAGGGGAAGGCGATGGACCCGACATCGTCGGCCTGCATGTCGAGTGCCCTGGCGAGCCCGACGCCTCCGGCCATCAGGCTGGCGTCGCTGTGCATGACCCCCTTCGGATCGGAGGTCGTTCCGGACGTGTAGTAGGTCCAGCGGATCGGCTCGTCACCGACATCCGGGACGGGTGGCAGGCTTGACGGGTCGCCCTCGGGGAGGGAGTCGTAGGCGACCAGGAGGCGCGGCGGTGCCTCGAGGTCTGCCGTCGCCCGTTCGACCATCGCCGTGTAGTCGAAGCCCCCCCACTCGCCCGGCACGAGCACCAGTTCGGCCTCCGTCTGGTGGATGCAGAAGCCCACTTCCCGGTCCCGG
>JARQPW010000058.1 GCA_029577135.1 Acidimicrobiales bacterium
TCGGCGCAGAGGTCGGTGCCCAACTGCTCCTCCAGGTCGATGCTCCCGGCCGGGTCCGGGTGCACCCAGAGCAGGCCGTCCTGTTCGACGGACGGGAGCTCGAACAACCCGAGGCAGGAGCGGTCGACGTCCCCGAAGTGCTCTTCCTTCGGGAGTCCGACGAGGGTGCCGTCGTCGGCGTAGGTCCACTGGTGGAAGCGGCACGCGAAGCGCCGCTCCGAGCCGCGCTCGCGCTCTTCGAGGACCACACCCCGGTGCCGGCAGGAGTTCACGAAGGCCCGGAAGTTCCCGTCCTGGCCGCGCGTGGCGAGGATCGGGGTGTCCAGGTCGAATGTCGTGAGGAAGCTTCCGGGGCCGGGGAGGTCGCCGGAGAGCCCGATCAACTGTGGGTGTCCGGCGAAGAACGCCGCCCGTTCCCGCTCGGCCAGCTCAGGGTCCGTGTACACCCAGGCGGGGTTGCGCCGGAAGCCACCGGCATCGACGGTGATCCCGCTGTCGAGGCGCGCGAGCATCGTCTTGATCTGTGCGACCTGTTCGACGTGCTCCACGTACTTCCTCTTCTTCCTGATGGCCGGGCCCCACGTTAGGGAACGGCCACCCCACGGGCACATTCGGCCGTGCCCGGTCCGACGGGCCCGATCATACGATTCAGCAACTGAGCGGGCGCTCAGCGCATGACGAACGGGTTCGCCATCGGCTCCTGCGAGGTGTTGACCCAGACGGCCTTGCTGCGGGTGTACTCCTGGATGACGTCGAGGCCGGCCTCGCGTCCGTAGCCGCTCTGGCCGAATCCCCCGAAGGGCGAGATCGGCGAGATGGCCCGATAGGTGTTGATCCACACGATCCCGGAGTGGATGGCCTTCGCCACCCGGTGGGCACGGGCCAGGTTCTCGGTGAAGACCCCCGAGCCGAGGCCGAACTCGGTGTCGTTGGCCAGGGCGATGGCATCCTCCTCGGTCTCGAAGCTCAAAACCGACATCACGGGGCCGAACAACTCGACCCGGGTGCTCCGGATGCTCTGGTCGGGACAGGCCAGCAGTGTCGGCTCGAAGTACCAGCCCACATCGAATCCCTCCGGCCGCTTCCCGCCCGTGTGCAGGGTCGCTCCCTGGGACACCGACTCGGCGACGACGGCCTTGCAGCGATCGTGCTGGGCCTTCGTCGCGAGTGGCCCCATCTGGGTGTCTGCGTCGAGGGGGTCGCCGATGCGAACCGCCTCGGCCCGCCTCACCACCTCCTCGATGAAGTCCGCGTGGATGCCCGACTGCACGAAGACGCGGGATCCGGCCACGCAGCTCTGCCCGCTGGCTCCGAAGTTGCCGGCCACGGCGCCGTTGACGGCGCCCTCGAGGTCGGCGTCGTCGAAGATCAGGATCGGCGACTTGCCGCCCAGTTCCAGCGACAGGTGGGCGAAGTTGTTGGCCGTGTTGGCCACCACCTGGCGTGCGGCGTCGACACCACCCGTGAACGACACCCGGCTGACCAGCGGATGGCTGGTGAGCGCCCGCCCGCAGGGCTCGCCGAAGCCGGTGATGAGGTTGAACACCCCGGCCGGGAAGCCCGCCTCGTCGACGAGCCGGGCGAACTCGAGGACCGGCGCCGGGGCCTCCTCCGAGGACTTGATGACGACGGTGTTGCCCGCCGCCAGTGCCGGAGCCGCCTTGGTGGCGGTGAGCAGCATTTCGGCGTTCCAGGGGACGACGCCGGCGACCACCCCGATCGGCTCGCGCAGCGTGTAGACGTGCATGTCGGGCTTGTCCATGGGCAGCGTGGCGCCCTGGATCTTGTCGGCCAGGCCGCCGTAGTAGCGGTAGTACTCGGCCACGTAGGCCGACTGGCCGCGGGTCTCGACGGCCAACTTCCCGCTGTCGGTGGTCTCGACCGAGCCGAGCAGTTCGGCGTGTTCTTCCACAAGGTCGGCCAGGCGGAACAGCGTCTTGCCGCGCTGGGTCGCTGTCATCGACGCCCAGTCCCCCTCGTCCAGCGCACTCCGGGCGGCCCGGACCGCACGGTCGACATCCTCCTCGGTGGCGGCGGGGGCGGTCGCCCAGGCCAGGCCGGTCGCCGGGTTGACCGACTCGAAGCGACCACCGTCCGACGCCTCGCAGAACTCGCCGTCGATGTACATGAGGTACGTGGTCAGGGGGTCGTTCACGCGGTTTGCTCCTGGTCGAGAAATGCCACGAGCGGTCCGACGAAGGCAGCGGGCGCCTCGATCGGTGGCAGGTGGTGGAGTCCGGGTAGGACCACAGCCTGCCCGGCCGGGATGGCCGCCGCCAAGGCAAGGCTCATCGACGGGGTCGAACCCGGATCGAGTTCGCCGGTCATGGCCAGCGTCGGAGCGGTGATGCCCGCGGCGCCAGCCGGCATGAGGGGGTCGCCCGCCACGAACACCCGGTAGGCCTTCAGGTAGGCGGCGAGATCATTGGTGAGGAGGCGATCCCGGACGGCCGAGGTCTCGACCGGATGCGCCGCCTGCCAATCGGTGGTGAACCAGCGGTCGACGGCCAGGTCGGCCACGGCAGCCATCCCCCCGTCCTCGGTGGCGGCAAGGCGCTGCCGCGACCACTCCAGTTCCCCGGAACCCCGGTCGAAGACCGTGTTGAGGAGGGCGACCCTCCCGAAGGCACCCGGGTGCCGGGCGGCGGCAGCCAGCGCGACCATCCCGCCCATGGAGAGTCCCGCCAGGTCCGGCCGTCCGAGGCCCACGGTGTCGATGACCTCGAGCAACTGCCCGACGAAGTCCCCGATCGTGCGCTCGCCGGGAGGATCCACCGTTTCGCCGTGTCCGAGCAGGTCGTAGCGAACCACCCTCCGGTCGGCCGCCAGGGCGTCGACGACCCCGTCCCACATCGTCAGGTCCAAGCCGACGCCGTGGAGCAGGAGCAGGGGTGGACCGTCCCCGCCGCCCTCGATCCGGAGGTGGGTGTCGACGCTCACGCGTGGTCGCCGGGTCCGGGCACCTCGGTGAACAGGGGCATGACCTGCTCGGTGAACATCGTGATGCTGTCCATGGCCGCATCGTGAACGACCCCGGGGAAGCTGGACCACACCAGCAGGGTCTGCAGGTTCAGCTTCTCCTTCATCTCGTGGATCTTCTCGGCCACGTACTCGGGCGTGCCGAAGAGCATGTTGCGCGGGTGCAGCCAGTCGTAGCTGAGCAGGTCGAGCCTTCCCTCGGTTTCGGGGAGATCTTCGCCCGGGAATCGGTGGTTGCCGAGCCCCCGGTACTCGCAGACCCATTGCATGTACCGGACGATGCCATCGCCGGCCAGCCTCTCCGCCTCCGCCATCGTCTCGGTCACGAACAGGTCCCTCAGCACGGCGACCCCCCCGCCCAGGGGCACCTCCTCGCCACGGGCCTCCGAGGCGAAGTCCCGGTAGGCCTCGAAGCGGGGCAGCAGGGAGTCGGTCGGCGGGATCCAGAACATGGCCTGCAGCCCGTTCCTGGCGGAGAACTCGATCGACGGCGGCGTGTCGACCACCTGCCACAGCGGCGGGTGGGGGTCCTGGAGCGGCTTGGGCACGACCGACAGCGCAGTGATGTGGCCGGTCTCCGGGTCCGTGTTCTCCGGCAGCGGCGGGCTCATGGCGTGGTTGAAGGTGATCCCCGGATACGGGAACGTGAAGAACTCGCCGTCAAAGGAGAAGAACTCGTCGGTCCAGGCTCGGCGCATCACCTCGAGGGTCTCGGCGAAGAGCCTCCGGTTCACCTCGGGGGTCCGCACGTCCGCGGTGGGGTTCATGTTCATGGTCTCGCGGGGGTACACCCCACGACCGATCCCGACCTCGAGCCGTCCGCCGCTCATGTGGTCGAGTATCGCCAGGTCCTCGGCCAACTGGACCGGGTGCCGGAACGTGATGATGTTGGCGGCCTGGCCGATGCGGATCCGCTCGGTGTGGGCGGCGAGGTCGGCACACATCAGCGCCGGGTTGGCGCAGACCTCGAGGCCCTCGTGGCCGTAGTGGTGCTCGGTGGTCCAGATCGAGTGCCAGCCGTTGCGGTCGCAGTAGCGGGCGATCTGGCGACCCTCCTCCACCACCTGGTGGAAGGGCTTGGCGAGACCGAGGTTGTTCTGGTTCAGGAAATAGCCGAATCGCATGGCCGCTCACTCCGTCGTTCGTCAACAGGGCCGAGGGCACACACCTTTTCGCCTCGCTGCCTGCCCAGACTCGAGGTGCAACAACACTACCTACCGTCGGGCGGCCCGATTGTCAGACCATACGCACAGAGCAACAGGCCGGGTCGGTGGAGGCAGCGGCGTCGACGAGGCACGCGGATCCGGATGCCAACCAGCGCCGACGGCATCGATGTCAGCGGGTGTTGGGCGGGACACGGTCAGGTCCTCTCGGCCCGACGTCGATCCTTGAACAGCTCGTGGGCCTCAGGGGTTCCGTCGTGCCAGCTGCCGGCGAGCTTGTCGATGGGCGACGGGGTGTTTCCGTAGTTGACCTCGAAGTAACGGTGGTGCAGGTGGTGGAACTGGTCGCCGGCCGTGATCCGGAAGCGGCCCCCCAGCACCACCTGGTCGAACCCCGAGTGCGTGATCGACGGGCTGATGCCGTTGAAGAAGCCGGTCATGAGGAAGATCACGGGGTGGGCGGGAACCACCCACCAGAGTAGGAACACCGTGAAGTAGACGAGGTGCTCGATCGGGTGCATCGAGATGCCGGTCCAGGGCCCGGTGTTGGTGTTGCGGTGGTGCCGTTCGTGGGCGGCCCGGTAGAGGGGCTCCCAGTGGAGGAGCCGGTGGTTGAGGTAGAAGTGTGTGGTCCCCCAGAAGAACACGCCGAGGACCAGCAGGCCGAGGTAGAGGGGGGCGCTCCCCCACTCGGCCCGGGGAATGCGCCCGTCGGCCCACAGCCACATCGTCAACGACTCGTAGAGCGACCAGACGGTGACGCCGCTGGCCAGGCTCCAGAACATGTTGTCCTTCACCTGGTTGCGCCACAGGAACTTGCGACTGTCGGTCGCCGGCCAGCGCACGTTGAACTTGTAGTCGAGGTCCTGCGAGCGTCGGATGTAGAGCCACCAGTGGAGTACGCCGGCGATGATCGTGAGCAGGACGGCGTTGCGGAGCCAGATGAGGCCCATCCAACCCGGCGACAGGGTCTGCATCGTCGACGTGGCGGGCGTCAGCCAGTTCCAGGTCACGACGGCCAGTGCCGTCAAGAAGAAGCCCCACGGGAACATCAGGCCCGTGACGATCCACCTCAGCGTCACCACGGGGCGCGGCGGCCAGTCGTAGAGAGGCGGGTGCTGGATCGGGTCGGTTGGCTGGTAGCCACCCCGGGACACGGTCGCCTCGGTCACGACGGCGCCTCCTTCCCCGCAAACTGTGCGGCATTCAGCGACATGCCTCAGCCTCCCCCGTGAGGACCGTGACGCGGTAGCCGGCGGGAAGATCGCCGAACATGCCCACGTCGAGGTCGTACGTGCCGGACACGGGCGCCACCACGACCATGGAGGCACCGGCTCCGTACAGGCCGGTCCCGGCATCGTCGTTCGAGGCCACCAGGACGTCGTCGAGGTAGAGGCTCATGACCGGGTCACCGAGGGAGTCGACCTGGAGTAGGACCTGCTCGTCGGCGCCGAGGTCGAGGCGGAACCGGTCCGTGTCGGCCAGGTGGCCGATGACCCCTGTTTCGGTGTCCCCCGCCCGCAGGATGCTGGACCCGTTCTCCGGATCCCCGAGCGGCACCAGGAGGTGTGAGGCCGTCAACTCGATCGAATCCGAGTCGGCGAGGGACCAGTAGCCCACCGACACCACATACCGGCCCGGCAGGAGCCGCACCTCGAGAACCTCCCCTTCGCCCTCCAGGTGGGCGTCTGCATAGAAGGCGTTCGGATCCTCCTCTCCGAAGGGAGCCCCGAAGAGGAGGTCGACCTCGTCAGCGTCGTAGGCGGAGATCGGGGGATACCCGTCGGGGGTGTCGATGCTGAGCCAGACGTCTGCACCGGACGGTGCCGACGCCCGGATCGAGAGGTCCGGCACCGCCTCGGTGACGGTGACGAGGAAGGCGGCGCTGTCGTAGTAGTCGACGGTCGCCTCCTGTCGCTTCCGTCCGGCCGGCTCCGGAGTCCCGCCGTCCGGGTGGTACAGGGGGTCCAGGATCCGCGTGGCGTCCTCGGCAGCGAACACCAGGCCGAAGTTCGACTCGCTGAAGCCGCCCAGGCCGGAGATGCCGATCAGGTCACCGCGCTCATCCAGGAGGGCGCCCCCACTCTGGCCTCCGGCGATGAGAGCGTCGACCTGGAGGAAGGTCACGTCGAGGCACGGCTGGCGTCGGCGTCGGCTCAGGATTCCGGCCGTCATTGTGGCGTTGGGCTCGGTCTCGACCTCCCCCGGGAAGCCCACCAGGTACACGGCCTCTCCAACCCGGACTCCTTCGCTGGAGGTGAGGGACAGGGGGGACAGTGCTTCGCCTGCCGGTCCGGGAATGGGACCGACGAGTGCCAGGTCGTGGAGCCAGTCCCTGGCGTGCACCGGCACGTCGGCGATCTCGCCGGCGCTCGTGAAGAGGCGAACCTCGGGATACCGGCCGACGACGTGGGCGTTGGTGAGGATCCACCCGTCGGCGATGACGATCCCACTGCCGGTCCCGTCGGGAACCTCGATGTAGACCACGGACGGCGAGGCGGCGGCGAAGACCTCGGCCGCCGTCGGCAGGGGCTCGGCGGTGGTGGTCGGAGGCGGAGGGGCCATGGACGTTGTGGTGATCCGGGCCTCGAGGTCGGCGACCTGCTCCTGGAGCGACTCGACCTTGGCTGCCTGTTCCTGGAGGAGTTTCCGATCAGCGGAGTCCTGTTCCGCGGTGCAACCGACGAACAGCAGGACGGCCATGGAGGGCAGAAAAATTGAGCGCACGGCAGGAGTCTGGCAGAGACGACGATCGGCGGCTGATCCGCAGGACGGGGGTGTGCCTGTCGACCCTGAAGCCCGGTCGCGACCCCTCAGGCGATGACCGGCAGCTCCCGGGGGGCGCGACGGGAGAGCAGCTCCGGGCCGTCTTCACGGACCACGACGTTCTCCTCGTGGAGCATCATGCAGCCGGGCGCCCAGGTGAGGCCCGGTTCGAGCGTGAGCACCATGCCCTCGGTGATGACCGTGTCGTCGTCGCTGCTGTTCGACGGCCATTCGGTGACCTGCATGCCGAGACCGTGGCCCAGTCGGCCGACATCGTTGCCCAGCGACCCGCCCGCGTCGAGCACGTCGGCCATCGCCGCCCAGAGGTCGGAGGTGGTGCTGCCGGGCCGGAGCACGGCCAGTCCGGCCTCGGTGGCGTCCCAGACGGTCTCGTGGGCCCGACAGGCGGCGTCGTCGGCACGCCCGAAGGCGTAGTAGCGGTCGAAGTCGCTGAAGTAGCCGTCGAACACGGTGCCCGTATCGAACATGAGCAGGTCGCCTTCCCCGATGACCCGGTCCGACGGCTGCTTGATGACATCGTCGAAGCCGGGACCCGTGGCACCCACGAGGTAGGGCACGTCGTCGGCGCCCCGCTGGAGAAGGTCGATCCGGAAGGCGGCGAAGGCCTCCCGCTCGGTCATGCCGACGGCGAGCAGGCCCGGAATGCCCTCGAAGGCGTCGGAGACAATGCCGCAGACGTGCGCCGTCTTGGCGATCTCGAGCTCCGACTTGCGCATGCGGAGGCTCTTCACGACGGCCGTGGCGTCCTGGTAGGTGACGTCGATGGTCGCCTCCTGGAGGTCCTCCCAGTCGGCGAGCGGCATCCGCAGGTGGGTCTCGGGACCCATCGGGACGCCGACCCGCCCCTCGTTCCCCGCCACCTCGTGGAGGGTCGTCGCCAGGAGGGACACTCCGTCGTTTCCGGGGCGAGGGGCCGGCCAGGTGCGGATGTCCTGGATCCACGTCTCCCCCATCGAGGCGCCCCCGATGCTCGGGATGACGGCGATCGGGCGGCCCTCCCGTGGGAGCACCACGAACCAAGGGCGCGTCGGGCTCTGCCAGAAGGGCGTGTGGAAGCCGGTGAAGTAGCGGACCTCGGGCTCGGTGCACACCAGCAGGGCGTCGAGCCGCTGCTCGGCCAGCATCGCCTGTGCGGCGCTGGCCCGGCGTTCGTACTCCCCGACCGGGAAGCCCCTCGGCGGCACGTCGCTCATGCTGCCAGTCCGTGCTCGAAGAGGGTACCGAGGCCGGGGATGGCGTCTTGGACACCCGCCAGGCGGTGCAGGTGCCAGGCGAATGCCTGGTTGCTCGACACGACGGGCCGACCCAGTTCCGCCTCGAGACCTGCGATCACGCCGAAGGTCCGCAGGCTGGTACACGAAACGAAGACGGCGTCACAACCCGGCTCCGACCCGATCCGACGCACGGCGTCGGCGACGGACGCCTCGGTGATCCTTCCGACCACGTTGTCGTCCTCCTCGAGGAAGGAGCCGACCGCCGCCACCTCGATCCCGCTGTTCCCGTAGTGGGCTGCCATGCGGAGCGTCACTTCGGCGTTGTAGGGCGTGACG
>JARQPW010000059.1 GCA_029577135.1 Acidimicrobiales bacterium
TACCGCGGCGGTGGCGACCGCAGCGAGCGCGGCGAGCATGGCGGCGAATGGGAACAGGTCGGGCACGGCATCCACGATCGTACCGACGCTCCCCCGGACGATCGGGTCACGCCCCCGTCTGCCGGCTGGCCCGGCGCGCTGCGACCGGATGCCGTTACGCTTCCCGCCGCTACTCGCGCGAGTGGCGGAATTGGCAGACGCGCAGGATTCAGGTTCCTGTGTCCGCAAGGACGTGAGGGTTCAAGTCCCTCCTCGCGCACCATGCGCCCGCGGTCGGACGACCCGGACGTTCAGCCGACTCGCCCCGGGAGATCGGTGTCGGGGCGGGGCTCGCAGCCGGCGATGGCGGCCAGGAGCCGCATCACCCGCTCGCTTCCCGGGCGAACGGTCAGGCCGGTGGCGTCGGTTCCCGACCACGAGTCCCACCTGGCGCGGATCCGCTGCTCGTCGCCGATGAGGGCCCCGTCGTCGAGGTAGTCGTCCGGTACGGCGGCCGCCGCCTCCTCCCGCCGGCCGGCGGCGAACAGCTCGTGGATCCTGGTCGCCGCCTCTCCGAAGCCGCGTCGCACCATGGCGTCCCGGTGGAAGTTGTGGTCGTCCGTGCCGTAGCCGCCGACCAGCATCGCCGTCTGCGGCTTGGCGGCGTCGAGGACGGCCCGCACGTCGTCGGTGAGCGCCAGGCGTGCCGACGCCTGGACCTCGACGTCTGCGAGTGTGCGTCCACCTGCTTCCAACCCGGCGGCGATGTCGTCCGCGTACAGGTGGGCGCTTTCGGGTGTGTAGCCGAGCGGGATCCACCCGTCGGCGACCTCGAAGGCCAGGCGCACGTTGCGGGGGCCGCCGGCGGCCAGGAAGACCGGCAGGTCGGGGTTCATGTGCAGGATCGATTTCAGGGGGCGTCCGACGCCGAGGCCGTCGGGTCCGTCGTGGGGCAGCCGCAGAACCTCGCCGTCGAGCGCCACCGGCGCCTCCCGCCGGAACACCTGCCGTACCACGTCGACGTATTCGCGCAGCGTCTGGTTGGGCCGACGCCAGGGCTGCCCGTACCAGCCCTCGACGACCTGCGGGCCCGACAGACCGAGGCCGCAGACCACCCGGCCGGGAGCCATCGCCTCGAGCGTGCCGAACTGCATGGCCGTCGTGGTGGGCGGGCGGGCGGCCACCTGGGCAATCGCCGTGCCGAGCCGCAGGTGCCGGGTCTGTGCCGCCAGGTAGGCCAGAGGCGTGATGGCGTCTGCGCCGTAGATCTCGGCGGTCCACACCGAGTCGAAGCCGAGGCGCTCTGCCAGCCGGACCCGCTCCAGGGGGAGCTCGAACCGGGGCGACGCCCAGACGTCGAGGCCGAGGCCGAGCTTCACGGTCGTCCGCTCAGACGTTGACGTCGACGACGACGCGGCCGCGGATCCGGCCGGCGAGGATCTCCTCGGACACGCCGATGACGTCGTCGAGGCCGACGATCTGCGTCATGCCGGCGAGCAGCCCCTGGTCGAGGTCCTCGGCGAGGCGCTCCCAGGCAACGAGGCGTCGTGGCCGGGGGACGGTCACCGAGTGGACGCCCCGCAACGTGACACCCCGGAGGATAAATGGCGCCACCGAGGTCGACAGGTCCATGCCCTGAGCGAGGCCGCAGGCGGCGACACAGCCCTCGGGCTGGATGGCGGTGAGCACGTTGGCGAGCGTGTGGCTGCCGACGACGTCGACGGCGCCGGCCCAGCGTCCCCGCGCCAGTGGCCGGGTGGCGGGCTCGGACAGTTCGCTGCGGTCGACGATGGAGCTCGCACCGAGCCCGTTCAGGTAGTCGGCCTCCTCGGGGCGGCCCGTCGAGGCATGGACCTCGTAGCCGAGTGCTGCCAGAAGGGCGATCGCCGTGCTGCCCACGCCACCGGCGGCTCCCGTGACGAGGACGGGTCCGCCGTCGGGGACCACGTCGTGCTCCTCGAGGGCAAGCACGCAGAGCATGGCCGTGTAGCCAGCTGTACCGATGGCCATGGCCTGTTCGGTGGAGAATGACTCGGGGAGGGGCACGGTCCAGCCCCCCTGCACCCGGGCCCGCTGGGCGAAGCCGCCCCAGGTCTCCTCGCCGATACCCCAGCCGTTGACCACGACCCGGTCCCCGACCGAGACGTCCGGGTGCCCGGAGGCGGCGACGGTGCCGGCCAGGTCGATGCCGGGGACCATGGGCCACGAGCGCACAATCGGCGAGGCGTTCGTGACCGCCAGGCCGTCCTTGTAGTTGACCGTCGAGTGCGCGACGTCGACCAGCACGTCTCCCTCGGGAAGGACGTCGTCGTCGAGTTCGGTGAGGCCGGCGGAAAAGCCATCGTCGGACCTGTCGACCAGCAGGGCTCGGAACACGGGGGTCTCCTCAGGTGGGTCGGATTCGGGGCGGTACCTAGCGGCCGAACATGGCGAGCCACTGCTCTTCCGAGCGGGGCATGTACACGAAGTTGTTCGCCCGGGTGTGACCCATCGTCGCCGACGGCTGCGCCGAGTACAGGTGTCCGGGGTACAGGACGGCGTCGTCGGGCACCTTGGCGAGCTTCTGGGTGATGCTCCGGTACAGCGCCGCCGGGTCGCCGCCGGGCAGGTCCGTGCGGCCGCATCCCTCGAGGAACAGCGTGTCGCCGGCGACCAGTCGGTTGTCGACGAGGAAGCACTGGCTGCCCGGAGTGTGCCCGGGGGTGTGGATCAACTCGATGTCGACCTCGCCGACCCGGACGTGGTCGCCGCTGGTGTGTTCGACGACGTCACCCTCGCCGAGGCCGGTCACCTTGCGGATGAACTCGGCCTCCTCGTGCTGGGCATGGACCGGCACGGACACCTCGTCGAGCAGTTCCCTCACCCCGGCGATGTCGAAGCCCATCATCGAGCCGCCCACGTGGTCCGGGTGGTAGTGGGTGGCGAGCACCCCGTCACACCGCATGCCGTCGGCCTCGAGGATCTGTAGCAGGGCGGCGACGTCGTAGGCGGGGTCGACGATGACCGCCTCGCCGGTGTGCCGGTCGCCGATCAGGTACACGAAGTTGACCATCTGCTGTGCCACCCGGTCGGCGGTGCCGAAGTCACGGCCGGACAGCAGTTGCCGGAAGTAGAGCCGGTCGTCGGACGCCGACGACTCCTCGGACGGCGGGGTGCTCATGGGCGCATCGTAGGGAGCGCCTCAGGCCGGCTTGCCGTCGGGCGGCGGCACCAGGGGCTCGATCCCCCGCCGGCGCCACACCTCCTCGGCCTGCGAGACGACCTCCCGGAGCGGCAGGCCCAGTCGCCGTGCGGCCCTGGCGGCGTCCTCGTGCTCGACCTTGGCCCGCCCGGACGTGACCTTCATGCCGATGCGCTCACCACCGACCTCGACCTCGTCCATGGATCGGGCGACCGGCCAGCGCTCGAGGGTGTGGCCCCGGACCCCGAGCGACCCGGTCTCGGCGGTGAGGACGGCTGCAACCTCGCCGACCCTGCTGGGGTCGCAGAGGGTGCTGACCACGTGGGCGGGACGGCCCTTCTTCATCACGATCGGCGTGATCCAGGCGTCGTGGGCGCCGGCGGCGAGGCACTCGGCGACGGCGTGGGCGAGGGTCTCGCCCGTGGCGTCGTCGACGTTGACCTCGAGCAGCGTCACCGGCTGGCCGGGCTCGGCCGTCGCAACGGCCTCGCCGACCACGACCTGAGCCACGTTGGGCCGACCGTCGAGGTCACGGCTGCCGGCGCCGAAGCCGCTGGCCTCGATCACCATCGCCGGCATCGGCCCCCAGGAGGAGGCGGTTGCGGCCAGGAGGGCCGCTCCGGTGGGTGTGGTGAGTTCGAAGGGCACGTCCGTGCCGTACGTGGGCGCCCCGGCCAACAGCCCGGTGGTGGCGGGTGCCGGCACCGGGATGAGGCCGTGGGCCGACCGGACCATGCCCGTCCCGGTGGCGACGCTGCTGGCATGCACCTCCTCGATGCCGAGCACCTCGAGTGCGGCACAGGTGCCGACGACGTCCACAATGCTGTCGATCGCCCCAACCTCGTGGAAGTGCACCTGCGACGGGGGCCGGTTGTGGAGTCGTCCTTCGACCTCGGCCAGCGCGTTGAACGTGGCGAGCGCCCGTCGGGTCACCCGTTCGGGCAGATCGGCCTCCTCGATCATGGCCGTGATGTTCCCCGCAGTGCGGTGGACGGTGGTCTCCTCGGCGTGGACCCGGGCCCTGGTGGCGGCGATGCCGCAGCGCAGCACCGACTCGAACTCGAGCTTCCAACCGCCGACCGGGAGCCGTTCGACGAGTTCGACGACCTCATCGCCGTCGGCGCCGGCATCGACGAGTGCGCCCAGCGCCATGTCGCCGGCGATCCCCGAGAAGCAGTGGAACCAGGCGAGGCGGGTCACGTGCGCGCTCCCAGTTGGCGCAGCACCGCGCAGGCGGCACCGAAGCCGTTGTCGATGCCCACCACGGTCAGACCCGAGGCACACGAGGCCAGCATCCCCAGGAGGGCCGTGACGCCCTCCAGCGAGGCGCCGTACCCGACGCTCGTAGGCACGGCGATCACCGGAGCCCCGGTGAGGCCACCGACGACGCTGGCGAGGGCCCCCTCCATCCCGGCCACGACCACGACGGCGTCGGCCGCCTGCAACGTTCCGACCTCGACGAGGAGCCGGTGGAGACCGGCGACACCGACGTCGGTGATGCGCACCGGCTCGAGCCCGTGGGCCCACAGCACGGCGGCGCACTCGTCGGCGACCGGCAGGTCGGCGGTCCCCGCCGTGACCACGGCGACCCGTTCGGGACGGTCGTCTGCCCGGTGCCAGATTGCCGTGCCACCCCGCACGGTCCCGGTGGCGTCGACGGCGAGGGCCGCCACGAGCTGTTCCTTGTCGGCCCGGGTGAGGACCACGGGGCCGGCGCCTCCGGTGAGGAGTTCCCCGACGATGAGCGCCACGTCCTCCGGGGTCTTCCCGGGGCCGTAGACCGCCTCGGGCAGTCCCTGCCGGACGGACCGATGGTGATCGACCCGTGCGTTGCCGAGGTCGACGAACGGAAGGGCCCGGAGAATGCGCACGGCCTCATCGGCATCGACCTCGCCGGAGGCGACGTCGTCGACCAAACTGCGCAGGGCCTCGGCGTCCATGTCACTATCCTCCCCCGTCGTGGCCGAAGACACACCCCCGAGTCCCTCGCCGCTCGCCTACCTGGGTCCAGCGGGGACCTTCACCGAGCAGGCGCTCCTCACCCAGCCCGACCTCGCAGCGCTCGACCACGTCCTGGCGTCGTCCATCTCGGACGTCCTACGCCGCGTCTCGACCGGCGAGGCGCTCCTGGGATTCACCGCCATCGAGAACTCGATCGAGGGCAGCGTCAACATCACCCAGGACACCCTCACCTTCGAGGCCGACCTGCTCATCCAGCGCGAGGTCGTGATCCCGGTCCAGTTGAACCTGTTGGTTCCGGTCGGAACCTCATTGTCCGACGTCCAGCGGGTCGTGTCGTTCCCGCACGCCATCGCCCAGTGCCGGGGCTGGCTCCGCGAGAACCTTCCGGACGCCGCCATCGACGCCTCGAACTCCACGGCCGACGCCGCCCGCTGCATCGCCGAGGACGACGACGGGCACACGGCGGCGATCGCGCCGGGGCGGGCCGCAGACGTCTACGGCCTCGAGATCCTGGCCGAGGACATCGAGGACCATCCCGAGAACGAGACCCGGTTCGTCCTGGTGGCGGCAGACGGCATCCCGGCCCCGACCGGCCACGACAAGACCTCGCTGGTCGTCTTCCAGCGGGCCGACCGGCCCGGCAGCCTCCTCGGCATCCTCCAGGAGTTCGCCGCCCGCTCGATCAACCTGACCCGCCTCGAGTCGCGCCCCACCAAGCAGGGGCTCGGCGACTACTGCTTCCTGATGGACCTCGAGGGCCACGTCGCCGACGAGTTGGTCGCCGACTGTCTCCGCAACCTGCACATGAAACACGGCCGGGTGAAGTTCCTGGGTTCGTACCCGGCAGCGGGCAGCGACGGTGACGAGGTTCGCAACGAGGCTTCTGCCGCCTCGCTTGCCGCCGATGCCTGGCTGGCCGACCTGCGCGACCGCATCGACGGCTGACGGCCGTCGCCGCATCGCCCGGTGTCCGATCTGGCGGAGGGAGGGGGATTCGAACCCCCGGAGCCGTGAGGCTCAACGGTTTTCAAGACCGTCACAATCGTCCGCTCTGTCATCCCTCCGCCGACGAGCGTAGGCGGGAGCCGCTGGATCGGTTGCGCCGGTAGCCTCATGCGGCCGAGGAGAGGTGGCCGAGTCCGGTTGAAGGCGCTCCCCTGCTAAGGGAGTATGGGCCCAACAGCTCATCGTGGGTTCGAATCCCACCCTCTCCGCCAGCGTCACCCGCCACCGGTGGGCGACAACGGGCCGCTCGTAGACTCGGGCGCCTGCGCTCGTAGCTCAATTGGATAGAGCATCTGACTACGGATCAGAAGGTTGGGGGTTCGAGTCCCTTCGAGCGCGCTAGGCGTTTGCGCAGTGCATCGCCTCCTTGGTCAAGATGAGCGCGACGCGGGTGCGAACTCTTTAGACGGAGACACCAACATGTCAGACATCGAAGAGGTCAGGGCTTTCCTGGCGAAAGAGAACGGTCTCGCCACAGTCAGTACAACCCAAGCCGATGGGCGGGTCCTGTCGAGCGTGGTCAATTGCGGGGTGATCGACCACCCCGTCACCGGTGCGCCTTGCGTGGCCCTTGTCTCGGCCGGCGGCGCTGCCAGGCTGGGCCATGTCCGTCGCGGCTCCCAGGTAACCATCGCGATCCGGCGCGGTTGGACGTGGCGGTCGGTAACCGGCCCGGCCGACCTCATCGGACCCGACGACCTGCCTAACGGCATCGACGACGAAGCCCTACGGCTCTTGTTGCGCGAAGTGTTCCAAGCAGCGGGCGGCACCCATGACGACTTCGACGAATACGACCGGGTCATGGCAAACGAAGGCCGAGTAGCGGTATTCGTTGCTCCCGATCGCATCCTGGGCAACTACTGACGACCAGAGGGTCCTACGGGGCTTCCAGAACTGCGACCTGAAGATCACCGGTTCCGGTTCCGGGATCGATATGGGAAATGACTCTGGCGGGTACTAGTTCAAGTTTGCGAGGAGCAGGGCACGAGCTTCATTGAGTGACCTGATCCGGTCTGCCGCGCGTCCAGGATCACCGCCGCTGTCGGGATGGGCGGCACGCAAGAGCAACCGGTAACGCTCTCTGACCTTCTGGGCTGAGACGTCGTTCTCGTCGAACTCCATCAACTCGAGCGCTTCGACCGCGCTCGTCGGCAACAGGTCGCGGGCGGCTTCACGAAACTGCCCGTGTTGCCACAGGGTTCTCTCCTCGAAGCACTGGCGGAATGTCTGGAGAAGGTCCGGTTGGCTCTGAGACGCATACAGCGCAGCCAACAGGTGCGCTATCGGCGGAGTGTGGTTGTCACTGACCTCCAGGCACAATCGTCCATTGGTGATGACTAGTCGGTCCGTGGTGCGGGCCAGTCCGACCTGGTCTGTCTGGAGTCGGTACCGGACCTGCGGTTGCGGAACTCTTCGGTAGTTCTCAGCCAGCTGAAGCAACTCGTCAAGGTCAACTTCAGACTCGACATCCAGTTCACCAACAAATCTTGCGACGACTTTGGCGATGAGCAGGCGACCTGAGCGTCCGTCCAAGGCCGTTTTGCCGAGGCTGAGTCGTCGTGTCGGAACAACGGACCGGGAGTGGAAGAACTCGACAACGGCCCGCTCTTGAACTGCCATCCGCTACGTCCGATCTTCCGAAGATGTCCTTGGAATCTTGCCCAGACGTCAGCGCAAGTCCAAACGCTGCACTGAAGCAGTCTGCCACCCGAATGACGGTCCCGACCTAGCGGCTACTCCCCAGGCGCGAGATGCGTGAATATCGGCATCCCACCCTCGAGAACCAGGGCGAGGTTTTCTTCCATCCCCGTCTCCTTCCGCCACGCGATATACGCCGCGTGGTCGGCGCGTTCGCCCCAGACCTCCCACAGGATGACCCGATCCGGGTCGTCCGCATCGACGTGAACGTCGATGCGTTCGCAGCCCTCGAAGGCCCGGGTGTCGACAAGAGCCTCGACCAGAATCGGCAAGAACACCGGCCCCATCCCCTCCTTGCACGGAAACTCCGCTATGACGTGATGGCTCATGGTTCGCCTCCTCGGACAGCCGACGGTTCAGCCGGGCACAGTAGGTCTCCTGGTCGAAAGCAGACGAATCCAATCAACTCGATCGGTGATGGTTTCCGTGACGTCTGTCCCTCTCCTCGCATCCTCTCGCGGCCTACCCGGCTAGCGGCACCGACTTCTACTCCACCGGCCAAAAAGGCGGGCCACCGAGTTGGGGCGGCTGACGCCTCCAGGCAGCCACGCA
>JARQPW010000006.1 GCA_029577135.1 Acidimicrobiales bacterium
CCAGGTCCTCGGCCACACGGGCTCTGAGATCACTGCCGAATCGGACGGCAGTTACATCATCACAGCGGCCGAACCCAACCTGAGCGGCACCGTCATCGACCCGACGACCGGTGTGGCGCTGTCACTCTCGGGTCATGACCGGGGACACCTCTGCGCCGAAGAGACCACGGCTCGCACCTGGGATTGCGCCAGCGTGGGGACCACCGGCACCTTCGGCATCGCCCTGGATGACGGCACCTACACGGTGCGTGTCGAACCGCCGCACGGCAGCACCACCATGTCCGCCGTCTCGTTCACTGCCACCATCGCCAATGGTGTCGCGACGGCCAGCGGGGCGGCGGCGACCCAGAGCGCAGCCGGTGCTTCGATTTCGGTCACGTTGGGCACACCCAACCTGATCGGCACGATGCAGAAGAGCGGCGAAGGGGCAGGTGACGGCCACCTGGCGATCAAGTCGCCACAGGACGAGAACGGCGACGATGTTGCGGACTGGTGGAGTTACACCAAGGGGGTCCACATCTCCTCCAGCGGCGCCTTCGCGACCGAAGTCGCCGAGGGCACCTACAAGATCACCGCGGAACCGGGCTGGAACATGTCCGGTGCCTCCCCCGTCGACGGCTACATCGACGTGGCCTCAGACGGCACAGTGACCTGTGACACCGACTACGGACCCGGTGGTTGCACGATGTCCAGCGGTTCGGTGGTCATGTCCTGGGGGACGCCGAACTTCCAGGCGGTCATCTACAACCCGACCAACGAGGCCGGAGAGATCGATGGCGGACTAGACGTGGAGCGTTGGTACCAGTCCGACGGCAGTTTGGCCACCAATCTCGATAACGCGCAGTGGACCCGGTGGACCGGTTGGGGCAACGGCGGCACCACAGGCCTTGTCGAACTCACGCTGGCCGATGGCCTCTACAACGTCAGGACCCGACCAGGTTGGGGAACCGCAGACCTCGCAGGTGCCAGTTTCACCATCACCGTCGCAAGCGACACAGTCACTGCGTGCAAGACAACTGCCAGCACCCCGGCAGACTGCAGCACCAACAGCGGCGCCTACGTGCTTCCCCTCCAGACCCCGAACTTCTCGGGATCCGTCGTCCAGGGCGACTTTTCGACCGCCGCCACTTGGGCCCACATCTCAGTGATGCAGTGGCAGGATTCGGACAACAACGGCGTTATCGACCAGAACGCGTGTTGCGACCATCCCGAGTGGATCGGAGGCAGCAACGCCCGACCCGTCTCGGTCAACAACGTGACGGTCGCCAAGTTCGGGATGAACCTCGACGCCGGGGCGTACGAACTCGACGTCCACCCGTCGTGGGAGGACACGACCTCGATCCGTCGGAAGCTCAACTTGACGATCGCCGCCAACGGTTCGGTGACGGCCTGCACCCCGGCTTACGCCTGTGTGTCAGACGGCGAAGGTGGGTACACGCTGGCGTTGGCCTCCGCGAACGTCTCGGGAATTCTCACAGACTCTGACGGGGCCGTCGTCCAGTACTCGTTCGTTGACGTGATGGTGGACGACGACGGCCAGTCCAACACGGGTGAGAACGGCTACGAGTCGTTCGTGACCTGGGCCGACGTCAACGAATTGGGCGCATTCAGCCTCTACCTCGATGCCGGCCAAAACGGAGCCGCCCGCAACTACCAGTTGGCGGCCTTCCCGTCGTGGTCCGATACCACCCACCAGCGCACGTTGGTCACAGTCGAAGTCTCTGGTGACCCCGCCGCAGCCACCAACTGCACGAAGGCCACTTCGGGCGACTGCATCAGCAACGGGAACTTGGCGATCAGTTTGTCGAAGGGCAACTACTACGGGACCATCAAGAGTTCGACAGGCGACAACCTCTCGAATGCGCTCGTGATGCTCCTCGACGGCAGCGGCGCCGTGATCACCGACTCGCTGACCAACTCGAACGGCGTCTTCTACCTGAACATCAGCGACGGCGACATCAACGACAACAGTTGCACGAGCAACAACCAGTGCGACCTCAAGGTGCAGCCCGCCTCGCTGGCGATCGGATCCGCCGTTGACCAGGATACGACCTTCCAACTCGGGACAGATATTACGACTGGCCAAACTGCGAAGGACCTGGGTTCCAAGACCCTGACGGCCGCCAGTTAGTCGGCGAGCGTCTAGGGCGGGCGAGATAAGACCGGGAAATCCGCGATCGGGGGAGTGATGACCAACAGCATGGACTGGCAGGCAAGCCGTCGAGTTCGCGCGGTGTGCCTTGTAGCGCTGTCAGGGTTCTGGTTGTGGGCAATAGCGAACCCCGCGGCTGCAGTGGCACCCAGCGCCCCGGCGGCGCCGACAGTCACTGCGGACAACGCGTCGGTCGACGTAACCTGGAAAACGGTTACGTCCACCCCGATCGTCACGGCCTATACGTTGGCGACGCTCAACGAGGACGGCACCGTGCTCATCTCCACGATCAGCGTCGATGCCGCGAGTGGCGATGATGCATCGGTCACCGTCACCGGACTCACCAACGGCACCGCCTACACCTTCAAGGTGCTGGCCAGGAACGTCGACGGCAACTCCGACTATTCGGAGATCTCCACCGCGGCCACTCCGCGAACCACGCCCGACGCGCCGGGCATTCCAACTCTCGTGGCTGCCGACGAAAAAATCACTGCCACCTGGACTGCTCCTGCCAGCAACAACGGCGCCGAGATCACCGGATACACGGCAACGGCCTCGACGGCCGGATCGGCCGCTGGCACGTGTTCGACCACGTCGAACACGGACCTCGACTGCGCCATCTCGAGCCTCACGAATGGCACCTCCTATGAGGTCACCGTCACGGCAGCCAACTCTGCAGGCAACAGCAACGCATCGACCGGCGCAGCCGCTACCCCGTCAACCACGCCCGGAGCTCCGACCGGCGTCGCCGGTACCGCCGGCGCAGGACAGGTCACGGTGACGTGGTCCGCGCCGACCGAGACCGGCGGGTCGGACATCACGCAGTACACGGCGACAGCGACACCCGACGGAGCGTTCTGCATATCGACCTCTGCCCTCACCTGCGACATCACGGGCCTCACCAACGGCACCGAGTACACCTTCCGGGCGAAGGCCACCAATGCCAACGGTGCAGGATCCAACTCGAGTGCCAGTGCGGGCGTGACCCCGGTGACTACGCCCGGAACGCCGACCGCACTGGCGGGGACGGCCGCCGACGCGTCGGCTGCGCTGACCTGGACCGCCCCGACGGACACCGGCGGTTCGGCGATCACCGACTACACCGTCGAGTCGTCGTCCGACTCGTCCACATGGACGACGTTCGCCGACGGCACCTCGACAACCGCCTCGGCGACGGTGACGGGCCTGACGAACGGCACGGCCTACACCTTCCGGGTGACCGCCGTGAACGCCCAGGGCTCCGGTACTGCGACGTCCGCCTCCTCGGCGGTCACGCCGGTCACCACACCCGGCACGCCGACCTCGTTGTCCGGCACCGCCGACGACGCCTCGGTCGTATTGAACTGGACCGCACCGACGGTCACCGGCGGCACGGCGATCACCGACTACACGGTCGAGTCGTCGTCCGACTCGGGTACGACCTGGACGGCGTTCACCCATGACGTTTCCACGACGGCCTCGTTGCGGGTCACCGGCCTCACAAACGGCACGGCCTATACCTTCCGGGTCAGCGCCGTGAATGCCGTCGGCACCGGCACCGCCTCGGCGACGGCCTCCGCCACCCCGGTCACCACGCCGACGGCGGCGACGGCGGTGGCCGGTACGGCCGGCAACGCCCAGGTCGCACTTACCTGGACCGCTCCGACGGACAACGGCGGTTCGGCGATCACCGACTACACCGTCGAGTCGTCGTCCGACTCCGGCACCACCTGGACGACGTTCGCCGACGGAACGTCGACGACGGCCTCGGCCACGGTCACGGGCCTGACCAACGGCACCAGTTACACGTTCCGGGTCAGCCCGGTCAACGCCGTCGGCACCGGCACGGCGTCGACGGCCAGCGCCGCGGTAATCCCGGTCACCACGCCCGGTGCGCCGACCGCCGTTGCGGCAAGCGCCGACGGCACGACCGCGACCGTCACCTGGACGGCACCCACGGACACCGGCGGCAGCGCCATCACGGGCTACAAGGTCGAGCAGACCGTCGACGACGGCGCCACATGGGCGACCGCTACCGCCGATACCGCCTCCACGGCTGTCACCGCCACGTACAGCGACCTCACCTCGGGCGCCAGCTACTCCTTCCGGGTCTCGGCCATCAACGCCGTCGGCACCGGAACGGCTTCGACGGCCAGCGTCGCCGTCCAGACCGGCCCGCCGGCCGCCGCGGTCAACGCCTGGCTGGCGACCGACGACGCCCCGAACTTCCTCGCTATCCTCGCCTTCGCAGGCCAGGAAGCGGCCGACCAGGTCGCTGCCGCCGCCGCCGAGGTCGAGGTCTGGGTCGACAGCGCCGACGGGCGCCGTTTCCTGGGCCTGCCGACCAAGGCCGAGGAAGAGGTCGCAAGCGCCTGGGCCGACAGCGCCGATGGGCGCCGTTTCCTGGGCCTGCCGACCAAGGCCGAGGAAGAGGCCGCAACCCTCGTATGGCTGGCCACGGACGAGGCCACCAACTGGCTGGGCGAGGCCCCGACCACGACCGACGAGTGGCTCGCCACGGACAACGCGACGGCCTTCCTCGAGGCGATCGCGGCAGCGGAGGCAGCAGAGGCGGCAGCAGCGGCAGCAGAGGCGGCAGCCTTCTTCGAGGCGATCGCGGCAGCGGAGGCAGCAGCGGCGGCAGAGGCGGCAGCGGTCGCAGCCTTCCTCGAGGCAATCGCGGCAGCGGAGGCGGCAGAGGCGGCAGCGGCCACCACCGCCTGGTTGGCGACCGACGAGGCCACCAACTTCCTGGCCTCGCTGGGCTGAGCCGGACGGCCCGGCCGCCGGGCCCATGACCGACCTGACGCCCGCGGGGGCGGCGGCGCTCGACGCCGTCGACCCGCTGGCCGGGTTCCGCGAAGCGTTCATCCACGACGACGCCGACCCGGACCTCGTCTACCTCGACGGCAACTCACTCGGACGCCTCCCGATGGCCTCGGTTGCCCTAGCCGAGGACGTGCTGCGCCGCCAGTGGGGACAGCGCCTCATCCGCAGTTGGAACGAGGGCTGGTTCGAAGTCCCCCGGCTGATCGGCGACCGCATCGCCGAACTCGTTGGCGCCGGGCCGGGTGAGGTTGTCCTGGCCGACGCCACGTCCGTGGTCCTCTACAAGGCGGCGGTCGCCGCCCTGAAGGCCCGCCCGGGACGTACCCGGATCCTGACCGACGACCTCAACTTCCCGTCGGACGTCCAGGTCCTACGGGCGGCCGCACAGGCCGCAGGACCCGACCACGAGGTCGTGATCCTGGAGTCCGACGGCCTGCACGGTCCCGTCGACGGACTGGCCGAGGCCCTCACCGGGCAGGAGGCCGCCGACGTGGCGCTGGTGTCCCTCAGCCACGTCGCCTACGGGTCGGGCTGGTGCTGGGACCTGGCGACGACGACCCGGACGGCCCACGAGGCCGGCGCCCTCGTGCTCTGGGACCTCTGCCACTCGGTCGGCGTCGTCCCGATCGACCTCGGCGCTGCCGACGTTGACCTGGCGGTCGGATGCACCTACAAGTACCTCAACGGCGGCCCCGGGTCACCGGCGTTCATCTACGTGAATGCCGATCGGAACGGACTCCGGAACCCGGTGCGCGGCTGGTACGGCTCCGACGACCCGATGGGCTTCGGCTTCGACGCCGGCCCCGCCGCCGGTGCCTCGCGCTTCCTGACGGGAACCCCGCCGATCCTGTCCACCGTGCTCGTCGAGCCCGGCGTGGACCTCATCCTGGAGGCCGGGATCGACCGCCTCCGGGCCAAGTCCGTGGCCCTGACCGAGCGGTTCATCGCCCTCGTGGACCTGCACCTGGCACCCCTCGGCTTCGAGGTCCGTTCGCCCCGCGCCCCCGCCCAGCGCGGCTCGCACGTCTCGTTGCGCCATGACGCTGCCCAGGCCGTGAGCCAGGCCCTCGTCAACGAGGCCAAGGTGATCTCCGACTCCCGGCCGCCGGACCTCATCCGCTTCGGGTTCGCCCCGCTCTACATCGGGTTCGCCGACGTCGACGAGGCCGTCCGGCGAATCGTGGAGGTCGTCGAGTCGGGCGGCATCGACCGTTGGCGGGACCTCCAGCCGGTGGTCCCGTAGCCCCGGCGGGAAGGGGAGTAGGGCCGCCAGTGAGGCATTGGGACATGATCTCGGGATGAGACGTCGGCGCGACCAGCACGGAGGCCTCCCCATCAGGTTGGGTCCGGCGTCGAACGGGGAGTTCGTGCCGCCGCCCGCCTCGCCAATCGTCCGGGAGGCCATCCGCCGGGCGAACCAGGAGGCCGAGGTGGTGGCCCGACGCCTGGGGATGTCGAGGCGGCGGTTCCTGGCCTCGCTCGGCGGATCGGCCCTGACCCTGCTCGCCCTCGAAGCCTGCGCCTCGGCCGAACGGGCCACCCGGACCACGTCGACGTCGACCACCTCGACGTCCACGTCGATGCCGGCGACGTCGACCAGCACCTCCACCACGTCGACCAGCACCACCAGCACGACCAGCACCACCAGCACCACCACCACCACCACGACGCTGCCGCCGACCACGACCGGCGGCACCTACGAGGTCCCTCCCGAGGCGACAACCGAACCGGAGGTGGCCGAGGAGGTGCTGGCCGGCGACGAGTTCGTGATGGACCTCCAGGCCCACCTGCTGGACTACGACCTCACGCCCGACGTGCCGTGGGACGGCACCCCGTTCCTCGGCCAGATCTTCCCCCAGGTCGCCTGCGGCGAGACTGATCCCCGGGCCTGCTTCTCGATCGAGGCGTTCCTCGACCTGTTCTTCCTGCAGAGCGACACCTCGCTGGCGGTGCTCTCCGCCATTCCGGTGCCCGGACCCGACAACCCGCTCTCCGCCGAGGTCATGGCCGCCACGCAGCGCATGGCCGACGCCCTGTGCGCCGAGGGCCGGGTCCTCGCCCACGGTCAGGCCATGCCCAACCTGGGCGACCCGGCGGCGCTGGTCGGGTCGATGGCCGAGCTGCGCGATCGCTACCCGATCGTCGCCTGGAAGGCCTACACGCACCTGCCGGCGGCCGTCCCGTTCTTCCTCGACGACCACGATCCGGACGGCGTCCCCGTCGGCCGCCCGTTCCTCGAGGCGGTGCGCCAGGTCGGCCCTCCGGTGGTGTGCGTCCACAAGGGGTTCCGCGGCGTGGGCGGGGGCTCCGGTAGGTTCGCCGACCCGGTCGACGTCGGGCCCGCCGCCGCCGCCAACCCCGACATCTCGTTCGTCGTCTACCACTCGGGCTTCGAGGCGGACGTGGCCGAGGGCCCCTACGACCCCTCGGCTCCCAACGGCGGGGTCGACCGGCTGGTCGCCTCACTGGAGCGGGCGGGAGTCGAGCCCGGCCAGAACGTCTATGCGGAACTCGGGTCGACGTGGCGCTTCCTCATGTCGCGGCCCGACGAGGCCGCCCACGTGCTGGGCAAGCTGATGTCCGCCGTGGGGACGGACCACGTGGTGTGGGGCACCGACTGCCTCTGGTACGGATCCCCCCAGGACCAGATCGAGGCGTTCCGGGCTTTCGCCATCACCGAGGCCTACCAGGAGGTCTACGGGTACCCGGCGCTCACCCCGGAGGTGAAGGCCGGCATCCTCGGCCGCAACGCCGCCCGGCTGCACGGCGTCGAGCCGGTGCACCGGGACTGTGCGTTCTCCCGGGCGGAGCTCCGGCAGGTGCGTGCCGAGCTGGCGCTGCCGACACCGACCCTCGGTCCGGCCACGGCCGACGAGGTCGCCCGCGCCATCGCCGCACATCTGGTCTGAGGGGAGACGCCCCCCGGATGCGACGACGGCCACCCGCCCGGGGGCGGATGGCCGCGGTCTGGGGCTCCCGCCGGGGGAGCCGGTGCGTCAGCGGCGGTCGAGTGCCTCGAGGGGATCGACGTAGTCGAGATCGAAGGTGTCGGCCACGGCGCGGTCGGTGACCATGCCGGCGCAGACGTTGAGGCCGTTGCGTAGGTGGGCATCGGCCCGCAGGGCGGCGTCGGCGCCCAGTCCGGCCAGCGCCAGGGTGTAGGGGAGCGTGGCGTTCGAGAGCGCCAGGGTGGAGGTGCGGGGCACTCCGCCCGGCATGTTGGCCACGCAGTAGTGGACGATGCCGTCGACCACGTAGGTGGGCTCGAGGTGGGTGGTGGGCCGGGTGGTCTCGACGCAGCCGCCCTGGTCGACGGCCACGTCGACGATCACCGAGCCGGGGCGCATGCCCGAGAGCATCTGGCGGGAGACGAGGTGCGGCGCCCTGGCGCCCTTGACCAGCACGGCGCCGATCACGAGGTCGGCGTCGTGGACCGAGGCCTCGAGCTCGGACCGGGTGGAGAAGACCGTGCGGAGCGTGGCGCCGAAGCGCTTGTCGAGCCGGTCGAGGGCGGCCGGGCTGCGGTCGAGGACCGTGACGTCGGCGCCGAGGCCGATGGCCATCTCGATGGCGTTCTCACCCACCACGCCCCCACCGAGGACGACCACCTTGGCCGGACGGACGCCGGGCACGCCGCCCATGAGGAGGCCGGCACCGCCCTGGGTGGACTCGAGGGCGTGGGCGCCGGCCTGGATCGACATGCGGCCGGCGATCGCCGACATCGGCGCCAGCAGCGGGAGGCGGTCGGAGTCGTCGGTGACGGTCTCGTAGGCGATGCAGGTGGCGCCGCTGGCGAGCAGTTCGTCGGTCTGGGTCCGGTCGGCGGCCAGGTGCAGGTAGGTGAAGAGGGTGTGGTGGGGGCGCAGCATGGCCCGCTCGGAGGCCTGCGGCTCCTTGACCTTGACGATCATCTCCGAGGCCCCGAAGACCTCGGCGGCCGAGCCGGCGATGGTGGCGCCTGCCTGCTTGTAGGCGACGTCTTCGAAGCCGGCGCCTTCGCCGGCCCTGGTCTGCACCATGACCTCGTGGCCGCTGGCGGTGAGCTCGCCGACGACGGCAGGGGTGGCGCCGACGCGTCGTTCCGCGGTCTTGATCTCGGTGGGAATGCCGATGTGCATGGAGTGCGCTCCTGGGGGAACCTCGGGGCCCGTCCGGTCAGGAGGGGCGTCTGGGGAAAAGGGTACGGATGCGTCGGCGACACACGATTGTCGAGCGCGATCGGATTTGGGCTGCTGGCGCAATTAAGTTGCGTTGATATATGATTAGCTGCATGTCTGAAGCGCCACTGGATCTCGACCAGGTTGATCATGCGATCCTGGAGATCCTCCAGCAGGACGGCCGGAGGGCCAACGTCGACCTCGCCGACGCCGTCCACCTCTCGCCCTCGGCCTGCCTGCGACGGATCCGACGCCTCGAGGAGGCGGGGGTGATCGACCGCTATGCAGCGCTCCTCGACCCCTCCCGGGTGGGCCTCGGTACCGACGTGTTCGTCGAGATCACGTTGGCCGGCCAGGACGAGGCCACCCTCGACGCCTTCGAGGTGGCGGTCGTCGAGCGGCCCGAGATCATGAGCTGTCACCTGATGGCGGGGGAGTTCGACTATCTGGTGCACGTGGTCGTGTGCGATGTCGCCGACTATGAGGTCCTCCACCGCACCCACCTGGCGCAGTTGCCGGGCGTGGCGCGGATGGTTTCGAGCTTCGCCCTGCGGCCAATCTGCGATCGCACCGCCTTCCCGCTGGACGCTCCTGCCGGCTGACCGCGCCTCAGGCCAGCCCGCCGTCGACCTTGAGCACGCTTCCCGTCGTGAAGCTCGAGGCGTCCGATGCCAGGTAGAGGGCGGCGCCGACGATCTCGGCGGGCTCCCCACCCCGTCCGAGTGGCATCGTGCGGCGTGCCGTCTCGGCGAAGGCCTCGAGGTCCCAGGCCCGGGCGATGTCGGTCAGGAACGGGCCGGGCATCAGGCAGTTCACCCGGACCTCCGGCCCGAGTGCCCTCGCCAGCGAGGACGTGAGGTTGTTGACCCCGGCCTTGGCCATGGCGTAGACGACCTCGCCGGGGGTGGGGCGCACGGCGGCCACGGAGCTCACGTTGACGATCGAGCCGCGGCCGTCTGCCTTCATGCGCTCGCCGATCACGACCGAGAGTCGGAAGACGCCCTTGAGGTTCACGTCCATGACCTTGTCGTACAGGGCCTCGGTGACCGCGGTCAGGGAGTCGTAGAGGGGGGACATGCCGGCGTTGTTGACCAGGATGTCGACACGACCGAACTCGTCGTAGGCGGCGTCGGCGAGTCGGTCGACCTGCTCCCAGTGGCCGACGTGGCATTCGAGGGGCAGCGCCCGGCGGCCGAAGCGCTCGACGACCTCTGCGGCGAGCGCCTCGCAGTTCTCGAGCTTGCGGCTGGCGATGACCACATCTGCGCCGTGTTCGGCGAAGGCCAGGACCATCTCGCGGCCGAGGCCCCGGCTGCCGCCGGTCACGACCGCCACGCGGTCGGTGAGGTCGAAGCGGTCGGTGGGCATGGTGCAGTATCCCCCGTGGCCGCGGGAGGGGCGAATCCCGACGGTCAGGGTGCGGCCGGGACGCCGGCTGCCGAGCGGATGCCGTCCACCAGCAGGTCGACGAGGAACCCGAACTCGGCGTCGTGGTCGCCTCGGCCCATGACGTCGAGGTTCTCGAGTCGGGTGAAGCCGTCCATGGCGGCCCGGAGTGATCGCCCGGCCTTGACGGCCTCGGAGTCCTCGAGCCCGAAGCCGCGGATCACGGCCTGGACGGCACCCAGGGCGAGGCGGGCGCCGGCGCGTCTTTCGGCGTCGTCCGGGTCGATCGGCGTGAGCGTCAGGTCGTAGCGGCCGGGGAAGGTCGTGGCCCAGGAACGGTAGGCGTGGGCGAAGGAGCGGACGGCGTCCTCGTCGCTGCGACCCAATACGGAATCGCGCAGGATCTCGCCGAACTCGACGGTCGCGGCGTGGGCGAGCTCGCGGCGCAGGCCGGGCAGGCCGTCGACGTGCGAGTAGAGGGAGGGGGAACGGACCCCGAGGCGTTCGGCGACGGCGGCCAGGCTGACGGCGGCGGCCCCGTCGGCGTCCACGACCGCCAATCCGGCGGCGACCACGTCCCGGCGGGTGACCCCCCGCTTCCTTGCCATGTTGCAAGCATAGTAGGGATATGCCTATGATCATTAGATAGGAAGTCCAACTCGGGGCCACCACCTCCGAGTCGACCCCCCAGGAGTCGGAGCAATGACCACCGCCACCGAGACCACCGGCACCGAGACCCCCGCCCCGTACACGATCATCTCGTCGGACTGCCACGCCGGCGGCAACATGGCGATGTACGAGGAGTACCTCGAGGCCCAGTGGAAGGATGCCTTCAAGGAGTGGCGGGGCGCCTACTCCAACCCGTTCCGCGACCTCCAGGACGACGGTCGCTCCCGCAACTGGGACAACGAGCGGCGCATCGACGACCTGAACGCCGACGGGGTCGTCGCGGAGATCACCTTCCCGAACACCGTGCCACCGTTCTTCCCGACCGGAACCCTCATCACCTACCCGGCCACCGACCCCGCCGAGTACGAACGGCGCCTCGTCGGGGTCCGCACCCACAACCGCTGGCTGCTCGACTGGTGCAACGAGCACCCCGAACGCCGTTGCGGCCTGCCCCAGGTGTTCCTCAACGACCTCGACGACACGATCGCCGACCTCGAGTGGACAGCCGAGAACGGCTTCCGAAGCTTCATGCTCCCGGCCATCCCGCCCGACATGGGCATCCCCGGCTTCTGGGACCCGTTCTACGACCGCCTCTGGGCTGCGGTGCGCGACCTCGACCTGACGATCACCCAACACGGCGGTTCCGGCGGCCCCGACTACGGGAAAGCCCCGACGGCGACCCTCGTGTACCTCATGGAGGTTCCGTTCTTCGCCCAACGGAACCTGTCGCACCTGATCATGTCGGGCGTCTTCGAGCGCTTCCCCGAGTTGCGCTTCGTCATGACCGAGCAGGGCGTCGCCTGGGTGCTCGACGAGTTGCGCCGAATGGACGGCTACCACGCCCAGATGTCGTCGGGCCGGGTCGGCGAACTCGGATTCGACGCCGACCTGGTGCTCCCCATGAAGCCCAGCGAGTACTTCGACCGAAACGTCTGGATCGGCGCCAGCTTTCCGAGTCCGTCCGAGGCCGCGGCCATCCGCGAGGTGGGCGTGCACAACGTCATGTGGGGCAATGACTACCCGCACAACGAGGGAACGTTCCCCAACTCCCGTGAGTCGCTGCGCCGCTCGTTCTGCGACTGGGACGAGGCCGACCTGCGCACCATCTTCTGCGACAACGCCGTCGAGGTGTACCGCTTCGACGCAGAGGCGCTGGCCCCGTATTCCGCCGAGCACGGCCCCACTGTCGACGAGGTGGCCACGCCCCTGGACGAGGTCCCGAAGGGCAACTGGAGCCCGGCCTTCACCCGGCCCTAGCTTGTCGCCGGTTACCGCAGGCCCGTTGCGCTGATCGGGTCGCCGATGGCCACCAGGTGGCCGAGGTCGGGGTCGTAGGCGAAGCGTCGCAGCAGGTCGCCGGCGCCGTGCTTGCCGGGTCCCAGTGACGCCTCGGCCAGCCCGGGCAGGCTGAACGACCCGATCGATCCGACGGCGTCGACGAAGGTCGCCGGAGTGAGTTCTTCGCCGGCTCCGTCCAGGAGCTTCATCGCCAGCCGGAACACCTGGCAGGCGTGCATTGCGTCGAGTCGGGTGCCGGTGGATGCGTTCCCCTTGAAGTCGTTCCGCTCGTCGACGCACCTCTGCACCGACGGGTCGGCGAGCAGTTCCTCGGGACGGGGAACGTCCATGGTCAGTGCCGAGACCCGGCCGCCCACGAAGGTGGAGAGCCCGGCACCGCCGGGGAAACCGGGGTCCACGGCCTCGGGGTCGGTGATCACGAGCTCGACGACCGAGCCGACCCGCTCGAGGGCGATGGCATGGTTGCCGGCATCCTCGAGGACCAACACGACATCGACGCCGTCGGCCCCGAAGTGGTCCCGGAGGGGTGCGTCGAGTTGGTTGATGTCGGCATGCTGCGTCTCGAAGTCCGCCTCCGAGGCGAGGTCGAGGGTGAACTCCTCGATGAGTTCCCGTACGTGGTCCCGGAACACCGACGTGGCTCCCGTCCAGACCGTGCCGAGCCGGAGGTCGTCGAGGTCGCCGCGCCGCACGAGTGCGGTCAGCCCGAGGAGGCGAGCGTCGTCCGGGGCCATCTCGACGGTGACCAGGAGGCCGCCGAGGTCGGTGTCGAGGCCCGCGTCGAGGCCGGACCGGGCGACGACGGGGGCGCCATAGCGCTCACTCACACAGCGGACCGCTTCCTCGTCGGCCGTGTCCATGAGGGCCAGGAAGACGGCGGCTTCCTCGAGGAGGGAGGTGCAGGCCTCGTCGGCCGAACCGGTCCGGTACGGGTTGAATCGGGCCACGTGCAGGATGACCTGACGACCCCGGATGCCGCCACGGTCGTTCCGAGCCCGGACAAAGGACTCGAACAGGTCCTCGCCCGTCGGGTCGGTCGAGTCGAGGAGCAGGCCCACATGGAGTTCCGTGGGGGTGACGCCCTGCCAGGAGGCGGGGAGCACGGACCCGGTCGTCGTCGGAGGCCCGCTCGTCGTGGTGCTCGAGGTCGTGGTGCTCGAGGTCGTGGTGCTCGAGGTCGTGGTGCTCGAGGTCGTGGTGCTCGAGGTCGTGGTGCTCGAGGTCGTGGTGCTCGAGGTCGTGGTGCTCGTGGTCGTGGTGCTCGTCGTCTCGGGAGCAGCGCTCGTGGTCGTCGAGGTGGTCGTGGTCTCGGGAGCAGCGCTCGTGGTCGTCGGCGTCGGGTCGGAGCCTCCGCCACAGCCGGTGGCCACCAGTACGACGGCGAGCAGCGCCGGGAGCCACGTCCTCACGGCCACGACGTTACGACAACGCGCCCGCTATCGGCGGGCAGCGTTCAGGAATCAGGCTGTGATGCCGAAGCGTTGGAGGCCGAAACAGTCGATGGCGTTGCCGCGCATGAGCTTGTACGTCTCCTCGTCGGAGAGGCCCGCCGCGGTACAGATCTTCGTCGCGATGTCGAGCGTGTGCGGATAGGTCGAGTCGGAGTGGGGGAAGTCGACCTCGAAGCAGATCTGGTCCATGCCGATGACATCCCGGTTCCGCAGGCCGGTCTCGTCGTCGAAGATGCAACCCCAGATGTGGCCGGGGATGTAGGTGCTGGGCGGCTCGGGAAGGTCGATGCCGAAGGTGGCGTCGCCCCGCTCGGCCCAGATCTTGTCCATGCGCTCGATCACGTACGGCATCCAGCCGACCTGGCCCTCCGAGTAGGCGATCTTGAGCCTCGGGAACCGGACGAACACGCCCGAGAGGATGTAGTCGCACATCGACCCCATGGCGTTCGAGAACGTGAGCGTCGACGAGACGGCGAACGGGGCGTCGGGCGAGGTGCTGGGCATCTTGGACGACGACCCGATGTGCATGCAGACGACGGTGTCGGTCTCCTCGCAGGCCCGGAGGAACGGATCCCAGAAGCGGTCCTTGTCGTGGATCGAAGGCAGGCCCAGCGGGTAGGGGTTCTCCGAGAACGTCACTGCGAACGAGCCCTTTCCGGCGCAGCGCTGCACCTCGGCAGCCGCCGCTGTGGGATCCCAGAGAGGAATGAGCGTGAGCGGAATGAGGCGCCCCCTGCCGTCGCCGGCACACCACTCGTCGATCATCCAGTCGTTGTAGGCCTGGACGCAGAGCATGGCGAGCTCCTTGTCCTCCCGCTCGTAGAAGGTCTGGCCGCAGAATCGGGGCAGCACGTTCGGGAAGCAGACCGAGACGTCGACGTGGTTCTCATCCATGGCGGCCAGGCGGTCCTTCTGGATCCAGCCGCCGGGATGGATCTCGTCGAACGTGACGGGGGTGATGTCCAGGTCGTCGAAGCCGACGGCTGCCGAGAGCTTGGGGAACGGGTAGACGAGGTCGTCGTAGAGCCACCAGTCGCAGGCGGTGCCGCCCTCGACGCCCTTCTCGTACGAGAAGACGCCGCCCTCGAAGTTGAAGACGGCGGTGTCGCGTTCCACGCGCGGGCAGCGGTCCTGGTACCTGGCGGGGAGGCGGGACGTCCACAGGTCTGGGGGCTCGACGACGTGGTCGTCGACGGAGATGATCCGGGGGATCTCGGGCATCCGGGCTCCGGGGGTCGTCGGTTTCTGACGGTCCGTCAGGCAGGCCCACGGTAGCGCGGGGTGCGTCGGGTCGGCCAGACGGCGGCGGGCCGATTGCCCCGCTTGGACGGTCAGGCCAGGCTGGACAGCAGCGAGCGGGTCTGGGCGAACTCGTCGGCCGTCCGGCCGAACTCGAGGGCGACGAAGTCGGTGGCGCCGGCCCGTGCGAGGCCCTCGAGCCCGGCGGCGACCTCCTCCTCGTTCCCGATGATCGCCACGTCGCCCGGGCTGGCCGCCCCCTCGCGGTCGAGCATGGCCCGATACGAGGGCAACTCGCCGTAGATGGCGAAGACCTGCGCAGCCGCCTCGCGGACTGCGTCGGCGTCGTCGGTGACGCAGATCGGGAGGCTGCACACGATCCGTGGGTCGGGCCGGTCGACCTCGGCGGCGGCGTCGGAGAGCCGTGGCCGGATGTGGTCCCCGATCGTGCGCGGTCCGACCATCCAGAGGATGGTGCCGTCGGTGCGCCGGCCAGCGACGCGCAGGGCCTGCTCGCCGAGTGCCGCCACCATCACGGACGGGACGCGGTCGCTGGGGCGGGCCGACTCCATGTGGGCCGCGAACGCCTCGCCGTCGTAGTCGACCCGGCCGGCGTCGAGCAGCGGCATGAGCACCTCGAGGTAGTCGATCAGGTGGCGGATGGGCCGGTCGAAGGAAAGGCCGAGGGCACCCTCGATGACCGGCTTGTGCGAGAGGCCGATGCCGAGCACCAGGTTCCGGTCGCCGAGCACCGCCTGGGTCGTGAGGGCCTGGCCGGCCAGCATCGTGGGATGGCGGGGGAACGTCGGGATGACCGCCGATCCGAACTCGAGCCCCGGTGCGGCATCGGCCACCGCCGGGAAGACGGTCAGGGCGTCGACGAGGCCGGTCTGGGCGAGCCACCAGCCGGAGAACCCGTCTTCGGCGGCGCGGGCGGCGTGTTCGCGCAGTCGTCCGATGTCGGCGTGGAGCAGTTCGGCCGAGGCGTTGACGGCGATGCGCATGGGGTCCTCCGGGAGGAAAGAGAGAAGAAGGGGTCGGTCAGTCCCCTGATTCGACCATGGCCTGCAACCGGTCGACGAACCCGGTGAGGAAGGCCTCGGCCACGACGAGGAAGCCGTCGCTGGCGCCGTCGGCCAGGGGATCGACCACGATCGACCAGGCCAGCAGGCAGGAATCGCCCCGGTCCGTGATGGCCGTCGTGCCCTGGTAGAGCGCCACCGGGGCACCGGTCAGCTCGTAGACGCGCCGCCACGGGGGCTCGAACGAGATGACCTCCTCGCGGAAGGACAGGCCGTCCATCCCGAACTCGAAGACCGCCCCCAGCCCGTGTGGCGCCGGCTCGCCCTCGACCACGAAGCCTCCGGTCGCCGTGGCGATCATGTCGAGCAGGGCGTCCCACACCACCTGTCGGGGCGCAGCGATCTCCCGCTCGATGACGATCGACGTGTAGGTCCTGCGTTGTTCCGTCACGTGCAGATCATGCCCCGGCCGCCTCGCCGATGAGTGCTCGGGGGTCGGCGGCACCGGCCAGGCCGCCGTCGACGACCTCGATGCAGTGGGCGTGGCCGTAGTTGGCGTCAGTGACATGCGCTCGATGGCCGCGGGCGGTGAGGCCGTGGGCCCAGGACTCCGGCGCATGGGCCTCGATCAGCACCTCGACGTCGTCCGGATCCGCCCAGGTGTCGAAGCCGCCACCCCTGCCACCCAACACCCAGCGACCTCCGCCGACCACATGGCCGGGCGAGGCACCGTCAACCAGGAGGTGCACCAGCATCTGCAGTACCACCTGCGGCTGGGCATCGCCGCCCATGGTCCCCAGGACCGAGCGCAGCGAACCGTCCGGGCGGGTGACCAGCGCAGGTGCCAGCGTGTGAGGCGGTCGACGGCCGGGCCCGTAGCGGGCCGGGTGGCCGGGCTGGAGGCTGAACCCGAGGCCCCGGTTGTGCAGGAAGATCCCGAGGTCCGGCAGGGTCACGTGGCTGCCGAATCCGTCGGCGTTCGACTGGATGAGCGACACCGCCATGCCGTCTCCGTCGACCACGCACTCGTACATCGTGTCTCCGTCGTGCCAGGCGTCTCCGAGCACGGCTCGCCGGTCGGGATCGATGGCGTTCCGTCGGGGACCGAGCCGTTCCGGGGCGAGCAGGGCGGTTCCGTCGGCGTGCTCGTGCAGCACCCCGTGCCGGTCATGTCCGGCCTGCCGCATCGCCTCGACGAGGATGTGTGCACGCAACGGGTCGTCCTCCCGGGGCAGGTCGAGGCCTTCGGCGATCAGGGCCGATGCCAGCGTCAGGTAACCCTGTGTGTTGGGTGGCACCGTCCAGACGTCGTGGCCCCAGACCCTGGAACCGAGGGGCTCGACCCAGTCGGCCTGTGGGCGGCGCAGGTCGTCGTCGCTGAACTCGCCGGTACCGACGGCGAGCAGCTCGTCGCCGTACCCGCCCAGGTACACGGCATCGCGGCCACCCTCCGCCAGGGCCCGCAGAACGCGTGCCACGCCGGGTCGGCGGACCACCTGGCCGGTCCGCACCAGTCCATCGAAGTCCTGTGCGCCGGGAACTCCCCGGACTCCGGCGGCAGCACGCACCAGGTGGGGCGACGCCTCGAAGCCCCCCTCGGCGAGCGTGATCGCCGGCGACAGGACCTCGGCCAGCGGCATCGAACCGAAGCGGTCGTGGAGCGCCGCCCAGCCGTCGACGCAACCGGGAACGGTCACCACCCGCACGTCGTCCCGCCTCGGCATCGACCCGTGGCCCTCGGCGGCCAGGCGCTCAGGATCGGCACCGGAGCCGGAGCGCCCGGAGGCGTTCAGGCACTCCGGCGGACCGTCGCCACGGTGGACGAGGGCGAACAGGTCGCCACCGAGTCCGCACATGTGCTGGGCGGTCACGGCCAGCACGGCATTGGCGGCGATGGCCGCATCGGCGGCATTCCCGCCCGCCCCGAGGATTCCGACGCCCGCCCTCGAGGCGAGGGCGTCGATCGTGCACACCATGGCGGTTCCGAAGCGCCGCTCGGGGTCCTCCCACGGTGCCGGAGTACTCACGGGTCAAGCATGCCACGCCGGTCGGGCACGTGTGGCCTCCCGACCCGCCGGGCTGGGAGAGTGGAGGCAGTCGGCGACCAGGGAGACATGAGATGGGTGACCAGCAGGTACGGGAGGCCCTGGAGGAGGCGACGTGAGCCGCCGGACGGCCTGACGGTG
Organism: Acidimicrobiales bacterium; assembly: GCA_029577135.1. Classification (GTDB taxonomy): domain Bacteria; phylum Actinomycetota; class Acidimicrobiia; order Acidimicrobiales; family MedAcidi-G1; genus S20-B6. The sequence goes on from JARQPW010000006.1 coordinate 18,370, forward strand.
CGCTTCTCCTTCACCCACCCGATGTCGGCCGGCGATCATGACACGCGGCTCGTGGGCCGGGAGGGCCTGACCCGGCTGGCCCTGGCCGCCGAAGCCGCAGGCTTCGACGCCATCGGGTTCACCGACCACCCGATGCCGGGCAGTCGCTGGCTGGCGGCGGGCGGGCACGACGCCCTCGATCCGTTCTCTGCGCTCGCCTTCTGTGCCGCCGCCACCGAGCGGCTGCGCCTCATGACCAACATCGCCGTGCTGCCCTACCGGAATCCGTTCGTCCTGGCCAAGGCCGCGGCGACGGTCGACGTGCTCTCCGACGGCCGGTTGATCCTCGGCACCGGCACCGGGTACCAGAAGGCGGAGTACCGGGCGTTGGGCGCCGACTTCGACGAACGCAACGACCGGTTCGACGAGGCAGTCGAGGCCCTGATCGCCGCCTGGACGACCGACGACCTTGCGTTCGAGGGGCGCCGGTTCACCGCCGTGGGCAACACCGCGCGCCCCCGACCCGTGCAACAGCCACATCCCCCGATCTGGATCGGGGGCAACTCGGCGAGGGCCCGGGCCCGGGTCGCCCGCTACGGCCAGGGATGGAGCCCGTTCCCGACGCCTGCAGCTTTGGCCGGCACCGCCAGGACGGCGGCCCTCGAGACCGTCGACGACCTGCGCCCGATGCTCGACGACCTCTGGCGTCGGCTGGAGGAGGCCGGCCGGTCCGATCCGGTCGACGTGCACTTCGCCTGTGCGGCGGGTGGGCGGCCCGGCGACGACCGCTTCGACCCCGAGGAGCACCTGACGGGCCTGGACCGGTTGGCCGGGACCGGCGTGACCTGGATCGGGGTGGCGGTCCCGGGCGACGACCTCGGGCGGGCAATCGAGGCGATCGAGCGCTACGGCGAAGAGGTCATCGGGCCGGGCCGAGGCGGCCACGGCCGGTAGAATCGGCCTGAGGCGGCGGCGGTACTGTTGGCAGACAGCGAGGCAGGCGAAGGGGAGTGATGGCCACCGATCAGGCGACGGCAGACGAGATCGTCGGCGCGGTGCGCGCCTGGGTCGAACGCGACGTCGTCCCCAACGTCGCCGAGTTCGAGCTCGTCGACGAGTTCCCGCAGGCCATGTTCGAGCAGATGTGCGCCTTCGGCCTGTTCGGATCGACGATCCCCGAGGAGTACGGCGGCCTTGGGCTCGACATCACCACCTACGCGCGCCTCATCGAGGAGATCTCCCGCGGGTACATGTCGCTGGCCGGACTCCTCAACACCCACAAGATCGGCGCCACCATGATCGGGCGCTACGGCACCGACGAGCAGCGACAGCGGTTCCTGCCCCGGATGTGCGACGGGTCGTTCCGGGCCGCCTTCTCGCTCTCGGAGCCCGACGCCGGCAGCGACACCGGCGCCCTGCGGTGTCGGGCCGAACGGGACGGCGACGAGTGGGTGGTCAACGGCACGAAGATGTGGGTCACCAACGGCATGCGGTCCTCGCTCGTCATGCTGCTGGCCCGCACGCCCGATGACCGCATCACCTGCTTCCTCGTCGAGAAGGAGCCGGGCGAGTCGTTCGAGGGGATCACGGTGTCGAGGAACATCGACAAGCTCGGCTATCGCGGCCTCGAGACCGTCGAGATGTCCTACGTGGACCACCGGGTCCCGAACGCCAACGTGCTCGGCGGCGAAGAGGGCATCGGGAACGGCCGCCGCTACGCCCTCTCGGCGTTGGAGCTCGGGCGCATCAACGTGGCGGCGCGGGCCGTCGGGGTGGCCCAGGCCGCCTTCGAGGCGGCGATGGCCTACTCACAGCAGCGCGAGACCTTCGGCCGGCCGATCTTCGAGCACCAGGCCATCCAGTTCATGCTCGCCGAGATGGCCACCAAGCTCCAGGCCGCCCGCCTCATGACCTACGACGCCGCCCGCCGGGCCGACGCCGGAGAACGCGTCGACATGGAGGCCGGCATGGCCAAGTTGTTCGCCTCCGAGGCCGCCTTCGAGATCTCCTTCGATGCGATGCGCATCCACGGTGGCAACGGCTACACCACTGAGTTCCCCGTCGAGCGCTACTTCCGCGACACGCCGCTGATGATCATCGGCGAGGGGACCAGCGAGATCCAGAAGCTCGTCATTGCCCGCAAGCTGCTCGAACGGTTCCCGATCGAGTGACCCGGGTTGCCGGCTGAACATCCAATCGAACACGGAGACACCATGAGCCAACAACTCGGCCAGCCCGGGGTCACCAGCACGTCGATCCTCGGCAACCCGGTGTTGCGCCGCGAGGACGACACCCTTGTCCGCGGCCTGGGAGAGTACGTGGGCAGCGTCCCCCTCGAAGGCGCCCTGCACGCCCACTTCGTGCGGTCCACGGCGGCACACGGCACCATCGAATCGATCGAGGTCGACGATGCCCGGAGCATGCCCGGCGTCGTCGCCGTGTACACCGCCGCCGACCTCGGGCTCGACGACCGCCCGGTGACCATGGGCTTCTACCCGTCCGAGATGGGCCGCTCCTTCCTCGCCCGCGACCGGGTGAGGTTCGTCGGGGAGCCGGTTGCGGTCGTGGTCGCCGAGTCTCCATACCTGGCCGCAGACGCCGCCGAGATGGTCTGGGCCGACATCGAACCCCTACCGCCGGTGTTGGGCCTGGCCGACGCGCTGGCCGGCGACACCGTGCTGTTCCCGGACCTCGGCCACAACGTCGCATTCCGCAACGCCGTCGAGGATCCGATCGACTTCTCCGGCTACGAGGTCGTGGTCACGGAGGAGGTCGCCAACTCGCGTGTCGCCGCCGTATCCATCGAGCCCCGCGTGGTCGCCGCCAGCATCGTGGACGGCCGCCTCACCTGTTGGGCCAGTTCCCAGGGAGCCCACAACTTCCGGCAGGCGGTCGCCGAAATCCTCGGCCTCGAGCCGGAGGACATGCGGGTCTATGTGAAGGACATCGGCGGCGGCTTCGGTGCCAAGGGGATCCCCTCTGAGGAGGAGGTCATAGTCGTGCACCTGGCCCGACTCCTGGAACGGCCCGTGCGCTGGACCGAGACGCGCACCGAGAACCTCACCGGCTACGTCCACGGTCGGGCCCAGGACCAGAAGGTGACGATCGCCGGCACCCGCGACGGCGACATCCAGGCGTACCGGCTCGAACTGCTCCAGGACAGTGGGGCCTACCCCAAGTACGGGGCCTTCCTCCCCGAGTTCACCAGGCAGATGGCCAGCGGCGTCTACGACATCGGACGGGTCGAGTTGGAGTTCGCATCGGTCGTGACCACGACCGCCCCCATCTGTGCCTACCGGGGCGCCGGACGCCCCGAGGCCACGGCGGCCATCGAGCGGGCCGTCGACCTGTTCGCCGCCGAGATCGGCATGGACCCGGCCGAGGTGAGGCGGCGCAACCTTCCCGCCCCCGACGCCTTCCCGTTCACCAACGGCACCGGCACCGTGTACGACAGCGGCGAGTACGAGCGTTCCCTCGATGTCGCCCTCGAGGCCGCCGACTACGCGGGCCTCCGGGCCGAACAGCAGCGGCGGCGCGACGCCGGTGATGTCCGACAACTCGGGATCGGGGTGTGCACCTACGTCGAGATCACGGGCTTCGGCGGCAGCGAATACGGCGAGGTCCGACTCCAGCCCGACGGCACCGTGCTGGCCGTCACGGGTTCGACCCCGATCGGCACCGGGCACCTCACAACCTGGGCGATGATCGTCGCCGACCGACTGGGCCTGCCCCTCGAGGCCGTCACCGTGTTCCACGGCGACACCGACCGGGTGCCCTCCGGCCAGATCACCGGTGGGTCACGGTCCGTCCAGATCGCCGGCTCGTCGATGGGTGACGCCGCCGACAAGTTGATCGACCTGGCCCGCGAGGCCGCTGCCGACCTGCTCGAGGCCGCTCCGGACGACATCGTGCTCGACCGCGAGCGGGGCGCCTTCCACGTGGCCGGCTCCCCGACGGCGGCCCGATCGTGGGCCGAGATCGCCGGTGATGCAGGGGAACCACTCGTCGGGATCTCGGACTTCGCCCAGGCCGGTGCGACATTCCCGTTCGGCACCCACATCGCCGTCGCCGAGGTCGACACCGAGACGGGGCAGGCGACCGTCGATCGGATTATCGCCGTGGACGACGCCGGCGTGATCGTCAACCCGCTGCTGGCCGCCGGCCAGATCCACGGCGGGCTGGCGCAGGGCATCGCCCAGGCGCTGCTCGAGGAGTTCCGCTACGACGAGGACGGCAATCCCCAGACCTCCAACCTCGCCGACTACACGGCGATCTCGATGATGGAGGTGCCCATGTACGAGCGTTCGTTCACCGAGACGTCGACGCCCCGCAATCCGCTGGGCGCCAAGGGGATCGGCGAGGCGGGCAGCATCGGCTCCACGGCGGCCGTGCAGAGCGCCGTGATCGACGCACTGGCACCGTTCGGGATCCGCCACCTCGACATGCCGCTCACCCCGGAGCGCATCTGGTCGGCTCTGCAGTCGTCGGTCGCCTGACTTCAAGTGGCTGGACCAGGGAGTGACGGAGTGGGCGATCCCCCGCTGACCTACGAGCAGGCGACCGCCGCACTCACCGGGCCCGGCGGCTTCTTCGAGCTCGCCACCGAGGACGTCCTCGGGGAGCCGATGCAGGTCTTCGCCAACCGGCCCCGGTCACTGCGCGACCTCCTGATCGGGGCCGCCCAGAAGGGCGATGGGGAATACGCTGTGTTTGACGACGCCGGCGAGCGACGCGTCCTCACGTTCGGCGGCCTCCAGCAGCAGGTGGCCTCGGTGGCGGCGGCGCTGGCCGACCGGGGAATCGGCCACGGCGACCGGGTGGCGATCCTCGCCGCCAACTGTCCCGAGTACATCCTCACCTTCTGGGCCTGCGCGGCCATGGGCGCCGTGGCGGTCTGCTTCAACGGCTGGTGGACCCGGAGCGAGATCGAGTACGCGCTCGAGGCCACCCGTCCGGCCCTGCTGGTCGCCGACCGTCTTCGCCTCGCCCGCCTCGAGGGCGACGATCCGGGGGTCCCGACGATCGTGGTCGAGGACGACTTCGCCGACCTGCTCGCCTTCGCCCCCGATGCCGACCTGCCCGGGACGCCGATCGCCGAGGACGACCCCATCGTCCTGCAGTTCACTTCCGGCACCACCGGACGCCCCAAGGCAGCGATGGTGAGCCACCGCAGCTTCATCTCGTTCGTGTTGGCGGTATTCGTGATCGGCGCACGCGACTCGATGCTCTCCGGTGCCACCCCGTCGGCCGGTGGCGCCCGCCTGTCGGTGTTCCCGCTGTTCCACCTCTCCGGGATGCAGAGTTCGACGGTCATGTCGCTCATGGCCGGCGTCAAGACCGTCTGGCCGATGGGCCGCTTCAATCCCGCACGGGTCGTGCAACTCACCATCGACGAGGGCATCACCGCCTGGAACGGCACCGCAACCCACGTCTACCGCCTGCTCGCCGAGCCGGACATCGAGGGCCTCGACCCCGGCCAACTCACCTCGGTGGCGATCGGCGGCTCGGCCACCACGCCCGAACTGGTCCGGGCCACCGAGGAACGGTTCCCCCACCTGGTCGGCACCTTCGGCTCCGGCTACGGGCTCACCGAATCGGGCGGCCTTGTCAGCCACGCCACCAACGCCATGCTCCGCGAGGCCCCCGACAGCGTGGGTTACCCGTTGCCCACGGTCGAGGTCAGGATCATCGACGACGAGGGCAACGACCTGCCCGACGGGGAGAACGGCGAGATCTGCGTCCGCAGCCCGCTGGTCATGCTCGGCTACTGGGACGACCCGGCGGCGGACGAGGCGGCGTTCCTGCCGGGCCGCTGGCTACGCACCGGCGACTTCGGCCGCATGGCCGGCGGACGCCTCCACCTGGCCTCACGCCTGCGGGACCTCATCCTGCGGGGCGGGGAGAACGTCTACCCGACCGAGGTCGAGCAGCGCCTCGAGGAGCATCCTGCGGTCGCCGAGGTGGCGGTCCACGGCGTCGACCACCCGACCCTCGTTCAGGAGGTGAAGGCGGTCGTGGTCCTGAACCCGGGAGCCGAAGCCTCGGCCGACGAGCTCACGGCCTTCTGTGCCGAGACCCTCGCCTACTACAAGGTGCCGACGATCGTGGAGTTCAGGGACGAACCGCTGCCGCGCAACGCCACCGGCAAGGTCGTCAAGGCCGTCCTCACCGGCGACGCCGAGCCCACGTTCGTGGAGGAATAGGAACCAGCGCTGCGTGGCGCTGCGCTTCGATCGTCAGACCCGGGATGCGGCTTTGGTGAGGACCTTCAGCTTCTGGACGGCCAGGTCGCGGCCCAGGTAGCCGAGGCCGCAGTCGGGGGCGGCCACCAGGCGCTCCCGGTCGATGTGGCGCAACGCCTCGGCCAGCCGGTTGGCCACCTCGTCGACGGTCTCGACCCGGCTGCGGGCGATGGCCACGCATCCGAGGATGACCGTCGTCTGCTGAAACCGGGGCAGCAGGGCGGCCAGGTCGTTGGGGCGGTGGGCGTCCTCGAGGCTGAACCGGTCGATCGGCGCCGCATCCACGGCCTCGGCGATGTCGAGGTAGGCCGACGGCGGTGCCTTCTCGTAGTCGTCGTCGTCTAGGTGGCGGGGGTAGCCGCAGCAACAGTGCACGGTACGGGTGACCGGGTCGGGGACGCCTGCGAAGCACGTGGCGAGGGCGTCCACGCCGAAGTCGAGGGCGTCGTCGACCCGGCGGGCGAACACCGGCTCGTCGACCTGGATGTGGATGCAGCCGGCGTCGGCCAGGGCACGCACCTCGGCATTGATGGCGACGGCCAGGTCGGCGACGAGGGCCGCCCGATCCCCGTAGTTCCGGTCGACGACGCTGTCGGTGATGGTCAGCGGCCCGGGAATCGTGACCTTGACGGGGTGGTCGGTCGCCGCCTGGGCGACCCGCCAGTCGTGGGTCAGGAAGGACTCCGTGGCGACGACGGGGCCGACGATCACCGGAAGGACAACCGGCAGCACGCCGCGCATCGTCTCCTCGGCACGGTGCTCGAAGTCGAAGCCGGCGAGGTGTCGGCAGTGGTAGTGGATGTAGTTCTCGCGCCGTACCTCGCCGTCGGTGACCACGTCGATCCCTGCATCGACCTGGGCGGCGATGACCTCGGCGGCGGCCCGCACGAAGAGGGACTCCGCCTCGTCGCCGGCGGCCTCCATCTCGTCCGCCCAACGGGCGGCGTAGTCCCGGTCGGACAGGTCGAACCAGTCGGACACCGGCACGTAGTCGGGCTTCGGAAAGGCACCGATGACCGTGGTGGGCAGGCAGGGTTCCATGTGCCGCGCACCGTAGTCCCGACCGGGAGGCGCGAACGGGCTTGTGCAAGGCTGAAGCCATGAACCCCTATGTCGAAGGGTCGATGGCGCCGGTCGCCGACGAGGTGACGGCGTTCGACCTTCCGCTCACGGGCAGGATCCCCGAAGAACTCGAGGGTCGATGGCTGCGCAACGGCCCGAACCCCCGGAGCGCCGTCGATCCGTCCACCCACCACTGGTTCCTCGGCGACGGCATGGTCCACGGCGTGCGGCTGCGGGGCGGGAAGGCGGAGTGGTACCGCAACCGGTGGGTGCGGGGAACCCGGATCGCCGCCGAACTGGGCGAGGAACCGCCGCAGGGCCGCTCCTACGGCGACCGCGACTTCGGCCCGAACACGTCGGTGGGCGGCTTCGCCGGCAGGACCTGGGCGATGGTCGAGGCCGGCACCACGCCCATGACCCTCACCTACGAACTCGACACCATCGGCTACGACGGCTTCGACGGCACGCTGCCCGGCGCCTTCACCGCCCACCCGAGGTACGACGCGGCGACCGGCGAACTGCACGCCGTCTGCTACGCCTACCCGGACCAGCTCGACCGTGTGCAGCACGTGGTCGTCGGCCGCGACGGCCGGGTGGCGAAGGTGACCGACGTGCCGCTCACCGGCATGCCGATGGTGCACGACATGTCGCTCACCTCCCGCTACGTCCTCGTCTACGACCTGCCGGTCTGCCTCGACATCGAGGCCGCCATGGGCGGCAACCCGTTCCCGTTCGCCTGGAATCCCGACCATCCGGCCCGGGTCGGGCTCCTGCCACGTGACGGAACCGCCGACGACATCGTCTGGTGTGCGGCGCCGCAGTGCTACGTGTTCCACCCCGTCAACGCCTACGACGCCGACGACGGCACGGTCGTGGTCGACCTCTGCCGCTACGACCGGATGTTCGACGGCGACCGCAACGGTCCGGTCGGCGACAGCGCACCGACCATCGTCCGGTGGGTGGTCGACCCGACCACGGCCACCGTCGCCGAGACGCCGCTCGCTGACGGCCACCACGAGTTCCCGACCCATGATCCCCGGGTGGGCGCCAGTCGGCACCGCTACGCCTACACGGCCAACGGGCTCGAGCTGGGTCCGACACACCGGGTCGACGTCGAGACCGGTGACACCGTGACCCACGACCACGGCGAGGGGCGGTTCGGCGCCGAGCCGCTGCTCGTGCCCAAGGACGGTTCCACCGACGAGGGCGTCGGTTGGGTGCTGGTGTGCGTCAACGACCGTGGCGGTGGGCCGGCCGAACTGGTGGTGCTCGACGGCGAGGACCTGGCCGCCGAGCCCGTGGCGCGCATCCACCTGCCGCAACGGGTGCCCGACGGCTTCCACGGCAACTGGGTTCCCGACTCGTCGGTGCCCCCCGAATGAGCGGATGAGCGCCCGCGGGTGGGCGCAGTCGGAGCGACACGCCCTCTGCGACCTGATGGACGAGGTCGGTCCCGACGCCCCGACCCTGTGTGCGGGGTGGGACACCGCCCACCTGGCCGCCCACCTGGTGGTCCGTGAGCGCCGCCCCGACGTCGGCCCGGGCCTGGTGCTGTCGGGGGCACCCGCACGCCACACCGCCCGGGTCACCAACCGCCTCGCAGAACGCGGGAACTTCACGCAGCAGGTCGACCGGGTCCGACGGGGACCGCCGGCACACCTGCGGCCCTTCGACGGGCAGATGAACCTCGTCGAGTTCGTGGTGCACCACGAGGACGTGCGGCGTGCCGGCGACGACTGGGCGCCACGGACCGGCCTGGGCGACCTCGATGCCCTGCTCTGGCAGCGGCTCGGGAAGGGGGCGAGGTTGATGAGTCGCCGGCTCGACGATGTCGACCTCACGCTTGCCCGTCCGGGCGGCGACACGATCCACGTGGGGAAGGGCGGCCGACCGGCGACGCTCTCCGGGGAACCGGTCGAGTTGGTGAACTTCCTGTTCGGCCGCCGCGAGCTGGTCAAGGTCGAGGTCATCGGTGACGAGGGTGCCTGCCACGAACTCCGCACCGGCCGCCTGGGGATCTGAACCTCAGTCCAATAGGCCACTCTCCTCGAGTACCTGTTCGAAGGCGGCCGGACGTCCGGCGATGATGCCGTCGATGCCGAGGTCCAGCAGGTCGGCGTAGAAGGCGCCCTCCTCCTGCTCGACGCTGTCGGGCCACACCCAGACCTCGACGCCTGCCTCCTCGACGGCGGTGAAGAACGCCTCGATCAGGACCTCGACGCCCTCGTAGTTGGGTGGCACCTGGACCACGGGGTGGTCGCCCAGGGCCTCGCCGCCGAGGATCCAGGCGATCATCTCGTCGGTGCCGGGGCTGGTGGCGACATCGGGGGCAGCCTCCTTGAAGGCAGCGACCACGTCGCTCGAGAACGAGACCACGACCACCGAGTCGCGCCGGTCGAGGGCATCGAGGTCGGCCACCAGGGCGGAAATGGCGTCGGCTGAGTGCTCGCCGCGGTTCTTGATCTCGACGTCGAGGGCGAGCGTCGGGAACGCCTCGGCGACCGACCGGAACGTCTCGATCCGGAAGTCGTCGGCGCTGAACCCCTCGGGTGGCTCGACGTCGCCGCTGCGGACGCCCCGGAACGGATAGTCGTCGTCGGCCAGGTCGCGGCAGGGCCAGCAGGTGGGTGACCACCACCAGGCGTTGTCGAGGGCCTGGAGCTCGGCGACGGTCATCTCGGCGACCATGCCCTCGCCGCCGGTGGTACCGGACACGTCGGCGTCGTGGTGGACCATGAGGACTCCGTCGGCGGTGATCCGCACGTCCATCTCGAGCAGGTCGACGCCGGCAGCAGCGGCCTGCCGGAAGGCGTACATGGTCGAGTGCGGATGGTCCTGGTCGCCGCCGGCGTGGGCCAGGTTGAGGGGCCGGTCGAGTGCCAGCAACTCTTCGATCGTCGGCGGCCGTGGCGGGAGGGTGGTCGTGGGGGGCGGCCGGCCCGGCGGGTCGTGGCGGGCGCAATCGCCGCCGACGACGTCGACGACGCGGTCGTGGCGGGTGCCTTCGGTGAGGGGCTTGGGCAAACCGGGATCGACGTAGACGTGGGGGTGGAAGTCCCAGCCCACCATCTGATCGTCGACGAAACGCACCTCGAGCACCACCGTCTCGCCCGCCACGTTGTGAAGGGGCGGGAACACGAAGTTGCCCAGCGAGTACGCCACCAGACGCCCGTCGCCAAGTTCGATGATCGGCTGGAGCACGTGTGGGTGGTGGCCCAGGATGATCGTCGCCCCGGCGGCGAGCAGTTTTTCGGCCAGGTTCTCCTGCTCGGCGGCCTGACAGGTCTCGTACTCGTCGCCCCAGTGGACGCTGACCACGACTACAGCGGCCGCCTTGGCGGCCGTGCGCACGCTGTCCAAGAAGCGCTCCTCCTGGGTGAGGGCCAGCGCCACACCGGACCGGGCCTCGTCGGCACCGAACCCGTACGGCTGGATGTGGGTGGCCGCCACGAACGCCACCGCCGGACCGTCGGGAACCTGGACGATCCGGTGTGAGTAGGCCTCGGTGTCGTCGAAACCGGCGCCGACGACCGTCACCCTGGCGGCGGCCAGGGCATCGAGTGAATCGGTCAGGCCCACCTCGCCGTAGTCACGGGCGTGGTTGTTGGCCATCGCGACGACGTCGATGCCGGCGTCGGCGATCGTCTGCGCCGCGGTGAGCGGTGCCCGGAACACGAACATCTTGGTGGCGGCCGATCCCCGCTCGGTGATGGCCGTCTCCAGGTTGACAAAGGCGATGTCAGCCGACGCCAGAGACGGTTCGAGCAACTCGAACGGGTCGAACCCACCCTGTTCGGGCCGCTCCATCAACACATCGCCGCCGGCCAGCAGCGTCCACTCCCTCGGCGGTCTGGTCGTCGTGGTCGTGGTGGTCGTCGAGGTGGTGGGGACGAGCGTGGTGGTCGTCGTGGTGGTGGGGACGAGCGTGGTGGTCGTCGTGGTGGTGGGGACGAGCGTGGTGGTGGTCTTGGTCGTGGTCGTGGTGGTGGGGACGAGCGTGGTGGTGGTCTTGGTCGTGGTCGTGGTGGTGGGGACGAGCGTGGTGGTGGTCGTAGTGGTGGTCGTGGTCGTCGTCGGGGTGACCGTCTCCCCGCCACCTCCACAGGCAGAGGAAAGGAGCGCGACGAGCAGAAGGGTGCGCAGTACCCGCATGGCGCGACCGTAACCGGGAAGGTGCCATCGTGGAGGGGTGAGCGACCGACGCAACCCCAGACACGACGTGCTCGTGGTGTGCCCGCCGGGGCTCGAGGACCTGGTGGCCGCCGAGCTCGCCGGCCTCGGCGTGAAGCGCACACGGATCCACAAGGGGGCGGTGGCGACCGACCTCACCACCCGCCAGCTCTACGCCGCCAACAGGTCGTTGCGCTGCGCCACCCGGGTGCTGGTGCGGGTCGCCGGCTTCGCCGCCCGCTCGTTCGTCGACCTCGAGCGCCGCATCGGCGAGGTCGATTGGACCCACTGGCTGACGGAGGATGTCCGACCCGCCTACCGGGTCACCTCCCGGGGCTCGCAACTCGTCCACACCGGCGCGATCGAGGAACGGTTCGCCAGGGCCCTGGGTGACGGCCACCCCGACGGTCCCGGGCAACTGGTCGTGGTCCGGGTCTCCCGGGACCGGTTCACCGTCAGCGTCGACTCGTCGGGGGCGCCGCTGCACATGCGGGGCTGGCGGCAGGCGACGGCAAAGGCACCACTGCGGGAGTCGGTGGCCGCAGGGATGCTCCTCGCGGCCGGCTGGGATCCGACGACGCCGCTGATCGACCCGATGTGCGGCTCGGGAACCATTGCCATCGAGGCGGCGCTGTTCGCCGCAGGTCGGGCGCCGGGAGCGGGTCGCACCTTCGCGTTCCAGCAGTGGCCGTCGTTCGAGCCGGGCACCTGGGCCAGCGTGACGGCGACCCCGGAGGATCCTGTGGCCGTACTGCCGGCGATCATCGGCAGCGACCGGGATGCCGGAGCGGTCGAGGCCGCCCGGTCGAACGCCGAGCGGGCCAGCGTCGCCGAGCTGGTCGGGTTCCGGCAGGCGACCGTCTCCGACCTCGAGGCTCCAGGTGGAGGCCCTGGACACCTCGTCACCAATCCTCCCTGGGGCGGGCGGCTCTCACCCGGCGGCGACCTGCGGAACCTCTACGCGACGCTCGGGCGGGTCGCGGCAGAACGCCTTCCGGGGTGGGGGTTGGGCCTGCTGGTGGCCGACCGGTACCTCGCCCGCCAGGTGCGCCCGGGGCTCAGCGAGGCGTTACACCTCGACCTGGGCGGCCAGCGGGCCGTCTACCTGACGGGGTGGCTCAGCTGACGACGATGGTGGTGGTCATGTCGGGGTGGAGGGCACAGAAGAGCGTGTAGTCGCCGGGCTCCGAGGCGACGAACTCCCAGTTGTCGCCGGGTGCGAGGAGGCCGGAGTCGAACGAGTCGAGGTCGGGGGCGTCGGGGGTGCCGGCGCTGATGGTGTGGGGGACCGAGTCGCTGTTGTTGAAGTAGACGCCCTGTCCGACGTCGACCTCGACCTCCTTTTCGAAGGCGAAGTTGGTGATGAGCGTCTGGCGTGCGCCCTCGGGGAAGTCGCTGCCCTGGACCATGGCAGCTGAGCGCATGCTGGGGTTGTCGAGGAACGGGGCGATCGAGGAGTTCCACATCGAGAACACGCCCAGTTGGTTGTCGTGTTCGGGATCGACCCAGGCGTGGAGCATCCAACCGATGGAGTTGTGGAACCTGCCGCCCGCCTCCCGGCACTCCTCCTCGGTGACGAAGTTGTCACTGCCCTTGCTGTTCCCCCTGCAGAGGTTGAAGTGGGTGTGCCAGTTGTCGAGGTTGCCGCTGAAGCCCTCGGGGTGTTCGAGCCCGATCGTGTAGGGCGACAGGAGGAAGGCGGTGCCGACCAGCTGCAGCTGGTCGCCGTCCCAGACGCCTTCGCGGCACTGGCCGATTGCGCCGCTCGGCAACTGGTCGTCGGCCAGCGAGTAGAGGAGGATCTGTGGCCGGCCGGGGTCGAAGCCGTCGTTCATCGTGGACAGGTTGATGAAGTGTGATCCCATGTTCGGTGTCTGGATCCTGTCCGAGATGAAGCCGTCGGCACACGTGTCGTTCACGTCCCGGTGCGCCTCCATGAACTCGTTCAGTTCGTCCAGTTCGGCGACGAGGTCCACCAACTCGCCCGGTGTCAGATTGAGTTCGTCCGGGATCGGATCACCGCTCTCGAGCAACGCCCGCAACTCGACGTACGAACACGGCAGGTCAGGGTCCTGGCACCTGACCTGGTCCCCGATCGGGCCCTCGACGAGGGTCGGAACCACGCCCGCCGAGGTCTCCCGGAAGACATAGCGGGTGTAGCCGGGAGCACCGCCGGCCTGGGGGTCCAGGTCGTCGGGGAGCAGGAAGGCCGAGTCGGCCTGCTTGAAGCCCGCCGCCTGGGCGATGTACTCCTGCATCTGTTCGGCGGTCTGGATCGAGTGGATGTCGATCGTGGTCGTCGGGGGAAGGGTGGTGGTCGTGGTGGTCGTGGTGGTCGTGGTGGTCGTGGTGGTGGTCGTGGTCGTGGTGGTGGTGGTCGTGGTCGGGGGAAGGGTGGTGGTCGTGGGGGTGGTGGTGGTCGTGGGGACTGCGATGGTCGTGGGAGCTGCGGTGGTCGTCGGCGCCGCCGTCGTCGTCGTGGGCACAGCGGTCGTCGTCGTGGGCAGGTCCCGGGTCAGGGACGTCGAGGCACAGGAGGCCACCAACAGGATCCCGAGGGTCAGTGGGACGAGGCGCAGGTTCGGCACAGGGCGATTCTTCCAGACGGGAACGTGAACGTCAGGGCAGCATCGCCGGAGTGATGCGGTAGTCGGGATCGACCGTGCGAGGCCCCTCCCGCCGGGCGAGGGCGGCCTCGACGGCCGGCGCCAGTCGCTCCTCCTTGGCAGCGACGAGGCCGGGATCCCGCTCCTTGAACTCGGGCATGACCTCGGCGGCGAAGAGCTCCATCGACTCGCAGATGTCCTCGTGGCGGTTCCGCCCGGCCTGGCTGATGAAGATCACCTGGTCGATACCGGAATCCTCATACTGGCGCATCAGCGGCCGGATCTGGTCAGGCGTGCCGATCGCACCGCGCAGCGAAAGGACCCCCTGCTCGCCCTCGAGCTGAGCCCGGAGCTCGACGTTCTTCTGCGCCGCGGTCGCACGGTCGAATCCGTAGGCGCTGCGGTTCTTCTCGAACTCGGCCCACACGTCGGTGGTTCCCGGTTGGTGCTGCCCGTAGACGTAGAAGTGGCCGAGCGAATAGCCGAAGAAGTGGACGCCGTCGATGCCCCGGTCGATGGCGGTGGCCTCGTCCTCGTGGCACATCAGGGGCAGGACGCTGGCCATGTTGGCGTTGACGGCGAAACCTGCCGGCACGCACGCCTCGGAGGCGATGGTCGAGTAGTAGTCATCGACCCAGAACTTCGCCTCGTCGGGCTCGACGAACGCGAACGTGAGGGCCCCGACGCCCTTCGTGGCGGCGAGGTGGATGGTCTCCCGCTGGCTGCAGGCCAACCAGAGCGGTGGGTGCGGCTTCTGGAACGGCTTGGGCACCACGTTCCGGGGCGGCATCTGGAGGAACTCGCCGTCCCAGCCGGCGAAGGGCTCCTCGACCATCATCCTGCTGGCGGCCTCGATGTGGTCGAGCCACTGTGCCCGCTTGGTCTCGCGCTCGATGCCGAAGCCCTCCAGCTCGGCCCTTGACGACGACTCCCCGGTCCCGAACTCGACACGGCCGTCCGAAATCAGGTCGAGGGTGTTGATGCGCTCCACGACGCGGGCCGTGTGGTTGTAGGAACCGGGCAGCAGGACGATGCCGTGGCCCAGGCGGATGTTGGTGGTGCGCTGGCTGGCGGCGGCGAGGAACACCTCGGGGGCCGAACTGTGGCTGTACTCCTCGAGGAAGTGGTGTTCGACCTCCCAGACGTGGTCGAAGCCCAACTGGTCGGCCAACTCAACCTGGTCGAGGGCGTCCTTGAGCAACTGGTGCTCGTCGCCCTCTTTCCAGGGCCGGGGAATCTGGTGCTCGTAGAAGATGCCGAACTTCATCGACCGGACCCTAGGACAGCGCCCTCGCCCGAGCCGGATCGGCCGGTTGGGAACACATACGATGGGGAGCGGAAACAGCCCGAGCGCCAGTGGCAGAGAGGCTTCGATGCGACGCAACGTGGTGATGGGGGTGGTCGGCGCTGCCGTGGTCCTTGCGGCAGCCGTCTGGTTCTTCGTGCTGCGCGACACCGCCCCGCCGGCGCCGGACCTCGGTAGTGCCGCAGCGGTGGCCGCCGCCGCCCAGACGACGACGGCCACGACCGAGGCGCCCACGACGACCGAGGCGCCCACCACGACGATCGAGGCGCCCACCACGACGATCGAGGCGCCCACCACGACGATCGAGGCGCCCACCACGACGATCGAGGCGGCCACGACGACCACGACGACGACCGAGGCGCCCACCACCACCATTGCTGCCCTCGGCGACGAGATCTCCGGCACCTGGACGGTCGATACGTCGATCGGCTCCTTCTCGGAATTCACCAGTGCCTACGTCGGCTTCCGGGTCGAGGAGGAGCTCGCTCGTGGGATCGGCTCCGCAACGGCCGTGGGTCGCACCCCGATCGTGTCCGGCACCTTCGAACTCGACGGCGCCACGCTGGTGGCCGCCGAGATCATCGCCGACCTGAGCAAGATCCGCACCGACCGCGCCGGACGGGACGGCAAGGTCAAGCAGGCCCTCGACACCGGCAACCACCCGGAGGCGACCTTCACGCTGTTCGGACCCGTCGACCTCGGCGACCTACCCGTCGAGGGGGCCGAGGTCGCGATGACAGCAGCGGGCACCCTCATGATCAAGGGCGTCACCAACGACATCCAGGTCGACCTGGCCGCCACGCTCGTCGGCGAGATCGTGACCGTCGTCGGCACCTTCGACATCACGTTCGCCGACTACGGGGTCGAAGCGCCGTCCGCGCCGATCGTCGTGTCGGTCGAGGACCACGGGGTCGTCGAGATCCAGTTGTTCCTGACCCGATAGCCCGTGGGGAAGGCGCCGGGTCCTGACGCAGGGGACGCACGAGAGGCACCGATTCGACGGCCCTTCGGGACGTTGGCCCCGCTGCGCCATGTCTCGTTCGCACGGTTCCTGCTGGCGAACACGGTCTGCACCGTGGGCCAGTTCCTGCAGGGCCTGGCCGTGCCCTTCCTCATCAACCAGATGACCGACTCGAACACCTGGGTCGGAGCTGCAGCGTTCGCCTCCCTGATCCCCGCCGTCGTGTCGACGCCGATCTCGGGCACACTCGCCGACCGCGTCGACCGGAAGCGGATACTCGTGGCGGCCTACGTCCTCCAGGGCTTCATCACCGGTGGTCTGTTGGCCCTCCACCTGGCCGACCTGCTCACCCCCTGGCGGATCCTCGGGCTGCTCCTGGCCTCCGGCGCCGTCGCCGGCTTCCAGTGGGCCCCGATCCAGAGCCTCAGCGCGGTGCTCGTGCCCCGGGAAGTGCTGCCGCAGGCGATCCGCCTGCTGTCGATCTCCTTCACGGTCGGACGTTCGGTCGGGCCGGCGGCGGCGGCCCTGATGCTGGCGTTCGCCGGCCCGGGCCTCGCCTTCGGCGGGACGGTCGGCTGCTACCTGATCGGCCTCCTGCTGCTCACCACCGTGCACAGCCACTGGGAGCCCGGCGAGGCGTCCGAGCCCTTTTTCGCCCAGTTCCGGGCGGGCATCGCGTACGTCCGTGCCACCCCGTCCATCCGGCTGGCATTGCGCCTCTCGTTCACGATGGCCTTCCTCGGCGCGGCCTTCGCCTACACGCTGACCGCAGGGGTGGCGGACGACCTGTTCCGCGCCGGTGGCGGTGGACTGGGCGCCCTGGCCCTGATGCTGGGCCTCGGGTCCGTGCTCGGTGGCGTCTTCATCTCGGGTCCCGGTGGGCGGATCCGACGTTCACGCCTCGAGGCGGCCGTCGCCCTGGTCTTCGCCTTCGGCATGCTGATCGTGACCGCCACCCCGTGGCTGGCCGTCGGCTTCGTGGGCTACTTCGTGATGGGGATGGCACACATGCTCCACGGTGTCACGGTGAACACGGCCCTCCAACTGCAACTTGACGAGGAGTATCGCGGCCGGGTCATGTCCGTGTGGCTCGTCGCCCTGCTCGGGGGGCTGCCCCTAGGCTCCTTTGCCGGCGGCGTGCTCGGCGACCTCCTCGGGATGCGTTGGGTGATGCTCGGCTATGCCGTGCTGCTGGCCGGAGTGGTCGGCAGCATGGCGCGTGGCGACGGCCTCGCCCTGCTCGACGACGAGTCTCCTTATGACTAACACGTTTGCGGGGATGTCCGATCATGGGGGACAATGGGGTCATGTGGACAGGAGGTAGCACGTGACTGATCCAGGCGAGGCGTCCGAGCACCTGCTCGAGGCGATGACGGCACTCGAGGAACTGTCGCGGGTGAGCACGCCCGCACAGGCGGCCGAGGAACTGGATCCGGTCGTCCTGCAGGCGTTCTGGCGCGAGTGGCCGCAAACGAGTGTCTGGGCGGGCACACTGTGGCGGGTACTGAATCGGGACCTCGAGCGGCCTGCGACCCAGCAACGCGATCCCGAACTCGATGAAGTGGGAGGAACGGGCTGATGGTCGAGCTTCGTGAGGTGATGTCTCCCAACGTCGCAACGGTCGAATCGGATGCTTCGGTCGCCGATGCGGCGAAGGTCATGGTGAAGGGCGGCTTCGGTTCTGTGATCATCATGCACGGGAAGATGCTCGTCGGCATCCTCACCGAGCGGGACGTCCTGCGGGCCGCTGCCGAGGAGACGGATCTGTCCGCCGCCTCGATCGAGGACTGGATGACCCCCGATCCCGAGACCGCCGAGCCCGAGTTCGAGACCGAGGAAGCTGCCGGGATGATGCTGTCCCGTGGCTTCCGCCACCTGCCGGTCACCCAGGACGGCGACCTCGTCGGCATCGTCAGCCTGCGCGATGTCCTGAGCGCCCGCATCGGGCGTCGCTAGCCCGACCGCCGTCACGGCCGTCGGTCGGGTCTCCCCGGGGCGCCCATGGCGACCGATGCCCGGGAAAGGGCGCGTCGCACCAACGACTCATGGACCGCCGGTCCTGTCTATGCGATGGTCCGGACGGCCGTCCGGTGCCTCCTCTGGCCGTACTTCCGGGTCCGCACCACGGGCCGTGAGAACATCCCCGTCGACGGTCCGGTCATCCTCGCGCCGGTGCACCGCTCGAACCTGGACTCGTTCCTGCTCTCACCGCTGACCCGTCGCCGCCTCCGGGCATTGGCGAAGATCAGCCTCTTCAACATGCGTTCCCTGGCCTGGTTCCTCGCCTCGTTGGGGGCCTTTCCGGTGCGACGCGAGGCGGCCGACCGTGAGTCGATGCGCGTGGCCCGCGACCTGCTCGACGAGGACAACCTGCTGCTGGTGTTCCCCGAGGGGACCCGGCGTGATGGACCGCAGGTCGCCGAACTCTTCGACGGCACCGCCTGGCTGGCCGCCAAGGCCGGGGCGCGCGTGGTTCCGGTCGGCATCGCCGGCAGTGGAGAGGCGATGCCGTCAGGTGCGAGGTTCCCGAAGCCGCGCCGGATCCGACTCGTCGTCCATCCGGTGCTCGAGCCGCCCGAACCCGGGGCTCCCCGGAGTGCGCTCAGGGCCTGGACGGCCGACCTCGAGTCGGCCCTGCAGTCCGCCCTCGACGAGGCCAACGCCGGAATCTGACCCGGGACCTGCACAAGCTTGCGCGGATGCTGGTCGTCGACCAGTGCCGTGCGAGGGTGGCGCGGTGGATCGCCAGGTGGCCATCGGTCGGGGAGCGGCGACGCTCGCGGTGGTCCTGATGGCGTTCGGCCCGATCATCGTAAAGGTCTCCGACCTTGCCGAGTTGCGCTTCATCTTCTGGCGACTGATGGCGGCGCTGGTCGTCTACCTCGCCGTCCTTTTCGCCCGCGGTGGTCGTGTGACGATGGCTGCGCTCCGCACGTCGTTCTGGGGCGGACTCCTGTTCGGCCTGAACCTCGTGCTCTTCGTCACGTTCATGCGTCGGACGAGTGCCACCCATGCCATCATCATGAGTTCGCTGCAACCCATCGTCCTTTTCGGGGTGGCAGGCCCGCTGTTCGGTGAGCGTCCCCGCCGGTCGCTCTACGGCTGGTCGGTCCTCGCGCTCGGGGGAGTGGCGATCTCGATGCGGGGCGGTGACCCCAGCGGCGTGGCGACCGTCGAGGGAGACCTGTTGGCGTTCGTCGGAATGTTGTTCTGGTGCTCCTACTACATCGTCAGCAAGCGCACCCGAGTCACGCTCGACTCGGCCACCTACCAGACGGGGCTCACCCTCGTGGCGACGGCCGTGATCCTGCCGGCGGCGTTGATCTCGGGTCAGGGGGTGGTACCCCCGTCGGGCGCCGACTGGTGGCCGGTCGTCCTGATGGCGGCGCTTCCCGGCACCGGCCACCTGCTCACCAACTACGCCCACGCACACGTGACGTTGACGGTGATGGGCCTCATCAACCTGCTCTTCACGGTCATCGTCCCGCTCTACGCCTGGTGGCTCGTCGACGAGGCGATCGGCGGCGTGCAGGCGCTGGGCATCGCCGTAGTGATGGCGACCCTCGCCATGGTGGTGACACGTCCCGCCGAACGGCCCGTCGACATCGGCCGTTAGCCGGACACGACCCGCAGCATCCAGTCGGCGACGGCGATGCGGTCGGTGCCACCGTCGAGCGTCGACAGTGCATCGGTGACGACCTCCTCGCCGATCCTGACGAGGCGACTGGTGTAGAGGTCGCGGGCGAAGTCGGTGTCGAACTCGGGATGGCCCTGGATGCCGATGATGTGGTCGCCGACGGCGAACGACGCCACCGGGCAGTGGGCCGTCGACGAGGTCAGCCTCGCCCTGGCCGGCAGGTCGACGATCTGGTCCTGGTGGCAGTAGGTGATCCCGTACCCGCCGTCGACCGGAGCCGTCACCGACGAGGGGGCGACCACCTCGGCGTGTCGGACGCCGATGTTCCAGCCGCCGGTGTATCGGACCTCGCCGCCGAGCGCCTGGGCGACGGCCTGATGGCCGAAGCAGACGCCGATGAGCGGCGCCCGTGCTGCGTCGAGGTCCCTGATCACGTCGAACAGGTCGGCGATCCACGGGTCGTCGTCCAGGGCCGACGAGCGGGCACCGGACACCAGCCAGCCGTCCTGTTCGTCAGGGGCTCCGGGCAACTGGCCGCCGACCACGTAGTAGTCGGTGACCACGACCTCGGCATCGACGTCGTGGAAGAGTTCGGTGAACAACTTCTGGTACCCGCCGTAGCGGTCGAGGCGGTCGCCGCCGACCTCGTCGCAGCGCAGGAGTCCGATGCGCACGGTCAGGCCTCCTCAGCCCGGAGGAACACCGGTCCGGTCCAGTGGGCGACCAGGTCGGTGACCACGTCGGTGTCGGAACGGAGCGGGATCACGACCTGCCCGTCGCGTTCGGGGACCGCCGACGAGAGGTCGTCGGTGGTGGCGTAGCCGAAGCCCAGGACGATGGCGCTGGCCGCCCGGGAATCGGCGTTGCCACCGGTGATGCGGCGGTCGATGAGCATCGTGCCGCCGGCGACGTAGTCCTCCGGGGTGCTTGCCGGACCGAAGACCAGCAGGTCGCCGCTCCAGGCGTCTGCGTAGGGCTGCCACTTCTCGCCCGCATAGACCGCGAGGGGCTCGGGCAGGTTGTCGCCGACGCGTTCCAGGGACGAGGGGAGGTCGACCTCCGTGCGGACGACGACGACATCGGGGGCGTAGATGGTGTCGACATCGAGCGACGCGAGCGCCGCCGCGCAGCCGACGAGGATGAGCGTGGCGTCGAAGGAGCGGGCCATGGCCGCCGAGGGGTACAACGCCGCCTGCGTCCGGTCATCGCCGTCGAGGGGAACGAGCAGGTGCGAGTACATCGGGTGCGAGCGTACGCCCCCCGGTCGGGAAGCGAGGAGCCGCAGGCGTCGTTTCGCCCGGCCCGAGGTCGCACCTGCCGGTTCGGCCAGAGAGACTGCACCGGTGCAGCGGGGATTCCTCTACGCGGTCGGCGCCTTCACCCTCTGGGGCGTCTCACCGGTCTTCTGGAAGTTTCTCGGACACGTTCCGGCGATCGACATCTTCGGACACCGGGTGGTCTGGACGTTCGCCTGCGTCGCACTGATCCTGGTCTCCCGTCGCTCCTGGGGTCGGGTGGCCGCAGCGGCAGGCGACCGTCGGATCCTCGGCCTAGAGTTCGCCGCGGCGGCCCTGCTCGCCTCCAACTGGCTGCTCTGGGTCTGGGCCGTCACCTCCGACCACGTCATCGAGGGCAGCCTCGGCTATTTCATGAATCCGTTGGTGAGCGTCGTACTGGGGATGTTGTTCCTCGGCGAGTCACTGCGTCGGGCACAGTGGTGTGCGGTCGGCCTGGCGACTGCGGGCGTGGTCTGGCTGACGGTGCAGGTGGGCACATTGCCCTGGATCGCGCTCGTCCTGGCGTTCACCTTCGGCTTCTACGGCCTCATCAAGAAGAAGCTCGACCTGTCGCCCTTCGAGGGGCTCGGTATCGAGATGTCGGTCCTGTTGCTGCCGGCCGTGCTGTTCCTCGTCGTAAGGGCGGCCGCCGGGGACGGATCCATGGGCGTCGGCGTCCCGGCCGACAGCCTCCTGCTGATGGCCGGCGGGTTGTTCACGGCTGTACCGCTTCTGCTGTTCGGAGCCGCCGTCCGACGGGTGCCGTTGACGGTGATCGGCCTCACCCAGTACCTGGCGCCGACCATCAACTTCGCGCTTGGCGTGGCGGTCTACGAAGAGCCGTTCGACGGGACGCGGCTCGTCGGCTTCGCCGCCATCTGGATCGGACTGGTCGTGTTCTCGCTGGACTTCATCAAAAGCGCCCGTCGGATGCGACCGACGGCCTGAGTTCGGTCAGACCCGGGCGGCTGCCAGCACCTCGGCGGCGAACGCCGGAGCCTCGTCGTCGAGGCGGCGACGGTTGAGCGACCGGGCGGCGATCACGTCGGCCCCGTGTCCCTCGAGCAGGGCGGCCAACTTGTCGGCGGCGTCGCCCGGGTTGACGGCGTGGGTCATGAAGGCGACCACCCGCTTGTTCCAGAGCTTGGGGATGCTGCGCACCATGCCGGCGTCGCCGGGGCGGTGCCCGAAGAGGATCAGGCCGTCGACCCAGGTGCCCACGAAGACCAGGTCGGCCTCGGCGAGTTCCTTGAAGTCGATGTTGGTGACCGGTCGGACGGCGACCGTGTCGCCGGCGGCCTCGGCGGCCCCGCCGATCAGTTCGGCAGCGCGACGCGTGTTGCCGGTCCGGCTCTGGTGGATCACGACGATGTTCACGGGGCCCATGGCTACCAGCGCCGCGTACCGATTGCACGCCGTCTGGCGGCTTGCACTCGGCCGGAATCCGGGCCGTACACTTCGCGCCATGCCCCTCTACGACTACCGGTGTGGGACCTGCGACACCGTCTTCGAGGTCCGGCGGCCGATGTCCGAATCGGGCGATCCGGCCGTCTGTCCCGCCGGCCACGAGGGTGCCCGGCGGCTGTTGTCGGTGTTCGCTGCGGTCGGCGGCGACGACCAGCGGGCGCCGGCGCCGATGACCGGCGTCCCGATTCCCGGCAGCTGTGGCGGAGCCTGTGCCTGCCACCCCGGCTGAGGAACGGGGAAACCAGAACGTGCCGGGACGCCTCGAAGGGAAGATCGCCTGCATCACCGGAGCCGGGTCCGGCCTCGGGCGGGCCATCGCCGGGCGGTTCGCCGCCGAGGGGGCGACGATCGTGGCGCAGGACCTCCGGGTCGGGTCCGCTGAGGAGACGGTCGGACTCCTGCCCGATGGCGACCACTTCGCACAGGGCGGCGACGTCGCAGACCCCGAAGCCGTTGCTGCAGTGTTCGCTGCCATCGACGAGCGCCTCGGTCGTCTCGACGTGCAGGTCAACAACGCTGGTGTCGACCGCCTGCCGGGCGACGGGTTCGACCGGATGCTGGCCGGCGAGGGGGCCCAGATCCGTCTCATGGAGCACGCCGCGTTCACCCGGATGCTCGAGATCCACGCCGGCGGCACGTTCGCCTGCACGCAGGGCGCGGTGGGACTGATGCGCGACGGGGGCTCGGTCATCACCATGTCGAGCATCGCCGGGATCGCCGGCTGGGGGCCCGTGCACTACAGCGCAGCGAAGGGTGCGATCCTCGGCTTCACCCGGGCGGCGGCCCGTGAGTTGGGCGCCATGGGCATCCGGATCAACGCCATCGCCCCCGGCGTGATCGACACGCCGATGACGGCGAAGGTCGACGACGCCATGCTGGCGCCGATGATCTCGATGACCCCGCTGGGCCGCAAGGGCACTGCAGACGAGATCGCATCCACGGCACTGTTCCTGGCGTCGGACGACAGCTCGTTCATCACCGGCCAGTGGATCTCCCCCAACGGGGGCATCGTCACGGTCTGAGTGGCGTGCTCCGACCGGAGGCCCGTCAGGAACGGTCCAGGTCGACGAGGTGGGCCTCGGCCTCTTCGGGGGTGAGGCCCATCTCCGCCATGCCTTCGGCCAGCACCTGCCGGTAACTCAGGCTGGGCGGGCCCGGCGGTGGAGGTGCCGTCGAACCGAACGTCACCGCAGGGCGCCCGTCGATCGGGTCCATGCCGATCAACAGGTCGATCACGCCGTCGACTACGACGACGGCCTCCCCCGGACCCGGGGGTGGATCGGGAAGCGACGCAGCGTCGGCCGGCATCCCGTTCTCCTGGGCGATGACGTCCTGGAGTTGTCCGTAGGCCATCAGCCATGCTCGACCGACGACGGGCAGGGCGTCGGAGAGAGGCGCCTCGGCCGGGCAGAAGCAGCAGCCGCCGTCCCAGCGGGTCGAGTGTCCACCGAAGTGCACGGGGTGGGTGACCACCACCCTCCGGTCGTCGACGGGAGGGGCCGGGTCGCGGGCTCCCCAGTGCGGGCCCCAGGGCCGGTCGTCGCCGCAGCCGACGAGGTAGGCGAGCATCCGGTCGGCCAACAGGTTCGAGCCGTAGGCGACGTACCAGACGAGGGGGGTGTCGCTCATGGCGTCCCGAGGAGGGTGTCGGCGGCCGCCCAGGCACTGGAGGCGGCGGCGTCGGCCAGCATCCCCTCGGGGCCCACCCAGTCGCCGGCGATGAGCACGCCGGGCCGATCCGCGGCTTCGATCCCCGGTCGCCCGGCGAGGCCGCCCCGCTCCGCCAACGGGGTGCCGTGGGCGACGGTCATGGAGTGGAGGTAGCGGTCGGCGAGCAGCGACGAGGCCTGGACGCCGCAGGCGGCGGCGATGTCCTCGAGGGCGGAGCGGTTCTCGCCGGCCGCATCGTCGGCATCGGGGTGCAGGTAGCGGGCTGCGCTGGCGATCGCCTGTCCAGCGGGTGCGAGTCGGGCCGGAGGACCGTGGACCGAGAAGTAGACGGGGCGGTCGATCCCCAGCACGAACTGATGGTCGGGCTGCCGGTCCAGGGCGAGGTCGAGCACGGCGGCCCGGGTGGGCGGGCCGGCGGCTTCGACCAGGCCGGTGGCACCGGTGAGCCGTTCGGCCGTCTCCGGACCGCCAGCCGCCACGACGGCGTTCCGGGCCGAGAGGTCCTCGGTGGCCGTCCGGATGGTGAGCCGGGGGGAGTCGCCGAGGATTCCGGTCACGGACCCGTCGTAGCGGAACACCACGCCGGCGGCCACGGCCCTGGTGGTCAACCCGTCGACCAGGGACTGCCAGCCACCGTGGAGGTACAGAACCCCGTCGTCGAGGGCCATCGACAGCTGCCGGAGGGCGGCTCCGGCGCTCTGCAGTTCGGGACAGTCGGCGTAGGTGGCCAGTCGGAACAGGGCGGCCAACAGGTTGCGGACGGCCTCACGCCGGGTGACGGAGTCGATCCAGTCGGCCACCGTGACCTCGTCGAGTGGGACGGGGTCCAGGCGGGGGAGTCGGGCAAGTAGTGCGCCCACTGCCATCTTCTCGACGGGCGACAGGAGCGAGGTGCGCAGCAGCGACACCGGTCCGGCGGGGAGCAGGTGGAGCCGGTCGTCGTAGAGGCCGCGGGTGCCCCTGGTCGGTGGCGCCTCACCTTCGACCGGGACGCCGAGGTGTCGAAGCGCCCGACTGGCGTGGCCTCCGACGTAGAGGGCGTGCGGGCCCTGGTTCACGAGGTGGTCGGCAAGCAACGACGTCCGGGCCCGACCGCCGGATGCTCCGAGCCCGTCCAGCACGATGACCGACCGACCGGCGTCGGCCAGCCGATTGGCGGCGACCAGGCCGGCCAGTCCGGCCCCGACCACCGCAGTGTCGAACGCATTCTCTCTTGGAGTGTCCACGGCCCCCTCGCCGGTCTGGAGCGTCTGGCGTCGCCCCGAGTCTGGCATTCCGCAGCCGGCCGGCGGCCAGTCAGCCCGTCGGGTCGGTTGGTCCGACAGGCAACTCAGGCGAACACGCCGTCGAGCGCCGGGGCAACAGGGTTGCCGGCCGGCGCATCCGACCCGCTGAGGTGGCCGAGCCACGTTGCGCTCACCCAGCCGCCCATGACGGCACCACCGTCGGTATCCGGGTCGAGGGGCAGCGCCTCTCCCCAGTCCATCCGGATCCGATAGGTGCCCTCGTGGCCCGGCTTCGGCTCGAGGCCGGCGGTGCTCAGGGTGCGAGGCGGGAGGGCACCGACGGGCGTCTCCTTCCAGCCCCGCATCTCGGGAATCGGCAGGTTGGGCACGTTGAGGTTGAGGACCGACGGCTTGGCCGGCGGGTCGGCGGCGACGGCCCCGACCGCCACGGCGGCGATCTCGGCGGCGCTGTCCCAGAGTTGGTCGCCGAGCGTCTCCTCTCCTCCCTGGCCCTCGATGCCCCAGCCCGTGACGGCCTGGCTGACCGCCACGCCGGTGGTGCCGCCATTGCGTGCGGTCAGGGCCGCCCCGACCGTGCCCGAGTGGTAGACGGAGCGCCCGACGTTGCTGCCGGGGTTGATGCCGGCGACGACGAGGTCGAACGGGTCGCCGAAGAGTCCGAGGCGGCTGTAGACGACGCACAGCCCGGGTGGTCCGCTGACCGACCAGGCCCGGTCGATGCCGTCGACGCGGGCGTCGTGGATTTCGGGGCGGATCAGGTGCAGGGCGCCGAGCGAGGCTCCGGCGCCGGAATACTCCTTGTCGGGGGCCACCACGGTGACGTCGCCGAGGGGCCGCATCGCACGGGCCAGGACGTGTAGGCCGACCGAGTCGATGCCGTCGTCGTTGGTGACGAGTATCCGCATGTCGGCGAAGGTACCGGCGGTGCAAGGACGACGCCCCAACGGCCGGGCGGTGGGAGTGTGGTCGTCAGCCGCCCAGGCGGGCGCTGAGCGCCTCCCATTCGGACATGAGGTCGGCGGCGCGGTCGCGGGCGGCGTCGTGTGCGGCGACCGCGGCGTTGACGGCCTCCTGGTCGGCGTAGAGGTCGGAGTCGGCGAGCACCGCCTGTGTGGCGAGCACTTCGGCCTCGGCCTCCTCCCAGACCTTCTCCGCATGATCGAGGCGCCGGAGGAGCGCCTGGTTCGGGTCTCTCTGACGGGAACGCTTCTTCGGCGGCTTGGATGCCAGTTCCGGCTCGGGTGCAGGCCTGGGCTTCGGGACCACCTGGACCGGGTAGAGCACCCGGTCGGGAACGCCCTCGTGGAGTACGGCACGGCCGTCCCGGACCTCGACGAGTGCGTCGGCCACCGAGCGGATCAGGTGCCGGTCGTGGGTGATGAGAACGACAGTGCCGGGGTATGCGAGGAGCGCATCTTCGAGCACGTCGCAGCTGGGGAGGTCGAGGTGGTTGGTCGGCTCGTCCAACAGCAGCAGGTTCACCGGCACGGCGAGTGCCTTGGCGAGGGCGAGGCGGGTCTGTTCACCGCCCGAGAGGTCGCCCACCAAGCGGTCGACGGTGTCGCCGCGGAACCCGAACGACGCCAGGTAGGTGCGCAGGTTGCGGTTGCCCTGCTCGACGCCAGGAACGGTCCGTGCCTCCTCGAGCACGGTGCGACGGTCGTCGAGGACCTCGGCCTGGAGTTGGTCGAAGGTCGACAGATCGACGTTCGTGCCGATGGTGACCCGGCCGGAGAGCGGTGCCAGCCGGTCGGTCATGAGTTTGACGAGGGTGGTCTTTCCGGCGCCGTTGGGTCCGACCAGCGCGATGGTGCGTCCCCGTTCGACGGCGAACGACACGTCCGAGAGCACGACCTCGCCGTCATCGTCGTCGTAGCCGGCGGTCACGCCGTCGAACTCGGCGACGACCCGGGACGAACGCTGGGGTGCCGGGAAGCCGAAGCGGGTCCTCGGGTCGCCGGGTTGGTCGACGACGAGGCGGTCCAGCTTCTCGAGGGCCTTCACGCGGCTCTGCACCTGTCGGGCCTTGGTGGCCTTGTATCGGAAGCGCTCGATGAAGCGTTCGGTTTGGGCGACGCGGCGGGACTGCTGCGCGGCGGCGGCCCTTTGGGCGGCGAGGCGCTCCTCGCGTGCCAGCACGAACTCGGCGAAGCCGCCGATGTACTCGGTGACCCGATTGCCGGAGAGTTCGAGAATTCGGTTGGCGACGGCGTCGATGAAGTCGCGGTCGTGGCTGACGAACAACAGGCCCTTCGGCCATGCGGCCAACTGCTGCTCGAGCCAGGCCACGGAGTCGACGTCGAGGTGGTTGGTCGGCTCGTCCATGACCAGCAGGTCGGGGGCGGAGAGCAGCAGGCGGGCCAGGGCCACCCGCATTCGCCAACCACCGGACATCTCGCCCATGGGGCGGTCGTGGTCGGCGGGGTCGAAGCCCAGCCCGGACAGGATGCGGTGGGCCTCGGCCTCGACGGCGTAGCCGCCGAGTTGCTCGAACCGGGACTGGGCGTCTCCGTAGGCGGCCAGCAGGCGTTCGGCCTCGGCGCCTGCTGTCTCGGCCAACCGGTGGCCCAGCGCCTCGATCTCGTGGGCGAGTCCTGTCACCGCCTCGGCGCCCAACATCACCTGTTGGAAGACCGTGCGGCCGGTCTCGGTGGGCAGTTCCTGGGGCAGGTACCCGATCCGCAGGTCCTTGGGGCGGTGGACGGCGCCGCTGTCCGGCTCCTGGAGGCCCACCAGCACCTCGATCAGCGTGGTCTTGCCGGTGCCGTTGCTGCCGACGAGGGCGATCCGACGACCCGCCCCGAGGCGGAGGGAGACCTCCTCGAAGAGGGTGCGGGGTCCGAACGAGCGGGAGAGGCCGGAGGCGGTCAGCATGGGGGAAGGGCCGGGCGGGACCCGGGCGCCGGTGGCGCCCGGGGGTTCGGGTCAGGCCTGCGGTGGGTCCCAGCGGATGACCGCTGCGGCCGACGACATGCCGGCGCCGAACCCGACGAGCAGCAGCAGGCCGCCCGGCTGGATCCGGCCGTCGTCGATGGCGTCGACCATCGCCAGTGGGATCGAGGCGGCCGAGGTGTTGCCGGTGCGGTGCAGCACCATGGCGGCCCGGTCCATGGTCAGGCCGAGCCGCTTGAAGGCGGCTTCGATGATGCGGATGTTGGCCTGGTGGGGGACGACGAGGGCGATGTCGTCGGAGGTGGCGCCGGCCCGGTCCATGGCCTTCCTGGCAGCGCTCTCCATGGCGAGGACGGCCCTGCGGAAGACCTCCTGACCGTTCATGACGATCTTGCCACCGTGGTCGCAGTAGAGGATGTCGGCTGCCGAGCCGTCGGACATGAGGTCCCATCCCAGCAGCGTGGGTTCGTCGGCGCTGCGCTCGATGACGACGGCGCCGGCGCCGTCGCCGAACAGCACGCACGTGCCTCGGTCCTCCCAGTCGATGATCGGCGAGAGGGCGTCGGAGCCGATCAGCAACACGCGGTCGAGACCGCCGTCTACGTACTGCATGGCGGTGACGAGGCCGTAGACGAATCCCGAGCAGGCGGCGTTCATGTCGATGGCTCCGCAGGTCAGGCCCAGGTTGTGCTGGACGACCGAGGCGCTGGCAGGGAACTGCTGGTCGGAGGAGCACGTGGCCAGCAGCAACAGGTCGATGTCCTCGGCGGCGACGCCGGCCATCTCCATGGCGGACCTGCCGGCCTCGGTGGACATCCCGGTGACGGTTCCGTCGACGTGGCGGGCGCTGATGCCGGTGCGTTCGCGGATCCACTCGTCGGAGGTGTCGACGAGCCTGGCCAGTTCTTCGTTGGTGAGCACCTTCTCGGGGAGGTGGATGGCCCACCCGGTGATGCGGCCGTGCGGCATGTGGAGGTACTCCGTGGTCGAGCGTGCCGATCGGGGGATCGGCCCTGCGACACGGTACCGGACGGGAGTGCATGCCGGGCCGGGGCTAGGGTCGGCTGGACATGGCTCCGGAACCGCTCGACGACCACGCGGTAGCGGGGCTGCTCGCACGGGAGGCCGGCGACCTGCTGCTCGACCTGCGGGGCCGGTCCCTGGCCGAGGGGATGTCGGGTTGGCGACTCCAGTCGCTGGGCGACCAGGCAGCCCACGACCACCTGGTCGGCCGCCTCGCCGAGTTGCGGCCCGACGACGCCGTGCTCTCCGAGGAGGGCGCCGACGACCGCGGGCGCCTGACCGCCGAGCGGATCTGGATCATCGACCCGTTGGACGGCACGCAGGACTACCCGCGGATCGGCAGCGCCGAGTGGGCCGTGCACGTGGCGCTGGTGATCGACGGCCGGCCGGTGGCGGGGGCGGTTTCGGTGCCGGCGAACGGGGGCCTCTACGGGACGCTCCAGAGCCCGTTGCCGACGCCGGCCCGCCGTGGGCGGCCCATCGTGGTGACGAGTCGGTCGCAGTGGGGCCACGCCGAAGGCGTGGCGGCGGCCCTCGGCGGGGAGGTCCATGCCTTCGGTTCGGCGGGGGCCAAGGCCATGGCGGTGGTGTCGGGCGCCGCCGACGTCTACGTGCATCCGAGCGGTCTCTACGAGTGGGATGTCTGTGCACCGGCGGCCGTGGCGGCCGCAGCCGGCCTCGACGTGACCGGTGTCGACGGTTCGGAACTGGTCTTCAACAAGGCCCGTCCGGTGGTGCCCGGCCTGCTCATCAGCCGTCCCGAGTACACGGAGCGGGCAAGGGCGGCCCTGCGCTGGTAGGGGGGCGGAGGCTCAGGCCCCACCGGTCAACGTCGCCCAGAGGGTGCCGACCTGGTGTTGCAGGGCGGCGATGTCGCCGTCGTTGACGAGCACGTGGTCGGCGATGGTGCGGCGCTCGTCGTCGGTGGCCTGTGACGCCATACGGGCGCGGGCGTCGTCGGCGGACATTCCCCGTTCGAGGAGGCGGGCCAGGCGCACCGCTGGATCGGCCTCGACCACGATCACCCGGGTGTAGCCACTGCCGTCGGGGAGTCGGCCGAGTTGGCTCTCGGCCAGCACGGCCATGTCGAGGACCACGACCGGCGGAGGGTCGGTGACCAGAGACTCCAAGTACCGAGCCAGCTCGGCGTTGATGGCCGGGTGGCTGATGGCCTCGAGGTCGGGCAGGCGCCCGTCGCCGCCGAAGACGGTCGTAGCGAGCGCAGCGCGGTCGATCGAACCGTCGTCGGCCAGCACCCCGTCGCCGAAGGAGTCCCGAACCCGGTCCCGCACGTCGTCGTGGGCCAGCACCTCGCGGCCGATGGCGTCGACGTCGATGACGTGGGCACCCCGTTCGGCGAGCAGGGACGCCACGGTCGACTTGCCCGCCCCGATGCCGCCGCAGAGTCCGATGACCAACACGGTCTCAGGTTGTCGCAGCGGACGGTGCATCACAACACGGGCGGACAACACCAGCGATAGCGTGACGCCGCCCTGCAGTACGGCGAAGCCGGTGAGATTCCGGCGCTGTCCCGCAACTGTGTGCCCGGGTTCCCGTTGGGGAGCGTGGGCGAGCCAGGTCGATCGGCCGCAGGGTTCGACAACAGCTCTCGAGGAAGAGCGGTCGTCGGACAGGGCTTCCTGTCTGCGCCCGTGTCTCGACAGACAGGAGAACCCATGAGGATCCGCATTCCCCGCACACCCCACCGACTCGGCCGCATCGCAGTCGTGCTGCTCATCCTTGCCGCCGCCGGTTGCGGTGGAGACGACGGCTCTGCGACCGGTCCGGTCAGTGGCGAGACCGCGACGACCACGGCTGCACCCACGACGACCACAGCAGCACCCACGACGACCTCGACGGAGGTGCCGGCTCCGGCCCTTCCCGAGTCGATCGTGTCGTTGTCGGCGACGGCGACGGAGATCCTGTTCGCCATCGGTGCCGGCGGCCAGGTGGTGGCGGTGGACGACCAGTCGACGTATCCGGTGGAGGCACCCATGTCGGCGTTGTCGGGCTTCACGCCGAACGTGGAGTCGATCGCCGGCTATGACCCGGACCTGGTGGTCATCTCGTACGACCCGGGCGACCTGGTGGTGGGCCTCGAGGCGTTGGGCATCGACGTGCTGATGCAGGGCGCCGCCAACGCCATCGACGACACGTATGCGCAGATCGCCGAGTTGGGTGGCCTGACGGGCCATGTCGACGAGGCGGCGGCGCTCAACACGGCGATCGTCGCCGAGCTCGAAGCCCTCGCCGAAGGACAGCCGGGCGCCGGCATGACGTACTTCCACGAGATCGACTCGACGCTGTATTCTGCGACCTCGTCGACGTTCCTGGGGCGGCTCTACGCCCTGTTGGGGCTCGAGAACATCGCCGACCCGACGGACGAGGACGGCTGGGGGTATCCGCAGTTGTCGCCGGAGTACGTGATCGACGTCGATCCGGACCTGATCTTCCTGGCGGACGCCGAGTGGGGCGTGTCGGCCGAGACCGTCGCCGCCCGACCGGGTTGGGACACCATGTCGGCCGTGCAGGAGGGCAACGTGTTCCCGCTGGACGAGACCGCCGGCCGCTGGGGGCCGCGCATCGTCGACTTCCTCATCACGGTCAGGGCCGCGGTCGAGGAAGCGTCGGGTTGATCCTTCGCCGATGACCACCACGGATCGGACCCCGGAGGCAGGCCGGCTCAAGCCGGCGGGGCTCCGACCGTGGTGGGTGGCGACCGGCGTCCTCGCCGTTCTCGCCGCGGGCATCGCCGGACTGGTGCTCGGCCCGGCCCCGCTCGGTACGTGGGACGTGCTCGTCGAGTTGGCCGACCGGCTGCCGTTCATCGACACGGAGTCGGGCCTGGGGGAGCGCCAACAGTCGATCGTCTGGGAGATCCGGCTGCCTCGGGTCGTGCTGGGCCTGCTGGTCGGGGCCATGCTCGCCACGGCCGGCGGCGCCTACCAGGGCGTGTTCCGCAACCCGTTGGCCGACCCGTACCTGCTGGGCGTGGCCGCCGGCGCCGGCTTCGGCGCCACCGTGGCCATCGTGTCAGGACTCGGGGACGGGATCGGCATCATCGACCCGATCCCGATGATGGCCTTCGCCGGGGCCCTGGTGGCCGTCGTGCTGACCTACCTCATCGGCGCCACCGGCGGCCGCCTCGACCCGGTGACCAGCCTCGTGCTGGCAGGCGTGGCGGTGGCCAGCTTCTTCACCGCCATCCAGACGTTCGTGCAGCAGCGCCACTCGGAGACGATCCGGCAAGTCTATTTCTTCGTGCTCGGACAGCTCCGCACGGCCAGCTGGGACGAGGTGACGCTGCTGGCCCCGTACACGGGCGTGTGCCTCGTCGTGATCCTCGCCGTGCGGCGTCGCATGGACGCCCTCGGCGTGGGCGACGAGGAGGCCGGCGCCCTGGGCCTCGACGTGCGCCGGGTTCGCCTCGTGACCGTGGTGGCCGCATCGCTCGGCACCGCCGCAGCGGTGTCGGTGTCGGGCCTGATCGGCTTCGTCGGGATCATCGTCCCGCACACCATCCGGCTGCTGTTCGGCTCCAGCTATCGGGTGATCCTGCCGCTGACGGTGTTGTTCGGCGGGGCGTTCCTCGTCGCCGCCGACCTGGTGGCCCGCCTCGCCCTCGAGCCGGCGGAGATGCCGATCGGCGTGGTGACGGCCTTCCTCGGCGCCCCGTTCTTCGTGCTGATCCTGCGCACCGCACGGAGGTCCCGGTGACCGCCATCGCCTGCCGGGACGTGGTCGTGGCCTTCGACGGGGTGGAGGTGCTCCGTGGCGTCGACCTGTGGGTGCCACCGGGCGGTTGGGTGACCGTCGTCGGCCCGAATGGCGCCGGCAAGAGCACCCTGCTGCGTGCCGTGGGCGGCATCGTCGACGCCACCGGCAGCATCGACCTCGGCGGTCGGTCGGTTGCCGGGATGGCCCGTCGCGAACTGGCCCGACTGGTGGCGCTGGTGCCCCAGGAGCCGGTCATCCCACCGGGGATGCGGGTCGTCGACTACGTCCTGCTCGGCCGCACCGCACACCTGGGGTTCTTCGAGGCCGAGGGCGACGCCGACCTGGACGTGGCCGTGAAGGCACTTGTCGACCTCGACGCCGGTCCGCTCGCCGACCGCACCGTCGACACGCTCTCGGGTGGTGAGCGCCAGCGGATCGTGATCGCCCGCGCCCTGGCCCAGGAGTCCCCGGTGCTGCTGCTCGACGAACCCACGACTGCCCTCGACGTGGGCCACCAGCAGGAGGTGCTCGACCTGGTCGACCGACTCCGTGCCGAACGCAACCTGACCGTGCTGGCCACGATGCACGACCTCACCCTGGCCGGCCAGTACGCGGACTGGCTGGTGATGCTCGATGCGGGCAAGGTCGCCGTCGCCGGATCGGCCGACGAGGTGCTCACCGAGGAGTCGGTCGCCCGTCACTACGGCGCCCGTGTGCGGGTGGTGCCCGACGAGGCCGGCCCGATCGTCGTGCCCGTGCGCCGGGCTGGTAGTGAAGGGGCATGAGCGAAACCGCCAAACAGTTCAGTGAGGTCCGTGGCCGGCGCATGGCCCATGTCGAGGTGGGGGAAGGCGATCCGATCGTCTTCCTGCACGGCAACCCGACGTCGTCGTACCTGTGGCGCAACGTCATCCCCCACGTGGGCAGCGCCGGGCGGTGCATCGCCCCCGACCTGATCGGCCAGGGCGACTCCGACAAACTCGACGACTCCGGTCCCGGCTCGTACCGCTACGTCGAGCACCGGGAGTACCTGTTCGAGTTTCTCGAGCAGTTGGGGGTCGACGAGAACGTGACGCTCGTGGTCCACGACTGGGGCTCGGCGCTCGGATTCGACTGGGCCCGGCAGCACCCCGACGCCGTGAAGGGCATCTGCTACATGGAGGCCATCGTCCAACCCATCGCCTCGTGGGACGAGTGGCCCGAGAATGCCCGGGGCATCTTCCAGGGCTTCCGCTCCGAGGCCGGTGAGGGGCTGGTGCTCGAGAAGAACTTCTTCGTCGAGGGCGTGCTGCCCAGCGCCATCGTCCGCAACCTCACCGCTGAGGAGCACGATGAGTACCGGCGCCCCTTCGTCGAGCCGGGCGAGTCCCGGCGTCCGACCCTGACGTGGCCCCGCGAGATCCCGATCGAAGGCGAGCCCGCCGACGTGGCGGCGATCGTCGCCGACTACGCAGAGTTCCTGGCCGGATCACCGATCCCGAAGCTGTTCGTGAACGCCGACCCGGGAGCAATCCTCACCGGCGCCCAGAGGGAGTTCTGCCGCACGTGGCCGAACCAGGTCGAGGTCACCGTGGCAGGCACCCACTTCGTCCAGGAGGACAGCCCCGACGAGATCGGCGCCGCCCTGGCCGACTGGTACGCCGGGCTCTGAATCCGCCTACACAGCCGGGGTGATGAGGCCGTAGTGGCCGTCGAAGCGCCGGTAGAGAACGTTCCCCCGGTCGAGGTCGGAGTCCGGGTCGGCGAAGAACACGAAGGCATCGTCGGTCTCGTCGAGCAGCGCCACGGCCTCCGCCAGCGGCAGGTGGTTGAACACCACCGAGCCTGAATGGATCGGCGGTCGGGTGTCGCCCGGGAGGTCCTCTTCGGCGACCAAGGGCACGACGTGGAGGCTGCCGTCGCCGTTCCGGTACACGACCCGGTCGAGGTCGTGGTCGGCGTCGAGGAACAGGTAGAAGCCGTGGTCCAACTGGTCCATCTCGTCGGCGGCCTCCTCGAGGCTCATGGGGTGCATGGCGAGCGTCTTGTGGCGGACCACCTCGCGTTCGTCCGAGGACACAGCGCTGTAGCCGGCGTGGTTCGGGGTCGGTTCGGGCTCGTGGTGCCGGTCCTCGTGGCGGTCGCGTCGTCGGCGGAGTCGCTTCGAGAGCCGGTTATGGAGCAGGTCGACGGCCTCGGCGATCGAGTGCCCGCTGGCGTGGGCGCGCACGGGCGTGCCATTCAGGTCGATGGAGGCCTCGGCGATCGCAGGCAACTCGAGGGCGGCCTTCTCGCGGACCTTCAACTTCACCACCGCCGCCAGAACCGGTTCGTGTCCCAACTCGCAGAGCGTCTGGACCTTTTCGACCGCCTGCTCCCGATCTCGTGGGGAGATGACCCCCCGGGTGAGCAGCTCGACCTCACAGACGGCATGTGGCTTGACCACGTGTCCACCTTCCGGTTGTCACTTGCGTGCCCCCATCATGGCGCGGATTTCGACCCTTGTCAGGCGCGAATTTCCCGAAGGGACATCATGGCGTCGCGCCGGTGTGCTGCGAGACTGCGTGCCCATGGCCTACCGACTCTCGACCCTCGCCGACGGCCGGACCGTCCTCCTCGACGACGGCCAGCTGGAGGGTGAAAGCGCCCGCTGGTGGGACCTCGCCCGCCTCACCGACGGTCGACTCGCCGACCCGCTCGACGCCCTCGCCGACCCTGCCGGCCTCGACGCCCTGACCGATGCTGCAGGCGTGCCCCATGGCGACCCGGACGGCGAGGTGGCGCTCGGCGGCCTGGGGCCGTCGGTGCCCCGGCCCCGCAAGGTGTTCGGCATCGGCATGAACTTCGGTGCCCACATCGCAGAGATGGGCCGGTCGGCGCCCGCCATCCCGGTCATCTTCACCAAGTGGCCGAACTGCCTCACCGGACCCGGCAGCGACATCGTCCTGGTCGGCGACCGCACCGACTACGAGGTCGAGTTGGTGGCGGTCATCGGCCGGACCTGCCGGAGCCTCGACCCCTCCGAGGTGTGGGACACCCTCGCCGGCGTGGCCGTCGGCCAGGACGTGTCGGACCGGGCACTACAGCTGGCGTCGAGTCCGCCACAGTTCAGCCTCGGCAAGAGCCACGACACCTTCGGCCCCCTCGGCCCGGTCACGTCGCTCGACCTGGTCGACGACCCCACCGACCTGACGCTCCACTGTTGGGTCGACGGCGAGATGCGCCAGGACAGCCACACCAGCCTGATGATCCTCGGCGTGCCGGGCCTCGTCGCCTACCTGTCGGAGGTCTGCACGCTCGAGCCGGGCGACCTGGTGTTCACCGGGACGCCGGCCGGCGTCGGCGACCCGCAGGGACGCTGCCTCGAGGTGGGACAACTGGTCGAGTCGGAGATCCCCGGCGTGGGCCGGCTCGCCAACCGCTGCGTGTAGGGAATCCCCCCCGGGCTAACGCAGGGCGACGGGGGTGGTGACCTCGTCGAAGAAGTCGTTGCCCTTGTCGTCGACGACGATGAACGCCGGGAAGTCGACGACCTCGATGCGCCACACCGCCTCCATGCCGAACTCGGGGTATTCGAGGACCTCGACCTTGCGGATGGAGTCGAGCGCCAGCCGGGCGGCCGGCCCGCCGATCGACCCGAGGTGGAAGCCACCGTAACGCTTGCAGGCGTCGGTGACCTGGCGTGAGCGGTTGCCCTTGGCCAGCATGACGAGGCTGCCGCCGGCGGCCTGGAAGCGGTCGACGTAGGCATCCATGCGGCCGGCCGTGGTGGGGCCGAACGACCCGGAGACGTGGCCCTCGGGGGTCTTGGCGGGACCGGCGTAGTAGACGGGATGGTCCCGCAGGTAGTCCGGCATGGGCCGGCCGGCGTCGAGCAGTTCGTCGACCTTGGCGTGGACGATGTCACGGGCCACGACGAGGGTGCCGGTGAGCGACAGGCGGGTCTTGACCGGGTGCTTCGAGAGCTCGGCGCGGATGGCGTCCATGGGCTGGTCGAGGTCGATCGACACGACGCCGCCCGGCAACTCGTCCTGGGCCACCTCGGGTAGGAAGCGGGCCGGGTCCTCCTCGAGTTGTTCGAGGAACACGCCGTCGGCGGTGATCTTGCCCAGCGCCTGACGGTCGGCCGAACATGACACGGCGATCCCGACCGGGTTGGACGCCCCGTGGCGGGGGAGGCGCACGACCCGCACGTCGTGACAGAAGTACTTGCCGCCGAACTGTGCGCCGATGCCGAACCCGCGGGTGAGTTCGAGCACGCGCTCCTCCCACTCGGGGTCGCGGAAGGCGTGGCCGGCCTCGCTGCCGGCGGTGGGCAGGTGGTCGAGGTAGTGGGCCGAGGCGTACTTGGCGACCTTGAGGTTGAACTCGGCCGAGGTGCCGCCGATGACGACCGCCAGGTGGTACGGCGGGCAGGCGGAGGTGCCGAGCGTGCGGAGCTTCTCGTCGAGGAAGGCGGTGAGCCGCTCGGGGGTGAGCAGCGCTCGGGTCTCCTGGAACAGGTAGCTCTTGTTGGCCGAGCCCCCGCCCTTGGCCATGAACAGGAACTTGTATGCGTCGCCCGGGACGGCTTCGATCTCGATCTGGGCCGGCAGGTTCGTGCCGGTGTTCTGCTCGCTGAACATGTCGAGCGGTGCCATCTGCGAGTAGCGCAGGTTCGACGTGAGGAAGGTGTCGAACACGCCCCGTGAGATGGCCTCCTTGTCGTCACCGGAGGTCAGGACCTGCTGGCCCTTCTTGGCGGAGATGACGGCGGTGCCGGTGTCCTGGCACGACGGCAGCACGCCGCCGGCGGCGATGTTGGCGTTGTGGAGCAGTTCGGTGGCCACGAAGCGGTCGTTGGCCGAGGCCTCGGGGTCGTCGAGGATCGACGCCAACTGCGCCAGGTGGCCGGTCCGCAGCAGGTGGGAGATGTCGCGCATGGCGGTCGCCGTGAGGAGGCGGACGGCCTCGTCGTCGACCTCGAGGAACGTGCGCCCGCCCGGTCCCTCGACCGTTTGGACGCCGTTGGTGGTGAGCAGCCGGTAGTCGGTGGTGGCGTAGGGGTCGTCGAGCAGCGGCAGCAGGTCGGTGTAGGCGAACTCGGGTGTGTCGCTCATGGCTCCAACCTAACGGTCGCGGGGTGGCGCCAGTGGGGAGTTGTGCGCCGGGCGTCCTCGGCTCAGGCGGCCAGGTCCGCCACGATCGGCGTCCAGAATTCGGCGCCGTGGTCGCCCCCGAGGGCGTAGAAGGTCATGCGGTCGACGCAGTCGCCGTAGCGGGCCCGGATGCCGGCGGCCACCTTGTCGGGCTCGGCAACGACGGCGAACGTGTCGAGCATCTCGTCGTCGATGAGCTCGCCCATTGCCTGCCACTCGCCGCGCTTGGACATGGCGTTGAGGTCGCCGTGGAGGCCCTCCCAGCCGTGGATCTCGAGCACGCCCAGGTAGGCGGGGGTCGAGGCGTAGAAGGCGATCTGCTGGCGGATGCCGGTGGCAGCCCTCGCCATGGCCTCCTCGTCGGGGCCGGTGACCACGAAGCCGGGGCCCATGATCTCGAAGTCGTCGAGCGTGCGACCGGACTTCGCCAGGCCGGCCTTGATCCTCGGCAGGGTGACCTCGCGCAGGTACGTCTCGGTGGAGAAGGCGTGGCAGATGATGCCGTCGCAGACCTCGCCGGCGACCTCCGACATGAGCGGTCCGACCGCCGAGATGAACACCTTGGGCGGGCCGCACTCGTTGGAGCCGGGGTTGAAGAACGGCGTCATCAGGGTGTGGGTGTAGAAGTCGCCGCGGAACGCCAGCTTCGTACCGTTGTTCCAACAGTCCCAGATGGCCTGCATGGCGCTCACGAACTCGCGCATCCGGGCGGCCGGGTGGGACCACTCCATGGAGAAGCGCTTGGTGATGTGCGGCCGGATCTGGGTGCCGAGCCCCATGATGAAGCGGCCGTCGCTGTAGCGCTGTAGGTCGTGGCCGATCTGGGCGAGGATCATGGGGTTGCGGGCGAAGGCCACGGCGATCGAGGTGCCCAGTTCGAGGCGCTCGGTGTGCTCGGCGGCGATGACGTGCGGCAGGAAGGGGTCGTGGCTGGTCTCGGCGGTCCAGGCGCCGGCATAGCCCTCGTCCTCGAGGCGCTTCGCGGACGCCCCGATGGAGGCGAGTCCGCCGGACAGGGAAGTGGGGTTGGCGGCGCCGAGGCCACCGTCGATCTTCACGCGCCGACGGTACCGCGGGCGTTCCCGCTGGCTAGCGTCCGCCGCTGATGGAACTCCTGCTGGTCCGCCATGCGCTCCCGGTACGCGTCGACAACTCCGCCACGGGCGCCGAGGCCGACCCGGTGCTGTCCGAACTGGGATGGCGCCAGTCGCAGGCCCTGGCCGACTGGCTGATTGGTCCGCTGTCCGGCGGACCGCCGGCCGAACCGGTGGATGCGGTGTACGCCAGCACGCGTGCCCGGGCCCGCCAGACCGCCGAGCCCCTGGCCGAGCGGCTGGGGCAGGACCTGCGGATCGAGCCGGGGCTCGACGAGTACGACGACGGCGAGCCCGAGTACATCCCGATCGAGGAGCTCAAGGCGACCGGCGATCCCCGCTGGCACGAACTGGTCTCCGAGGACGCCATCCCCGCCCCGGAGGCGTTCATGGCGCAGGTGGTAACCGGCGTCGACCGGATCATCGCCGCCCACCCCGGTCAGCGGGTGGTGGCCTTCTGCCATGGCGGGACCATCGCGGCCTATATGGCCTACCTGCTCGGACTCGATCGGATCTTCTTCTTCGAGGCGGCGTACACGTCGGTGAACCGGGTGCTGGCCGCCTCGACGGGGGAGCGCAGCCTGGGCTCGCTCAACGAGACCGCCCACCTGCGGGTGGCGGGGGTGCCGACGTATCTGCCGGAAGGCCTCCCGAAGAATCTGTCCGGGGATTAGGCCAGTTCCGGGCGGTCGCGGAAGGCCTCGAGTGCCTCGGGGTTGGCGAGGGCCTCGAGGTTGGTGATGGGTCGGCCCTCGACCACGTTGCGCACCGCCAGCTCGACCAGCTTGCCGGAGCGGGTGCGCGGCAGGTCGGGGACGGCCAGCACGACGGCCGGAACGTGTCGGGGTGAGGCACCGGCCCGGATCGACGAACGGATGCGCCCGACCAGGTCGACGTCGATTTCGATGCCCGGGGCGGGCACCACGAACAACACGATCCGGGTGTCGCCCTCCCAGGGCTGGCCGATCACGAGGCTCTCGACGACCTCGTCGAGCTGGTCGACCTGGCGGTAGATCTCGGCGGTGCCGATGCGCACGCCGCCCGGGTTGAGGGTGGCGTCGGAGCGTCCGTGGATGATGAAGCCCCCCTCCGGGGTCCGCTCGGCGAAGTCGCCCTGGTGCCAGACATCGTCGAAGCGCTCGAAGTAGGCGGAGCGGTAGCGGTTGCCGTCGGGGTCGTTCCAGAAGCCCAGCGGCATCGACGGGAACGGCACGGTGCAGACGAGCTCGCCCTGCTGTCCGGTCGGGACGGGGGAACCTTCCTCGTCGAAGACTTCCATGGCCTGGCCCAGGACCGGTCCCTGGATCTGGCCGGCGTGCACGGACAGCGTCGGGTCGCCGCCGACGAGGCAGCCGCACAGGTCGGTGCCGCCGGAGATCGACGCCAGGTGCAGGTCGGCCTTCCAGTCGGCGTAGACGTGGGAGAAGCCCTCGGGGCTGAGCGGACTGCCGGTGGAGCAGACGGTGCGCAGCGTGGACAGGTCATGCGACTCGACCGGGCGCAGGCCCGACTTGGCCACGGCGTCGATGAACTTGGCCGAGACGCCGAGCAGGGTGGTGCCGGTGGCGTCGACCAGGTCGAACAGCCGCTCGGCGCCGGGATGGAAGGGGGAGCCGTCGTAGAGCACGAGCGTGGCCTCGGCGGCGAGGCCGGCGGCCAGCCAGTTCCACATCATCCAGCCGGCGGTCGTGAAGTAGCAGACCCGGTCGTCGGGGCGCACGTCGCAGTGCAGCCGGTGCTCGACTTGGTGCTTGAGCAGCAGCCCGCCGGCCCGGTGGACGATGCACTTGGGGGCGCCCGTCGTGCCCGACGAGTAGAGGATGTAGAGCGGGTGGTCGAAGGGGAGCCGCTCGAAGGCGACGGTTCCGGCGGCGTGGGGGGCAAGGAAGTCGTCGAGCGTGACGGCGCCGTCGGGGAGCGGGCCGGTGGGACCGTCAGGCGAGTCGGGCACGACGACCACCTGGCGCACCGTCTGCAGGGCGGCGGCGACCTCGGCCAGCTTGCCGGTCACGTCGTGGCGCTTCCCGCCGTAGTGGTAGCCGTCGGTGGCGAACAGCACCGTCGGCTCGATCTGTCCGAACCGGTCGAGGACGCCGCTGACGCCGAAGTCGGGGGAGGTCGACGAGAACACGGCACCGATCGAGGCGGCGGCCAGCATCACGGCATACGTCTCGGGCAGGTTCGGGAGCCAGGCGGCCACCCGGTCGCCCGGCCCGACGCCGGCATCGCCCAGGGCCCGTTGGAGCCGTGCGACGAGTGCGTGCAGGTCGGCCCACGAGAGGTCCCGGATGGTTCCGTCCTCGCCGCGGAACAGCATCGACGGCCGGTCGTCGTTGCGGCGCAGCAGGTTCT
This sequence comes from Acidimicrobiales bacterium, assembly GCA_029577135.1. Taxonomy (GTDB): domain Bacteria; phylum Actinomycetota; class Acidimicrobiia; order Acidimicrobiales; family MedAcidi-G1; genus S20-B6. The sequence goes on from JARQPW010000006.1 coordinate 60,190, forward strand.
CGGCGTAGTTGAGGGTGGCGCCGGGGAGGAAGCGGGCGTCGGCGAAGTGGTCGCCGGTCGTCAGCGCCGGGCCGTCGCCGGGATCGCCGACGACCTCGCACCAGTCCCAGACCAGGCGCCAAAAGCGGTCGGATTTGCGAACCGACCAGTCGTGCAGGTCGAGGGCGCCGACGCCGGCGTATGCGGCGAAGGCCGCCAGCTGCGAGCCGGCGGAGCGTTCGACCGACGGGGTCCAGAGGGTGGCGCCCATGGCCGGCGAGCGTAGTCAGTGTCGCAGGCGGCAGACTGGGCCGATGGGAGACGTACAGGAAACGCGGACCGGCCGCTGGTTCGAGGAACTGCCGGTGGGCCTGGTGCTGCGCCACGCCCTGACCCGCACTGTCACCGAGACCGACAACCTGTTGTTCTGCGCCATCACGCACAACCCTCAGCCGCTGCACCTCGACGCCGAGTTTGCCGCCGGCACCGAGTTCGGCCAGCGTCTCGTCAACAGCCTCTTCACCCATGGCCTGGTGGTGGGCGTGAGCGTGGCCGACACGACGCTCGGCACCACGATCGCCAACCTCGGGTTCGAGGAGACGACCTTTCCCACGCCCGTCTTTCTCGGCGACACGTTGCGGGTCGAGACCGAGGTCGTGGCCGCCCGGGCTTCGAACTCCCGCCCCGACGCCGGGATCGTCACCTTCGAGCACCGGGCCCTCAACCAGCGCGACGAACTGGTGTGCCGGAGCCGTCGCAACGCCCTGATGCGTCGGCGGCCCGTCGGAACTGCCTGAGGCATGGAGCGTAGGCTCGACGACGTGGCGCACGTGGATGATGACTGGACGGACCTCCATGCCTCCGTCGACCAGCGGCTGCGGGCGGCCGGCCTGCGCAACAGCCGCTCCCGTCAGGTGGTGGCCGACGTGCTGGTCCGGGCCGGTCGGCCGCTGAGCCTTCCCGAGATCCTCGACGCCGATGCCGAACTGGCCCAGAGCTCGGCCTACCGGAACCTCGGCGAACTGGTGGACGCCGGCGTCGCCCGCCGGGTCGAGTCGGTCGACGACCACGCCCGCTTCGAACTCCACGAGTCGCTCACCGGGCACCACCACCACCTGGTGTGCACCTTGTGTGGCCGGGTCGAGGACTTCGACGTCCCCAACGACTTCGAGGTCGGCATCGATGCGATGGTCCATGCCGCCGAGTCACAGGGCTTCCGGATCGACGCCCACCGCTTCGACCTGCTGGGCCGCTGCGCTCGCTGTTCGTAGGGACACAGGGGCCGACTGCCATGTGGCTCAAGCGTGCGGCGGCGCGGGTCGTGCTCCTCGACCGCGAGGGGCGCATCTTCCTCGTCAACGCCGAGGACCCGATCGACCCGTTCAAGCGGGCCTGGTGGGAGATTCCCGGTGGCGGAATCGGCTGGGGCGAGGACTCGGGTTCGGCCGCCGCCCGGGAGCTCTACGAGGAGACCGGCATCGCGGACCTCGAGATGGGACCGGTCATCTGGACCCAGCACGTGCAGTTCGACTTCGGTGGATGGCACTTCGACAGCGACGAGAAGATCCACGTGGCGTGGTGCGACGGCGGGGAGTATCGACCGCAGCACCTCGAGGCGCTGGAGGCGGCGGCGTTCCTCGGGGCCCGCTGGTGGGCGCTCGACGAACTGTTGGACAGTGACGAACCGGTGCTGCCGACGCTGCTGCGCGAGCACCTGCCACCGATCGTGGCGGGTGTCCTACCGGACGTCCCGATCGACATCTCTCCCGTGGCGCTGGACTGAACGGTCGCCGGGACCGGGCCCCGTCGCTCAGGACAGGTCTTCGAGGCCTCCCCAGGCGAGGCGTGTGGTGAGGGTCGCCATCTCGTCCGCCGAGCGCCGGCGTCCCTCGTGCATCCAGTACCGCACCATCCCCTCGGAGATCCCGCTGATGCCGGCGGCCATCACCAGGGCCTCGTCGTCGTCGACCCCGTTGATGAGGCGGGCGACCATGGCGATGAAGGTGTCCTGCACCCGGCGGGCCTCCCGCTTGAATTCGGAGACCGAGCCGAGGCTCGAGCCGTAGAGGACGCTGAAGGCGTCGGGGTGATCGTCGAAGAAGTGGAAGAAGGCGACGAAGCCGGCCTCGACGCGCTGGCGGGGGGTGTCGACCCCGGCCAAACGCTCGGCGATGGCGGCGTGGAGTCGGTCGCCGGTCCGTGCGAGCAGTTGGGCGAAGAGCTCGTGCTTGGAGGCGAAGTGCTGGTAGAGGACCGGCTTGGTGACGCCGGCCTTGGTGGCAAGGGCGTTCATGGAGGTCTCGTGGTAGCCGTTCTGGGCGAAGATCCCGAGGGCGATGTCGAGCAACTGCTGCCGGCGTTCGGCGGCGGGCATGCGCACGGTGGAGGTCGCTGTAGCGCTCACAGGGCGACGGTAGCCAAAGGCTCGTCGATAGGTGAAGGCGGGCGGAGATGCCTCAGTGGCGGGAGGGGCGCCCGGCATCCTCGTCGGCGGCGGCCTGCACGGCGTAGTGGAGGATGATGGCGGGGGCCAGCACGATCGATCCGGCGACGAGGAGCACGATGAGGGTGGTGGCGATGCCGTCGCTGAAGTCTCCGACCATGCCGACGATGAACAGCACGATGGCGGTGAGGAAGGCGAGGTAGCCGAGCCGCTTGCCGGTGGAGGCCAGGCGGCCCATGCGTGCCCGGCGGACGAGGACGGGATCGGTCGGGGATTCAGGATGTGTGCCGTTCACGTGAGCCAGCCTGCCTCGTCGAGAAGCGCCCGCAACCGTCCGGCCATGCGGTCCAGCGAGAGTTCCCGGGCGGCAACCTCCCGGTTGCGGTCGAGGAGTGCCGGGTCGGGGTCGGCCAGCCATGCCCGGACCGGCCCGAGGTCGTCGGCGGGGAACCACTCGAGGCCGAGGGCCCGTAGTTCGTCGGCGACCGGGTAGTCGCCGACCACGGCCGGCCTTCTGGCCAGGGTGGCCTCGACGGGCGGGTTGCCGAAGCCCTCCCACGTCGAGGGGAACACGACCAGGTCGGCGGCGGCATAGACGTCGGAGCGGGTGGTGGCCGGCTCCCGCAGCACCGGGCAGAGGCCGTCGGCGAGCAGGCGTTCCAGTTCGGGGCCGTAGCCGTCCTCGGCGGGGCCGAGCAGCCAGTAGGTGCCGCCCAACTCGGCCGCGATTTTGATGGCCCGACCCACATCCTTGCGGGGGATGGCCCGGACGGGGTGGGCGACGAGCAGGGTGTCGTCGTCGACCCCGAGGCCTGCCCTGGTTCCGACCCGGTCGCCGGGCGGCGGGTCGGGGTCGAAGCCGTTGTGGATGGTGGTGGCGGCGATCCCGCGGTCGGCCATTTGCCGGCGGGTCAGGTCGTTGATCGTGACGTGGCGCCAGGCCGGGTCGTCAGGAGGCAGGTCGGTGACGTGGGCGAAGCGCTCCCGCTGCCAGGGCGGGTCGTGGTGGTGCAGGACCGTCGGGCGGCCACGGAGCACGTCGCCCACGGCGTGGGCGGCGGCCGGGTTGAGTGGGATCGTGCAGAGGTTCTCGACGACGACGAGGTTGGCACCGGCCAGCGCTTCATCGAGTTCGGACGGGTCGGGAGGGTCGTTGTCGTCGATCCCGAGGCCGGGGACCACGGTCATCGCGCCGTCGGCGTGCCAGCCCGGCTCGAAGCCGCCGGCCACCCAGTCCACGTCGAAGCCCATCTGGTGCAGCGCGTCGGCCCAGTTCCGTGCTACGACCGAGACACCGTCGGTCGGTCCGAACCGGAAGGAGATGATGGAACAGCGGGGCATGGCCCTCCCGGGCCTGGAGGATGTGGGTGCGTTGCGCGACGCCGTGCAACGGGTGCTCGACGACCACTGGGTGCCGGAAGGGTACGCAGCGCCCCATGCGGGGACCTACCCCTGGCAGTGGCTCTGGGACTCGTGCTTCCACGTGCTCGTCTGGCAGGCGCTGGGCTGCACCGACCGGGCGCAGGCCGAGCTGGCCTCGCTGTTCGGCCCGCAGGCGCCGTCGGGGTTCGTGCCGCACATGAACTACGTGGTCCGGCCCGGCCACCACGCCGACCTGTGGGGGCGCGACGATGCCTCGTCGATCACGCAGCCGCCGATGTACGGGCACGCCGTGGCCGAGTTGGTCCGGTCGGGCACGCCGCCGCCTGACGAGGTGGTGGCGGCGGCCGCCGCCGGTCTGCGGTTCCTGATGGAGCAACGGGACCGGGATGACTCGGGGCTGGTGCTGCTGTGCCACCCGTGGGAGTCGGGGGCCGATGACAGCCCCCGCTGGGACGACCGGTGTCCGGGCGGCTTCGACATCGGGCGTTGGCGGGCCGAGAAGGACCGGTTGGTCACGACGATCGGGTTCTCGGCCGACGGGTCGCCGCTCCGGAACCCGGCCTTCCCGGTGGCGTCGGCCAGCTTCAACGCCCTCGTGGCGTTCAACGCCGGAGAGCTGGCCTCGGTGACCGGCAACGATGGGCTCGCCGCTGCGGCCGACGAGTTGGCCGCCGCCCTCGACGCCCGCTGGGACGACGACCTCGGCACCTGGGTGGACGCCGGCCCCACCGCCGACGGGTCGGGCCGCTGCCGCACGGCCGACGCCCTGCTGCCGCTGCTGGTCACCGCTGACTCCACGAAGGCCGCCCGGGTGGTGGACGACCTGCTCGATCCCGTTGCCCACGGCGGCCCGTGGGGCCCGACGGGCGTGCACCGCGCCGAGCCGATCTTCGACCCCGCCGGCTACTGGCGGGGCCCGGTCTGGCCGCAGTTGGCCTACCTGCTGGTGCTCGGCGCCGTCCGCTTCGATCCGGATGCAGCTGAACAACTGGCGGCGACGACCGTGGCGGGGGCGTGGGCGTCGGGCCTCGCTGAGTACTGGCACCCCGACACCGGTGAGGGCCTGGGCGCCAGCCCCCAGTCCTGGACCGGCCTGGCCCTCCTGCTGGCGGAGTGGACCTAACGCAGCGAGCCGCGGGCGCTGTTGATGAGGTCGTCGCCTTCGGCGTGGACGACGTAGCAGTGGACGCCTCGGAACTGGGCCACGTCGTGCTCGAAGTCGGTGCGATTCGGAACCAGCCAGGCGATCTCGAGTTCGGACAGCTCGTAGATGACGCCCACGAATTCGTCGAACGCCTCGTAACACTGTGAGCGGGCGAAGCTCTCCATCTCGCGGTCGCCTGGCCACGGGGCCCCCTGGCGGGCCGGGTGCTGGACGTGCAGGTAGATCTCGGCCTGGTGGGGGAGTTCGCACGGCACGACCGTGTCGAACTCGATGTGCCGCTCCGCCTGGAACCACGAGTAGCGGTTGAAGCACTGGCTTGCCGCGAGGTCGTGGAGGTTGACCATCTCGCCGTACCAGGTGGGCGGCTCCTCCTCGGCCACGGTCGGCCGGGCCTCGGGCAGGGTCGTGGCGGTGCCTGCGGCGGTCGTGGTGGTCCCGGCGCCGTCCCCGCCCTCCGGCGCTGCGCCGTCGCTCGCACAGGCAGACGCCATCAGGGAAACGGACAGCAGTAGGAGCAGAAGGCGCACCGGGTCAGGGTACGTCCGGTGCCGGTACCGTTGCGGTGTGTCCGTGGTCGAACTGAATGCTGCGGTCGCCCTGCTCGGACGCTTCCCTGCGCTGACCGGCGTGGACCTGCGCATCGAGGCAGGCGAGACCATCCTCCTGCAGGGCCCCAACGGGGCCGGCAAGACCACCCTGCTGCGGCTCTGCGCCGGCCTGTTGGCCCCCGAGTCCGGCACGGTGACGGTGCTCGGCCACGACCTCACGGCCGGCTCCGAGCGCCGGGCGGTGCGCCGACGGGTGGCGCTGCTGGGCCATTCGACCGGCCTCTACGAGGACCTCACGGTCGCCGAGAACGTCCGCTTCTGGGCCCGGGCCGCAGGCCTTGACGCCGAGTTGTCGGTGGAGCGGGTGGTCGGCGCCCTCCAACGCCTCGGCCTCGACGACGGGCTCCTCGACCTGCCCGTCCACCGGCTGTCGGCCGGCCAGCGGCGACGCACCTCGCTGGCGGCACTCGTCGTGCGCCGCCCGGAACTGTGGTTGCTCGACGAGCCCCACGCCGGCCTCGACCAGGCCGGGCGCAGCGTCGTCGACAAGCTCATCGGCGACGCCGTCGCCGCCGGGGGGACCGTGGTCGTGTCGTCGCACGAACTTGAACGGGTCCGCACGCTCTCGCCGCGTGTCGTGACGCTCGCCGGCGGCGCCGTTCACCGGGACACGAGCCCATGAGCCGCTTCTTCGCCGACGCCCGCCTGGTCGCCGCCAAGGACCTCCGCATCGAGGCCCGCTCGCGGGTCTTGCTCAACCAGGTGGCGCCCTTCGCCCTGCTGGTGCTGGTGCTGTTCGGGTTCGCCCTCGACGCCGACCAGCGCACGCTGCGGGCCTTCGCCCCCGGGCTGTTCTGGGTGGCGGTCCTGTTCTGCGCCCTGCTGGCGATCCAGCGGTCGGTGTCGGTCGAGCAGGCCGACGGGGCGCTCACCGGCCTGCGCCTCTCGGGCATGTCGCCGGCGGCGCTGTTCGTCGGCAAGGCGTCCGCCGTGTTCGTGCAGTTGGTGGTGCTCGAGGTGCTGCTGACCGCAGGGATCATCGTGCTCTACGGCAGCGAGGTCGAACAGCCCCTGCTGGTGGTCGCCACCGGCCTGCTGGCGGCCGTCGCCGTGGCATGCACCGGTACCCTGTACGGTGCGCTGGCCTCGGGCCTCGGGGTGCGGGAGACCCTTCTCCCGATCCTGCTGCTCCCGGTGTTGGCTCCGGTGCTGATTGGCGCCACGCGGGCCTTCGACGACGCCCTCGGGAACGCCGCGGTCGACGGCTGGGCCTGGCTGGGCCTGCTGGCCGTGTTTGCCGTGGTCGCGACCGCGGGGGGCGCACTGGCCCACGGCGCACTGGTCGACGAGTAGAGGGTTCGATGACGGAGACCATGGAGACGACCGACACGACGGGCTCACGCGGCTCGCGCCTGCTCGGCGTCGTCACCCTGCTGGGCCTCGCCACGCTGCTGCTGTTCGCCTTCGCCCTGACCGAGCCCGACGTGCGGCTCCACCCCACGACCGGCCAGGAGATCGGCCAGTTCGATGCCGTGCGGCTCCTGTACCTGCACGTGCCACTGGCGGTGTTCACCTACGTGGCGTTCGTGTTGTGCGCCGTGGCGTCGGCCGGGTACCTGGTCAAGCGGACGGCCTGGTTCGACACGATGGCTTACGCCGCTGCCGAGGTGGGCACGGTGTTCTGCGGCCTGGTGCTGGTCACCGGCTCGATCTGGGGGCGGCCCGTCTGGAACACCTGGTGGGAGTGGGGTGATGTGCGCCTCATGACGACGCTCGTGCTGTTCCTCATGTTCACCGGCTACCTGGCGTTGCGCCGGGCCACCGTCGATCCGCGGGCATCCGCCCGCCGGGGCGCGGTGGTGGCGCTGGTGGCGGTGCTCGACCTGCCAATCGTGAACCGCTCCGTCGAGTGGTGGGAGAACCGCACCCTGCACCAGAAGTCCACGCTGGGCGAGCTCAAGATCCAGGACCTCACGCTGTTCACGCTGATGCTCGGGTTCCTCGTGTTGGGGCTGGTGCTGGCGTGGCTGCTGCTGCACCGCTTCCGGGTGGGCTGGCTCGAACGGGAGGACGCCGGGCACGGCGTGGCCACCGCCATTGCCGAACGGCGAGCCGACATCGACGAGGGCGACGTGGACGCCGCCGTGGGGGAGGGCGCATGACGCACCGGAACGCGTCCAGCCGGGGAGCGCACACATGACGCACCTCGGCTACCTGATCGCCGGCTGGGGCATCGCCCTGGGCGTACTTGCCGCCTACGCGGCCTCGATCGTGCGCCGCGGCCGCGACCTCGCCCGCAGGGTCCCGGTCGGGCGCTCCCGCTGGCTGACATCCCCCGGCGAAGACGCCTGACCCCGTGGCTGACGATCTCGACCTGACGCCGTCACCCGGACGGCCGGAACCGTCCCGTCGGCGGGCCGTGCCGATCCTCGTCACGTTGCTGGTCGTGGCGGCGATCGTGGGCGTTCTCGTCAAGACCCTGGGCGACGCCACGCTCGTCTTCCACGAGGTCGACGCAGCCGTCGAACTGCGGGCCGACCTCGGCGACGGTCGCTTCCGGGTCGTCGGTACGCCGCTGCCCGGCCTGCTCGAGACCAGAGTCGACGGCGAGTCGGCCGTGGTGTTCACCCTCTGTTCGGCTGGCGCCTACGCCGACGTCGTCCACGTGGGCGACCCGGCCGAACTGTTCCAGCCCGGCGTGCCGGTCGTGCTCCAGGGCGCCTGGAAGGCCGGCAGCGTCCCCGGCATCGCCGGCCTCGACGCACCGGCCGACGACGGCTGGCACCTGCGGACCGACCACATGGTCGTCAAGCACGACAACGACTACCGGGTCGAGGAAGGGCGTCAGGCCGACATCGCCGCCTGCGGCGCCACCGGCTGACCGCACCACGGTGACGGCGCCGCCATACTCCACCCCATGAACGCCACGCTGGGCTCCGGGTTCGTCGCCCTGGGCCTGACGGCCTCGCTGCTCGGCGTCCTCAACGCCGTGCGGGGCCTCGCCACCCGCAATGGCGTCCACCTGGCACGGACCCGCTGGTACGTCGCCGCCGTGGCGGTCGCCGCCGTCGGACAGTTCGCCGTCATGGAACGGGCTCTCATCACCCGCGACTTCACCGTGGCGTTCGTGGCCCAGCACGGCAGCCACCGCACGCCCGCGTTGTTCAACGTGGCGACCCTCTGGTCGGCGCTCGAGGGCTCGATCCTGCTGTGGGTGCTGATCCTGGTCGGCTACCTCGTGTTCGTCGCCCGCCGGTTCCGGAACCGGCTCAGCGACCCGATGGTCGGTTGGGTGCTGCTCGTCCTGCTGGCCGTCTGCGCCTACTTCTTCCTGCTCCTGGCCGGTCCGGCCCACCCGTTCGGCCGGTTCGACCCGTGGCCCGGGTTCGACGGCCCCGGCCCCAACCCGCTGCTCCAGAACCACGTGCTCATGGCGTTCCACCCGCCGGTGCTGTACCTCGGGTACGTCGGGTTCACGGTGCCGTTCGCCTTCGCCGTCGCGTCGCTCGCCACCGGGCGGCTGGGAGAGGACTGGCTGCTCGAGACCCGCCGCTGGACGCTGCTGGCCTGGGGCTGCCTCACCGTCGGGATCCTGCTGGGTGCCTGGTGGTCGTACGAGGTGCTCGGCTGGGGCGGCTACTGGGCGTGGGACCCGGTCGAGAACGCCTCGTTCCTGCCGTGGCTGACCGGCACCGCCTACCTCCACTCGGTGATGGTCCAGGAGCGGCGCGGGATGCTGCGGGTCTGGAACCTTTCACTGCTGTGTTCCACGTTCGCCCTCACGATCCTCGGCACGTTCATCACCCGCTCGGGGGTGCTCGAGTCGGTGCACTCGTTCACCGAGTCGGCGATCGGGCCGATGCTGCTCGCCTTCTTCGCCGTGATCGTAACGACCGCCGTGGGCTTGATCGCCTGGCGGGGCGACGACCTGCGGGCCGAAGGGTCGATCGACTCGCCGGTTTCGCGCACCGGGGCGTTCCTCGCCAACAACCTGCTCTTCGGGGCGTTCGCCTTCGTGGTGCTGCTCGGCACGATGTTCCCGCTGCTGGTCGAGGCCACCAACGGCGACCGCATCTCGGTGGGCAACCCCTACTTCGAGCGCATGACCATGCCGATCGGGTTCCTGCTGCTGTTCATGATGGCGGTGGCGCCGGCCCTGCCGTGGGGGCGGGCGGGCAGCGAGGTGCTGGCGAAGCGCCTGCAGTGGCCGGCGACGGCGGGTGTGGCCTCCATGGTGGTCGCCGTGGCGCTCGGCGGGCGCGGGTGGGTGACGGTGCTCGCCGTCGGCCTGGCCGGGTTCGCCTGCGGCGGAGCGGTGCGCCAGCTGGCGCTGGAGGTTCGCTCGCGGGGGCTACGCGGGTTCGTCGGACGGTCGAGCGGCGGCATGGTCGTGCACGTCGGCGTGGCGATCGTGGCCGTGGCGTTCGCCTGCTCGTCGTCGTACCTGCGCCAGGCCGAGGTGCGCTTCACCGATCCGGGCGACCGGGCCGTGGTCTCCGGCCACGAGCTGGTCTTCGACGGCCTCGAGTGGGTCGAACTGGCCGAGAAGGACGAGGTCCGGGTGCGGGTTCTGGTGGATGGCGAAACGTTCACGCCGGCGATCACGTTCTTCCCGTTCGCCGGACAGACCATCGGCACGCCGACCACGCGCTCGACCTGGTGGGACGATCTGCAGCTCTCGGTGCTGGCCGTGCCCGAAGAGGCCGGCAACGACACGATCGTGCGGGTCACCGTGCAGCCGCTGGTCTGGTGGATCTGGTACGGCGGTGGGGTCATGGCCTTCGGGACGTTGCTGGCCGCCGTGCCCGACCGGCGACGACGGCGCGAAGAAGAGGCGCCGAAGGGAGCGGAGGGGGCGACACCCGAATCTTCCAGAGGACAAGGGGTTTCCGCGTGAGCCCGGTGCGTAGCGCGGCGATCGCCGTGGGACTCGTGATGGCGGTCCTCGTCGGCGTGATGGCCACCCGCGACTCCGGCCCGAACAGGATCTCCACGCACCTGGTCGGACAACCCGCTCCGCCTCTGGTCGGCACCACCATCGACGGCGAGCAGTGGGACCTGGACGCCCAGCGGGGCCGCTGGGTGCTCGTCAACTTCTTCTCCACGACCTGCGTGCCGTGCATCGTCGAGCACCCCGAGCTGGTCGCCTTCGCCGAGGCCCACGCCGAGGCCGACGACGCCCGGGTGGTGAGCGTGGCCTTCGACGATTCGGCGGCGGCCATCGAGAAGTTCTTCCGGGAGCGGGGTGGCGGCTGGCCGGTGCTGGCCATGCGCACCGGGCACATTGCCGTCGACTGGGGGGTCATCGCCGTGCCCGAGTCGTACCTGGTCTCCCCGTCGGGGCACGTGGCCGCCAAGGTCGTCGGAGGCATCGAGCTGGCGGAGCTCGAGGCGCTGCTCGCCGAGGCGCGGGGCGGCGCATGAGTGGCGTCCCGGGGTCCCGCCGGGCGGTCTGGGCGCTGTTGTTGGTCGTCGCCGTCGGCACGCTGGTCGTGGCCGAGGTGGCCGAACGTCCGGCGCTCACCAACGCCGACCGGGCGCACCACCTGGCGCAGGAGTTCGCCTGCCCGGTGTGCGCCGGCCAGTCGGTGGCCGAGTCCGACGTGCCGATCGCCCGCACCATCCGGGTCTCGATCGCCTCGATGGTCGATGGTGGTGCCACCGACGACGACATCCGCACGATGCTCGTCGCCCGCTTCGGCGAGGACATCGACTACACGCCCAGCGGCAGCGGCCTGACGGGCCTCGTCTGGGTGCTGCCGGTGCTCGCCGCCGCCGCTGCGGTGGTTGCCGTGGCGCTTGCCATGCGCCGCTGGAAGGGGAGCGGCGAGGGGGAGGGCGGCCCGACTCCGGTCCGGCCCTTCGTGCTGGCCGGCGTGGGCATCGTGGCGGTGCTGGCCGGCGTGCTGGTGGCGCAGCTCTCGGGGAGCCGGGGTATGGGCGACACGCTGTCGGGCGACATCCGCCTGTCGACCCGGACGCTGCTGATCGAGGCGGGCGTTGCGCCCACCGACGAGGCCATCGAGCTCTACACGCAGGTGCTCGAGCTCCAGCCCTCCAACGCCGAGGCATTGGCCTACCGGGGCTGGGCGCACCGTCGCAGCGGAGACGCAGTGGCCGCCCGGGCCGACCTCGAGGCGGCCGTCGAGTCCGATCCCACGTACCCTGATGCCCGGGTGTTCCGGGCCTCGCAGCGGCTCGTCGACGGCGACGCCAACGGCGCTTCCCAGGACCTCATGGCGCTCGACCAGCTCGACGCCCCACCGATCGTCGGCGACCTGCTGGCGGCCACCCGGCTGCGCGAGCGCGTGGCGGCGGCGCTGATCGACGGTGGCGGGCTCGTCGCCGCACTCGACCTGCTCGACTCGGGCCTCGCCGCCGACCCGGCAACCGCCGGGTTGCTGGCCGAGCGGGGCTGGCTGCTGGCCCGCACCGGTGAGCCGGAGCTGGTCGACATCGGCGTGGCGTCACTCGACGAGGCGGTGGCGGCCGACCCGCTGCACCCCCACGCCCTGGCCTATCGGGCGGTCGTGCGCTCCGTCCTCCTCGGCGACTCAGCCGGAGCCACCGCCGATGCCACCGAGTTCGCCTCCCTCCCCGAGCAGCCGGCCGACCTCACCGCCCTCCTCGAGTCCGAGGGCCTGCTGGGCTAACAACCTTGTCCCGGGCGGGCGCGGTAGTGGCCGTGGGTGATGCGGCCGTCCTCGACGGTGAGCTCCCAGACCGAGGCCATGGCGCAGCCACGGACGCCGCTCACTTGCATGCCGTCGAACATCAGGTCGCGCAGCACCTCGGGGATCACGTCGGCGTGGCTGCAGAGGACGGAGAACCCGTTGCCGTTCGCCCGGGCCAGCTCCCGGACCAGATCCGTGGTCGCCGCTGCGCCCTCCTCGAACAGGGCCGGGTGGACGACCAGGTCGGTGTCGGTCCGCTGGGTCAGCGGGGCGACCGTCTGCTGGCAGCGCACGGCCCGGCTCGTGAGGATCGCGGCCAGGGGCGAGTCGCCGTACGCCTCGGCCAGGGACTCGGCCTGGACCCGGCCATGGTCGTCGAGGGGGCGATCCACGTCGTCGCCCCACCAGCGGTAGCGGTCGCCGGCCGAGGCGTGGCGGACGAGGAGGATCACTGGGGGAATGCCGCTCAACGCAGGGCCCGGAGGCCGACGAGGATCCCGGGCAGGGCACCGAGGGCGGCATCCACGTCGGCGTCGGTCGTGTTCCAGCCGACGGAGAGCCGCTGCGATCGGTGGGCATCGACGCCCATGGCCTCGAGCACCGGCGAGGGCTCCAGCCCCTCGGAGGCACAGGCACTGCCGGAGTGGGCGGCCACGCCGGCCCGGTCGACGCCGACCACCGTGACCGGGCCCTCACGGTCGGCGCAGTGGCGAACCGCCGAGTGCTCGACGGCGGCGGGCCCGGAGCGCGTTTTCTGGCCTTCGGCATCACGACGTGCCGCTCCGTGGCAGGCCAGGGCGATCGACTCCGTCGCCCCCGACGTGAACACCACATCCTGGTTGCGGGCGCCCAGCAGGTCGGCCACCTGTTGGCGGGCCACCTCGACGGCATGGCGGGCAGCCAGGGCCTCCTCGTGGATGCGCCCCGGATCGGCGTCCAGTCCGAGGGCAGCCGTCAGGGCGTCACGGGCGGCAGGACGCAGCAGCGAGGTCGAAGCATGGTCGAGATAGTGGCGGGTCACGGGTACATGCTGACGACGATGGGGTCTGGCTTCGCGCCTGATCAGGAGCCGGAATCTGCTTCTGGGACGGGGGAGGGCATCGCCGGGCGCCTGCTCGCCTCCCCGCTCACACGGTGACCTCGGTGATGCAGACGCTGTCGCCCATCGGAAGCGACGAGGACAGGTCGGTCTTTGCATCGCCGTAGAGGGCGCCGAGCATCCCCCGCACGAGACCCCGGTCGACGGCGCAGATCACGGGGTGCTCGATGGGCGCACCGCCGAACGGGCAGTGCTCGGAGACGATGCGCAGCTGGTCACCGCCGGCGCGCTCGGCCCGTGCGGCGAAGCCGTGGGCGGTGAGGGCATCGGCCACGGCGTGTATGGCCGACTGGAACGACCGGTGCACCTCGTCGGCCCCGATCGACTCGGCCATCGAGCGTCCCACCTCGGCGCCCACCTCCTCGGCCATCGCCTCGGCCTGGTCGGAGGGCAGCAGGGCCAGCGCCCGACCCAGCAACCCGATCAGCACGGTGTCCTGGCGGACGGGCAGTTCGAGCGGCGTACCGGGATCGGACATCCGGTAGTGCTTGGACGGACGGCCGGCGGTGGCGCCCTCCGGTCGCTCGACGGCGACCTCCAGGTAGCCGCCCGACGCCAACTTGTCGAGATGGTGGCGGGCCACGTTGGGATGCAGGTCGAAGCGCTCGGCGGCACCGGCGGCAGTCACCCCGTCGGCCACCTCTCGGGCATGCAGGTAGATGTCGCGGCGGGTCGGATCACCGAAGGCGTTGGTGATCGCCGTGACCGCTGCGCCGAACTCGGCAGGCGTGAGGGGTGCCCCATCCACCCGGTTAGCCTACCGAACCCGACGCACGGCCTCCCGAGAGAAGGTCCGGTGTCCACAGAAACCCTGCAGAACCTGCCCGTCGAGCCCCCAGGAACGCCGTGACCGTCACCAACTCCCAGGTCACCGAAGCCCAGGTCACCGAGGCGCTGCGACCCGTCCAGGACCCCGAACTGCGTCGTAGCATCGTCGACCTCGGCATGGTCGAGAAGATCGCCATCGACGGCGGCGCGGTCGGCGTCACCATCGCCCTCACCGTGCCCGGCTGCCCCCTCAAGGCCGAGATCCAGGGCTCCGTCAAGGAGGCCGTCACCCCACTCGTCGGCGTCGGCTCGGTGGCCGTCGAGTTCACCGTCATGACCGACGAGCAGCGCGAAGCCGTCCGCACCATGGTCCACGGCAACCCCGCCGCCACCGCAGGAACCAACCCCACCCATGGACACTCCGAGGGCCGAGAGATCCCGTTCAGCAAGCCCGGCAGCCGCACCCGGGTGCTGCTCATCGCCTCCGGCAAGGGCGGCGTCGGCAAGTCGTCGGTCACCACCAACCTGGCCGTGGCACTGGCCCAGCGGGGCCGCGACGTGGCGATCGTCGACGCCGACGTCTGGGGCTTCTCGATCCCGCGCATGCTCGGCGCCGACCAGCCGCCCGTGGTCATCGACGAGATGCTGGTCCCGCCCGAGGCCAACGGCGTGCGCTGCATCTCGATGGGATTCTTCGCCGACGAGGACCAGCCCGTCATCTGGCGGGGCCCGATGCTCCACAAGGCGCTCGAGCAGTTCCTCACCGACGTCTACTGGGACGAGCCCGAGTACCTGCTGGTCGACCTTCCCCCCGGTACCGGCGACATCTCGATCTCGCTGGCCGGCTTCCTGCCGACCGCCGAGATGTACATCGTCACCACGCCGCAGCCGGTCGCCCAGAAGGTGGCGCAGCGGGCCGCCTATATGGCCGAGAAGGTGCGCATCACCGTCAAGGGCGTCATCGAGAACATGTCCTGGTTCACCGGTGACGACGGCACCCGCTACGAGCTGTTCGGCTCCGGCGGTGGCGCCGAACTCGCCGAACAGCTCGACGTGCGACTCGTCGGCCAGGTGCCGCTCATCCCCGAACTGCGCGAGGGTTCCGACAATGGCAACCCCGTCGCCGCCCACCCCGAGACCGAGGCGGGCGCCGTGTTCGCCGAGATGGCCCGGGTGCTCGACGAGGAGATGAAGCCCTCCAAGCGCGCCCACCCTGAACTGAAACTGCTCTCGTAGCCCGCTCGCAGCCCACTTGTAGAAGAGGAACCACATGGACATCCGCATCGGCGTGGTCAACACCGCCAAGGAACTCGCCCTCGAACTGCCCGACGCCACGGACGGCGCTGCTCTGAAGGCCGACGTCGAGGCCGCCGTGGGCGAAGGTTCCGTGCTTTGGCTCACCGACGCCAAGGGCCGCACCGTCGGCGTCCCGGCCGACAAGGTCGCCTACGTCGACATCGACCCCGGCGACGGCACCAAGCCCTTCGGCTTCAGCTAAGCCGGGCGGCGCATTGGCGAAGCTGACTCGCGACCGGCTCCCCGCCTGGTGGTCGCCACTCCTCAGGAGCGAGATCGGCGCTTGGTCCGCACAAGTAGGGTTCGCATGTGACAACCCGCGTCGAGCGCCCCAACGGCTGTCTGGAGCCGGTGCCGATCGACGGTGTGGTTGCCGATCCGGCCCGCATCCGCGACCTGGCCCGTGCCCACGGTCCCTACTTCATGCCGGCCCGGTACCTGGTGACCGGACAGCCCGCCGACACCGCCGCTGACGGCTCCTCTCGTACCAGCGCCGACGTGCCGGCCGGCCTAGTGGGCCCGACGTGGCGGGGCGACTGGGCGGTCGGTGGGCAGGCGTTGATCGATGCTGCGTCGGCCCTGCTCGACCATCCGCGTTTCATCGAGGCAGCGCATCGCATGTTCGACGCCGAGGTGGTGGTGCCTGAGCAGGTGTACGTGAACCTCTCTACCCCCATGCCCGGACAGGGCTTCTCGCATGTCGACATCGCCGAGTTCGTGGGCGTCGACCGAACCAACGCTCCCGGGTGGCTGCTGCAGGCCATGGGGTCGTCGGGTCTGTTCGAGGAGGCCCGCATCTCGGTCGCCACCGCGGTGGCCTGGTTCCACACCGGAGAAAGGGGCTTCTTCCGCTATTGGCCCAACGGCCGTGGGGCCGACAGCATCCGCCACGAGAACATGTGGAACACCGCAGTCGTGGGCGACAACGACTTCATGCACCACCAGGTGGAACGCATCGGCCCCGCCGGGGCGCGGCCACCGACCGGCCTGACCATCGACACCACCATTGACCATGTGGAGGGTGCCTGGTCGGTCATCGAGGCCGGTGCGACCCTGGCGGAGTACACGGACGACGAGGTGCGCCTCTCGTTGTCGTGGAAGGCCAAGGTCTACGCGGACGACGCAACCCGGACGGCCGCCGAGGCCGGTGACGGGTTGACGGTGGCTGAAGCCGTTCGA
Source organism: Acidimicrobiales bacterium (assembly GCA_029577135.1). GTDB lineage: Bacteria > Actinomycetota > Acidimicrobiia > Acidimicrobiales > MedAcidi-G1 > S20-B6. The sequence goes on from JARQPW010000006.1 coordinate 76,724, forward strand.
GTCCTGACCGCCGAGTTGGATGCACCGTCGCCGGCCGGCGTCGCCGATGCCCTGACCGACACGGGGTTCCGTAGTGCCCTGGCCGCCCGTTGGAGCGGCTACCGCTCCGACTGACGGCTTCCGATTCGCCGCCCGTACTTCTGCGGGACCCACGGCGATGTCCATACGGGGAGCGGTGACGGTGGCTCGTGCACTCATGTCCTCACCCCTGGGTCTGCTCCATCTTCTCTTCGAGCAGGCCGATCCAACGTCGGACGCGCTCCTGGGCTGATGAGTCCGGACTGCCCGCCAACGCCTCGCCCGTAGGCTCCTCCCATGGCGACGCTGGCCGAGTTCTGCCGGACACGGACGGGCCTCGGGGAAGACGACGTCGCCCACCTCCAGGATCTCACCGGCTCATGGGGCCTGCTCGCCGACCTCTCCTTCGCCGACCTGCTGCTCTACGCACCGGAGACCGACGAGCGCGACGCCCCGCTGGTGCTCCTCGGCCACGTCCGGCCCACCACCGGCACCACCCTCTACCGGGCCGACCTGGTCGGCCAGGTGTTCCGGCGCCATCGCAGGCCGCTGATCGCCGAGTGCCTCGACGAGAAGCGCATCGTCGAGGGCAGCGTCCACGTCGGCGTCGACCGCGACATCGCCCTCAAGGTGGTGCCGGTGCGACGTGGCGACGAGACCATCGCCGTGCTGGCCCGCGAACGCCATCGACCCGGCGACCGGCCGATGAGCGAACAGGAACGCACCTACCTGTCGGTGTTCGACCGCTTCGCCCTCATGCTCGACCGGGGCGAGTTCCCCTACCGGGACGAGGAGCGCTTCCGCCACCGCACCCCCCGGGTGGGCGACGGCCTGCTGCTCGTGGACCGCGAGGGCCGAATCGAGTTCGCCTCGCCGAACGCCGTCTCCGTGATGCACCGAATGGGCATGCACCGGGCCGTAGTCGGCACCCGTCTCGACGACTCGGGGCTCAGTCCCGAGATGCTCCGCTCGGCATTCGCCAAGCGCACCTCCGTCATCGAAGAGGTCGTCCGGGGCACCGAGACGACGATCGTCAGCCACTGCCTGCCGTTACTCGACGAGGGGCGGGCCACGGGCGCCATCGTGCTGGTGCGCGACGTCACCGACCTGCGCCGCCGCGACCGCCTGCTGGTGTCGAAGGACGCCACCATCCGCGAGGTCCACCACCGGGTCAAGAACAACCTCCAGACCATCTCGTCGCTGTTGCGACTCCAGGCCCGCCGACTCAAGTCCGACGAGGCCCGTGCGGCGATCGGGGAGTCGGTCCGCCGGATCGGCGCCATCTCGGTCGTGCACGAGGCACTGGCCCAGAGTTCCGACCACGACGTGTCGTTCACCGAGATCGTCAAGCCACTCGTGCGGGTGGTCGAGGAGAGCGTCTCGATGCCCGAGCGGCCACTGCACTTCGAGGTGACGGGCGATGCCGGGATCCTCCCCGCCCAGGTCACCACCACGCTTGCCGTGGTCGTCACCGAACTGATCCAGAACGCCGTCGACCACGCCTTCGTCGGATCGTCCGCACCCGAGGACGGGTCGCCCGGCCGGGTCGAGGTCTCGCTCGACCGGAGGCCGGACATGCTTGTCATCGACGTCGTCGACGACGGCATCGGGCTTCCCGACGACTTCGACCTCTCCGACGCGACCGGCCTCGGCCTCACCATCGTGCGGACCTTCGTCGAGGTCGAGTTGGGGGGGACCATCCGCCTCCGATCGGGCGATGTCGACGGCACGGTCGCCGAGGTGCGGATCCCCGCCAGTCGACTGGTCAGCCCACTCGACGACGCCCTCGACCCGCGGCCGTGAGCCGGGCCTGATTCCCACTTCGCCTGTCGGCAACTAGGTTCGCCGGAGATGACGAGCCCCGAATCCGCCCGCCCCCTCGTGATCGCCCATCGTGGCGACTCGGCGAACCATCCCGACAACACCGTCGTGGCCTACCGCTCGGCGCTCGAGCAGGGCGCCGACTGGGTCGAACTCGACGTGCGACGTACCGCCGACGACGTCCTGGTGGCCCACCACGACGCCCACCTTGCCGACGGGCGCCTCATCCGCGAGTTGGCCGCAGGAGACCTGCCGGACGACGTCCCCACGCTGGCCGAGGCGTTCGAGGCCTGCGAGGGCATGGGCGTCAACGTCGAGGTCAAGCACCTCCCGGGCGAGCCCGACCACGAGGACGTCCACCTGGTCTGCGACGCGGTCGCAGGACTCGCCGCGGCCTACCGGCCGCCGGAGCAGATGCTCGTGTCGTCGTTCGACATCGCCGCCGTCGACATGATCCGGGCCACGGACCCGGGCCTGCCGAGCGGCTGGATCGTGGCCGAGCGCTACACCGCTGACCTGATCCTCGAACGCACCGTCGCCCACGGACACGGCGCCATCTGTCCCTGGGACGGACTGGTCGACCTCCACCTGGTCGAGCACGCCCACGACCGGGGGCTCCGGGTCGTGGTGTGGACCGTCGACGAGCCGGACCGCATGGTCGAGTTGGCCGGCTGGGGCGTCGACGGGATCATCAGCAACGACCCGGGACTGCTGCGCCGGACGCTCGACGCGTAGACGGAGTTCCGCCAGAGATGGGCCGTGTACCTACGAGAACGCTGACGAACCGAGGGGGACGACGAGGTCCAGGGCGTCGGGCACATGGCGGAACCTGAGCTCCTCGGCATCTCCGAGGTGGTCGCCGTCGACCTGCCATGGCACCGGCCGGAGGGGGACCAGCAGCGCCTCGGCCACGTCCGTGCGCACATCGACGACGGGGCTGTTGGCGACGGTTCCCACCAGGCCCGCAGCCGCCGCCAGCACGGGCAACAGCCGGCCCGGTGAGAGCGACGTGAGGGTCACCATGGCGAGGGGCGTGTCGAGTCGGGTCTCGGGAGCCAGCGAGAGGCCCCGGGTGCCGAGGTAGGTGTAGGGATCGGTGTTGAGGCACACGGCCATCAGGCCCTCGACGGCCGACTCCTCGCCGAAATCGTCGACATCGCCCGGGTCGTCGCCCGGCGCCTCGTGGACGGATCGGCTCGAGACCCGGAAGGCCGGGGAGCGCCTGTCGTAGTGGCGGACCCAGGTGTCGACGGCTGCGGCCACGAACAGCGGATGGCCGGCGAAGCGCTTGAGCAGCCCGCCCCTGCGCTCGACCTGCTCGACCACCGCAGCGTCGAACCCGACACCGGCGTGGAACAGGAAGTAGCGGTCGTTGACGCAGCCCAGGCCGACCCGGCGGACCGAGCCGGCCTCGATGGCGTCGAGCAGCGCTCCAGTGGCCTCGACGGGATCGTCGGGCAGGCCGAGCGTGCGGGCGAACACGTTGGTCGACCCGCCCGGCACGGCGGCGAGGGCGGTCTCGGTGCCCGCCAGCCCGTTGGCCGCCTCGTTGAGGGTGCCGTCGCCGCCCAGCACCACGACCACGTCCATGCCGTCGTTGGCGGCGCTCTGGGCCAGGCGGGTGGCGTGGCCGCGCCGGCTGGTGGCCGCCACCTCGAGGCGGTGGTCGGCCGACAGGGCCTTCTGAATCACGATCCGGGTCCGGGCCGTGACCGACGAGGCCGACGGGTTGACCACGAGCAGGATCTTCACCCCGGCGAGGGTACCGGCGCCGCGCACACCGTGGATTCTTCGTCGGCCGCGAACAACCCGACGCGGAATGGCCGGCCATCGCGCGTGACGCATTTCGCTCCCGGCTGATGGCGGGAAAGCGCCGTGGAGCCGCCAGACTCCGACCCCATGAACGTCGTCGTATGTGTGAAGCAGATTCCCGACCCGGCAGACCCGGGTCGGATGGACCCCGAGACCAGGACCCTCAAGCGGGACGTCAGGCTCATCCTCGATGAGTCCGACTCCTACGGGGTCGAGATGGGCCTCCAACTGGTGGACGCCGCCGGCGAAGGGGAGGTCATCCTCGTCTCCATGGTGCCCAACAACGAGGTCAGCGGCCTGAGGACCGCCCTCGCCATGGGTGCCGGGAGCGCCGTCCTCGTCAGCGACGAGGCCCTGGCCGGCTCCGACGCCCTCTCGACCGCCAAGGTCCTGGCCGCCGCCATCCGACGCTGCGAGCCCGACCTGGTCATCACCGCCACCGAATCGAGCGACGGCTACACCGGCACCGTTCCGGTCCAGGTTGCCGAACTGCTCGACCTGCCATCGGCCACGTTCGCCAAGTCGATCGAGGTCTCGGGCGACACCGCCACGGTGCAGCGCCAGACCGAGGACGGCTACGACGTGATCGAGTGCAGCCTGCCCTGCGTGGTCTCGGTCACCGCCGGCGTCGTCGAGCCCCGCTACCCCTCCTTCAAGGGGATCATGGCGGCCAAGAACAAGCCGGTCGACGAACTCGACCTGGCCGCACTCGGCATCGACCCCGCAACCGTCGGCTGGGCCGGCGCCCGCCAGGAGATCGTCGACATCACCGAGGCTCCTGCCAGCGAGGCCGGCGAGATCGTGCACGATGAGGGCGACGCCCACGAACGCATCCTGGCGTTCCTGGACGACCTGAAGATCATCTAGGAGGCCGTTGTGGGAATCTCGAAGATCTGGATCTATGGCGAGTCGACAGATGGCGTCGTCGCCACCTCGACCCTCGAGCTGTTGGCCAAGGCCCGCACCATCGCCGAGACCGTCGAGGTCGTCGTCCACGGCGACGCCTCGGCCGTGGCCACCGAACTCGGCGAGCACGGTGCGTCCACCGTCCTGTCGATCGGTGAACTCGGCGACGGACTGCCCGGTCCCCGCGTCTCCTCGGCCCTGGCCGGAGCGGTCGACGCCGGCAACGGGCCCGACGTGCTGCTCTGCGCCACCAGCTACGACGGACGTGACGTGGCCGGTCGCCTGTCGGCCAAGGTCGACGCACCGGTCATCACCAACGTGGTCGACCTCACCGTCGACGGCGACCGCCTGCTGGGCGTCGAGCCCGTGTTCGGCGGCTCGTTGAACGTGTCGACCGGCTTCACCGGCGACGGCACCGCCATCTTCCTCGTGCGCCCCAAGTCGTTCGCCGCCGAGCCGACAGGCGGTGCTGCCGCTGTGGTCGGCAGCCTCGAGGTCGGCGACCTCGGCAACACCGGCGGCTCGACCGTCAAGGACCGCTTCGCCGAGGAGAGCACCGGACCCAAGTTGGACGAGGCCGCCATCGTCGTCTCGGGCGGCCGTGGCCTCGGCGGCGCCGAGCACTACGTGCTGATCGAGACACTGGCCGGCCTCCTCAAGGGCGCCGCCGGCGCCTCACGGGCCGTGGTCGACGCCGGCTGGGTGCCCTACTCGTACCAGGTGGGCCAGACCGGCAAGGTCGTGAAGCCGACGGTCTACCTGGCCTGTGGTATTTCGGGCGCAACGCAGCACCTCGTGGGGATGAAGGGCTCGGCCAACATCATCGCCATCAACAAGGACGAGGAGGCCCCCATCTTCGGCGTGGCCGACCTCGGCATCGTGGGCGACCTCCACAAGGTCGTGCCGAAGCTCATCGAGGCGCTCAAGGCCCGAGCCTGAGCCGCGGCGGGGCCCCGCTCCGCCACCGCCTACGCCCGGTCGGTCGCCTCCAGGGCCCAGGCCAGGCCGTCGGCCGGATCCTCGACCGCCAACTGCAGGTGCCAGCCCCGGGGCACGTGGCCGTCGTCCCACAGCCACCACCGGAGCTCCGCCACGGCGTCCCCGAGTTGGTCGGTGTCGGGTGGCCACGGGGCCTCGACGCCGGAGGGCCCGTCGTAGGCGTCGTCCAGCAGCCCCGCCAGCGTGGCTGCACACCACCACGCCTCGAATCGTCCACGGGCCGCGCCGCGCCGTCGCCCGTGCGCCCCGCCCGAGGCGGCGGCCCAGGCCATCCAGCCGAGCGCCTCGTCGG
>JARQPW010000060.1 GCA_029577135.1 Acidimicrobiales bacterium
GCCACCCGGGCCGGTGTGCCGCCGTCGCCCAACTCCAGCCGGTCGCCGCGCACGAGCACCGTGCCGGGGCCGGCCCCCAGCCGACCCAGGGCGCACGAGCCGTCGGCGTCCAGGGACACCAGGTTGCGGTGTCCGATGCTGCGGGCCACGGCGACGGTCCCGGGATCGGCCCAGACCTCCGCCGGAGTACCGATCCCGGCGATCCGCCCGTCGGCCATCACGGCGATCCGGTCGGCGAGGGCGAAGGCCTCGTCGTGGTCGTGTGTGACGTGGATAGCCGCCTGGCTCAGGCGCCGCAGCAGGACGCCGAGCTCGTCCACGAGCCGGTCCCGCAGTGCCCGGTCCAGCGAGCCCAACGGCTCGTCCAGCATGAGCAGCCGCGGCCCCGGCGCCAGCGACCGGGCCAGGGCCACCCGTTGGGCCTCGCCGCCCGACAGCGTCGCCACGGACCGCTGTCCGTAGCCGGACAGCCCGACCAGGTCGAGCACACGGCCGACACGTTCGGCTCGCAGCGCCTCGGGCATTCCCGCCATGCGGAGCCCGAACCCGACGTTGCCCGCAACGTCCCGGTGCGGGAACAGAACCTGGTCCTGGAACATGAGCCCGAAGCCCCGTTCGTGGGGCGGCACCCCGGCGAGGTCCGCGCCGCCCCAGGAGATCGTCCCGGTCACCGTGGGCTCGAGTCCCGCCACTGCCCGCAGCAGCGTCGTCTTGCCACAACCACTGGGGCCGAGCAGCACCACTACCTCGCCGGGAGCGACCGCCAGGTCGATGCCGTCGAGCACCGTCGTCCCGTCGAAGCCGACCGAGACGCCATCGACGGCCAGGCCGCTCACAGGTCCCCCCGGACCACACCCGAGCCGAACCGGCCGCGGGACTCGATCACCAGCACGCAGGCCGCCGTCAGCAGCATCAGCACCACGGCCAGCGCCATGGCCTGGCCCCGCAGCAGGTCGCCCGGGGTGCCCAGCAGGCGGAACAGCGCCAGCGGGGCGGTCAGCCGATCGGGCTGCCGGGGCAGGAACGAGGTGGCCCCGAACTCCCCCAGGGAGATGGCGAAGGCGAAGGCGGCACCGACGGCGACGGCCCGACCGGCGATCGGCAGGTCGATCTCGCGGAACACCCGTGTCGGCGAGGCCCCCAGGACTGCCGCCGCCTCGCGGAGGCGGTCGTCGATGCTGCGAAGCGTCGGCACGAGGGTGCGCATGACGAACGGGATCCCCACGAGGGCGTGGGCGACCGGGACCAGCCAGCGGGAGGTGCGCAGGTCGAGTGGCGGATCGTCGAGGGCGATCAGCATGCCAAAGCCGAGGGTCACCGCCGAGACCCCCAGGGGCAGCATGAGCCCCAGGTCGAAGACCCGCGACACCCAGCCACGGCCGTGCACGACGACCAGCGAGGCCAGCCCGCCGACGACGAGGGCGAGCGCCGTCGCCACCACGGCGAACAGCAGCGAGTTGCGCAGCGCCACCAGGGCCGGGACCGGCAGCAGGTTCACCCGGTCGGCGAGGGCGCCGTAGTGGCGCAGTGAGTAGCCGTCGCCGACCGCCAGGGAGCGCTCGACCAGCACCGCCACCGGGAGCAGGAGCACCGTGGCGAGCAGCGCCAGGTTGGCGCCGAGGAGTCGCCCCGTCGGGCGTTGCGGCCGCCGGGCCGACTGCCGCCCACCCACGGCCCGGCGCCGCTGGAGCCGGTTGGTCACCACGACCATCGCCACGACGGCCACGAGCTGCACCACGGCGAGTGCGGTCGCCGACGCCAGGTCGCCGCGCCAGACGGCATGGCGCCAGATCTCGGTCTCGAGGGTCGCCCTCGTCGGACCGCCCAGGATCAGGATCACGCCGAACGACGTCGTGCAGAACAGGAACACGATCGACGCCGCGGCGGCAACGGCCGGCCAGAGCCTCGGCAGCGTCACCGACCGGAAGGTCCGCCAGGGACCCGCCCCGAGCACCCGGGCCTGCTCCTCGACCGCCGGGTCCAGTCCCTCCCAGAACGCCCCGACCGTCCGCAGCACCACCGCCACGTTGAAGAACACGTGGGCGGCGAGGATCGCCCAGACGGTGTGCCGCAGCCGGAAGGCACCGCCGTCGAGCCCGAAGCGGTCGAACAGGGCGGCGAAGGCACTGCCGACCACGACCGTGGGCAGCACGAACGGGACGGTGGTCAGCGCCCGCAGGGCGGCCCTGCCCCGGAACCGGTACCGGGCCAGCAGGTGCGCGCCGGGTAGGGCGACCAGGACCGTCAGGACCGTCGAGACCACCGCCTGCCAGAGCGTGAACCAGGCGACGCTGCGAAACGAGGCCGAACCGGGGAGCCCCAGCAGGCGGTCGAGGCCATCGCCCGTGAGCCCCCGGCCGACGATGGCCGCCACCGGGTACAGGAAGAAGACGCCGAGGAACGCCGCCGGCAGCGCAACCGCCACCACCCGGGCACTACGCGGGACGCCCGTCATGTGCCGGCTACCGCAGCACGATCTCGGTCCACCGCTCGGTCCAGGCGTTGCGGTTGGCCCCGATGTCGGCAGGGGCGAGCGTGTGCGGATCCTCCGGAAGCACCACGTGGTCGACGAACGCCTGGGGAAGGACGGCGGTCGTCGATGCCGGGAACACGAACATGTTCAGGGGGATGTCCTCCTGGAACGTGTCCGAGAGCAAGAAGTCGACGAGCGCCTCGGCGGCGGCACGGTGCGTCGTGCCGGCGAGGATGCCGGCGAACTCGACCTGCCGGAAGCAGGTGTCGGTGATGACGCCCGTGGGCGCAATGTCGACAGGCGGGTCCGCATAGATGACCTCGGCCGGGGGACTCGACGCATACGAGATGACGATCGGCCGGTCGCCCCCACCCGACACGAACTCGCCGTAGTAGGCATCGTCCCAACTGGCGGTGACGACCACGTCGTTGATGCGCAGCGACTTCCAGAACTTCTCCCAGCCGTCGCCGAACTCGGCGATCGTGGCGAGCAGGAAGGCGAGCCCCGGTGAGGATGTCTCGGGGTTCTCGACCACCAGCAGGCCCCTGTACGCCGGGTCGGCGAGGTCCGCGAGGGTGGCGGGCACCGGAAGGTCGTCGCCGAACCGGTCGATCCAGTAGTTGGCACACACGTCGCCGAAGTTGATCGGCGTGACCCGGTGCCCGGGGTCGAGTTGCAGCGACATCGGCACGTTGACCAGCGCCGGCGACTCGTAGGCCTCGAACAGTTCGGCGTCGAGCGCACGCTGGAGGAAGGTGTTGTCCACGCCGTACATGACGTCGCCGAGCGGGTTGCCGACCGTGAGGATCGACGTGGCGACCATCTGGCCGGTATCGCCGGCGTATTCGATCGTCACGGTCACACCGGTCTCGGTGGTGAAGGCCTCGAGGGTGCCCGGCGAGACCCAGAAGGAGTCGTGCGTGACCAGCGTGATGGCTTGGCCCTCTATGGGTTCCGGCGTGCGGGTGGGAGCACCCCCGGAGAGGCCGCCACCCGTCGTTTCGTCTCCCCCGCAGGCGGCCAACGCACTCGCGGCCGCGAAGAGGGGAAGCACTCTGGTCAGGATCCTGCGCATCGAAGCTCCCTCCGCCGGCATTACCCGGTTCAGGTCGGTTCGGGTCGACAGCACCGCGGCCGCACACACGGCCGCCGCTGCCCTCTCAGCCCGGCATCAGGTCCGAGCTCCCCGGTCGGTTGTCGATGCGCAGGCTAGCCCTCCAGCGTGAGTGCCATCACCGCACGGATGTCGGCGGACGAGGCGCCCAGTCGCACCTCGTAGTCGCCCGGGTCCGCGTACCAGCCCGGAACCTGACGGTGGCCGACGTGCCCGCCGCCGGCGGCGACGGGGACGCGGTGGTTGCGGTCGGCGTAGCCGGGATCGGCCGGGTCCCAGTAGGCGAAGGCCCGGTGGTCGAGCTCGATCGCCACCTCGGTGGTCTCACCGGGGTCGAGGTGCACCTTGGCGAAGCCCCGGAGCTCCTGGGGCGGTCGGGCGACCACCGGGTCGAGGTGGGCCACGTAGCACTGCACGACCTCGCTGCCCGGCCGGTCACCGGTGTTGGCGACGGCGACGGTCACGGTCACGGTCGCCCCGGCGGCCAATGCTGCGGCACTCGGAACATCGCCGAGGTGGGCGGCTCCCCAGGCGAACGTCGTGTAGCCGAGGCCATGGCCGAACGGGTAGGCCACTTCGATGTCGCGGGCCTCGTACCAGCGGTACCCGACAAAGACCCCCTCGCCGTAGTGCACCCGACCCGCCTCGCCCGGGTAGTTGGTGAACGCCGGCGTGTCCGACAGGCGCTGCGGGACCGTCGTCGGCAGGCGTCCACCGGGCTCCGCGTCTCCGAACAGGACGTCGACGAGGGCGTCGCCCATCTCCTGGCCGCCGAACCACGACTGCAGCACGGCCGGCGCCTCTTCGGCCCAGTCCATGGTGACGACCGATCCGGCGTTCACGACCACGGCGGTCCGGGGGTTGGCGGCACACACCCTACGGATCAACTCCGGCTGGGCGCCCGGGAGGTCCATGGACTCGCGATCGCGGCCCTCGGTCTCCCAGTCGTCGTTGGTGCCGACGACGAGGACGACCGCGTCGACATCGGCGGCCAGCGCCACGGCACGGTCCATGAGGTCGTCGACCTCCGGTGGGCGGAGGCCGACCTGGGCGCCGTGGAGGAAGGCACTGTGCCCGCTCGAGTACTCGACGACGACCTCGACCGCCTCGCCGGCGACCAGCGAAACGTCCGCCCCGACCTCGACGCTCCCCATCCCAAAGAACGCCTCGCCCGACGGGGGAGGGTCAATGAACCCGTCCAGCACCACCTTCCCGTCGACTATCACGCGGGCCTGCCCGGCCTGCACGAGCGTGAGCTTGTGCTCGCCGGTCTCCTCCGGGGTGAGCCGGGCCACGGCCCGGAAGGAGAACGGCTCCCCGTCGGTCGTGAGCAGGCGTCCGTCACGACCGGTGGCGATCCGTCGGGGATCGCCCTCCCACTCCGTGCCATCGAAGTACTCGACGGTGAAGCCCGGCGAGCCGTCCGATCCCGTCAACTGCCGCCGACGGACCGGACGGGTGGTGCGCTCGGTGAACGCCCCCGGCTCGTGGCGCACCTCGCAGCCCCCGCCGAGTCGGGCGCTGATCGCCTCGAGCGGCGAGGTGGCGTGCTGTGGCACGAGTGCCGCCGAGCCTCCTCCCATGAGCATGGCGTCGGCAGCATTGGGTCCGATCACCGCCAGCGTGCCGATCGTGCCGACATTGAACGGAAGCACGCTCTCGTTGCGGTAGAGCACCATCGATCCGGCAGACGCCCGTCGGGCGAGCGCACGGTGCGCCGGTTCGTCGAGTTCGACCTCGGGCCGCTCGAGCGGGTCGTCGAACGCCCCGGTCCGTTCGAGCAGGGTGAGCAGCCGCCTCGCCGCCTCGTCCAGCAGCGCCTCGTCGACCTCGCCGGCCTCGACCGCCGCCACCAGCGAAGGACCGTAGAAGCGGCCGGTGCCGGGCATCTCGAGGTCCAGCCCGGACCCGGCCATGAGAGCCGTGGACTTGGCGGCGAACCAGTCGGTGACGACGATCCCGTCGAACCCCCACTCGTCGCGCAGCACCTCGGTGAGCAGCCAGCGGTTCTCGCAGGCGAACGTGCCGTTGACCCGGTTGTAGGAACCCATCAGTCCCCACGGTGCGGCTTCGGACACGGCGATCTCGAAGGGCCGCAGGTAGACCTCCCGCAGGGCCCGGTCGGGCACGACCGTGTCGATGCTGTTGCGCTCGAACTCCGAGTCGTTGGCGACGAAGTGCTTGATGGTGGTGCCGACGGCGCCCCCCTGGACGCCTCGGATGAACGCCGCGGCGGTCCTGCCAGTGAGCACCGGGTCCTCCGAGTAGCACTCGAAGTTGCGGCCGCCGAGCGGCGTCCGGTGGATGTTGACGGTCGGAGCGAGCAGCACGTGGCAGGCTCGGGCACGGGTCTCGACCGCCAGCGCTGCGCCGAGTTCCTCGACCAGATCCCGGTCCCAGGTGGCTCCGAGCGCCGAGCCGCAGGGGATGCAGAGCGCCGGCGTTCCGATCCCGAGCAGGCCGGCGCCGCGGGCGCCGTTGGGGCCGTCGGTGACCTTGAGGGCGGGGATGCCGAGGCGCTCGACGGGATTGGCGTCCCAGATGCCACGACCGGTCATGAGGGCGGCCTTCTCCTCGAGGGTCAGGTCCGCCAGGAGTGTGTCGATGCGTGCGGTCGGTGGTACTCCCATCCACCGATCCTCTCGCATCGACGGGCCAGGGCAGACATCCGGAAACCCTGACGCCCCGTCAGGTGTCGACGGGGGGCGACGAGTAGCCTCGGCGCCATGTTCGACCTGCTCATCACTGGCGGCACGGTGGTCGACGGCACGGGCACCCCCGGAGTGCGTGCCGACGTGGGCGTCGCCGACGGGCGCATCGCCGCCGTCGGCGACCTCGCCGGCGCCGAGGCCTCCGAGACCCTCGACGCAACCGGCAAGGTCGTGTGCCCCGGCTTCGTCGACCCCCACACCCACTACGACGCCCAGATCTTCTGGGACCCCTGGGCCACCCCGTCCAGCCTCCACGGCGTCACCAGCCTGGTCATGGGCAACTGCGGCTTCTCGCTCGCCCCGATCGGCGACGAGTCCGACGCCGCCTACATCGGCGCCATGATGGTCAAGGTCGAGGGCATGTCGTCGGCGGCCCTCGAGATCGGCGTCGACTGGGACTGGCGCTCCACCGCCGACTACCTCGCCCGCCTCGACGGCAACATCGGCGTCAACATCGCCGCCATGATCGGCCACAGCGCACTGCGCCGCACGGTCATGAAGGACGAGGCCGTCAGCCGCGAGGCCACCGACGACGAGGTCGGCGAGATGCAGCAACTCCTCCACCTGGGGCTCGAGGCCGGTGGCCTCGGCTTCTCGACCAGCCGCTCGTTCACCCACACGGACGGTGACGGCGTCCCCATCCCGTCGCGTGTCGCCACCGACGACGAGGTCGTGGCCCTGTCGTCGGTCGTCGCCGACCACCCCGGCACCACGCTCGAGTGGGTCGCCGATGGCTGCATGGACGGCTTCCGTGAGGACGAGGTGGACCTCATGGCCCGCATGTCGCTGGCCGGCCGACGTCCCCTCAACTGGAACGTCCTCACCGTCGACTCCGCCCGTCCCGAGGACTACCGCAACCAGCTCGCCGCCTGCGAGCAGGTGGCCGAGAGGGGCGGCAGGGCCATGGCGCTCACCATGCCGATCCTCGTCGGCATGAACATGCACTTCCACACGTTCTGCGCCCTCTACCTGCTCCCCGACTGGGGTGGGGTCATGGACCTCCCCCACGACGAGAAGGTGGCGAGGCTGGCCGACCCCGAGACCCGGCGCCACCTCGAGGACCGTGCCGCCTCACCAGATGCCGGGGTCTTCTCCCGGCTCACCGGCTGGGGCCGCTACCGCATCGGCGACACCTACTCGGCCGCAAACGAGGGGCTCAAGGGCCGACTGGTCGGCGACATCGCACGCCAGCGCGGCGTCCGCGACTTCTACGCCCTGCTCGACATCGTGGTGGCCGACGACCTGCGGACCGTGCTGTGGCCCGGCCCCACCGACGACGACCCGGCCAGTTGGCTGATGCGCCAGGCCGCCTGGGACCACGACCACGTCATGATCGGCGGTTCGGACGCCGGCGCCCACCTCGACCGGATGGCCGGTGCCTCGTACACCACCGAGTGGCTGGCCGACTGCCTGCGCGGCCAGCAACTGGCCAGCCTCGAGTCGGCCATCGCCCACATGACCGACGTTCCCGCCCGCTTCTTCGGCCTCAGGGAACGCGGCCGGATCCAGGAGGGGTGGCACGCCGACCTCATCGTCCTCGATCCCGCAACCGTCGGAGCCGGCGAACTGCTCCTCGAACACGACCTCCCCGGTGACAGCCCACGCCTCATGTCGGCCCCCAACGGCATCGAGCGGGTATACGTCAACGGCACGCTGGCCGTCGTCGACGGCGCCAACACCGGGGCCCTCGCCGGCACGGTGCTGCGCTCGGGCACCCACACCGAGACGGTGCCCATCCCCGCGGACGCCTGATCGCTGTCGGACCGTGCATCCGCCGGGCTAGCGCTCGGGCGGCTCCGGGACCTTCACCCCGTGGGGCACCCGGGCATAGTGGTCGTGGACCACCGTGAACCGACCCCGGCCGCCGGTCAGCGAACGCAGGTCGATGGCATAGCGCACCAACTCGGCCTCGGGCACCTGGGCGCTGACCACCTGGTCGCCCCACCGGTCGATCTCCGAGCCCCGCA
>JARQPW010000061.1 GCA_029577135.1 Acidimicrobiales bacterium
TAGTCCACCGACGCACCAGCAGCCGCACCAGCAGCCTGCACACCCTCCCACGCCGACTGGTTGAACGACTTGTCATCCACCTCACCCACATCGGTCACCAAACCGATACACGCCCCGGCTACCGGGGGCTCGGCTTCGTTGCCGGTGGCGCCGACGACGCCTTCGACGAACAAGCCCATGCCGAGCATGGCGCCGTCGTCCATGGTCTCACCGGCGGCAACCATCACGTTGCCGGCCTGGTCGTTGATCGGACCGGAGAACGGATGGAACGTGCCGGCGATGATCTCGGCCTTGCGAGCCTCGACCGCCGCGACCACGTCGGCATCCACGTCGGCGGCGATCGGTGCCAGGTCGACGATCCCGTCGGCCATCGAACCCCAGTAGTAGCCAGGCGTGTAGGTGCCGGCGGCTGCGGACTCGATGATCTCGACATAACGCGGACCCCAGTTCCACACCGGAGCCGTCAGGAAGGCGTTCGGAGCGAACGCGCTCATGTCCGAGTTGTACGACACCCAACGGGCACCGGCCGCCTCGGCCTTCTCACCAGCAGCAGTCGAATCCTGGTGCATGGCGATCACGTCGGCGCCCTTGTCGAGCAGCGCCTGGGCCGAATCGCCCTCGACCACCGGATCGAACCAGGTGGACGTCCACGCCACCTCCACCACCGCATCCGGGTTGGTCTCCTGGACACCCAAAGCGAACGCGTTGATGCCCCGGATGACCTCCGGAATCGGGAACGCCGCCACATAGCCGATCAGGTTCGACGAGGTCGCCGAACCGGCCACCATCCCCGACAGGTACCGCGGCTCGTACATGCGGCCGAACGTGTTGCCGAAGTTGGTGTCGTTGGCCTTGTAGCCCGACACGTGCTCGAACACCACATCCGGGTACTCGTCGGCCAGGGCCAACATGTCGTCCATGTAGCCGAACGACGTACCCACGATCACGTTGAACCCGTCCTCGATGAACGCACGGGTGTAGTTGCCGAAGTCCGCCGTGCCCTCCGGCACCGACTCCACGAACGCCGTCTCCACACCCGTCTCGGCCTCCGCGTACTGACGACCCTGATCATGCGCCCACGTCCAGCCCGCATCACCCGTCGGACCCACGTAGATGAACGCCGCCTTCGTCTCCGCCGGAGGCTCCGGGGCCTCAGTGGTCGCCGGAGCAGCCGTGGTCGCCGGAGCAGCCGTGGTCGCCGGAGCAGCCGTGGTCGCCGGAGCAGCCGTGGTCGTCACTGACTGCTTGGCCGGTGCCGTAGTTGCCGGCGCCGCGGCTTCGTCACTGCCACATCCCGCTGACAACACCATCAGGCTCAGAGTGATCGCCGTCAACCGGCGCAGTCTTACGTTCATCCTCGATCCCCTCCTCGGGCTCGTATCCAACACTGCAGGGCGCGTTAAGTCCCGACAGGTTCGGCCATCATCGTCGCCAAACAACCCGGTTGGCAAGTCCACACCCGACCGGAGCGGACCCTCCCATCGACTCCACCGACTCCATCGACCCGGGAGACCGGCCGGCGTCTACAACGTCGGATAGTGGCAGGCCACGAAGTGGTCGTCGCCCACCTTCCGCATCATCGGCTCCTCGGCGGCGCACTTCTCGGTGGCGTACGGGCAGCGGGTCCGGAAGCGGCAACCGGACGGCGGGTCGATCGGGGACGGCAGTTCGCCCGCCTCTCGGATCTCCAGGTCGAGGGGTGCCTCCGGATCCGGCTCGGGATTCGCGTTGAGGAGAACACCGGTATAGGGATGCGCCGGGTGGTCGTAGAGGTCGTCGGCCCCGGCGACCTCGCAGAGCTTTCCGAGGTACATGACGGCGACCCGGTCGCTGACGTTCTTGATGACCGCGAGGTCGTGGGCGATGAAGACGAGCGTCAGGTCGTAGTCGGCCTTGAGGTCTCCGAGCAGGTTCAGGATCTGGGCCTGGACGCTCATGTCGAGGGCACTGACCGGCTCGTCACAGATCAGCAGGCGGGGGCCCAACACGAGGCTGCGGGCGATGGAGATCCGTTGGCACTGGCCACCGGAGAACTCGTGAGGGCGCCTCCCCCGGGCCTGGACCGGATCCATCCCGACGGCCTCCAGCATCTCGTCCACCATCCGGACCTGTTCGACCTCGGAGTGCGGCCCCCAGACCTGCAGTGGCTCGGCGACGATGTCGCCGATCTTGCGCCGCGGATTCAACGAGCTGATCGGGTCCTGGAAGATCATCTGCAGGTCGGTGCGGGCCCGGCGCATGTCCCTCGGGGACAACCCGGTCAGGTCGGTGCCGTCGAGGACCACCGACCCCGAGGTGACCGACAGGAGCTGGAGGAGCGCCTTGCCGGTGGTCGTCTTGCCGCATCCCGACTCACCGACCAGTCCGAGGGTCTCGCCGGCCTTGACGTCGAAGCTGATGCCGCTCACTGCATGGACGACCTTCCTACCCGGTGCCGGATACTCGACCACCAGGTCCTCGACCCGCAGCAGGACCTCTTCGGGTCGACGGAGGTGGGCCTTGCCCGTGCCAGCCATCAGGCGCCCCCGCCTTCGAAGGACCCGTTGGCGGCAGTGGCCTCGGCGGCGGCGTTGGCAGCGGCCGATTCGGCGAACTCGGAGCCCTCGGCAACGACCACCGTCTGGGGCAGGCGATCGGCCAGGTTCCGGGCGAAGGCGTCGCGCCCCGCATCGGTGCCGACCGGGTACCAGCAGGCAGAGAGGTGTGACGCACCACCTGCTCCATCACCCGCTGCGACGAGGGGTGGCGGCTCCTCACGACACTTCTGCTGGACATAGGGACAGCGGGGACTGAAGGGACAGCCCGGGGGAATGTCGATCGGGTCCGGAGGCCGACCGGTGATGGCCGACAGCCGGGTGTGGCTGCGTTGGCCGATCCGGGGAATCGACCGCAGGAGTGCCTCCGAGTAGGGGTGGCGCATCTCGGTGAACAGGACCCGGGTCGGCGCCTGCTCCACCACCTTGCCTGCGTACATCACGATGGTGTCGTCGGTCCGGCCGGCGACCACGCCCAGGTCGTGGGTCACCAGGATCATCGCCATCTCACGGTCACGCTGCTCGCGGCCCAACAGGTTGAGGATCTGGTGCTGGACCGTGACGTCGAGCGCCGTGGTCGGCTCGTCGGCGAACAACAGTGCCGGTTCGCAGGCCAGGGCGATCGCGATGCAGATCCGTTGGCGCATTCCGCCGCTGAGCTCGTGCGGGAAGGCCCGGAGGCGGGCCTCGGCGTCGGGGATCCGAACTTCCCGCAGGAGGTCGATCGCCATCTGTCGAGCCTCGCCCCGGCCCGCCCCGAGATTGCTGCGGACATGCTCGGTCAACTGGCGGCCGACCCTGACCACCGGGTTCAGGGAGGTCATCGGGTCCTGGAACACCATCGCCAACTCGGTTCCCCAGAGGTTCTTCATGGCTTTGAGGGGAAGGTCCAACAGGTCACGTCCTTCGAACTCGACGTTGCCCGACGTGGAGACGTTGCCACCGATGTTGAGGCGCATGATGGACCGCGCCAGCACGGTCTTGCCTGAGCCACTCTCTCCCACGATGCCCAGCGTCCGCCCCCGATCGAGGGTGAGGCTCACCCCGCGGACGGCCCTGACCTCCCCGGCCGCAACGTGGAAGCTGGTGTGCAGGTCGTCGACCCGCAGCAGCGGTGATCCGGCAGAAACGGCCACTGGTCCGGTCCCCGGGGTCGAAGCGTTCTCGGCAGGCATGCGGCGTTCTCCCACCTCAGAGTGCCGACGACCGCGAGGCGGCGTTGCTACGGAGCCAGTCGGAGACCACGTTCACGGACAGGATGGTCGCCACCAGGGCGAGGATCGGCGGAATCATCGGCCAGACGTTGATTGCGATGTCCCGGCGGGCCATGTTGATGTCGCCACCCCAGGAGGCCCTGGGGATCGGGACCCCGATCCCGAGGAAGCTCAGCGTCGCCTCCAGGATGACCAGCACTGCCGCAACGATCAGTGAGTACGCCACAAGGGTCGGGTAGACGTTCGGGATGATCTCCCGGACCAGAATCCTGGGCCTGCTCGTGCCGATGGCGCGGGCGGCCGTGACGAACTCGCGGTCGCTCACGCTCAACGAATTGGCTCGTGCGATCCGGGTGTACGGGGCGATGATCAGGAGCGCCACGGCGACGGTCATGATGCCCAGTCCACGGGTGTTGAGCATGGTGATGGCGAACAGAAAGAACACGAGTGCGGGAAAGGCCAGCGACACGTCGACGTAGAACATGACGACCGCCTCGAACCTTCCCCGTAAGAAGCCCGCGGCCGATCCCAGCAGGCCGCCGAAGACCAGGCCGCAGAGCAGGACGCCGCCAGCGAAAATCAGCGAAGTGCGGGCCCCGTGGACGACCCGGGCGAGGATGTCACGGCTGACGTTGTCGGTGCCCAGCCAGTGCTCCATGGACGGGGGGTCGAGGGTCTTGCTCTTGCCGAACAGGAAACCCTGGTAGTTGGGATCCTGCAGGCCGGGGATCCAGTCGGCGAAGATCGCGACAGTGACGATGAGCACCAGCCAGGATGCGCAGGCCCTGGTGGGCCACGGCATCTCCCGGAACGCGTTCCACAGGGAGCGCCCCACCCTGACCCGAAAGGGAGCGGGCGAGCGGGCGAGCGCCGACGCCTGACCGTCCTCTTGCAACGACCGCAGCCCCGTTGGATCGGCCATCAGGCCCTCCTCCGGATGCGGGGATCGATCGCGATGTAGATGAAGTCGACGGTCGCATTGATGATCACGTAGGCCGCAGCCAACAGCACGGTAAGACCCTGGACCATCATGTAGTCACGCTGGAAGACGGCACTGAAGAGGCGCCGGCCCAACCCGGGGATCGCGAAGAGTTGCTCGATGACGATGGTGCCGGTGATGAGGCCCGCGATGTTCAACCCGATCAGCGTGGTGAGCGTCAGGGAACTGGGCCGCAGTGCGTGTCGGAACAGGATGAACCGGTCCTTCAGGCCCTTGGCCCGTGCCGAGAGGATGTAGTTCTCCTTGAGGGTGCTGATGATGTCCGAGCGCAGGACGCGCAGGTAGACCGCGACCTCGGCCACTGCCAGGGCGATCGCAGGCATGGCGACCGACTTGAGGTTGCCGGTGACGCTGTCGCTGATCCGCGTCCAACCGGTGGCCGGAAGCCATCGGAGCTTGATCGCGAAGACGTAGATGAGCACCAGGCCGAGCACGAAGTTCGGAATGCTCAGGCCGAACTGCGCGACAGCGGAGACCGCCTTGTCGGCGCGTGACCCTTCCCGATAGCCGGACACCAGGCCGAGTGGAACGCCGATCAAGATTCCCAACAAGACGGTGACGACCATCAGCTCGCCGGTGACCGGCAGGCGGGGGGTGATCTCGTCGATGATCGGGCGTCCGGTGACATAGGAGTCGCCGAGGTCCCCCCGGACCGCATCGCCGAGCCACCGCCCATAGCGCACCAGGAGCGGGTCGTTGAACCCCCACTCTTCGCGCACCTGTTCCACGAACTCCCGATCCTGCTGGGCCTCGATCGGGATGAGGGCATTGACGGGATCACCCGGCAGCAGGCTGGTCGCCATGAAGGTGACGAACGTCACGAGCAACAGAGTCGCCACGAGTCGCACCATGCGTCCTGCAATCAGCCTTCCCACGGTTCTCCTAACTCATGCCCATGCCCTGACGGGTGCTTTCCCCCCGTACCAGGCGCCGGACGACGACGAGCGCAAGGCGCGGGCGTGGGGTGGAGCCGAAGCTCCACCCCACGCCCAACGCACTGGGCAATCAGGTCAGCCGCCGATAAGCCACACCTGACCCCAACGACCGATTGCCGCCGGGTGGCCGATTCCGAGCTGTCCTTCGGGAAGGACCCACTCGTCGAGGCCGAAGACCTCCGCGGCCACGGCGATCAACGTCGCCGTGTGGCCTGAGAACCACATCGGCACCTCGACGGCGCCGATCATCGAGACCTGCTCGTAGAGGGCCTTGCGAGTCTCGAAGTCGCCGACGGTCAGCGCCTCGGCCAATATTGCTCGAGCCTCCGGGCTGTCGAAGTTCGAGAAGTTCAGCGGGTTCGCCACAGGATCGCCGTAGGCGGCGCCGAGCGCCACCGACGGATCCTGTTCATCCCCGAACCGCCAACAGTGGGCACCGTGTTCGCCGACGAAGGCGTTGGCCGCACCGAGAGCCACGTTGATGTGGGTCTGCTGGTCGGCGACCATGACGACCTCCACGTTGACCAACTCGGTCGACGTCCAGAGCTGGTCCAGCACCGACATGGCCGCTACCAGTGTCGGCTCGCCACCGACACAGCCCAGTTCGACATCGATCTTCTCACCGACCGCCTTGCCGTCGGTACGGGCTGGATCGTCGACGTACTCCTGGAGCAGCGCCGTGCCGGCCTCGATGTCGAAGTGCGGCCAGGCGTCGTAGACCGCCTGCGACCACCAGGGGCTGTCCTCCGAGAAGAACTGCGTCCCCGGCAGGGAGATCCCCGTGCCGCCGAGTGCCTCGATGACCGCATCCTGGTTGTTGGCCAGGGTCAGGCCACGGCGGACCCGCACGTCGTCGTACGGAGCCACCATGACGTTGAAGTGGCCACCACCGCTGTTGTTGCCCTGGAACTCGTGCAGGACGATGTCGTCCTCGAGTCGGGCATCGCGGATCGTGGCCTGGCGCAGGGTCTGCATGGCCGACGTGGTGCCCGACGTCAACGAGGCCAGGCGTGTGGTCTCGTCGGGGATCGGACGGAAGATCATCCGGTCGAGGTACGGCAACTGGTTGCCGTTGACCGACAGCCAGTAGTCCGGGTTCCGCACCAGGATGGTCTCGTTGTCGATGTCCCTGCTGTCCATCATGAACGGACCGGTGCCGACCGGGTTCATGGTGTAGTCGTACCCGTCGGGGTCGGTGGCCGCCAGGGCCGGCTGGAACACCGCTCCGAGGCCGTTGAGGGCGAACTCGCTGTCGAACGCCACGTTCGTCTCACTTAGCGTGTACACGACCGTGACGTCATCCGGCGCCTCGACGCTGACCAGGCCCGCCCGGGCGATGTTCGCCGACCCGACAGCACCTGCCTGCTGGATCGGGAACATGTCGACCACCGTCTGGGCCGTGAACGCCGTGCCATCGTGGAACGTGACCCCGGATCGCACGGTCATCGTCCAGACCGTGTAGTCCTCGTTGGGCGTGATGCCCTCGGCCAGGTATCCCTCGTAGGCACCGGTCTCGTTCTGCGCCATCAGGTAGTCGTAGATCGAGATCATGATGTTGTAACAGGGCGACGAGCAGGCGTCCTCCCACGGTCGCAGGCCGGTGGCCTCCGACTCGAGGCCGAGGATGACCTCGCCGCCGTACTCGGGCACCGGTGCGACTTCGCACCCCGGGGCGTCCGTGACCCAGACACAGGTCGGGATGGCGCCGGACTCGAGGTCGGCCTTGAGGGCGAC
>JARQPW010000062.1 GCA_029577135.1 Acidimicrobiales bacterium
TGCTCGACGGAGTCGACGCCGATGACGTCGAGCATCCGGGCCAGGTCGGCCTCGTCGGGCCCGATGTGGCGGGGAAGGAACTCCCCGCGGTCGAGCAGGTCCTGCAGGGGGAGGGAGCGGAGGTCCTGGGGACTTCTCTGCATCTCTGGTCTCCGGGGTCGGGTGCGCTTTGTCTGCGCCCCCCTCTGTCCGAAACCTGAGAGATTCACCTTCCGACCGGGCCTTGAGGACCCTGCCGATCGGCTTGCCCCGTCGGTGGACCGGTATGCCGGTCGCTCTCCAGAGTTGCCTGTCCCGGTGGTCCTTCTGCCTGAGAGTTTCCGGGGGCGGTTGCTCCTTCGGCGCCCCGATCGAGTCGGGGTCTCTCCCACAGGGATGTTGTCAGCACCATGAGACTAGCAGAGGGCGGTCAGGCGTGAGGGAGGGGGATTGGCCGGAATGCGTGAAATGGGTCACGCTGTGGGGAGTCGAGGCCCGGGAGGTCGGTCCGTGGGGAGCATGCAGGGGAAGGTGGTGCTGGTCACCGGTGCTGCAGGCGGGATCGGAGCAGCCGCAGCGCTCCTGTTCGCCACCGAGGGTGTGGCCCACGTCGCACTCGCGGACCGGGACGCCGACCGCCTCGAGGCTTCCCTCGAAATCGTCCGGGAGTCCGGCGGATCGGCGTCGGCCCATGTCTTCGACGTGACGGACGAGCCAGCCGTCGCCGCCTGGGTGGATGACGTGGCCGCCGCACAGGGACGGATCGACTGCGCCTTCAACAACGCCGGCATCAGCTACCCGAGCACACCCCTGCACGAGATGGAACGTGAGGCCTTCGAGGAAGTGGTCGCCGTCAACCTGACGTCGGTCTTCCTCTGCCTCAAGCACGAACTCCGCCATCTGGTCGCCCAGGGCACTGGCGGGGCGATCGTCAACACGTCGTCCGGCGCCGGGCTGGTTCCCGCTCCCGGGCAACCCCACTACACGGCGGCGAAGCACGGCGTCCTGGGGCTCACCCGTCTGGTCGCCCGCGAATACCTTCGGCACGAGATCCGGTGCAACGCCATCCTTCCCGGCATCACCGATACACCGATGCTGCGAGGCGGCGGTGAACAACTCACGGACCGGGCCCGCGAGGGACTTCGGAAGTTCTCGCCGACCGGCGAACTGCTCGACCCGACGGAGGTCGCCGCTACCGCCGTGTGGTTGTGCTCGGACGCCGCCCGCCGCATCAACGGGCAGTCGATCGTCGTCGACGGCGGTGGAATCCTGCACTGACACGCGGTTGTCCACCGCCGGAGGCGGCGCCCCGACCGGCAGCCCACCTACCCTGCATTGCGACCTGCCTCCTACACTCGGTAAACCGGCAACACCGTGGAGAACAGGGAGCCAATGTCCGATTCTGCGCCAACGAAGACCCGCGTGCCTGCGGTCGAGGGCCTCTTCACCATGGACGACCCTCCGCACCTCATCGGCGGCCGACTGTCCGACACTGGTGGCTACTGCTTTCCGAAGGACCTCGGGGGCGCCGACCCGGCGGCCTCGGGAGGCGACGTCGACGAGGTGCTCCTGTCGCGCACCGGCCTCATCTGGTCCTTCACGAACAGCGTCTACCCGCCGCCGCAACCATTCATGATCACCGAGCCCTACGAGCCGGTGACCGTCGCCGCCGTCGAACTCGACGAGGAGCGCATGGTCGTCCTCGGGCAGGTCCACCCGGACTGGAGCGTTGCAGACCTCGAGGTCGGCATGGCCGTCGAGTTGGTCCTCGGCACCCTGTACGAGGACGACGACCACGAGTACCTGACCTGGCAGTGGCGGCCGGTCGGCGCGGAACCTGGAAAGGGGGCATCCTGATGGACGAGATCGCCGTCCTCGGGGTCGGCATGCACCCCTGGGGGAAGTGGGGCCGGAACTTCGTCGACTACGGCGTGCACGCCGCACGGGAGGCCATCGCCGACGCAGGGGTCGACTGGCGCGCTGTGGGCTTCGTCTCGGGGGCGATCACGGTGCGCTGCGGCTACCCGGGCTACGTGGCGGGGAGCACCTTCGCCCGGGCGCTCGGATTCACCGGCGCCCAGGTAGCCAGTTCCTATGCCGCCTGCGCGTCCGGGGCGACCGCACTGTCGGTGGCCCGCGGGCAGATCCTCTCGGGCGCCTGTGAGGTGGCGCTCGTCGTCGGCGCCGACACGACCCCCAAGGGCTTCCTTGCCCCGAACGAGGGAAGGCGCCCCGACGACACGGACTGGCTGCGCTTCCACCTGGTGGGGGCGACCAACCCCGTCTACTTCGCCCTGCACGCACGCAGGCGCATGGCACTCCACGGTGCCACGCCTGACGACTTCGCCGCAGTCAAGGCCAAGAACAGCCGCCACGGGGTACACAACCCGAATGCCCGGTTTGCGAAGGTGTTCAGCGTCGAGGACGTCGCCAACTCTCCGGTCGTGTCCGATCCGCTGCGCCTCCTCGAGATCTGCGCCACCAGCGACGGCGGTGCTGCTGTGGTGGTCGCCTCGATGGACTATGCACGTCGCCTCGGTGTGACCGACCCGGTGCGGGTGGCGGGCATCTCGCTGGTGACGCCCACCTACCCCGACACGATCATCGACCTGCCGTACCTGGCCACCGACTCGGCCGCCGCCGCCGAGCCCCCCGACCTGGGCTTCAAGGAGTCGATCGGCGCACGGGTCTACGAAGAGGCGGGCATCGGCCCCGACGAGGTCGACCT
Organism: Acidimicrobiales bacterium; assembly: GCA_029577135.1. Taxonomy (GTDB): domain Bacteria; phylum Actinomycetota; class Acidimicrobiia; order Acidimicrobiales; family MedAcidi-G1; genus S20-B6. Next base: position 2,708 of record JARQPW010000062.1, read on the forward strand.
GGCCGAGGTCTACGACCTCTCCTCGGCCCTCGAACTCGACTGGTACGAACACCTGGGCCTCTGCGAGGTCGGCGAGGCCGAGTCGCTCCTGCGCTCGGGAGCCACCAGCATCGGCGGACGCATCCCCGTCAACGCCAGCGGTGGGCTGGGCGCCTTCGGCGAGGCCGTCCCGGCCCAGGCGATCGCCCAGGTCTGCGAACTCACCTGGCAGCTGTCCGGGCGGGCCGGGAAGCGCCAGGTCGAGGGGGCGCGGGTGGGGGTCACGGTCAACCAGGGACTCTTCGGCCACGGCTCCTCGGTCCTGCTCCGCCGCTAGGGTCGGACCGTGCCCCTGCAGGAGACGATCGCAGAAGGCGTCGCCACGGTGGTGATGTCGAAGCCGCCGGTCAACGCATTCGACATCGCCGACGGCTACGCCCTGGCCGACCTGCTCGACGGCTACCGGCGGAACTCGGACGTGCGGGCCGTGGTCCTGTGTGCCGAGGGTCGGGGGTTCTGCGCCGGGGTCGACATCAAGGAGATGCAGTCCCTCCCGGGCAACGAGGGGATCCTCGAGGCCAACCGCTCGTGCTTCGAGGCCTTCCGGGCCGTTTACGAATGCGCCGTGCCGGTGGTCGCAGCGGTCCAGGGACACTGCCTCGGATCGGGCATCGGCCTGGCCGGCAACGCCGACGTGGTGATCGCCGCCGACGACGCCGTGTTCGGGCTCCCCGAGGTCGACAACGGCGCACTCGGCGCAGCCACGCACCTGATGCGCCTGGTTCCCGCCCAGCGGGTCCGCTGGATGCTCTACAGCTGCGAGACCGCCACGGCAGCCGAGCTCCTCGCCTACGGCTCGGTCCTCGACGTCGTACCTGCCGCCGAGCTCGTGGCGCGCGCCACCGCGCTGGCCACGGTCATCGCCGGCAAGGACGCCGCCACGATCCGTGCGGCGAAGGCCAGCCTCAACGGCATCGATCCCATCGACGTACTTCGCAGCTACCGATACGAGCAGGGCTTCACCTTCGAGTTGAACCTGCGCGGGGTCGGCGACACCGCCCGCGAGGCCTTCCTGCGGGGCGAACGGGGCGGAGAGGCGCCCTCGGCGTGACCCCCTCCGACATCACGCTCCTCGTGATGGCGGGCGGGATGGGCTCCCGGTTTGGCGGCGACAAGCAGCTCGTCGACGTCGGCCCGAACGGCGAGGCGTTCCTCGACTACGCGATCCGGGACGCCCTCGCAGCAGGAATTGGCCGCATCGTCGTCGTGGCCCGAACCGACCTCGATGCCCTGTTCCGGGAACACCTCGAACGCCAGCACGGCCCGGGCCTCCCCCTCACGATCGTCCACCAGGACACGCACGGGCCGGACCGGCGCAAGCCCTGGGGCACGGGCCATGCGGTGTTGAGCGGCGCCTCCGCCTGCCCGGGCCCCGTCGTCGTCCTCAACGCCGACGACCACTACGGCCCGACCGGCGTTCGGCGCACGGTCGAGGCGCTCCTGGCGGGCGGTGGCAGCCGGGGGGTCATCCTCGCCTTCGGACTGGGCCGCACCCTCTCGAGCGCCGCATCCGTCTCACGGGGCATCTGTCGGGTCGCCGAAGGTATCCTCGTCGAACTGGTCGAGACCCACGGCATCCGACGGGAGGACGGCCGGATCATCGCCGACGACCCATCGGGGCAGCTCCCTGACGATGTTCCGGTGTCGATGAACCTCTGGGGGTTGCCCGAGGCGGCGATCGCCCGCCTGGCCGGACAGTGGGCCGCCTTCCACGCCGTGCACAGCGACGACCCCTCCGCCGAGTTCCTGCTCCCCGAGGCCCTCGACCAGCAGCGTGCCGATGGTCTGCTGCGCATCGACGTCGTGGGGACCGACGAGCCTTGGATCGGCGTCACGAGCCGAGAAGACCTCGAGGCCGCCCGCGCCTCCCTGGCCGGGATCTGAGGAGCCACCATGCCCGACTGCCTCGTCGAGAAGGACGGCCACGTCCTGACGGTCACCCTGAACCGGCCGCAGCGTCGCAACGCCATGACGCTCGCCATGTTCGCCCGACTGGCCGACGCCTGGGACCTGGTGGACGAGGACCTCGACATCCGGGCCGTCATCCTCACCGGCGCCGGCGGGCATTTCTCGGCGGGCATGGACCTGCGGGCCATGGCCGGAGACGCCGAGGCGACGGACGACTACGACGTGAAGGGCCGCATGGAGAGCGAGGGTTCCGGCTTCATCTACGACGGGCTCCTCAAGACCCGGCACCCCAGGGTGCCCGTCATCGCAGCGGTCGAGGGCAACGCCGTTGCCGGCGGCACCGAGATCCTCCAGGGCAGCGACATCAGGGTTGCCGGCGAGAGCGCCACCTTCGGGGTCTCGGAGGTCCGCTGGTCGCTGTACCCGATGGGCGGCTCGGCGGTCCGCCTCGCCCGCCAGATCCCGTTCACGGAAGCGGCCGACATCCTCCTCACCGGACGTCACATCGACGCCGCAGAGGCGAAGCAACTCGGCCTCATCGGTCGGATGGTGCCGGACGGCGAGGCGCTCGCCACCGCCAGGGAGATCGCCGACACCGTCGCCGGCAACGGTCCCCTGGCCGTCGAGGCGGTGCTCCGGACCCTCCGGGAGACCTCGGGGATGACCGAGGAGGACGCCTTCGCCCATGAGCAGTCCTACGGGATGGCCGTGTTCGACTCGAGGGACGCCAAGGAGGGCCCGAAGGCCTTCTCGGAGAAGCGCACGCCCGGGTACGAGCGCCGCTGACCCGGCGGGGAACCGAGCCTCAGTCGGGGAGGCGGTCGGTCCCCGGCTCGAGGCCCGGAAGTTGCGTCTGGAGCGGGTATCCGTGTTGGGCGGCATCGACCAGCACGAGGTGCTCGCACTCCGACCAGTCGCTCGCTCTGGGTCCCCCGAGGTCGCGGTTGTAGGGAGCGTCGAAGACGACCACGCGATTGCCGGTGGCCCGGAGCGCCTCGACGTTGTGCGGGCCGTCGTCGATGTAGAGGTCGGCCTCGACCTCGGGCTTGGCCCCGAGGAAGCAGATGTCGCGGTACGGGATCCGGTGCTGGTCCAGCCATTCGACCGTGTCGGCGATGGCGATGGCGTGGCTCCAGTTCACGTAGAGCCGGTGCGTGATGATCCGGATCCAGACCCCCGCGTCGGACAGGCGCCAGAGCGCTTCGGCGGCGTCCTCGATGACGGGCATCGTGCGAAGGATCCGGTGGTCGGCCACTGCGATGAGGTGCAGCCGCTCGAAGTCCTCCGGGGTGAGGTTCCACTCCGTGAAGTCCCAGGACCGCTGGAGGGGCAGGTGGTCCTCCTCCATGCCCAACTCTTCGGCGACGACCGAGCGGAATGCGCTCGTGTAGTCGCCACAGACGCCGTCGAGGTCCACTCCGAGGACGTAGGGGCCTTCCATTCCGGGCACGGTAGTGGCCCCGCCGAAGACCGGTCAGCCGGCGGTCAGGCCGGCGTCGATCGAGAGGATCGCCCCGTGGACCTGTCGGGCCTCGTCGGAGGCCAGGAAGGCGAAGAAGGCGGCGATGTCCGCGGGCCGGGACATCTCGCGGAGGCCGATGTAGCCCGCCATGAGCGAGAAGTCGATCTCCTCGGGGAGCTGGTAGTTGTCGACCAGCGGTGTCTGGACGGCTCCGGGGGCGATTGCGTTGACCCGCAGTCCGGTCTTGGCGTACTCCATGGCGAGGGCACGGGTCATGTTGACGACCGCACCCTTGGTGGCGCAGTAGGGGACCGTGTAGGCCTGACCCATGAGGCCTGCGTTCGAGGCGATGTTGATGAGGACGCCGTCGACCTTGAGGAGGTGGGGGATGGCGGCCTGGGCGCACCAGAAGACGCCCGACACGTTCACGGCGACCATCTGGTCCCAGTCCTCCAGGGTGACATCGGGAACGTGCTGGCTCCTGGCGACGCCGGCGATGTTGCCGAAGACGTCGAGGCGTCCGTGGTCGGCAACCACCTGCTCCACGGCGGCGTGGCAGGCTGCCCGGTCGGCCACGTCACAGACGATCGAACCCATCGATCCGGCGGCCTCGGCGGTCCCGACGAGACCGGCCTCGTCGATGTCCAGGCCGACGACCGTGGCGCCCTCGGCGGCCAGGCGGATCGCCGTCGCCCGGCCGATGCCCGAGGCGGCGCCCGTGAGGGCAGCCACCCTTCCGTCGAATCGCGCCATCGGGTGCCTCCTGGCTCGTCGTGGTACCGGCCGAAGGTAGCAACCGGGTCCGGGTCACCGGCAGTTCGGCCCAGAACGCCGAAACGCCCCGCCACCCGGAGGCAGCGGGGCGTTTCGAGAAACCTGGTCAGCGGGCGATACCCTTGCCCAGAGCACTGATCGCGGCATCCTTCACCGGAATGAACGCCAGGATCGCAATTGCGGTCCCAATGTCCGTACCGAGATCGCTGAGGCCCAGCACCTCGGTGGAAGCGGCATAGCCGAATCCACCGACTTCGCTGACTACGACGAAGAGGTATGCCCAGATCAGGGTCAGGTTCGCACCGATAACCGGAATACCACGCAACATGGCGTTGACTCCGACGGTGTCGAGGATGGAATCCAGGACGGCGAGAACCCCCTGGAAGATCATTCCCATCACCATGAGGGTGAGAATGGTTGACATCATTGCTGAATCCCCTTTG
>JARQPW010000063.1 GCA_029577135.1 Acidimicrobiales bacterium
GCCCGGACCGGCATCGACCAGAAGGGCGGCACGATAATCGTCCTCGGCAGCGCCGGCATCAACACCGGCTTCATGATGCAGCGTGGTCGCCAGATCATCTGTGGCGACGCCAACGACGGCCTCGGCGACTCCATGTACGACGGCACCATCTACGTCGGCGGCAACATCGCCTCGCTCGGCGTGGACTGCGTACCCGGCGAGATGGACGAGTCCGACCACGAGTTCATCAACCGCAAGTTCGAGATCTACGGACTCGGCACCCCGCCCGACCTCAAGAAGTTCGAGTGCGGCAAGGCGCTCCACAACTACGACGCGCTCGAGCCCTCCGAGCGCAAGCTCGTCCTCTAGGAGGTAGTGACGATGCCAGAAGCCAACGACATCAAGGGCGTCGACGTCCAGATCGACACCAACCGCCCGACCGACGTGATCGGCAAGAGCAAGATCTTCACGCCGGAGGTCATCAACGACATCCACGTGAAGGCGGAACTCGGCCGCTACCGGATGAGGGGCTTCTCCATCTTCAAGAAGATCCCGCACTGGGACGAACTGGTCTTCCTGCCCGGCACGCTGACCAGGTTCGTGATCGAGGGCTACCGCGAGAAGTGCGAGACCAGGACGGTCCTCGGCGCCCGCTTCGCCGCCAAGCCCCTCGAACTCGACATCCCCGTGTACATCACCGGCATGAGTTTCGGTGCGCTGTCGATCGAGGCCAAGATGGCCCTCGCCAAGGGCGCCTCGATGGCCGGCACGGCGACGTGCTCGGGCGAGGGCGGCATGATTCCGCCGGAGCGGGACCTGTCGACGAAGTGGTTCTACCAGGTCATCCAGAGCCGCTACGGCTTCAACCCGCACCACCTGATGCTGGCCGACGCCGTCGAGTTCTTCATCGGCCAGGGCTGCAAGGTCGGCCTCGGAGGCCACCTCATGGGCCAGAAGGTCACCGAACAGGTGGCCGAGATGCGCTCGCTGCCCGTCGGCATCGACCAACGGTCTCCGGCCCGCCACCCCGACTGGATCGGTCCTGACGACCTGTCGCTCAAGATCCAGGAGATCCGGGAGGCCACCAACTACCAGGTCCCGATCCAGCTCAAGCTGGGCTCGGCACGGGTCTACGACGACGTGCGCATGGCAGCCAAGTGCGGCCCCGACACCATCTACCTGGATGGCGCCGAGGGCGGGACGGGTGCCGGACCACACCTGGCCACCGAGGAGACGGGCATCCCGCTCATGGCGGCCATCCCGGAGGCCCGTCGAGCGCTCGAGGACGTGGGCCTGGTCGACGACATCGACCTCGTCGTCGCCGGCGGCATCCGCAACGGCGGCGACGTCGCCAAGTGTCTGGCGCTGGGCGCCAAGGCCGTGGCGCTCGGCACCGCCGCCCTGATGGCCCTCAACTGCAACAAGCACATCGAGGGCGTCACCGACTACGAGGGCACCATCGGCGTGCCGGCCGGCGAGTGCTACCACTGCCACACCGGCCGCTGCCCGGTGGGGATCGCCACCCAGGACGTCGAGTTGCGGAAGCGCCTCGACGTCGACGAGGCGGCCCTTCGCGTCTACAACTTCCTGCACACCCTCACGATGGAGGTCCAGTTGCTGGCCCGTGCCTGCGGAAAGACCGACATCCACAGCCTCGAGCCCGAGGACCTGGCGGCACTCACCCATGAGGCCTCCGCCATGGCCAAGGTGCCGCTGGCCGGCACCACCTACATCCCGGGCGTCAGCGAGGAGCGGGCGCTGCAGGAGATGAAGGACATGATGGCCAAGGGCCTCGCCCAGGCCGGGAACTAGGAGACTGCCATGGCACAGAAGTCAATCGCCATCGATGCCGAGGAACTCGCCGGCAGGCGGTTCCAGTACCAGGAGGACAGGTCCCTGGTCGAGGACCTCGACCTCCTCGAGCTCACCCCGGGCAGGGATCTGAACTGGCTCGAGGACATCCACCTGCTCGAGGAGGACGGAGCCCCCGCGGTGTTCGACCGGAACTCGAACTCGTTCCTCAAGATCTACTTCGACATCCCGGAGGGCCGTGAGGACGAACTCGCACGCAAGGTACTCATGAAGCACCTCATCTCGGGCAACTCCTACGGCATCCAACTCAAGGAGAAGCACTGCAAGTTCCACCAGGTCGAGCTCGGTCCCTGGGTCGCCGACTCGAAATCGGTCGGCGACAACTATACGCCGCCGGTGCTCGAGGGCTGGGAGTCCCCAGCCCACTGAACACATCGTTCTCTCACGGTCCGGCCTGGGTGACGATCCGACCGGCAGGCCCTGCAAAGGATTCCACGGCATGACGCACTCAGACGACCTTCCGGAGTCCATCCGCTACTGCATTATCGGCGCCGGGATCCACGGCCTGTCGACGGCCTGGCACCTGGCCGAGGAACTCAAGGCGAGCGGCAAGGGCGACGGATCGGACATTGTGGTCATCGAAAAGGCCCATGCCGGTGCCGGACCGTCTGGCATTGCCTGTGGCGTGGTTCGAAACAACTACTTTCAGCCCGCTATGCGGGAGTTGATGGCCCACTCGGTGTCTGTGTGGGAGTCGGATCCCGAGGCGTTCCAGTACCACCCGGTGGGCTACCTCCAGATCTCATACGAGGAGATGCGTTCCGACGTGGCGACGATCGCGGCCCAACAGGAGGCCATCGGCTACGAATCGGTCTTCATCGATGGCGAACAAGAGACCTTCAACTACATGAAGGGGATCTTTGACGACTGGCGAGCGACCGGAGTAACCAGCGTCCTTCACGAGAAGAAGGGGGGTTACGCCCACAACATGGCCGCTGTGGAAGGCCTCCTCGCGAAGGCCAAAGCTCATGGGGTGGCGGTGGTGACCGACACCCTGGTCACCGAGTTGGCCGTCGATGGTGGTTCGGTCACCCACGTCGTCACCAACCGGGGCATGATCCAGGTCGAACATGTCGTGGCCGCTGCCGGCCCATGGGTCCCCAAGCTGTGGGAGATGTTGGACTTACCCGAGACCACCAGAATCCTCGTAGAGGGTGAGGTCTTCGAACTTCCAACCTGGCAGTTCTGGGCGCTGCAGGAGGGAACCCTCGATGTGGACCCCGGCTATCTCATGAACAACGAAGGAAACATGCCACCGGTGGTCCACGTTGATGCAGACGCACCGCTCTACGACGAAGAGGGCACCCTTCTGGTCGATGGTAAGTGGGGTATCTACTACAAGCCCGACTTCAACTTCGGCGGTGTACAAGGCGGCTATATGCCCTACCGCGTCGATCGTCCTTGGCAGGATGTGGCCATCGACCCCTACGGCCCCGCCAGTCCTGATTTTGTAGTGGGTAGTGATTTTCGCGCGGTTTGGGCTGCAGGCCTTTCACACTGCCAGGCACGGTTCCAGGGGATGGCCGGCTTGATGAGTCATGCTCCGTCGGGTGGTATTGGCGCCTTCACTCCCGACAACTTCCCGGTTTTCGACACCTTCTGCGAGAACGTCTATGTGATCGCCGATTCCAACCACGGGTTCAAGATGATCGGGGTGGGTGCACTGGTGGCTAAGGAACTGCTCGGTGATACCCAGGCGCTTCTGGAGCCGTTCCGCTACTCGCGGTACGCCGAGGGCCGACTGCACCCGGTCAGCAACTCGCCCTACCCCTGGAGTTAGCAGAGAGCTTCCGGCCCGCTCAGTCCTGCGAGCCGGGCGCACGTTCGAACAGGCGACGTTCGACCTCGGTCGGCCACGGCTGGCCCAGGAGCCGGCCGGCGGCGAGTCCGCCCAGGGCGGGGGCGCACTTGGCGGCGTAGCCGTTGCCGCCGACGAGGGCGCTGACACGGTCGGTCAGGTCGTCGATGACGGGATGGCCGGTCGCCGTGTAGGTGGTGACGCAGGGGACCGTGAGGCGTCGCACCACCTCGAGGCCGGGGAGCAGGTCGAGGAGCAGTCGTTCCTGGTGGGCCGCACCCTCGAGGTCGCCGTCGGTGCGGAACCAGGCGGCGATGCGGTCGGCGCCGAGATCCTGCCCCTGGTGTGAGATGCCGATCTTGATCACGACCCGCCCGTCGGGGCATTCCTTGGGTGGCAGCACGAAACAGTGGCGGTCCTCGTCGGTGGGCCTGACGATGAGGCTGGGGAGTCCGGCCAGCCGTTCGACGTCGGCAGGGGATACCTCGACGTGGAGCATGGTGTGGGTGCCGACGGTCAGGCCCAGTTCGCCGGCCGGCGTGTCGCCGTGGGCGAAAAAGGGACCCGTGGCGAGCACGACCCGATCGGCGCGAAACGCCCCGGCCGACGTCTCGAGTTCGACGACGGTCCCCCGGTCGAGCACCGAGGCGACGAGTGCGTCGACGACGGTCCCCCCGGCCGCAACGCAGGCGGTGCCCTCGGCGCGCACGTAGGCCCGGGGGTCCAGGTGGCCGGCGCCTGGTCCCTGAAGGATCCCGTCCAGGCCATCCGGGGGCGACAGATGAGGGAACGCGGTTCGCAGGCCTACCGGGTCGTGTCGCGTGCAGCCGAGGTCGAAGCGTGCGTCTGCTGCGGCCAGTTCATCGATCTCGTCGGGCGGGGCGACCCAGAGGTGCCCCACCTGGGTCAGGATCCGCTCGCCGGTGGCGGCCTCGAGGCGCCGGAAGTCGTCGAGCGCACGGTGGCCCAGCCAGGCCCGGAGCGGGTCGGGGTCGATCACCCGCGTGATGCGGGTGTCGTCGTGGTGGCTGGCGAAGACCCCGTCGTGGGAACGGCGGTCGACGGGTTCACCCTGGCCGACCAGGAGGACGGAACAGCCGGCCTCCGCCAGGCGACGGGCACAGGGGCTGCCGAGCATCCCACGGCCGACGACCGCGACGTCGACGTGTCCGGCGGTCATCGACTGACCCATGGGGTGGCGTTCAGTCGCCGGGTGCCGAAGCTCGGACCTCGGCGAACATGTTCCAGACCAGGAACACGACGGCCGTCGTCGCCGCCAGTGCGCCGACGAGGGGACCCAAGCTTCTGAGGGTCTCGTCGCTCTCCAGCCACTGCCGCCAGAGAACGGCGGCAGAGAAGCCCGCGGCAAACCACGAAAGGCGACTGCCGAGCCGGATCATCACGATCGTCGCCATGGCGATAAGCAGGATCAACTGTCCCTCGCCGACCTGAATGCCCCGTAGGGTCCTGCCGTCGTCGACCACCCAGGGTAGTAACAACGAGATGATGATGACGGCAGCGGCGACCTCCGCGACTCGGAGACGCACCGCCGCCGTCATCTGACTACTACTCGACGGCGATCAGCAGCAGGTACCGCCACCACCGACGACGTTGACCGCGATGATGACGAACACGATGCAGAGGACTGACGCGATCAGCATCCCACGCTCGTAACTCTTCTTGTGCGTGTGGTTCTCCTGGAATTCGATCTGCTTGCCGGCCATCTCACTCACCTCCAATCGGTGCAGCATCCGGGGCGGCAGCATCCCGGGCGGCCAGACGAGCGGCCGCTTGATTGAGGCTCTTGTCCTCATTCCTAATCAGGTGGACCATGCTCACCAGGAACAACGCGCTGCCCAGGGCAGTGAGCAGGTAGATCGCGCCGTTGTTGTTAGCCCAGGTGTAGATCGCACCGTTCGCTTCGAGTGCCTCCGCCCAATCGGCGTAGGGAAAGGTGTCCATGCTTGTTCACACTCCTTTTTTTCAGACTGAACTGTCGATGTCGTTTGCTTCTGCCTCGCGCAGGGCCTTGGACTTGCGGGTCGCCCAGATGCCCGCCGCCAGAACGACGGCGTACATCAGTGCGATGGCCCCGATGAGTTCCAGCATCGATCAGGCTCGGATGACCTGTTGGGCGGCCCTGAGGAGTACCGGTGCCGCTGGTACCTCTGTGCCGTCGGCTTCCACGATGACCTCGTCGCTGGCGCCGAAGTCCGGGTAGAAGTCCGCGCCGAACTCGGCCAGGTCGAGGCCCTCGAGTTCCACCTCGAGCGGCACCCGCAGGAGGTTCCCCTTCTTCAGCAGCCACGAGATGATGTAGCCGGCGAGGAACGCCAACGCGATGAAGGTGGCTATGCCGACCAGCTGTCCCAGGATGGTGACCCGGACGTTGCCCGAGAACCCGCCGGTGGGATAACCGCTGGCGAAGATGCCCATGAACAGCACGCCCAGCATTCCGGTCCAGCCGTGGACGGCGACCGCTCCGACCGCATCGTCGACACGCATCTTCGTGTCCTGCCAGTTGCCGATCCACACGGCGAACGCCGCGCCGGCAAACGCCAGCAGATAGGTCAGCGACGGGGCGTAGACGTCCGCACCTGCCGACACGGCGACCACGCCGGCGAGGCCTCCGGATATCGTCCAGAACGGATCGCCCTTGGAGCAGATGAAGCCGCTCATGAAGCCAGCCGAGAAGGCGATGGTGATCGTGAACGTGATCGCACCGAGCGTGGTCGGGTTGTAGTAGATGGTGTTCCAACCCGGTTGCTCACCCGGCAGCACCGCCAGGCACGCCGCATAGAAGGCGTAGAAGGCGGTGAAGATGATCATGAGGCCCATGAGGGTCATGTGGAGGTTGTGGGGCTTGAAGGCCCGTGCCCCTCCCGAGTCGTCGTACTTGCCGACCCGTGGACCCAGGTTGAACAGCACGCCCAGGGCGAAGAGCCCGGCGATGCCGTGTACCACACCAGAGGCGGCGAAGTCGTGGAAGCCGAAGTGGACGACCAGCCAGCCGTGCCAACTCCAACCCCAGGCGGCGGCGATGATCCACACGAACGCACCGAGGAACACGGTGAGCACCAGGTACGCCGAGATGCGGATGCGCTCGAGGACGGCGCCCGACATGATCGAGCCGGTGGTCCAGGAGAACAGCAGGAACGCTGCCCAGAAGACGGCCATGACGTGGTCGCCGATGTTGGGACCCATCATCTCGCCCCATGGGATGCCCCAGGCGCACTCCGCGCCGTGGATGGGGTGGTTGGGCGTCGGGATCAATCCCTCCGAGAAGCAGAAGTAGGTCCACCAGCCGGCGTAGTAGAACGCCGGGGTGACCACGGCGATGGTCATGATGTTCTTGATTGCCGTCGACATCACGTTCTTGCGGCGGCTGACGCCGGC
>JARQPW010000064.1 GCA_029577135.1 Acidimicrobiales bacterium
TGTGGGGCGCCACGGGGGTGCCGTAGATCGCCGACATCACGTCGGTGACCTCGGGGCTCAGGCAGAGGTCCCGCAGGAAGCGCGAGCGGTAACAGCCGCCCCGGACCGTCTGCTCGATGCGGTTGCCGGCACGGCGGGCATGGGTACGGAGCCTCCGTGCCGTGTCGAGCAGGACCGCGGCGCCTTCCTCGGACAGCACACGGAACGGCTCGGAGGCCGCCACGGGTGTGGCGGTCGGTTCGATCTCGTTGGGCATGTACCCGAACTCGGCGAGGCTCCTGGTGGCCGGCGGTCCGCCCAGTGCCAGGTGGACGGCTGGGTCGAACACCGGCTCGTCGGACAGCCATACATAGCCGGGCGGCTGTCCGGCGGGAAACGGGATCGCGGTCGTCATGGCGTGGACTCTACGAAACCCGCGCTCCGATGGGCGAATGGACGCGACCGCTTCCACTTGTGCAGACTGCCGACATGCGCGTCGCTGCAGTCCAGGCCGCCCCCGTCTACCGCAACCGGGAGGCAACGATCGAGTTGGTCGTCGAACGGATTTCCGAGGCCGCCGACGGTGGCGCCGATTCCCCGGACACGCCCCTCTGGGACTACGACCCGCTGGCCGACCAGTAGCTTCGCCCGTGACCCGCCGGCTCATCGACCATTCGGTGCTGACCTTCGACTGCTACGGAACCCTCATCGACTGGGAGACGGGCATCTGGGACGCCCTGCAGCCCCTCTTCGCTGCGAACCCGCCCGCCGACCCCTCTCGCCGTCATGCACTCGATGCATTCGACCGCTTCGAGGCGGCCCAGCAGGCCGCTACGCCCACGCTGTCCTATCCGGGCATACTCGAACGCGTCCATCGGTCTCTTGCCGAGGACTTCGAACTGGAGACTTCGGCGGAACTTGACGCGGCCTTCGGGGCATCGGTGCCGTCGTGGCCGGCGTTTCCCGACTCTACCGACGCCCTCCTGTACCTCGCCACCCGATTCGACCTCGTGATCCTGTCGAACGTCGACCGTGCCGGGTTCGCAGCATCCAACGCCAGGCTCGGGGTCGACTTCGACGCGATCTACACCGCCGAGGACATCGGGTCCTACAAGCCCGACCCGGCCAACTTCGAATACCTGTTGGGCCGCTTGGCCACCGACCTGGGCCATTCGAAGGCGGACGTCCTCCACACAGCCCAGAGCATCCGCCACGACCACGTCCCGGCTCGTCGAATCGGTTTGGACAACGCCTGGATCGACCGTCAGCGCAGATCGGAAATAGGTGAACCCGCGGACCAGGACCGGCTCCCTGCGTTCGACCACGTGTTCTTCTCGATGGCCGAGATGGTGGCAGCGGTAGAGGCCGAGTCCCCCACCGGCTGACCCCTCGGGGAGCATCCCGGAGAGTGCGGATACCGTCCCCGCATGGAACTCCTGGTGACTGCCACCGCGCGTGATGGCGCCGGCGTCGCCCGGGCCGAGGACGGCCGGGTCATCTTCGTCGAGGGGGCGCTCGCCGGTGAGACGGTCATCGCCGAGGTGATTGAGATCGACAAGCGCTGGTCGCGTGCCCGCGTGGTCGAGGTCCTGGATCCGTCGCCCGAGCGTGTGCCGGTTCCCTGCGCCCACCGGCTTGAAGGCTGCGGCGGCTGCGACCTGATGCATGTCGGCGCAGATTTCCAACTGCGCATGAAGGCTGGAATCGTCATCGAGCAGTTGCGCCGATCAGGGGTCGATGCGCCCAGCCCGTCACTGAGGCCGCTTCAAGATGATCAAGGCCGCACCACGGTGAGGGCAGCAGTTGTCGACGGGCGTGCGGGCTACCGGGTCAGGGGCTCGCACGACATCGTCGTGCCCGAGGTGTGCGGTGCGGTCGACCCGCTTGCCGAGCAACTCCTGGTCGAAGGTCGCTTCGGGAACGCCGACGAGATCGACAAGGTCACGATCCGGGTCGGCAATCGCACCGGCGAACGCCTGGTAATGGTCACTGGAAGTACACAGCACGTCTCCGTGCCCGACGACGTGCTGGTCGTGAGTTCTGATGAACTCGATGCTGGCCGGCGGGCCTGGATCCACGAGGAGGCGGGTGGACGTCGCTGGCGCCTCTCGGCACGGTCCTTTTTCCAGAACCGCCCCGCCGGCGTCGACGCACTCGTCGCCGAGGTCGCAGCGATGGTCGATGCACTCGGCGGACCCGGACAGGAGGCACCCCTGGTCGATGCCTATGCCGGCGTCGGGATCTTCGCCGGCACGATCGGTCGGGGTCGGACCGTCTATGCGATCGAACGGAGCAGGGATTCGATCGCCGACCTCCGCGTCAACCTCGACGGGAGCGACGTGAAGATCTCCAACGCTCCGGTCGAGCGCTGGAAGGCGCTGCCTGCCTCGATCGTGATCGCCGATCCTGCACGCGAGGGCCTGGGGCAGGCAGGCGTGGACGCCCTCGGGCGCGCTGACCCACAACTGTTTGTGCTGGTCGGCTGCGATCCGGCGTCCTTCGCCCGAGATGCCGGCCTGCTGTGCTCTGCAGGCATGCGGTTGAAGCACGTGACCGTCGTCGACCTGTTCCCGGACACCACCCACATCGAGACCGTCGGCGCATTCGCCCGCGCCGGATTATCTTCGGGCCATGTCGAAAGAGGAGACATCGCGGCCCAGCCGTAGTGACGAACTGCCCTATCGGGTGGTCGAACACGTCTGGATTCCGATGTCCGACGGCATCCGCCTGTCTGCCCAACTCTGGCTTCCTGTGCGAGCAGAGCAGGAGCCGGTTCCCGCAATCCTGGAATTCATCCCGTACCGCAAGCGCGACGGTGTCGCCCTTCGCGACCACGCCAACCACGCCTGGTTCGCTGCCCGTGGCTATGCGTGCGTGCGGCCCGATATGCGCGGCCACGGTGACTCCGAAGGCCTGATGACGGACGAATATTCACCACGCGAGCAGGAGGATGCCATCGAGGTCATCGAGTGGATCGCCGACCAGGACTGGTGCACTGGCGCTGTCGGGATGATGGGGATCTCGTGGGGCGGGATCGCCAGCCTTCAGGCTGCTGTCCGGCAGCCCCCGGCATTGAAGGCAATCATCCCCGTCGGTGCATCTGTCGACCGCTACTACGACGATGGCGGCTATCTGGTGGGGGGCTACCCGGGACAGGGCCTTGGCTGGGGTGCCGTAATGTTCGGCTACTGCGTCCGCCCACCGGACCCGGCTGTCGTCGGGGACGCTTGGCGAGCCATGTGGCGAGAACGGTTCGACAACACGCCGATGTTCCTCGCGTCCTGGCTCGAGCACCAGCTTCGGGATGAGAGCTGGATCCAGGGATCGGTGTGCGAGCAGTACGCCCGGATCCAGATCCCGGTGCTTGCGGTCAGCGGCTGGAACGACTGCTGGCCAAACACGGTCCTACGCCTCCTCGAGAACATCGATGCCCCCTGTAGGGGCGTCTCGGGGGCTTGGGGCCACGTGTACCCGAACCTCGGCGTCCCGGGACCCGGCATCGACTTCCTCGGCCTGGCATTGGCCTGGTGGGACCGATGGCTGCGCGACATCGACAACGGCGTGATGGACGCCCCGCCCCTCCTGGCCTACCTGCAGGACAGCCACAGCCCGACACCCGTGCCGAACGCTCGACCCGGTAGATGGGTGGCTGTCAGCACCTGGCCGTCACCGGAGGTCAGCGTCATGACGCTGCACCTCGCACCCCATGGGCTCGACGAAACCACCACCGTCGGAGTTTCCGAAGTCGAAGTCTGCTCACCGGTTTGGACGGGCCTCACAAGCGGTGAGTACATGCCGATTGCCGGTGTCCGTGAGTTGCCCGACGACCAGGTATCTGACGATGCCGTGTCCACTTGCTTCAACGGCCCGGTACTCGACCAAGGACTTGAACTACTGGGCACCCCGCTGCTTCACCTCCGGCTGACCTGTGACCGGGACAAGGGGCTCGTGGTGGCCCGCCTCTGCGATGTCAGTCCCGACGGAAGCTCCACGCTCATGAGTTTCGGGATCCTGAACCTGAGGCTCCGCGAGGGACGTGACCGTGTCGCCGAGGTGAACCCAGGGGAGGCGATGGAGGTCACCGTCCGCCTCAACGATCTCGGGTGGAGGATTCTTCCCGGCCACCATCTGCGCCTTGCCCTCTCCACCCAGATGTGGCCGATGGCCTGGCCGCTGCCACAGGAGGCCACCCTGAGCATCGATCTGGCCGCCAGTCGTCTTGAGTTGCCGGTCTTGCGCCCCGGGAATTCCGGAACTCCACCGCCAAGCCTGGGAGAACCGCAGGCTGCCGATCCCCTGCCTCATCGCGTTGTACGTCCGGGTTCCGGATTGCGACGCCAAGGCCACGACCCCTTGAGCAAGGAGTACCTCCTCGAGGTCGAGGTCGACGCCGGCGAGGTCGAGTTTGAGGCCACTCGCCTCCGATACTCGAGCAAGAGTTCTCAGCGATACCGAATCGTCGAGGGCGACCCGCTCTCGGCCTCCATCGAATATCGGGCTGACTTCGCGTTCGCTCGGGATGATTGGCAAGTGCGTACCGAAAGCCTGTTGGCTGTGACCTGCGACGCCACCCAGTTCCACCTCGATGGCCGCATTACCGGCTACGAGGGATCCGACGTCGTCTCCGAACGCACCTGGGAGGAGCACATCCCTCGTATCGCCTACTGAGGGTCTGGTCTCATCGATCAGTCTGGAAGCTTCTGGTGTCGGATGGGGGACTTGAACGCCCCCGAGCACGTTCCCTGGTGCCATCTTCCCATTGTTCCAGCTAGGTGGGACATCGGGAGACTCCTCTCACAACTGCCCGGGGACAGCAGGGCTGTTCGCCTCGGTCAACTCAGACAAGGCGCCGCGTGCCGACAACGGTGATCTGCTCGATTGGAGTTGTCATGGCCTCGCCGGGAGGCGTTCCGTTAGCGATAGTTTCACTCTCATGGCTGACTCCGACATCAAGGCGCTGACCGAAGCGCTCCCCGGCGAGAGCTTCGAGACGACGGCGTTCACCACACCACCACCGCTCGCTGATGCGACGGTCGCGATCGTGACGACCGCGTCGCTGCATCATCCCGACCAGGACGACTTCGAGGTCATGGACACGGGTTACCGAGTCCTCGACGGCAGCCGACGCGACTACGTGACCGGCCACTGGAGTCCCAACTTCGACGGGTCGGGATTCGCCTACGACATGAACACCGTGTTCCCGGTGGACCGACTCGACGAGTTGGCCGAGCGCGGCGTGATCGGCCGCGTGGCCGATCAGCATCTGGCCTATGCCGGCAACCAGTTCGACCTGTCGGCCATCCGCATGGACTCCGGGCCGGCTGGCGCCAAGTTCCTGCGCGATCAGGGCGTCGACGTCGTGCTGCTCACCCCGGTTTGACCGCTGTGCACGCGTACCGTGAGTACGCTCGCCCATGTCTTCGAGGCTGAGGGGATCGCCACCGTCGCCCTCGGATCGATCCGCAAGCAGATCGAGGGCTCGGCCCCGCCCCGCGGTCTGTGGTGTGACTTCCCGCTCGGGCGGCCGCTCGGCAAGCCAGGCGATCCGGAGTTCCAGCACCGCGTGCTCGACGTCGCGTTCGCCCTGCTGAACGCCACCGAACCCGTCCTCGCCGAATTCGATGAATCGATCCCCGATGGTGGCGACGAGATGCTCGCCTGCCCGCTCCCCCCGCGTCACGACCCCGACGCCCATCCCGCCATCGACGAGGCTCGCGGCCTGCTCGCCGCCTACGACCGCGGCGTCGAGATGAGCGACGGCCGATTCGGCGCGGGCCGCGTCGTTGCGGCCGACGACATCCCCGCCGCCATCGAGGCCTTCATCCGTATCTCCGAAGGCACCCCATGGGCCGAAGCCGGCATCCCGGGCTTGCCGATGCGGGTCAGCCACGACATCCGCAGCTACTACGAGACCGCTGCCCTCGCGATGGTCGACCACGCCCCTGCCGCCTGGGCTAGCACGC
>JARQPW010000065.1 GCA_029577135.1 Acidimicrobiales bacterium
CCACGACGACGACCACGTCCACGACGACGACCACGTCCACGACGATGACCACGTCCACGACGTCGACAACGACGACCACGACGACGACCGAGCCGCCCTACGAGGGTTGGGTGGACCCCGCCACGGTCGGTGGACCATGGGGGGACAACGTCGAGGGCGTGCTGACATTCCGTGGGTCGCCCACCCGCAGCTGGCACGGCGAGGGTCCAGTGCCGAGCGACCCGGTCGTGGCCTGGCGCTTCCCCGACGACCGCATGTGTTCGATGACGTCCATCTCCGGGGAGCAGCAGCAGTGGTGCGGCATGGGATGGACCGGCCAGCCAGCCGTGTTCGAGCGCGGGGGCCGGACCTGGGTGGTGTTCGGCGCCTACGACGCAGCCGTCCACTTCGTCGACGGGGAGACCGGCGAACGCCTCCTGCCCGACTTCACGACCGGTGACATCATCAAGGGCTCGGTGACGGTCGACCCGGACGGCTACCCGCTCGTCTATGTGGGCTCCCGGGACGACAGGTTGCGGGTGCTCGCCATCGACCGCGATGAGCCGGCCGAACTGTGGAGCCTCCATGCCTACGACGTGGAGCCCACCAGGTGGAACAACGACTGGGACAGTTCGCCGCTGGTGCTCGACGACCACCTCTTCGCCGGCGGGGAGAACAGCCGCTTCCACGTGGTGCGCCTGCACCGGGGGTACGACGCCGACGGCCTGGTCACGGTCGATCCGGAAATGGTCTGGGACGTCGCCGGCTGGGACGACGAGTTGCTGGATGCCGTGGGCGGCAACGTCTCGATCGAGATGTCGCCCTTGGTCATCGGCGACACGCTGTACTTCGCGAACTCGGGAGGCCTCGTCCAGGGGTGGGACATCGGGGGCCTCCGGGACGGTGTCTGGCCGACCCGGGTGTTCCGCTTCTGGGCGGGCGACGACGTGGATGCCACGCTCGTCGCGGACGATGAGGGGATGCTCTACGTCGGTGTCGAGTACGAGCGGGGCACGGACCGGTCGCACGAACTCGGCCAGGTCCTGAAGCTCGACCCGTCGAGGCCCGACGATCCGCTGGTGTGGGCGGTGGAGGACCGTCCACACCTCGACAGCGGGGTGTGGGCGACGCCCGCCGTGTACGGCGACCTGCTCATCGTGCCGACGGACGAGGGAAAGGTCCATGGCATCGACCGGGCCAGTGGCGAGATCGTCTGGACCATGAAGCTGCCGGGGCCCACCTGGTCGTCGCCGACGATCGTCGACGACATGCTCGTCATGGGCGACTGCAGCGGCCGGGTGCTCGGACTCGACCTGTCCGACCCGAGCGTCGAGCCGGTCAAGGTGTGGGAGGTCGCCACCGGGGCGTGCGTCGAGTCGTCGGCGGCCATCTGGCGGGGGACCGTCTACATGGGTTCCCGGGACGGCTACCTGTACGCCCTGCGTGACCCCGGCTAGGACCCGACCGGTTACCGACAGGTAGGTTCGAGGCGCCCGCACCACCTTTCCAGGGACGACGCCCATGCCCGAAATCTCCGAAGCCGACATCCGGGAACTGACCCGCCGACTCGTGGCGGAGGTCCCTCCCGGCGACGTCGACCAGTTCACGTTCCGGGGCGAACAGTTCGACCGGGGCCTGGCGCTGGTCCAGTTCCCGGAGGGGCTCGGCGGCCTGGGCCTCGAGAGCCGCCGACTCCAGACGGTCGTCGACGAGGAACTGCGGGCGGTAGGTGTGCCCTACCACGACCTCAGCATCAATCCGATCGGCATCGGCATGGGTGCGCCCGTCGTGCTCACCTATGCCAGCGACGAGCAGAAGAAGCGCCTCCTCCGACCCATGTACACCGGCGAGGAGATCTGGTGCCAGCTCTTCAGCGAGCCCGGCGCCGGCTCCGACGTGGCCGGCCTCTCGACCCGGGCCGTGCGCGACGGCGACGAGTGGATCGTCAACGGCCAGAAGGTCTGGACCACGCTGGCGCACGTTTCCAGGTGGGGGATGCTGGTCGCCCGAACCGACCCCGAACAGCCCAAGCACAAGGGAATGACCTACTTCCTGCTCGACATGGAGGCGGAGGGGGTCGAGGTTCGGCCGCTGCATCAGATCACCGGCGAGGCCGAGTTCAACGAGGTGTTCTTCGACGATGTCCGCATTCCGCACGACCGGGTGTTCGGCGAGGTCGGTGGAGGCTGGAGTGCCGCCGTCACGACGCTCATGAACGAGCGCGTCGCCCTAGGCGGCGGTGTGCCCCGGAAGGGCACGGGACCGATCGGCGACCTGGTGCGCCTCTGGAAGGAGCGCAAGGACTCGCTCGACGCGGCGACGATGCCGGTGGCCCGTGATCGGGTCACCGAACTCTGGTGCCGGGCCGAGGCCCTGCGGTTGACCAACTGGCGGGCGCGCGACGGTTCGAAGTCGGGCAATCCCGGGCCGGAGGGTTCGGTCGGCAAGTTGATGTCGGCGGAGATGAACCAGCAGATCTACGAGACCTGCATGGACCTGCTCGGCCCGGAGGCACTGGTGTACGAGGCCGGCTACGAGCGCAAGCGGCCCGACGGATTGCGGGGCCCGGGCCTGCACATCCGGTATTCGTTCCTGCGGGCGCGGGCGAACACCATCGAGGGTGGCACGTCCGAGGTGATGCGCAACATCCTCGGCGAGCGGGTCCTGGGACTCCCCGGCGACGTGCGCGTCGACAAGGGCGTGGCCTGGTCAGAGGTGCCGCGTAACTGACTGGCTAGCCCCGGCGCCAGGTGGTGCCGGTGGCCGAGTCCTCGAGCACGATGCCGCGTGACGTGAGGTCGTCGCGGATGCGGTCGGCTTCGGCGTAGTCCTTCGCCGCCTTGGCGACGGTGCGTGCGGCGACCTGGTCGTCGATCGCCCCGTCATCGTCTCCGGCGGTCGTTGCCCCGCCGAGGCGCAGCCCGAGCACACTGGTCAACTCGACCACGGCTGCGGCAAGTTCGGCGGCAGACGATTCGTCCTCGGCGTCGAGTGCCCGGTTGGCGTCGCGCACGGCGTCGAAGACGACCGCCATGGCTGCGGCGGTGCCGAGGTCGTCGTCCATGGCCTGGCGAAACCGTTCGACCGTCGCTTCGTCGGCGGGGGCGTCGGGGAAGTCGGCGGCTGCGATGCGCCTGGCGAACCCGTCGAGTCGTTGGAGGGCGGCGGAGGCGGTCGTCAGGTTGGCCTCGCCGATCTCCATGGTCTTGCGGTAGTGGGTCTGGAGGACCAGCAGGCGCAGCGCCCGCGGGTCCCAGTTGTTGAGCAGTTCGGCGAGCGTCCAGAAGTTGCCGAGAGACTTGGACATCTTCTCGGTGCCGACCTGCACCATGCCGTTGTGCACCCAGAGGCGGGCGAAGGGCCGGCCGCAGCCGAGGCATTCGGCCCGTTCGTTCTCGTGGTGGGGGAAGACGAGGTCGTCGCCCCCGCCGTGGATGTCGAAGCCGTCGCCGAGCAGGTCGAGCGACATAGCCACGCACTCGATGTGCCAGCCGGGACGGCCGGGCCCCCAGGGGGAGTCCCAGGTGGGTTCGCCGGGCTTGGCGGCCTTCCAGAGGGCGAAGTCGAGCGGGTCGGACTTGTCGTCGTCGACCTCGACCCGGGCGCCGGCGCCCTCCCGCAATTGTTCGGACGTCTGGCCGGCGAGGGCGCCGTAGCCGGCGAGGCGGTCGACGTCGTAGTAGACGCCGGAGTCGGTGGTATAGGCCATGCCCCGGTCGACGAGTTGGCCGATGATGTCGACCATCGGACCCACGTACTCGGTGGCCCGGGGCCGGAGGTCGGGGTGGGCGATGTCGAGGCGGTCCATCTCGGCGATGAAGACCTCCTCGAAGCGGCGTGCCAACTCGGGTTCGGTGGTCCCCTCGTCGGCGGCCCGGGCGATGATCTTGTCGTCGATGTCGGTGATGTTCGACACCGCCGTCACGTCGAGGCCGATCCAACGCAGGTAGCGGACGAGGATGTCGAAGGCGAGGGTGCTGCGGGCGTGGCCGAGGTGGGGGGCGTCGTAGACAGTCGGCCCGCACCAGTACACGGAGGCCTTCCCCGGGTCGCGGGGGGTGAACTCGACCTTGACGCCGGTCAGGCTGTCGGTGAGGCGCAGCACCCGGTCAGGATACGGGAGGTGTCGGCACGGATGGCCTGCTCACGTGCCGGAGGGGGCGTCGCCGGGTGGGGTCTCGTCGAGGTGGATGCCGAGCAGGCCGGTCGCCTCGCGCAGGCCGGCGGGAGCGGTCGGGTCGTCGCCGGCGTTGGCGATGATCGCCCCGGCCAGCACGTCGATGGCGTCGCGGGCGGTCGGTGCGTCGAGGTCGTCGTCGAGGGCGGCCCGGACGGCGGCGAGCGTAGGGGCCGGGTCGGGACCGCAGGGTCGACGTTCGGCATCCACCAGCCGGTCGAGGCGGGTGACCCCGTCGTCGATGTCGGCGTCGAACCACTCGAACCCGGCGCGGTAGTGGTGGCCCAGCATGGCGATGCGCAGAGCCCGTGGGTCGTGGAGGTTGCGGAGCATGCGCACGAACACGAGGTTGCCGACCGACTTCGACATCTTGGTGCCCTCGTAGGCGACCATGCCGACGTGCATCCAGTGCCGGGCCAGCAGCCCACCGGTGGCGCCACGGGTCTGGGCGTCCTCACACTCGTGGTGGGGGAAGACGAGGTCGTCGCCACCGCCGTGGAGGTCGATGGTGTCGGAGAGGTTGGCCATCGCCATGGCCGAGCACTCGATGTGCCAGCCGGGCCGACCCGCTCCGAAGGGGGAGTTCCAGGCCGGCTCGTCGTTGGCCGAGGGCTGCCAAAGCACGAAGTCGAGGGGGTTGCGCTGCCGTGGGTCGTCGGGGTGACCACCCCGTTCGGCGGCCAGTGCCAGCATCGTGTCCTCGTCGTAGCCGGACAGGGAGCCGAAGTCGTCGTCGGTGGAGACGTCGAAGAAGGTCGTGCCGTCGACCGTGTAGGTGTGGCCGGCGTCGGAGAGGCGCTGGATCAGGTCGAGAATCGGTTCGATCGACAGGGTGGCCCATGGCTCGGCGGTGGCGGGGCGCATGTTGAGCGCCGCCATGTCGGCGTCGAAGTGCGCCATCTCGACGGCGGCGAGGGACCGGTAGTCGACCGTGAGCTCCCGGGCCTTGGACAGGATCGAGTCGTCGACGTCGGTGACGTTGCGGACCATGCGCACGGTGTGTCCGAGGTCCTCGAGCCGGCGGATGACCAGGTCGAAGGTGAGGTAGGTGAAGGCGTGGCCGAGGTGGGTGGCGTCGTACGGCGTGATGCCGCAGACGTACATGGACACCTCGGGTCCGGGTTCGAACGGTACGACCTCGCCGCGGACCGTGTCGTAGAGGCGCATGGTCGGCGGGGTGTCGTTCACGGTGCGGCACCGTAGCGGGACGCGGACGGCAGCGTCGTTGCGAATCAGTCCCGTTCGAAGGGGACGGAGTGCTCCCAGTCGGCGAACAGGGTCCGCAGGGCGGTGACGACGAGCAGCGGCTGGTCGAGCATCAGGTGGTGCCCGGCCAGCGGGATCTCGATGACCGGTGCCACCCGGCCGAGTTGTTCGTACATGTAGGCGCCGATGCCGGGGGTGACGAGCCCGTGCTCGGCGCGGAAGAGCGCCACCCGGCAGGTGATGT
>JARQPW010000066.1 GCA_029577135.1 Acidimicrobiales bacterium
GGGTGGCAGGTGTCGTAGTGAGGGAAGCCCACGACGCTCGTCGGGTTCAGGACCGCACGCGTTCCTTGCCCGGGTGGCAGGTGTCGTAGTGCGGGAAGCCCACGACGCTCGTCGGGTTCAGGACCGCACGCGTTCCTTGTCCGGGTCGTAGTGCGGGAAGCCGACGACGGTCGCCGGCAGGCGCTTCTGGTGGCCGTCCATCTTGCCGACCTCTACCTCGGTCCCGAGTTCGGTGTATTCGACGGCGAGGCGGGCGCGGGCGATGTTCCTGCGCAGGATCGGCGACCGCATGCCACTGGTGACGACGCCGACCTGGTTGCGGCCCACGAAGACCCTGTCGCCGTTTCCGACGACCTCGTCCCCGGTCAGCTCCAACCCGATGAGGAAGCGTTGCGGGTTGGTCTTGCGTTCGATCAGTGCGTCACGACCGATGAAGTCGTCCTCCTTGGTCTTGAGCGGCACGGTGAAGCCGATGCCCGCCTCGAAGGGGTCGGTCTGGTCGGTGAACTCGGAGCCGGCGAAGATGAGGCCGGCCTCGATCCGGAGCAGGTCGAGCGCCTCGAGCCCCATCGGAACCATGCCCCGGGGGCTGCCCGCCTCGAAGACGGCGTCCCAAACGGCGGGGGCGTCGTCGGGGTGGCAGAACACCTCGAAGCCCAACTCGCCCGTGTAGCCGGTGCGGGACACAACCAGGGGAATCCCCTGGTCGTCGCCGATGCGGGCCACAGTGAGGCGGAACCAGCCCAGTTCCCCGATGGTTGGCTGGTCGGGGCGGGTCCAGATGACCTCGCCGAGAATCTCGCGGCTGAGCGGGCCCTGCACCTGGATGTTGTGGAGCTGGTCGGTGGAGTTCCGGACGAAGGCATGGAGGCCGCGTTCCTCGGCCTGCCTGCGCAGCCACAGGCCACTCAGGTCGGTGCCGCCGATCCACCGGAAGTTGTCCTGGCTGAGGCGGTACACGGTGCCGTCGTCGATCATGCCGCCGGTGTCGTAGCACATAGCGGTGTAGACGACCTGTCCGACCGCCAGCTTGCGGATGTTTCGGGTGACGCAGGTCTGGAGCAGCAGTTCGGCGTCGGGGCCCACCACCTCGTACTTGCGCAGTGGCGAGAGGTCGATGACGGCGACCTTCTCCCGGCAGGCCCAGTACTCGTCGAGGGCGCCGTGCTTCGTGTACGTGTTGGCGAGCCAGTAGCCGGCGTACTCGGTGAAGTTCCGGGTGAGCTCGGAGGTACGGGCATGGAACCCGGTCTCCTTCGTCAACTCGGGTTCGGCATCGGTGCTCATACGGAAGGCGGTCGCTTTCTTGAAGGTGTTCTCCGCTGGATACACGCGGACGTGGATGTCGGTGGGGATCCAGCCGTTTGCGGCGTCGATGTCGCAGGGACACGCCGACGAGACGCACACCAGGTCGGTGAGCGCCCGAAGCAGGACGTAGTCGCCGGGTCGGGACCAGGGCTCTTCGAAGAAGATCTGGTTGTTGTCGTCGAGGTTGGTGTTGAAGAAGAAGTTGATGGCCTCCCAGCCCTTGCGGGGAGCCACGCCGAAGGGGGCCAGGACCCGGTTGAAGTTGTCGCTGCAGTTGATGTGGCCGGGGTAGCCCATCTCCTCGTAGTACCGGGGGTTGCAGGCCGTGTTGAAGGTGTCGTGGCGGCCGACCGTGTCCTGGACGATCTCGACGAGGGGTTTGCCGTCGACGGCGAAGTACTTGGCGAACAGCCCCGGCATCGGGTAGCTCGACCCCATGAGGCTGCGGGTCATGGTGGCGTCGAGGGACCGCTCGACGCCGGCGTCGAGGCCGGCGGTGGTGAAGACCTGGAAGTCGGAGCATTCGCGGCCCTCGACGTCGATGACCTGGATGAACTCGCCGGCGGACACCTGATAGGCGACTGCGGTGGCCTTCGGGATCCGGATGTCCTGGTTCTGGTCGGCCAGCGGGTCGGGAAGGACCTCCCTGCCCGGTTCGGGCAGCCGGGCCCGGTGGATCCAGACGATCACGTCGGTGGGCGGATCCTGCTCGTGGGGGAGCATCCGGGAGCCGGGCACGCCGACCACGCAGACGATGGGGGCCTGTGCCGTCAGGCTGGAGGTCTCGCCGGCGGGGGAGTCGGGGGCGAAGAGGTGGACCGCCTCGGCCGTGCCCAGGTCGATGTCCTGGGCGGCGAGGGCTTCGGCGACGCGCTGGGTGTCCCGTCGACCGTGCTCCCGGCCGCTGGCGAGGATGTCGGCGATGCCTGCGGCGGGAGCGCCTCGCTCGACGCCGAGGAGTCCGGTGTGGCACGCACCGGACCGGTCGAAGGCGGCGACCTCGACGGGCTGGCAGCCCTCGGGGTCGACCACCTGGATCTCGTCGCCGGGCTCGAGCAGGAGGGCGGTGACGGCACCGCCCTTGACGCGGTAGCGCTCGGTGCCCGGGGCGATGTCGGCCAGCCCGGGGACGAGCAGTCGGGGTCCGGTGTCAGTCGTCGTCACGCTGCTCATCAGCGTAGGCCTTCCACGGCTGCTGCTGTCGAATTCTCCGATACTGCCACCCGAAATAGCCGTTGACCAGCGGAGATACCAGAATTCGTCCCTGTGCCGGGCGATATTCACGTCTGGGTGAAATTTTCACCCGCAGTGAGTGTAGTTGATGCATATGATAGCCCGGTGACGACGGGCACACCGTTCTCACACCGATCGGAACCATCCACGAGCCAGGGGGAGACATGGCTACCGACATCGAACGGTTCATCGAGGCTGAAGGACGCCAGGAGCAGGTCACCGAGATCCAGCGGCAGATCGAGGCCGAGGGCATCCAGTACCTCTACTGCCAGTTCGTGTCCGTCACCGGACGGATCATGGGCAAGGGCATCCCGGCCAAGCACTTCGACACCATCGCCAACAAGGGCTTCCAGCTCGTCTACGGCTCCACGGCCAACCTCTTCGTCGACCGGCACGGCCACTACATCGGCTACGGCCCCGAGTCGCGCGAGCTGGTCGGCGTCGCCGAACCCGAGACCTTCTGCAAGCTCCCCTGGGACCCCAAGACCGCCCGGGTGTTCTGCACGCTCTTCCGCGGGCGCGAGGAGGAGGTCGACGGGGGGATGTTCCTCACCTCGGACTGCCGCGGCAACCTCAAGCGCATCCACAACGCCTTCGAGGAGAAGTTCGGCCTGCACCTGCGTGCCGGCACCGAGCCCGAGATGATGTGGCTCAAGGTCGATGCCGACGGCAAGCCCACCGTCGAGGGCATGACCAAGCCCAACTGCTACCACATCGACCAGTTCGCCGAGTTGCAGCCGTTGATCCACAAGGTGGTCGAGTACGGCGAGGCCATGGGCCTCGACATGATCCAGGGCGACCACGAGGACGCCCCGGGACAACTGGAGTTGAACTTCAACTTCGACCGGGCCGAGTTGACCGCCGACCGGCTCACCACCTACCGCCAGATCTGCAAGCAGGTGGGCCGTGAGTTGGGGGCCTTCCCCTGCTTCATGCCCAAGCCCTTCATGGGCGTGTCGGCCAACGGCTGCCACCACAACATCTCCCTGTGGACCGGCGAACCGCCATCCCATGGGGGGGATGGCGAGAACAAGTTCATGCCCGAAGGCGACAACCCGCAGATCCCCGGCGCGGTGGGCATGAAGGCCATAGGCGGGATCATGGAGCACCTCGATGCGCTGACCTGCCTCTCCTCTCCCACCGTCAACTCGTACCGTCGCCTGTGGGACACCGGCTTCTGGGCGCCCGTCTTCGCCGACTGGGGCTTCCAGAACCGCACGACCGCCCTGCGCATCAGCGCCCCCGGCCGCTTCGAGTACCGCTCGGTCGACTCGGCCGTGAACCCGTACCTCTCCTTTGCCTCCCTGCTCAAGGCGATGGAGGACGGCCTCGACCGGAACCTCGACCCGGGTCCGCCCGAGGAGCGCAACATCTACGAGGCCATGGAAGCCGGCAAGGAGGTCAAGAAGATCCCGTTGTCCCTGGGTGAGGCCCTCGACGCCCTCGACGCCGACGAGGTCGTCAAGAGCGCCCTTCCCGGAGACATGTACCGAGTCTTCGAGCACTACAAGCGCGACGAGTGGGAGCGCTTCATGGCGACCGTCACCGAATGGGACGTCGAGGAGTACCTCGACATCCTCCCGTAGGCCCGTCCACCGGACTGACTCGACCGACGACAAGGAGACACCAACCATGTGTGGCATCGCCGGCGTCATCCATCGCGATGGGACCTCGGACATTGGTGTGGAGATCACCAAGATGCTCCAGTCCATGAAGCACCGCGGTCCCGACTCGACCGGCTACGCCCTCTACAGCGAGCCGGACGAACTCGTGACCATCCGCTTCATGCTCGCCGAACCAAACGAGTACGGCGGATTCGGCATCGACGAGCGGCTCGAGCGCAACCGGGCCGAGGTCGAGTCAAGGCTCGCCAAGATCGGTGCCGAACTGGCGACGATCCACAGCGACACCGGCTACGCCTTCCGCGCCACGGCCCGATACGACGGCGACCTCAAGCCGCTGGCCGACTACCTCGAGGACATTCCCGGCTGCAAGGTGCTCTCGCTCGGGAACTCGCTCGAGATCGTCAAGGACCTCGGCGACGCCATCACGGTGCAGGAGCAGTACAGCCTGGCCGGCATCCGCGGCACCCATGGCATCGGCCATGTGCGCATGGCGACCGAATCCGACGTCGACCTGGCCAGCGCACACCCCTACTGGGCGTACCCCTTCGCCGACGTGGCGGTCGTCCACAACGGCCAGCTCACCAACTACCACCAGTGGCGCCGCCGCCTCGAGCGGGTCGGCCACAGGTTCCAGTCCGAGTGCGACTCCGAGATCATCGCCGTGTACCTCGCCGAGAAGCTCGAGGGTGGCATGGACCTCAACACTGCCATGAAGTACAGCCTCGACGACTTCGACGGCGTCTTCACCTATCTGGTCGCCACCAGCAACGCACTCGGAATCGCCAAGGACGAGATGGCGGCCAAGCCGCTCGTGCTGTTCGAGAGCGACGACCTGGTGGCCATGGCCTCCGAGGAGATCGCCATCCGTGCCCTGGTCGGCCGCGAGGTCGACACCAGGGATCCCTTCGAGCGAGAGGTGCTCACGTGGCAGGTCTGACCAAGAGCGGCGTCGTCTACGACGCCCGGGGGCTCGTCGAGCCGGATCCCGAGCCACCCATGACGGCCGAGATCGACGGCGACCGGGCCGTCATCGACGCCACCGACCTGACGACGCGCAAGATCAACCTCGAACTGAAGCGGGTCGTGTACGACGAGGGTGTCAACGACGTCATCATCCGGAACCCCGGCTCCAAGCACTCGCTGGGTGTCGGCATCCTCAAGCGCTGTCACATCACCTTCGAGGGCAGCCCCGGCTGGTACGCGTGCGGCCTGATCGACGGTCCCGAGGTCCAGATCAACGGCAGGGTCGGCTGGGCGCTGGCCGAGAACATGATGTCCGGCACCGTGGTCGTCGAGGGCCC
>JARQPW010000007.1 GCA_029577135.1 Acidimicrobiales bacterium
CGACAACGTCGACGTCGTCGCCGGCTGGCTCGAAGCCGCCACCGTCGGTTGAACCCGGTAACAACCTGTTGAGCAACACGTGAGACGGGGGCGGGGCCGCAAGGCCCCGCCCCCTCTCCGTGTCACAATCCGTAGTTCCACGGCCCTCGCAGGCCCCGAGGGAGTTCGACCTTGACCGCAACCATCAACCGACACTCCGCCAGGCGTGTCTCGAAGGTCGACCGGTTCCTCACGTTCATCCGGGTCTTCCTGGTCGGGCTGATCGTCGTCGGGGTCGTTGCGTTCCTGGCACAGCAGTTCGCCCCGGACAACGCGTTCGCCAGATGGCGCAACCCCGACGCCATGGGCCTCACCGCCGACCAGTTCAAGGGCCTGCTCATTTCAGGCCTTTCGCAGGGCGCCATGTACGGGCTCATCGCCCTCGGCTACTCGATGGTCTACGGCGTGCTGGGCTTCATCAACTTCGCCCATGGCGAGGTGTTCATGGCCGGTGCCATGACCGGCTTCATCGCCTCGGAGAAGTTCAACGCCAACGGCCTCTGGGAGAGCAACTTCCTGCTCTGCCTCGTGCTCATCATCATCATGGCGATCGGCATCTCGACCCTCTTGGCCGTCCTGATGGAGCGGGTCGCCTACCGGCCGCTCCGCAACTCGCCCCGGCTCATCCCGCTCATCACCTCGATCGGCGTCTCGTTCTTCATCCAGAACGCCGTGATGGGCCTCTTCGGTCCGGCCTCCAAGAGTTACCCCCGGCTCCCGGAATGGCTCGCCAAGCAGCGTTCGATCCTGACCTTCGAGATCGCCGGCACCAAGATCCTGGTCCTGGTCGTGGCCAGCGTCTCGATGCTGGGACTCTGGTACCTCGTGGAGCGCACGAAGGCCGGCAAGGCGATGCGGGCCGTCGCCGAGGACAAGGAAATCGCCGCCCTCATGGGGATCAACGTCAACCGCACCATCGTCACGACGTTCGCGGTCGGCGGTGCGATGGCCGGCGTGGCCGGCATCCTCTGGGGCCTGCTCTTCCGGGGCGTCACCCACATGACGGGCTTCCTGCCCGGCATCAAGGCCTTCACCGCGGCAGTCATCGGCGGCATCGGCAACCTCGGCGGTGCGATGGCAGGCGGCGTCGCCCTCGGTTCGGCCGAGTCGGTCGCCCCGCTGGTGATCCTCGAGCCCCTCGGTGTCCCCGGCGTCTCGCAACTCAAGGACGCGGTGTCCTTCACCGTCCTCGTGCTCGTCCTCCTGTTCAAGCCGAGTGGCCTGTTCGGCGAGCGGCTCTCGGCGGAGGACCGGGCATGAGCGCAACGATGAGCGCTCCCTCCTCGACATCCTCCGCGGCTCCGGCGCTGCTCGACCTGGCTTGGCGACGCATCGGCAAGTGGGGCGGTCTGTGTGCCCTGGCCATCGTCCTGGTCTCGCTCATCGGCATGCCGGTGGGCCTCGACCGGCGCATGATCATCGAGGGCAGGCTCAGCCTCGGCTATCTGGCGCTGGTCTGGATCCCGCTGTTGTTCGGCTACCTGGTCTCGAAGCGTGTCGTCCTCGAAGGTGTCGAGACGCCGGATCCGGGTGCCCGCGACGTGTTCGCCGGCCTCTGCACCGGCGTGCTGTCCGGCCTCGGCCCGGTGCTGCTGATCCTCGGCATCGACAACTTCAACCTGCGCAAGCCGCTGGTGAACTGGGGTCCGCAGCTTCTCGAACAGCTGACCTTCGGACGTGGAATCGGCTTCGGGGTCGCCGCCTGGTTCGGCATCTGTGCGGTTCTCGGCCTTCTGGGCTCGTTGATGCACGTGCTGTCGAAGGACGTGCGCCGGGTGGTCTCCTTCGTTGCCTATGGCCTGTTGTTCATCTCGGTCCTCGAGGCCGTCATCTCCGACCTCTCCGAGGGCTTCGGACTCGAGTCCCTGACGGATGCCATGTATGCGAAGCGTGGCGGCCTGACCGTGAAGTCCTCGGTCATCCTGGTGGTCGTGATCGGCGTCCTCTCGATTCTGACCAAGGGCCGCGTCAAGGTCGTCACCAGCCGCTACAAGGAACTGCAGGGGGAAGAACGGAAGCGGGCCTCGATGCTGCTGTTCTCCGGAGTGGCCGGGCTCTGCATCGTCCTGCCGTTGTTCCTCGGGAAGATCATGAACGAGTTGCTGGCGAACGTCGGCCTGTTCCTGCTCCTGGCCCTCGGCCTCAACATCGTGGTCGGCCTGGCCGGCATCCTGGATCTGGGCTACGTGGCCTTCTTCGCCGTCGGTGGCTACACGACGGCCGTGCTCACCTCGGCGGAATCTCCGTTCTTCGCCCCGGAACTCCACTTCGGATTCGCGTTGATCATCGTGATCCTGATGGCCGGACTGACCGGGCTCGTCATCGGTGCACCCGTCATCCGGATGCGCGGCGACTACCTCGCCATCGTCACCCTCGGCTTCGGTGAGATCATCCGGCTCCTGTTCATGTCGGACTGGCTCAAGCCCTACTTCGGCGGCGCCCAGGGCATCACGAACGTTCCACCCGTGGACCTCGGCTTCGCCGTCGTGACGGGAATCAACCCGAGATCGGTGTTCTACATGGTCCTGGTCTTCTGCACCCTCGCCATCTACGTGTCATGGCGGCTCCAGGGGTCGAGGCTCGGACGTGCCTGGATGGCCATCCGCGAAGACGAGCAGGTGGCCGAG
Source organism: Acidimicrobiales bacterium (assembly GCA_029577135.1). Classification (GTDB taxonomy): domain Bacteria; phylum Actinomycetota; class Acidimicrobiia; order Acidimicrobiales; family MedAcidi-G1; genus S20-B6. The sequence continues at coordinate 2,667 of JARQPW010000007.1, forward strand.
GCGATGGGCATCAACACGGTCAACGCAAAGCTCATGGCCTTCGTGGTCGGCGCCATGATGGCGGCATTGAGTGGAGCAGTCCTGGCGGCCAAGGTCGGTTCGGTGTTCCCGAACAGCTTCATGATCCTCGTGTCGATCATCATCCTCGTGGTGGTGATCGTTGGTGGCATGGGCAACATCGTCGGCGTGCTGGTCGGCTCGTTCGTGCTGATCGGCGTGCTGGGCGGCCCGAGACAGCCCGGCCTGCTCCAGGAGTTCCAGTCGTACAAGTTGCTGATCTACGGCGCCCTGCTGGTGTTCATGATGCTCCAGCGCCCGGAGGGCCTGGTGCCCAGTGCCCGTCGCAGCCAGGAGCTCCACCAGGAGGAGTTCCTCCAGGACGCCTGGCTCAAGGGCGAGGACCACGACCTGGAGGAGGCGGAGGCTGCCGAGCAGGCAACGGCCGGGAGCGGCGCCGAGGGCGCCGACGGAGAAGGGGACCCGACATGAGCCACCTCCTCGAGATCCGCGACCTGAAGGTCACGTTCGGTGGCCTCGATGCGCTGTCCGGCCTGAACTTCCACATCGACGAGGGCGAGATCGTCAGCGTGATCGGCCCCAACGGCGCCGGCAAGACGACCTTCTTCAACGCCATTTCCGGCCTTGTCGAGGCCGCGGAGGGCGACATCCTGTTCGAGGGCGAGTCGGTCCTCGGGCTCGAACCACACCAGGTCACCGGCCTCGGCATCGCCCGCACGTTCCAGAACGTCCGCCTGTTCCCCAACATGACCATCCTCGAGAACGTGATGGTGAGCCAGCACTGCCGGACCCGCCAGCTGGTGTTCGGCGCGCTCATGCAGACCAAGGCGTTCAAGCAGGAAGAGCGGGAGATCCGGGAGCGGGCCGAGGCGGCCCTCGGCTTCTTCGGGTCCCGGCTGGTGGGATATCGCCTGGAACAGGCGGCCTTCATGCTGTCGTACGCCAACCGAAGGCGGCTGGAGATCGCCCGGGCGATGGCCACGCAGCCCCAGTTGGTCCTCCTCGACGAGCCGGTCGCCGGCATGAACCCGATGGAGACCGCCGAGTTGACCGGACTCATCGGTCGCCTGCGTTCCGAATGGGGCTTCACGATCGTGATGGTCGAGCACGACATGCGCGTCGTGCGGGACGTCTCCGACCGGGTGGTCGTCCTGGACCACGGCGTGCCGATCGCCCAGGGCTCCTATGACGAGGTGTCCACCAACCCGGAGGTCATCGAGGCCTACCTGGGCCGACCCGTGGAGAGCAGGGCGTGAACACCGAAGCGACTTCCAGCCCGACTGCGCTCCTCGAGTTCCGCGACGTCAACACGCACTACGGCGCCGTCCACATCCTCAAGGACGTCAACCTGGCCATCTTTCCGGGGGAGTTGGTCTGCCTCCTGGGCGGCAATGCCAGTGGCAAGACGACCACGCTCAAGACCCTGCTCGGGATGGTCACCCCCACGTCGGGTGAGGTCGTCCTCGACGGTGAGGTGGTCAACCACCGGTCCATCAGCTACCGGGTGGCCAACGGCGTGACGATGGTGCCCGAGAACCGGCGCCTCTTCAAGCGGCTCTCCGTCAAGGAGAACCTGCTGCTGGGCGCCTACCTGCGCAAGGACAAGGACGGAATCGACTCGGACCTCGAGTACGTCTACGAACTGTTCCCGCGGGTCAAGGAGCGGATCAACCAGAAGTCCGGCACCCTGTCGGGTGGCGAGCAGCAGATGGTCGCCATCGGGCGGGCGCTCATGTCCCGGCCGAAGGTCCTGCTCATGGACGAGCCCTCGATGGGCCTGGCGCCGGCGCTGGTGCAGCAGAACTTCGAGTTGATCCAGCAGATCAACGATGAGGGGATGTCCATCTTCATTGTCGAGCAGAACGCCAACATGGCCCTTTCGATCGCAGACCGCGGCTGGGTGCTCCAGACCGGCATCGTGGTCCTGAACGACACCGCCGAGGCGCTGCTGGCCAACCCGGAGATGCGCGCCGCCTACCTCGGCGAGGCGTGACCTCCGCCTCTCCGCCTGGCTGCCTGCCTGACTGAGCGGCCGGCCGGTCTCAGATGATGTTGCGCTCCAGGAACGGTTCGCCGAGCACGATGCGGTCGTGGCCCAGGTCGGACAGGTCGAGGGTGCGGTACTCGCCGTAGGTGACCAGCTCGCTGATGCTGCGGCCCACGCCGGGGCTCTGCTGGAGCCCGTGCCCGCTGAAGCCGTTGGCGAAGTAGAAGTTGGGTACGGCCGTTGCGGGTCCGACGACGGCGTTCTGGTCGAGCGTGTTGTAGGCGTAGTGGCCCGCCCAGGTGTGGGTTACGGCGATCCGTTCGAACTGCGGGACGCGGTGGACGAGGTTCGGCCAGATGCGTTCCTCCCAGTCCTCGCGTCGGACCCGGAAGTCTTCGGGGTCGACCTCGAGGTCGTCGGCGGGGGTCATGCCGGCGAGGAAGTAGGGCGGGTAGGTGCGGACGTGCAGGCCCGTGGTGTCGATCGTGAGGGGGAGCAGATCGCCCTCGAGTTGTTCGCGACAGTCGAAGACGAACACCGAGCGGATCCTGGGCTCGACGGGTAGCGGCAGACCGGCCATCTCGGCGATCCAGCGGCCCAGCGGTCCGGCGCAGTTCACGATCCGGTTGCAGCCGACGGCTACACCCGAGGCGAGATCGACGTCGCTGACCCGGTCACCGTCCAGGCGCAACCCCACGACCCGGTCAGTCAGGTACTCGACGCCGTTTCGCCGGGCCCGGCGGCTGAAGCCCTGGAGCAGGGAGTGGGCGTCGATATTGCCCTCGTGCCGGAGGCCGAGGCTGGCTCCGGCCAGGTCGTCGACGTGGAGGTACGGGAACCGGGCGAGGATTTCGTCTGGCGTGAGGAGTGCCACCTCGGCGCCGCAGGAGCGCTGCACCTCGTGGTTCTGGCGGAGCGTGGGCATGCCGGATTCGGTGGCGAGGAACAGGTAGCCGGTGTCTCGGAAGCCGAGGTCGGGCGATTCTCCGTCGACCTGGACACGTTCGTGGAAGTCGGCGATGAACTCGGTGGTGAACTGTGAGAGGGCGATGTTGACCGGGTTGGAGAACTGGTGCCGGACGCTGGCCTCGGAGAGCGTGGTGGAGGAATGCTCGTAGGTGGGGTCGGGTTCGACGACGAGCACGGAGCCGTCGTAGTCGGGGTTCTCGGACAGCCAGTAGGCGACCGAGCTTCCGAGGGCGGCGCCACCGACGACGACCGTGTCGTAGTGGCTCGCAGTCGGACCGGTCACCCCAGATAGCCCTGGTCGTGGTCCCGCTCGACATCGGCGGGGTCCCGCTCGGCGGGGTCGCCGAAGCCGCCGCCGCCCGGGAGTTCGAGGACGAGGCGCCGGCCGGCGGGCACGCGCTGCTTTCCCTTGGCGTTGAAAGGGGTGCCGTCGTCGAGGTGTACGTCGCCGGCCGTTCCGTCCCCGCCGCCCTGCCGGCCGCGTGCCGGGTTGACGACCCGGTCGAACATGCAACTGAAGTCGAAGTGGTAGCCCTCGGTGGGTCCGAGTTCGATGACCTGGCCGAGGCCCCCACGTTGGCGTCCGTCGCCGCCGGAGCCGGGTCGTAGTTCCTTGCGCCAGATGACGATGGGGCCGACCTGCTCGGTCGCCTCGACCGACATGGTCCGGACGCCGCTCGGGAAGGCGGTGGCGCTCAGCCCGTCAAGCGTGGGGCGGGCGCCGGTCCCTCCGCTGTTGAACATGAGGATCTCGACCGGGGGGAGGCCGCTGCCCGCCTCGGTCGCACGGGCGCTCACGTGGAAGTTCCAGAGTGCGCCGGACCCCTCGGCGGGGACGATGCCGGGGAGAGCCTCGGCGATGGCGCCGAGGCAGAGGTCGGTGACGAAGTGGCCGATGACGTGCCGGACCGAGACGGGGTCGGGATGGCGGGCGTTGAGGATGCAGCCGTCGGGGGCGCTCACGGTGAACGGCTCGAGCGAGGCGTGGTTGTTGGGCATGCCCGGGGCGAGGGCGACGAGCATGGCGTAGGTCAGGTACGCCCGGGCGTAGACGAGGGGCACGTTGATGCCGAACGGGCAGGTGGGGGAGGTGCCGGTGAAGTCGGCGTGGACGCCCTGGTCGGTGACGGCGAGGGTGACCACGAGCGTGACGGTTTCGTTGTAGCCGTCGACCTGCATGGTGTTCGTGTAGGTGCCGGGCGGTAGTTGTCGGAGGGCGTCGAGGGTGGCGGCGCGGGTGCGCTCGAAGACGAAGGAGGCGATCCCCTCGAGGTCGTCGAGGCCGAACTCGTCGAACATGGCCTGGAGTCGGTCGATTCCGGTCTCGTTGCAGGCAGCCAGGGAGTAGAGGTCGCCGACGACCTGGTCCGATTCGCGGACGTTGTGGTGCACGATGTTCACGAGGTCCCGGTTGACCTCGCCGCGCTCGATGAGCTTCATGACCGGCACGAGGAGGCCCTCCTCGTACACGTCGCTGGCGTCAGGCCCGAAGCCGCTGCCGCCGACGTCGAGCACGTGGGCGGTGCAGGCGAAGAACCCGATGGGGCGCCCGGACCGGAAGGCGGGGGTGACGACGGTGAAGTCGTGGAGGTGCCCGGTGCCCTTCCAGGGATGGTTGGTGATGTAGGCGTCGCCGTCGAAGATCCGGTCCCGGCCGATGTCGGTAATGAAGTTGCCGACGGCGGCGGCCATGGTGTTGACGTGGCCGGGCGTGCCTGTGACCGCCTGGGCGACCATGTGGCCGTCGAGGTCGAAGACGCCTGCCGACAGGTCGCCGGCCTCGCGCACGCTGGTGCTGAAGGCGATGCGGACGAGGGTCAGGGCCTGTTCCTCCACGATGGAGATCAGGCGGTTCCACATCACCTGGTTGCGCAGGTCGCTCATGGTGCGGATTCTCCGTCGGAGGTGATCCGCAGGCAGCCGTCGGCCTGGAGCACGGCCTGGTGGCCGCTTGCCACCCACGTGGTGGTCTGTGGTTCGACGATGGCGGCCGGTCCGGCCACGCGGTCGCCGGCCCGGAGGTCGTCCCGCTCGACGATGGTCGCCTCGACGAAGGCGCCGGTCGCCGTGTCGTGGATGGGCCGTGTTCGGACGGTGTCCACCTCCCGTTGGGCGGTGACCCGCTCGATGCGCTCGACCTCGGGTCGGGGCGTGGCGACCTTCACGGCCCAACTGACGGCCTCGATCGCCAGCCCCTCGATGGGGCGGCCGAAGAATTCGCCGTAGGCCGCCTCGAAGCGCCTCGAGAGGTCCTCGGGTCCGAAGTCGTCGAAGAGGCCCTCGTCGAGCGCCACGGGGATCTCCCAGCCCTGGCCGGCGTAGCGCATGTAGGCCCAGCGCTCGACCTCGAGCGGCTCGTCGTACTGGCCGGACTGCTCCCCGAGTGCCTGGCGGACGAACGAGCCCGCCTCGTCCTCGAGGTCGACGAGGAGGCGTTTCGCCTCTTCGTGGTCAAAGCCGTGCATCGGCGCGTAGTGGCTGCGGACCGCTTCGTAGGCGAACGGGGCTCGGAGGAAGCCGATGGCCGATCCGACGCCGGCGCCGGGCGGGACGAGGATGGCTTCGATGTCGAGCTTGTCGCAGAGCCGGCTGGCGTGGAGGGGCGCGCCGCCGCCGAAGGCGATCATGGTGAAGCGGGACACGTCCTTGCCACTCTCGACGGCGTGGACCCGGGCGGCGTTGGCCATGTTCTCGTCGACGACCTCGGTGACGCCGATCGCCGCCTCCGTGGCGTCGACGCCGAGGTGTGTTCCGACGCCGCCGGCAAGGGCCGTGTCGGCGGCCTCGGGCGACAGGTCGATGTCCGAGGCGCCGAAGGTGTCGGGGGAGAGGCGCCCGAGGGCCAGGTTGGCGTCGGTGACCGTCGGGTTCGTGCCGCCCAACTGGTAGGAGGCGGGGCCGGGCTTCGAGCCGGCGCTGAGCGGACCGACCCGGATCTGGCCGAGGGGGTCGACGGAGGCGATCGAGCCGCCGCCGGCTCCGATCTCGATCATCTCGATCACCGGGATGGCGATCGGCATGCCGCTGCCCTTGGTGAAGCGGTGCGTGCGGGCCACCTCGAAGGTCTTGGCGGTGCGGGGTGCCTGGCCCTCGATCAGGCAGATCTTGGCCGTGGTGCCGCCCATGTCGTAGGAGAGGACGGCGTCCAGCCCGTGGCGGTCGGCCAGGTCGGCGGCGAAGATGGCGCCCCCGGCGGGGCCGGACTCGACGAGGCGCACCGGGAAGCGTGCAGCGCTCTCGACGCCCATCAGGCCGCCTCCGGAGTGGATCAGGTAGACGGGGCACGATGCGCCGGCGGCATGTAGCTGTTCCTCGAGGCGGTGCAGGTAGCCGGCCATGAGCGGCTGGAGGTAGGCGTTGGCGCAGACGGTGTTGAAGCGCTCGAACTCACGCATCTGTGGCGCCACCTCGGACGAGATCGAGATGGATGCATGGGGCAGGTGCTCGGTGAGCACCTCGCGGAGGCGGCGCTCGTGGTCCCCGTTGCGGTAGGCGTGCATGAAGCCCACGGCGACCGCCTCGTAGGGGCCGCCTCCGGGGTCCTGGGAGTTCTCGGCCAGGTGGCGGGCGAGGGCCTGCGCCTCGGCCTCGTCGAAGGGGAGGAGCACCGTGCCGTCGGCGCCGATCCGCTCTGCGAGGACGTGGCGGTCACGTCGCTGGATGAGAGGAGTGGGCAGGACCAGGTTCAGGTCGTACTGCTCGAAGCGGCTCTCGGTGCGCATCTCGACGACGTCGCGGAAGCCGGCGGTGGTGATGAAGGCCGTCCGTGCGCCCGTGCGGTTGATGAGGGCGTTGGTGGCGAGCGTCGTGCCGTGGATGAAGGTGGTGAGGTCGGCGAGGTCGGCACCGGCCTCCTCGACCACCTCTCTGACCCCCTCGAGGGCGCCGCGTTCGGGGGCGTCGTAGGTGGTGAGCACCTTGGTCGAGAACATCCCGTGGGAGTTCTCGAGGACGATGTCGGTGAACGTGCCGCCGATGTCGGCGCCGATGCGCATGGTCGGACGGTCCAGCGGGTCTGACTAGTCCAACGAGTCCAGGGACGGAAAGTCGCTGGGTGGCATGATGTCGACCGTGGCGGAGCGCTGCTGGGCGAGCATGCCGCCGTCGACCGTCAGGGTGACGCCGGTGACGTAGCAGGCGTCGTCCGAGGCGAGGAAGACGGCGGGGCCGGCCAGGTCGTCGGGGTCTCCGGGACGGCCGAGGGGGATGTTCTCGCCGCGGAGCCGGCGGGCCTCCTCGTCCATGCCCTCGCAGTCGATCGAGCCGGGGACGAGGGCGCAGACCCGGATGCCGTAGGGGCCGAGGTCGAGCGCCATGGCCCGCGTGAGGGCCTCGATGCCCCCCTTGGAGGCGTCGTAGGCGGCGAAGGCCCGGTGGGCACGGGTGGCGCCGCCGGAGGACATGTGGAGGATCACGCCGTGGCCGTTCTCGGCCATGATGCGGGCCGCCCGGTGCGAGGTGAGGAAGTGGCCGGTGAGGTTCACGTCGATGATCCGCCGCCACCAGGCCTCGTCGGCCTCGAGGAAGTGGAGCATCGGGGAGACGAGGCCGGCGTTGTTGACGAGCACGTCGACGGTCCCGTGGGCGTCGAGGACGGCGTCGAACATGGCATCGACCTGGGCGCTGTCGGCGACGTCGGCGACGGCTGCCATCGCCGTGCCGCCCGAGGCGTTGATGGCGGTTGCCGCCTCGTCGGCGGTAGCGGCATCGATGTCGTTGACGACGACCGTGGCGCCGGCGCCGGCAAATCGCTCGGCGATCGCACGGCCGATGCCCCGGCCCGCCCCGGTCACGATGACAATGCGGCCCTCGAAAGATGCGCTCATGGATTGCCCCTGGTTGGTTGTGGTCGGTTCCGGCACCCGAGTGCCGTGGGTCGCGCAGGTTATCCGTCGACGAGGTGGGGGTCGGCATCTGCGGGCACGGTCTGGCAGGTGGGTGCCGGGTGTGGCAGCGTTTCGCCATGGGAGATCCAGAGTTCCGAACGTTCACCGGCCGCTGCGACTGCGGGGGCGTGCGGTACCGAATCGACGGTCCGGTCCGCAACATCGTCGAGTGCCACTGCGAGCCCTGTCGGAGAATCTCCGGCCACCACCTGGCGGCGACTGCGGTCGCCAACGGACACCTCCGCCTCGAGGCCGAAGAGACTCTGGCGTGGTACCAGCGGACGCCGACGGTCCGCTACGGGTTCTGCTCGGTGTGCAGTTCGACCCTCTTCTGGCGGGCCGACGACAAGGCCGGGCGGACGTCGGTCTTCGCCGGCACCCTCGACGGCCCCACCGGCCTGACGGCGACCATGGCGATCTGCGCATCGGATGCCGGCGACTACTACCGCATCGACCCCGACCTCGACGTGCGGGCTGGTGATCGACCGCTGGAAATTCCGTACTGATCGCTGCTCCGGCACGCCTTTGGCGGGCAGGCGTGCGATGCTGGCCCGATGCGAACAGACAGCCACGAGGAGCGCATCGGCGTCTTTCTCGACTACGAGAACCTCGCCATCGGCGCCCGCGAGAGCCTGGGCCTGAAGCGCTTCGATTTCGGGCCGATCGCCCGTGCCATGGCCGAGCGGGGCCGGGTGGTCTACCGCCGGGCCTATGCCGACTGGTCGGGCTTCGACGAGGACCGGCGCCACCTCGCCCGCCACCAGGTCGAGCTCATCGAGATCCCGCAGCGCATGGGGACCAGCCGCAAGAACGCCGCCGACATCAAGATGGTGGTCGACGCACTGGAGTTGGCCTTCGAGCGGTCCTTCGTCACGACCATCGTGATCTGCACCGGCGACAGCGACTTCACTCCGCTGGTGCAGAAGTTGCGGGAGTTGGACCGGCGGGTGATCGGCATCGGGGTGCGCGATTCCACGTCGAAGCTGCTGCCGCCGGCCTGCGACGAGTTCCTCTTCTACGACAACCTCGAGGGCGTCGAGGCGGTGCGGGAGGCCCCCGAGAGGGCAGGTGGCGACGTGGGCGACGACGACAACGGACCGGTGCCGGTGGCCAGCCTCGACGAACTCGTGATCTCGACGCTGGCCGGTATGCAGGGTTCGGGCGAGGACGTGCGGGCCTCGACCCTCAAGCGGGCCATCCAGCGCATCGATCCCACGTTCTCCGAGGCCGACCACGGGTTCCGGGGCTTCACCGAACTGCTGCGCCACCTCGCCGAACGGCAGGTGGTCGAGTTGTCGGGCACGAAGCGCGACCCCGACGTCGACCTGGTGACCGGTGGCGGGCCGTCGAAGGCGGCCTTCGACCTGCTGGTCGCCGTCGTGGGCGATGCCGGGAAGAAGGGCACCGCCATGTCGGGGCTCAAGACCGAGTTGCGCCGTCGCAACCCCGACTTCAGCGAGCGGGCCATCGGCTACGGCGGGTTCCTGCAGTTCTGCAAGGCCGCTGCGACCAGGGACCTCGTGGCGATGGCCTGGGACGACAAGCGCGGCGACTACCTGCTGTCTCCCTCCGCCTGAGCGACCCGGATCCTGGCGCCGATGAGCGGGCGGAGTGAACTGGGGCGCAAGCCGGACCGTTCCGTCGCCGGCACCGCCGAGCGTGATGCGGTGCTCGACGAGGCGCTGATCGCCCACGTCGGGCTCATCGCCGGGGACGGAGGAGGGGGCGACGGCGCCCATCCGGTTGTCATTCCGATGCTCTGTGCACGCCTCGGCGACCGCCTGCTGCTGCACGGCTCGCCGGCCAGTCGGCTGTTGCGCACGGCGAAGGCCGGGGTCGAGGTGTGCGTGACCGTCACCCTGCTGGACGGCCTGGTTCTGGCCCGGTCCGCCTTCCACCACTCGATGAACTACCGCTCGGTCGTGGTGTTCGGCACCGCCACCGAGGTCACCGACCACGACGGGAAGGTGGCGGCGCTGGACCGGCTCACCGACCACATCGTGCCGGGCCGCATGGAGGCGCTCCGGCCGCACACCGATACGGAGGTGCGGGGCACGACGGTGCTGTCCCTGCCGCTCGTCGAGTGGTCGATGAAGGTGCGGTCCGGACCGCCGATCGACGACGACGAGGACATGGATGCACCGGCCTGGGCCGGTGTGCTGCCGATCGGGGTGGCGGTCGCCGAGCCGCTGCCCGACCCGCTGATGCCGGAGCGGCAGGTGCCACCGCATGTGGCCGACTGGAGCCGGGGGAAGCAGGGTTGACCATGGCTGCGCCGGTCGGACGGTCCGAGCGCATTGTCGCCATCGACGTACTGCGGGGGTTCGCCCTGTTGGGGATCCTCGTCGCCAACATCACCCTGTTCGACGTCGATGGCTTCGACGCGGTCGAACAGTCCTTTGACGAACTCGTGATCGGTCCGGCGGGAGCGCCGTTCATGGTCTTGCTGCTCGTTTTCGTGCTCAACAAGATGATGGCGGTGTTCTCGATGCTGTTCGGGGCGGGGGTGCTGCTGGTGACGGAGCGCATCGAGGCCCGTGGCGTGTCGCCCCTGGGCGTGCACTACGTCCGCAACGTGCTCCTGGCGGGCATCGGCCTGGCGCACAGTGCCCTCTGGTTCGGCGACGTTCTGCTGATCTACGGCGTGAGCGCCCTGTTGCTGTATCCGCTGCGGCGCCTTTCGGCCCGGGCGCTTCTGGTCGCCGGCGCCGCCGTGTGGCTCTTCGCGGCTTACGTGGCCGATCCGGTGGCCGAATACGTGGTGCGGGCGCCGGCGATGATGCTGGTCGGCATGGGTCTCTACCGTCTGGGCGTCATCAACGCCGGGAGGGACGCCGCCTGGTACCGGATGGCGATGATTCGGTCGTTCGTCGTGGGACTGCCGCTGTGCTCGGTGGCGTGGGTGTTCGTGGAGGAGCAGGAAGACCTGGCCCTGCTCCTCAACAACCTGGGTGTGCCGTTCATGGCTCTGGGGTACGTGTGCCTCGTGATGTGGGCCTGCGCCGAGGGGTGGCTGCCGCGCCTGCAGGCCCGGCTGGCGGCGGTCGGACAGATGGCGCTCACCAACTACCTGATGCAGACGGTGCTTGGAATGCTGGTCATCGGGGTGCTCAACGAGGCGCGGGGCCGGCGGGTCACGGCGTTCTGGATGATGCTCGCCATGTTCGCCATCTGGGCGCTGCAACTGGCGTGGTCGGCGTCGTGGTTGCGGGCCTTCCGGTTTGGTCCGGCGGAGTGGGCGTGGCGCAGTGCCACCTACCGGAGGGTGCAGCGCTTCCGGGCCTGAACCCGTCCTTCAGCTGCGGTTGTCGAAGAAGCGCGTGAAGGAGTCGACCAGCGACTCGACCTGGGCGTCGTCGACGTCGAGGTGGGTGACGAAGCGCATCGTCGGCTTCCAGAAGATCCCCAGCAGGCACTCGGACTCGAGGTGGGTGACCAGGTCGTCGTGGTGCTCGGCGGGGGGCGTGACCCAGATCATGTTGGTGTCCTGGGTGAGCGACAGTGCGTCGATGGCCCGGAGCCCCTCGGCGATCCGTTCGGCTCGGGCGTGGTCCTCGCCCAGGCGTTCGACGTTGTGTTCGAGGGCGTGGAGGCCGGCGGCTGCCAGGTGTCCGACCTGGCGCATGCCGCCGCCGAGCATCTTGCGGGCCCGGAATGCCCGGTCGATGGTGGCCCGGTCGCCGGCCAGCACGGTTCCGGCGGGTGCCCCTAGTCCCTTCGAGAGGCACAGCGACACGGTGTCGACGTGGTCGAGGAAGGCCGTGATGTCGACGCCACAGGCGACGGCGGCGTTGAACAGGCGGGCGCCGTCGAGGTGGACGGCGAGTCCGCAGTCGCGGCCGGTGGCAGCCAGTTTGTCGACGAGGTCGACCGGCTGGACGCAGCCGTTGACGGTGTTCTCGAGGCAGAGAAGCCGGGAGACGGGGTGGTGCTGGTCGGGCTCGCGGACGGCGCCCCGGACGTCGTCGGGGGTGAGGGAGCCGTTGGCGTCGACCTCGACGGGCCAGGGGGATGCGCCGCCGAAGGCCGCAGCGCCGGCGGCCTCGTTGAGGAAGATGTGGTACTCGCGGCCGACGATGAACTCGTCGCCCCGCTGGCAGTGGGCGAGCACGGCGGAGAGGTTGCTCTGGGTGCCCGAGTTGAGGAAGAGTGCCGCCTCCTTGCCGGTGAGCCCGGCCACGTGCTCCTGGAGGCGGTTGACCGTGGGGTCCTCGCCGTAGACGTCGTCGCCGACCTCGGCGTTGGCCATCGCCTCGCGCATGGCGGGGGAGGCCACCGTGAGGGTGTCGCTGCGGAAGTCGCCGCGGATCGGGGTGCTGCTCATCGCGGGAACGCTACCGGCGCGTCGTTCCACCGACGAGATCAGGACTGTGTGCTGAAGGGCAGCGACAGGTGTCGACGCACGTAGTTGCCGGTGGCGTATTCGCCGGCGGCGGCGTCGACGCTGAAGTCGGGGCAGCGGGCGAGCAGTTCCTCGAGGGCGATGCGGGCCTGGAGGCGGGCGGCGGCGGCGCCGAGGCAGTGGTGGGCGCCGTAGCCGAAGGTCAGGTGTCGGGCGATGTCGCGGTCGACGTCGAGGGCCTCTGCGGTGGGGCCGAACTCACGCTCGTCGCGGTTGGCGGCGCCGTAGCCGAGGAGAACCTTGTCGCCGGCCGGGACCACCGTGCCTCCCACCTCGACGTCCCGGGTGGCGGTGCGCGCCAGTCCCTGCACGGGTGATGTGAGCCGCAGGAACTCCTCGACGGCGCCGGGAAGCAGTCCGGGGTCGTCGAGGAGGCGTCGGCGTTCGTCGCGGTGCTCGGTGAGGAGGACGGCCGAACCGCCCAGGAGGCCGGTGGTGGTGTCGTTGCCGCCGGTGACCATCGTGAAGGCGAAGCCGAGGACCCAGAGGATCGAGACGTCGTCCTCGCCGAGTTGGACGAGCTGCGAGACCATGTCGTCGCCGGGATCGGTGCGTCGCTTCTCGATGAGCTCGGAGAAGTAGCCGAGCAGGTCGGCGATGCCCTCCGTGGCGCCGATGTTGCCCTGTGCTGCGGCGGCCACGATCTGCTCGGTCCAGCCGTCGAAGCGGACCCGGTCCTCGGGCGGCACGCCGAGGTAGTAGGCGACGACGAAGGAGGGGAGCGGCTTGAAGAGGCCGGCGATGAGGTCGCCGCTGCCATCTGAACGGAGTTGCTCGATGCGCTCGACGGCGAAGGTTCGGATCCCGTCCTCGAGTTCGGTCACCTGGCGGGGCGTGAAGCCCCTGCCCACGAGTCGGCGCATGGTGGTGTGGTCGGGTGGGTCCATGAAGACGATCGGCGTGGCGTCGCCCATCTGGGTCCCGGGAGAGTCGGAGTCGACGGTGAGGCCGTGGGCGGACGAGAAGGTGTCGGTGTCGCGGACTGCGGTGAAGACGTCGTCGAAGCGGGAGAGGAACCAGAAGGACCCGGTCGGTCCGCCGGCCTCGACCCGGTGGACGGGATCGTGGTCGCGCAGCGCCCGGTACATGGGGAACGGGTCGCGCCAGGACTCGCCGGAGCGGAGTTCGAGGGTGGGGGCGCTCATGACGCCTTGGGGAGCACGAAGAAGGCGAAGGCGACGTAGTGGAGGGCGGCAGCGGCGATCGTGAGGGAATGGAAGACCTCGTGGAAGCCGAACGTGGCTGGCCACGGGTCAGGGCGCCGGAGGATGAACACGACGGCGCCTGCGGTGTAGAGGAGGCCACCGATGAGGAGGAGCACGAAGCCGGCCACGCCGAGGTGGTGCCATGCGTCGGCGACCACTGGCAGCAGGCTCCAGCCGACGATGAGGTAGGGAACGGTGACGACGGGTGTCGGGGCGTCGGTGAAACGGAGGCGGAGCCAGATGCCGATGAGCGCGCCGCCCCAGACGAGGCACAGGACGAGTCGGGCCGCCCATGGCGAGAGGGCGAACACGGCGACCGGCGTGTAGGTGGCGGCGATGGCGACGAAGATCGTTGCGTGGTCGAGGCGCTGCATCACGCGCTGGCCGCGGCGACCCCAGTTGATCCGGTGGTAGAGGGCCGACACGCCGAAGAGGGCGACGATCGACAGGCAGTAGAGGGCGGTCACGAAGCGCGGAATGATTCCCGGCGCTCGGACCAGCATGATCGGAGCGAGCGTCAGCGATGCGATGAACGCGGCCCGGTGGGCGACGCCTCGGAACAGGGGCTTGGCGGCGGCGGGTCCAGGCCATCGAACGATCGGCACCGGAGCACCCTACGGGGAGGTAGGTGTCGACGCTGGTCCGTGGGTTGGGTACGGTCAGACTGTATGGAAGGGGACCGCCTGTTCGGGCTCGTCGAGGAGTACGCCGCGTTCGGCGACCACCGCACGGGGTCTGACGCCGACCATGCGACGACCGTCTGGGTGGCCCAGGAGCTCGCCGACCGGGGGCTCACCGTCGAGGTGGCCACCTACGGATTCGACCGCTGGCAGGTTCATGGCGAGGTCACCATCGACGACGAGCCGGTCGAGCATCTGGCGCTCCATGGAGAGTGGGAGGGTCTGGTGCCCGAGGGCCCGGTGCTCGCCACCGGTTACTCGGTGGGCTTCGGCGGCGAGCAGTCGTTCGAGGCCGTGGCCGGGGCGGCGCAGTCGTCGGGCTACACCTCGGCGGTCCTGGCGACGGAGCATCCCCACGGGTCCCTGGTGGGGGTCAACCGGGCACCGGGCGAGGAGACGGGATTTCCGATCGTGCTGGTCCCGGGACGCGAGGCCGGTCGGTTGGACGCAGTGGAGGGCAGGCGGATCCGGGTCGACCTGACCGCCGAGACCGGGCCGGGCACCACGGCGAACGTGGTTGCAGCCAACGCCGTCGAGGGGCGGCCGCTGCTGCTCACCACACCGATGACCGGGTGGTTCGGGTGCGCCGGTGAGCGGGGCACGGGGCTGGCCGTGCTCCTCGACCTGGTCGAGCGTCTCGCCGACCGGCCGTTGATGGTGTTGTCCACTGCGGGCCACGAACTGCAGTACGACGGTGTGAAGCGCTGGGTGGCCGACCGCCGGCTGGACGCCACGGCGATCGTGCACGTGGGCGCAGCGGCGGCCTCCGAGGCGCCGGAGGACGCCGGGAGGCGGGCGCTGGCCTCGAACCGGGTGGCGTTCTGCGGCGGCTCTACGGCCACCGCGGCGGTGGGTGAGGCGCTGGCGCCGGGTGCGTGGTCGTTCGTGCCGGAGCCGGAGCCGGATGCCTGGTTGGGGGAGGGCGAGGTGTGGTCGGAGCTCGACCTGCCGCTGCTGTCGGTGACGGGCGCCGGTCCGTGGTTCCACACGCCAGAGGACACGCCGTCCAACTCGACCTCGCCCGATTCGTTGGCGGTGTGCGCCGCAGCCTTGGGAGAAGCCGTCGAAGCATTCGACACGGCCGCCAGGGGCTGACGTCGGCTCATGTCCGGGGGTTCCTACGACTTCGTGATCGTCGGGGGTGGGTCGGCGGGTTGTGCGTTGGCCAACCGGCTCAGCGCCGATCCGTCGAATCGTGTGCTGGTGCTCGAGGCCGGGCGGATGGACTGGCGCTGGGATGTCGTCATCCACATGCCGGCTGCGCTGTCGATAGGCATCGGCAACCGCTTCTACGACTGGCAGTACGAGTCGGAGCCCGAGCCGGAACTGGGCGGGCGCCGGGTGTACCACGCCCGGGGGAAGGTGCTGGGCGGGTCGTCGAGCATCAACGGGATGATCTTCCAGCGGGGCAACCCGATGGACTTCGACCGCTGGGCCGCCATACCCGGCTGTGAGGCCTGGGACTGGGCGCACTGCCTGCCGTACTTCCGGCGCATGGAGACCTGCCTCGCCGGCGAGGACGAGTGGCGGGGCGGCGACGGGCCGCTCAAGCTCGAACGGGGGCCGGCGAGGAGCCCACTGTTCCGGGCGTTCTTCGAGGCGGTGCAACAGGCGGGGCACCCCATGTCGAGCGACGTCAACGGCTACCGGCAGGAGGGCTTCAACGCCTTCGACCGAAACGTGTACCGGGGGCGGCGGCAGTCTGCGGCCCGGGCGTACCTGCACCCGGTGCTGCGACGGCCCAACCTCGACGTCGTGACGCATGCGCACGCCACGAGGCTCGTGATGGAGGGGTCCCGTGCGGTCGGGGTCGAGTACGTGCGACGGCGGGGCTCGCGGTCGGGTGGTCGCCGGGTGGCGCGGGCCGGCGAGGTCATCCTGTGCGGTGGGGCGATCAATTCGCCGCAACTGCTGCAGTTGTCGGGCATCGGGCCTGCCGGGGTGCTGGCGGGGGCGGGCGTCCCGCAGGTGCTCGAGGTGCCCGGTGTGGGCGAGAACCTCCAGGACCACCTCGAGGTCTACGTGCAGTACGCCTGCACCCAGCCGGTGTCGATGGCGCCGCACCTGGCGAAGTGGCGGAGGCCGTGGATCGGTCTGCAGTGGCTGGCCCGTCGGGGTCCCGGCGCCACCAACCACTTCGAGGCCGGCGGGTTCCTGCGCAGCAACGACGACGTGCCGTGGCCGAACCTGATGTTCCACTTCCTGCCGGTCGCCGTCCGCTACGACGGGTCGGTGCCGGCGGCTGGGCACGGCTACCAGTTCCACATCGGTCCGATGTTCTCGAACAGCCGGGGTTGGGTGCGGATCGCATCGGACGACCCGTTCGCCAAGCCGAAGATGCTGTTCAACTACCTGTCGACCCCCGAGGACCGGCAGGAGTGGGCGGAGGCCATCGCCATCGCCCGCAACATCATGGGGCAGCCGGCGTTCGACGAGTTCAACGGCGGCGAGCTGTCGCCGGGGTCCGAGGTGGAAGGGGACGAGGCGGTGCTGGACTGGGTCCGCAAGGATGCCGAGACGGCGCTGCATCCGTCGTGCACGGCCCGCATGGGCACCGACGGGATGGGGGTGCTCGACCCGGCGTCGATGCGGGTGCACGGCACCGGGGGCCTGCGGGTCGTGGATGCCTCGTCGATGCCGACCCTCACCAACTGCAACATCTATGCCCCGGTGATGATGCTGGCGGAGAAGGCCGCCGACCTGATACTCGGCAACACGCCGTTGGAGGCTTCGACCGCCGGCCAGTACCGCCACGGGGTGAGCGAGCCCGACTGGTGAGCTACTCGATCGGCCCGGGCTCCCGGATCCGCAAGTCGCCGTACTTCGAGGCGCTGGTCGCCCACGGGCTGACCCACATGACGACGTACAACCACATGTACATGCCGGCGTCGTTCGGGGACCCGGACGCCGAGTACGAGGCGCTAATCGAGCGTGTGTCGCTGTGGGACGTGGCGTGCGAGCGCCAGGTCGAGGTGGTGGGGCCGGACGCCTTCGAGTTGGTGCGGTACGTGTCGGCCCGGGACATGGCGGGGTGTGCGGTGGGGCGGGTGCGCTACGCCCCGGTCTGCGACCACGACGGGACGCTGCTCAACGACCCGATGATCCTGAAGTTGGCCGAGGACCGGTTCTGGTTCTCGATCGCCGACAGCGACCTTGTGTTGTGGGTCCGGGCCGTCGGCGCCGAGCGTGGGTTGGATTGCCGGGTGTTCGAGCCCGATGCGTCGCCGCTGGGCGTGCAGGGTCCGCGTGCCGATGACGTGATGGCTGCGCTGCTGGGGGAGTGGGTGCGCGACATCCCGTTCTTCGGGTTCGCCGAGGTGGAGCACGAGGGGATCCCGTTCGTGTTGTGCCGCTCGGGCTGGAGCGGACAGGGCGGGTTCGAACTGTTCCTGACGGACGGGTCCCGGGGCCTGGATTTGTGGAACGCCGTGTGGGAGGCGGGGGAGCCGTTCGGCATCCATCCGGGTGGGCCGACGCTCAACGAGCGCATCGAGTCGGGGTTGTTCTCCTACCGGGCCGACTGTGGCGGCGAGGCGACTCCGTTGGAGGTGGGCCTGGGGCGCTTCCTGTCGTTGGACCGGACGGATGACTTCGTGGGGAAGTCGGCCCTGCTGGCCGAGCGAGCGCGTGGGCCGTCCCGGCGGCTGGTGACGGTGCTGTTGTCGGGTGAGCGCCTGTCGGCGACCAGCGAGCACCCGTGGCCGGTGGTGGATCTCGACGGTTCACCGGCGGGGGAGGTGCGGGTGGCCGTGTGGTCGCCGAAGCACGGGTCGAACCTGGCGTTGGCGCTGGTTTCGTCCGAGGTGGCGGGCGGCGGCTTCACGACGGTCACGCCCTCGGGTGAGGAGCTGGTGGCGACCCACCTGAACTTCTTCGGGGAGTAGTCCTGTGGCACAGCGAGGACGACGAATGGGTGTCAGGCTTGAGGAATGAACGGTCCGGGCACCCACTTCGCCGAGATCATCGACCGGGGCTACACGGTCATGGAAGGAGCCGTCTCTCCCGACGTGGTTGCTGCGTTTCGTAGCGAACTGCGGCCTTTCCTCGACTCGGGGCCGTTCGGGCGGAATGACTTCGAGGGGTATCGGTCGAAGCGGGTGTATGCGCTGCTGGCGAAGACGCCGAGCGTGGCGTCGATGGTGGAGCACCCCGACGTGCTGGCGCTCGTCGACCAGGTGCTGCTGCCGAACTACCTGCTGTCGTCGAACCTGGCGATCGACGTGCATCCGGGGGAGACGGCGCAGGACTTCCACTTCGACGACGGGGGGATCCGGCTGCCGAGGCCGCGGCCGACGCATGGGGTATCGACCATCTGGGCGCTCGACGACTTCACCGAGGAGAACGGCGCCACCGAGGTGATCCCGGGCAGCCACCTCTGGGGCGACGAGCGGCCGGAGCAGATGGATGTGGACCCCCTGAAGATCACGATGCCGGCCGGGTCGGTGGTGGTGTTCTCCGGGTTGCTGTGGCACCGCGGCGGGGCAAACAATTCCGACAGCCCGCGCCTGGGCATCACGCCGCAGTACTGCGAGCCGTGGGCCCGGCAGCTCGAGAACATGATCCTCGCCGTCGGACCGAGGGCGGCCGACTACTCCGAACGCATCCAGGCGATGATCGGCTACAGCATCCACCCGCCGTTCATGGGCTACGTCGACGGGATGCACCCGCTGCGCTGCCTCGACGCCGGCTACGACCCCGCCAGCACCGGCGAGAACGAGCAGTCCCGCCGCTTCTGGGAGGACTACGGCGGCCGCACCGGGCGCGCGCTCAAGGATCAGAAGTAGGAAATCCGCGCCGGGCCGCCGCCTGCCGCCGCCTCCGGGTGGCGCCGCTCCAACTGGTCGGCGATGGGGGCGCGACCTGTGGCTCGGAGGCGTTCGAGGTACTCGGGGAGTTCGCCCCACACGTGGAACGGGCCGCCCTCCTCCATGACGATGTCGTGCGGGTCCCGACCGCCGGGCGTCGTCTCGAGCATCTCGGATTCCCAGTCCTCGAGCCGGGCCCGTGCCGCCGAGACGACCCCCGGATGCTGCGCAGCCAGATCATCCTGCAGGTGCGGGTCGCCGCCCAGGTCGTAGAGCATCTCCTCCGGGTAGCCGTGGTAGCCGTCGTGGCGGGTGCGGACGTAGAGCCGGTCCTCCCAGCGCACGCTGCGTTGCACGGTCCATGCCGCCGCCGACAGCACGAGCTCGTCTCGACCGGAGGAAGCGTCCCCGGAACGCAACTCCTCGGCGAAACCATGCCCGTCCCAGTGTTCCGGCACCTCGGCGCCGGCCATCTCGGCCAACGACGCGAACAGGTCCAGGTGATAGTGCAAGCCCGGGTCGGCGCCACCGGCCAGCGAGTCCAGCATTCCCGGCCAGCGCACCACGCCCGGGATCCGGTGCGTGTACTCGTCGGCGGTGTGGTGGTCACACCAGACGCCCAATTCGCCGAAGTTCTCACCGTGGTCCGACGACACCACCACGACCGTGTCGTCGGCGACCCCCTGGGCGGCGAGGGCGTCCATGAGGCGCCCCACGAGGGCGTCGGCCCGCCGGATGCCGGTGTCGTAGCCGTCGACCAACCTGGCGACGTCGTCGAGCGAGTCCAGCGAGTCCGGGAGCAGCGGGAAGGCGGGGTTGCCCGCGAAGAGGGAACCCGAGCCGCCGAAGCCCATCACCTCTGCAGCCGAGTGTGGGCCGCCCTGCGCCAGGTGGCGGGCCAGGACCCCCTCGGTGACCCAGTCGGGACGACCGTCACCCAGCGCCTCAGCGTCCTCCAGGGTGCCGGTGTAGGGCGTGTGCGGGTCCCAGACGTGCACGTGGAGGAACCAGCGGTCCCGGTCGGCGTTGCGGCCCAGCCAGTCGAGGGCGTGGCGGCCGACCCCGTCGGCGGACCAGGTGTTGTAGCCATCCTGGATGGCCTCGTTGAACCCGGCGTACCAGTGCAACGCCGAGTGGTGCTGCCCGAACACGGAGATCGTGGTCGTCCAGAGCCCGGCTCGCGACAGCACGGCGGCGAGGCTGTGGTGGGCCCGCGGCGACCGGAAGCCCCGGCGTAGGCCCTCCGAGAACGGGTCGGCGGCGGTGCCCCCGTGGCCGACCGCCCCGTTGTGGATTCCGAACAGGCCGGTCTGGAGGGCCGAGCGGGATGGCAGGCACGGAGAGTCCGAGGTGTAGAGCCGGTCGAAGCGCACCCCCTCGGCGGCCAGTTCGTCGATGTTGGGGCTGGTTGGACGGGCGTAGCCATAGCAGCCCAGGTGGTCCGGCCGCAACGAGTCGATGTCGACCCAGAGGATGCGCAGGGGGGGTGGGGAGTTGCCGCTCACCGCACGAGTCTCGCAGGCTTGGTCCAATGGGGGAGAATGCGCAGATGGGCGAAGGGCTCCACGAGATCGACGACGAGTCTCCGGAGGGGTTGTACGCGTTCCTGGCGGAGCGTGAGTGGGGCGACGGACTGCCGGTCGTGGCGCCCACAGAAGAACGCGTCGGTGTGATGCTCGCCGGCCTGGATCCCGACGAGGTCCTCGCCGTGCTACCGCCCAGGGGAGGATCGGCCACCCGCCGTGCAGTGGCCGTCAACGCCGTCATGGCCGGCTGTCCACCGGAAGTGTTCCCGGTCGTGGCGACGGCCGTGCGGGCGCTCGGTGAGCAGCGCCTGAACCTGCGGGGCGTCAACGCCACGACCCATCCGGTGGCGCCGCTGGTGATCGTGCACGGCGACGCCGTCGAGGAGATGGGCTTCAACGCCGAGGTCGGCGCCTTCGGGCCCGGCAATCGGGCCAACGCCACCGTCGGCCGGGCGGTGCGCCTCGTGCTGCTCCATGTGGCCGGGGCCCGTCCCGGCCCGGGCGACGCCGCCACCCAGGGCCAGCCGTCCAAGTACGCCTACTGCACCGCCGAGAACAGGGCGGCCGACCCGTGGGAGCCGTACCACCACTCCGTGGGCGTCGACGCCCCGAGTGCCGTCACGGTCCACTGCGGCGAGAACCCCCACAACTTCCACGACATGGAGTCCGACGACATCGAGCGCATCCTCGACAAGGCCGCCTCCGCCATGGCCACCTTCGGGGTGAACAACGCCTGCATCTCGGGCGGGGAGTGGTTCATCGGCCTGTGCCCCGAGCACGCCGCCACCGCCGACGCTGCCGGATGGACGAGGGACGACGTCTCCGCCTACCTGTTCGAGCACGCCCGACTGCCGGCCCGGGAGTTCCGCCGGCAGTTCGACCTGCTGGCCTGGGCGCCCTGGATGAGCGATGCAGCCGACGACGAACTCCTCCCCATGACCGAGGAGGTCGGCAACATCCGGGTCTTCGTCACCGGCGGCGCCGGGAAGCACTCCTGCGTGATCCCCTCCTGGGGTATGACCCGCAGCGTCACCTTGGCGCTGGAGCCATGAGAGGCTGTACCCGATGAGCACCACCATCCACGATCCCGCCGGACCCCTCGCCGAGGGCGCCGTGCAACTCGTCCCCGCTGCCCCCGCCCTGGTCGGCGGGAGCATCGGCGTGCTCGACAACGGCAAGCCCAACGCCCGACTCCTGCTCACGAGGGCCGCCGAAGGCCTGGCTGCCCGCATCGGCGGCGAGGTGGTGCGGGTGACCGGGAAGTCAGGCAGGTCGGGCGGCGCTGCGAACAACGCTGCGACGGCGTGCGAGTCCCAGGTACTCGAGAGCCTCAGCAAGGAGGTCCGAATCGTCCTGACGGGCTCGGCCGATTGAGGATCGTGTTCGTCGTGGAGTGTCCACGACCTCGTCGAACTCGAGAAGGCCGGTGTCCCGACCGTGGTGCTCGCCACGCTGCCGTTCGCCCACCTCGCCACGGCCTCGGCACGAAACCTCGGGCTGCCCGACGCCCGGGTGGTCTCCGTCCCGCACCCGCTGGGAGGCACGGACGAGGCGACGGTCGCCGCGTGGGCCGACGCAGCGGTGGACGACATCATCGAGGCCCTTGAACGATGACCATCGAAATAGACCTCGGCGGCTCTCGCTCCCTCGTGACCGGTGCGGGTGCGGGCATCGGCCGGGAGATCGCCCGCTGGCTGGCCAGGGCCGGCGCCTCCGTCGCCGTCGCCGACATCCGTGCCGACAAGGCCACCGAGACCTGCTCGTTGATCGCCGACGAAGGGGTCGGCGAGGCATTCGCCCTCATCGCCGACTCACGCGACGACGCAGAGCTCGAGCACATGGTGGTGGAGGCGGCCGAACGACTGGGCGGCCTCGACGTGGCGGTCAACAACATCGGGATGCTCGGCCCGAGGGGCAGCGCCCCGCTGCTGGACCTCGACGGCGAGGCATGGCGAGACGTCCTCGAACAGAACCTGGTGCTCACCGCCCTCTCCATGAGCGCCGAGGCACGGGTGATGCAGGGGCAGGACTCGGGCGGGTTGATCGTCAACGTCAGCTCGGGTGAGACCACCCGGCCGTCGCCGGGGCTCGCCGGCTACGGCGCCGCCAAGGCCGCCATCAACCACGTCACCGACACCGCCGCCGTCGAGTGGGGCCCGCTCGGCATCCGTGTGGTGGCGATCGCCCCCGGAACCACCCTCACCGAGGCCGTCGCCGAGGCGCTGCCCGAGGGCTACATAGACGCCATCGTGGCCTCGACGCCACTGCAGCGCATGACCGAGCACGACGAGATGGGCCGCCTCGTGGTGTTCCTGGCCTCGGACCTGGCCCGCTGCATCACCGGCGGCCTCATCCTCGCCGACGCCGGCGCAAGGCTCTCGCGCTCCCGCCCCGAGTTCCCGGGGAATCCCGCCTAGCTACTCCCCGGAGCGTGCTTGAGCACCGCCCGCACGGCGTCGGTCCGGGCAGTGCGCAGCAGGATCTCCATGGCCCGGTCGATGTCCTCGAGGCCGACGACCTCGCCCAGCAGCGGGCCAGTCGGGAAGTCGCCCTCGTTGAGGATCCGGCAGGCCTCGGCCACCGACTCGGGCGTACCGCCGGCGCCGCCGTGGATGGTGAGTGACTTCATCACGACCTTGTCGGTGACGACGGGTACGGCGGCCCGGTCCTTGAGCCCCGCCCACACCACCTGGCCGAGGTGGTGGACCAGGTCGAAGCACAGGCTCGGCGTCGACGGCGCCGACGCCAGGTCGACCGCCACCGAGGCGCCGAACCCACCGGTGAGGTCCTGCACTACCTCGACCGGGTCGTCGACGGTCACGTCGATGGCGTGGTCGGCGCCGACCTCACGGGCCACCTCCAGCCGCAGGGCGTCCTCGTCGGTGCCGGTCACGACGACGGTGGCCCCCAGGGACTTGGCGTAGGCGGCGCACGTGAGGCCCATGTGGCCCGGACCCTGGATGACGATGGTCTGGCCGGCCTGCAGGTTCACCTTCGCCAGCCAGGCCACCATGTTGGACAGCGGCTCGAACAGCGTGAGCTCCTCGGCGGAGATGTCGTCGGAGAGTCCGACCAACTGCGTGCCCGGCAGGATCGACATGTACTCGCCGTAGCCGCCCCAGAGCCCCTCCCGCTCGTCGAGGCCGAACGAGTAGCCGTAGCAGCGCACCCCGAACGGGTTGCCCTCGTAGGGCTCTCCGTAGGTGACGATGTTGACCGCCACCCGGTCGCCGACCTCGACGCCCAGGTCGGCCCCGTCGTCGAGGGCATGGACCCGCCCGACGATCTCGTGGCCGGGCACCGTGGGCGACACCTCACCCGGCACGTGCGGGTGGCCGTTCAGTTGGGCGACGTCGCTGTGGCAGAGCCCGACGGCCTCGACAGCCAGCACGGCCCCGCCCGGGGGAGCGGTGGCGACGACGAAGTCGTCCCGCCGGTCCCAGGTGCCGTCGCCGTTGAAGACGACGGCGCGGCAAGAAGTCAAGATCTCTCTCAGATCCGCTGCAGCAGCGTGCCGGTGCCGAGGCCGCCGCCGCAGCACATCGTGACCAGTGCAAATTCGCCGTCGGTGCGCTGCAGTTCGTGGACGGCCTTGGTGGTGAGGATGGCGCCGGTGCCGCCCAGCGGGTGGCCGAGGGCGATGGCGCCGCCGTTGGGGTTGACCCGTTCCATGTCGGGGCCGACCTCCTTCTCCCAGCAGAGCACCACCGAGGCGAACGCCTCGTTGATCTCGACGACGTCGATGTCGTCGATGGCCATGCCGTTGTCGGCCAACAACTTCCGTGTTGCGCCGATCGGTCCGGTCAGCATGAACTCGGGGTCGGAGCCGACGAGGCAGGTGTCGAGCACCCTGGCCAGCGGCTCCACGCCGAGCGCCGCCGCCTTCTCGGCCGTCATGAGCAGGACGGCGCCGGCGCCGTCGGAGATCTGCGACGACGATGCGGCGGTGTGGACCCCGTCGGGTCGTCCGGACGGCTTGAGCTGCGCCAGGCCCTCCATGGTGGTCTCGCGCAGTCCCTCGTCCCGGGAGACCGTCACCGTCTCCCCGGTGGGGCTGCCCTCGTCGTCGAGCACCGGGGCCTCCACGCTCACCAGTTGAGTCCCGTAGCGGTCCTCCTGCCACGCCCGGGCCGCCCGATCCTGGGAGAGCTTGCCGAAGGCGTCGCACTCCTCACGGGTGATGCCCCAGTGGTCGGCCATGCGCTCGGAGCCCTCGAACTGTGAGGTGAACTCGAAGTGTTCGAAGTAGTTGCGGTTGATCGGGCTCCCCGAATCCGGCTCCTGGGGCCTGGTTGCACCGAACTTGACCTGGCTCATCAACTCGATCCCACAGCCCACGGCGGCATCCACCGTGCCCGAGGCGACGAGGGCGTAGGCGAGGTTGCTGGCCTGTTGGGACGAGCCGCACTGGGCGTCGACCGTGGTGGCCGGTACGTCGAGAGGTAGCCCGGCGGTCAACCACGCCGTGCGGGTCACGTTCATGGACTGCATGCCGACCTGGCCGACGCAGCCGCCGATCACCTGGCCGACCTCGAGCGGGTTGATCCCGGTGCGGTCGAACAGGGCCCGCTGGACCGTGCCCAGCACGTCGACCGAGTGGCAGGAGGACATGCCGCCGTTGCGACGGCCGATCGGGGTGCGCACGGCATCGACGATGACGACGGGGTTGTCGGGGGTTGCAGTCATGGGGTGTGCTCCAGGGAAAGGGGTCCGCGGTGTCCTTCCACCCTACGATTGCGGGACCGGCAGCGTGGGATCGAGCGAGGAGAACTACATGGCGCATGACCACGGCCATCACGCCAACCACGCCTCGTCGAGCCGCGTCCTGACCTGGGCGCTCGGAGCCAACGGCGCCCTGCTGGTCGTCCAGGTGCTGGGCGTGCTCGCCTTCTCGTCCCTGGCCCTGGCGGCCGACGCCGTCCACCAGGGCTCCGACGTCCTGGCCCTGGCCATAGCGGTCGTGGCCCTGGCTGTCTCCCGCCGTGGGTCAAGCGACCGTTACAGCTACGGCCTCCGTCGGGCCGAGGTCATGGGCGCCCTCCTCAACGCCGTGCTGCTCGTGGCCGCCGCCGGCTGGATCGTGGTCGAGGCCTCCCGCCGCATCGGCGACGCTCCCGACGTGGACGGCTGGGGCGTGGCGGCGGTTGCCCTGGCCGGCCTGGCGGTGAACGGCGGCAGCGCCTGGCTGCTGGGCCGAACAGGAGACCGCAGCGTCAACGTGCAGGGGGCGGCACTCCACCTGCTCGGCGATGCCGCAGGCTCGTTCGGAGCCCTGATCGCCGGCCTGTCCGTGGCGCTGTGGGACGCCGCCTGGGTGGACCCGGCGGTCTCCTACCTGATCGCCGCCCTGCTGCTCTGGTCCGGAGGGGGCCTCATCCGGCGGACGGCCCGAATCCTGCTCGAGGGGGCGCCCGGCGGCTTCGACGTCGACGAACTGTCCGGACTGATGACGGCCCACGAGCAGGTCGACGACGTCCACCACGTGCACGTCTGGGCGGTCGATTCGACGCTGGTCGCCCTGAGCGCCCACGTTGTCGTGGCCGCCGACACGCTCCACGACGCCCAGATCGTCGCCGCGGAACTCGAGGCCGACCTTGCCGAGCACGGCGTCGCCCACGCCACCCTCGCCCTCGAGTGCCACCCCTGCCAGGACTCGGAGTCGGGCGAGCCGTGTTGATGGGCGAGGACTGCTAGATCGGCAACCCGCCGGTCGCAGCTGCGGTCGAACCGCTGTCGGAGAACGCCTTGATGGTGCGCTGGGCGATCCGCATCTGGTGGACCTCGTCGGCTCCATCGGCGAATCGGGCCCAGCGGGCGTGCTGGTACATGTGCGCCAGGGGCGTGTCGGTCGAATAGCCGAGCGCACCGTGCACCTGGATCGAGCGGTCGATGATGCGGCCCAGGGCGTTGGCGACGAAGTGCTTGGCCATCGACACCTCGGACTTGAAGTCGTCGCCCCGGTCGATCTTGTAGGCGGCGTGGAGCACCATGAGCTTCGACTGGTAGAGCTCCATCGTCGAGTCGGCGATGAGCCACTGGATGCCCTGCTTCTCGGCCAGCAACGAGCCGTGGCTGAACCGGTTCAGCGAGCGGTCGACCATCATGTCGAGCGCCATCTCGGCCTGGGCGATCCAGCGCATGCAGTGCGCCAGGCGGGCAGGCCCCAGCCGGTACTGGCCCAGCAGGTGCCCCTGCCCGCGGCCTCCCAACATCTGCGAATCGCGGAGCCGCAGGTCCTCGATGAGGATCTCGGAGTGGCCGGTCGAGCCGTGCATGGTCTCGATCTGCCGCACCTCGTTCCAGCCGTCGTGCGGAAGGTCCACGAGGAAGGCCGTGTTGGCGGCCTGTGGCAGGTCGGGGTCGTCCTCGGTGCGGGCGATGAGGATGGCGAACGACGCCCGGTGGGCGTTGGAGATGAACCACTTGTGTCCGTTGAGCACCCACTCCTCGCCGTCCTGGTAGCCGTTGGTCTGGATCAGGGTGGGGTCGGAGCCGGCCACTTCGGGCTCGGTCATGGCGAAGCACGACCAGGTGCGACCCTCGCAGAGTGGCTTGAGGTACTTCTCCTTCTGCTCGTCGGTCGCCCAGTGCAGCAACGTGTGCATGTTGCCCTCGTCGGGTGCCTGGCAGTTGAACACCCACGGCCCGTAGTACGACTTGGCCGCCTCGGCCTGCACCATGGCCAACTCGACGTGGCCGAGCCCCATGCCGCCCCACTCCTCGGGCATTTGCGGCAGCCAGATGCCGGCGGCCTTAGCCTCCTTGCGCATCCCGATGAGTTCTCTGAGGCGCTCTGCGCCTTCGCCACCGCCTTCCTCGATGCGGGCCTCGGCCGGCTTGATGACGTCGTCGACGAACGTGCGGACCCGCAGGCGGATCTTCTCGAGTTCCGGCGACAGGCTGAAGTCGATGGACATGGGATGCCTCTCTGTTGGTTCTCCGGGCTACAGCCCGGGGCCCGGACGTCCGAGCCCCTCGGTGGGATGGCCGTGCATCCCGGAGTTGAGTCGGGCGTCGGCCAGCAGCCCCGCCATGACATCGGTCAGGTCGGCAGGATCGTCGGGCTGGGTGGTGCTCGGGCCGAGCTGCCACTGTTCGGCGATGCCCAACTTGTGGCCGCGCACGTCGAACACCCGGCCCGTCACGTTCTGGGCCGCCTCGCTGCACAGCCACACCGCCGGTACGGCGATCCACCGGGGGGACATGGCCTCCTGTGCCGCCTCGTCCATCGAGTCGAAGCCGCCCAGGTCGGCCGTCATGCGCGTGTAGGCACCCGGCGCGAGGCAGTTCACGGTGACCCCGTACTTGACGAGTTCCATGGCCGTGATGATCGTGAAGGCGGCGATGCCGGCTTTGGCGGTCCCGTAGTTCGACTGGCCGACGTTGCCGTAGATGCCCGACGGCGACGACGTGTTGATGACGCGGCCGAAGGCGTCCCCCCCGGCCTTTACCTTCTCGCGCCAGTAGGCGGCGGCGTGGTGGGTGGGGGCGAACGTGCCCTTCAGGTGCACGTCGATCACGGCATCCCAGTCATGCTCGGCCATCGAGAAGACCATCCGGTCCCGGAGGATCCCTGCGTTGTTGATGAGGATGTCGCAGCTGCCGAAGGTGTCGACGGCCTGGTGGATCATCTGGCCGGCGGCGTCGAAGTCGGCCACGTTTGCACCGTTGACCACAGCCTCGCCGCCCATGGCCTCGATCTCGGCCACGACCTCCTGGGCGGGGGAGAGGTCGGCACCGTCGCCGGCGGCGTCGCCTCCCAGGTCGTTGACAACCACCTTGGCGCCGTTCTCGGCCAGTAGCAGGGCGTGCTCGCGCCCGATGCCCCGTCCGGCCCCCGTCACGACAGCGACGCGTCCCTCACAGAGGTTGCCCATTGTTCCCTGCTCTCTCGAATGTCCTGTTGCCCTGCGCCGAGCCTGCCATCCGGGCGGTCCGGCTGACCAGACGGGACAAGCCGACGCCTAGAGTCGCTGGTCGTGAACGTACGGGCTTCCCTCGGGTCCACTCCCTACGAGTTGGGCCTCCACGAAGTGGCGGACGGGGTGTTCGCCTACCTCCAGCCCGACGGAGGCTGGGGTTGGAGCAACGCCGGGCTCCTGGCGGGCGACTGGTCGTCGCTCCTCGTCGACACCCTCTTCGACCTCCGCCTCACCCGCCGGATGCTCGACGCCATGGATGCGGTCACCGGCGGCCGGCCGATCGACGTGGTGGTCAACACCCATGCCAACGGCGACCACTGCTACGGCAACGGGCTGCTGGTCGAGGCGGGCGCCCAGGTGGTGGCCACGGAGGCGGCGGCGCTCGAGATGGGTGCGGTGCCGCCATCGGCGATCGAGGCTCTGCTCCACGCCGACCTGGGCGAGCCGGCGAACCGCTACGTGCAGGAGGCGTTCAGTCCGTTCGACTTTGCGGAGATCGTCGAGCAGGGAGGAGTCCCGACGCCCGACCGCACGTTCAGCGGTGAACTCCAACTCGACGTGGGCGGCCGTACGGTCGAACTCCTCGAGGTCGGTCCGGCCCACACGGCGGGCGACCTGCTCGTCCACCTGCCCGACGCCCGAACCGTCTTCTGCGGCGACATCCTCTTCATCGGGGGCACCCCCATCATCTGGGACGGCCCCGTCGCCAACTGGATCGGCGCCTGCGACGCCATCCTCGGCCTCGACTGCGACGTGATCGTGCCCGGCCACGGGCCCCTCACCGATGACGCCGGTGTGCTCGCCGTGCGCGACTACCTCGCCTTCGTCGAGGACGAGTGCCGGGCCCGCCATGCTGCCGGTCAGGACGCCGAGGAGGTCATCGCCGAGATCGACCTCGGGCCGTACCGGGAGTGGGGCGAGTGGGAGCGGATCGTGGCGAACGTCCACGCCGTCTACCGTGAGTTGGCACAGGAGGCGGGCGAGCAGCACCAGCCGCCCAACAACATCTTCACGGCGATGGCAGACCTGAAGTACGGATCACAGAAGCAGACAGGAGGAAGACGATGACCACGTGTGCGTTCGTCGGACTCGGGGTGATGGGCTACCCGATGGCCGGACACCTGCAGGCGGCCGACCATCCGACGACCGTCTACAACCGGACTGCGGCGAAGGCCGATGCCTGGGTCACCGAACACGGTGGAGTGAGCGCCGACACGCCGGCAGCCGCCGCAACCGGGGTCGACGTGGTCATGGTGTGTGTCGGCAACGACGACGACCTGCGCAGCGTGGTGTTCGGAGACAGGGGAGCCCTCGCCGGCATGCAGGCGGGCGCCACGCTCGTCGACCACACCACGGCGTCCGCCGCCGTGGCCCGCGAGATCGCCGAGGCGGCGTCGGCAAGAGGCGTGGGTTTTGTCGATGCTCCCGTGTCCGGCGGCCAGGCCGGAGCGGAGAACGGCCAACTCAGCATCATGTGCGGTGGCGACCCGGACGTGTTCGCCGCAATCGAGTCGGTGATCGACGCCTACTCCAAGGCGACCGTGCTCGTCGGCCCCGTCGGCCACGGGCAGCTCACCAAGATGGTCAACCAGATCTGCATCGGCGGGCTCATCCAGGGGCTGTCCGAGGCGCTCGACTTCGGACGCCGGGCGGGCCTCGACCGGGAGAAGGTGCTCGAGGCCATCAGCCAGGGAGCGTCCGGCTCCTGGCAGATGGACAACCGGGCCCGCACCATGCTCGACCGCAGGTTCGACTACGGCTTCGCCATCGACTGGATGCGCAAGGACTTCGGGATCGTGTTCGAGGAGGCCGAGCGCATCGGGGCGACGCTCCCGGTGACCGCCATGGTCGACCAGTTCTACGCCCGGCTCCAACGCCTCGGCCACGGCCGCTCCGACACCTCTACCCTCATCGAACTACTCCGGGACGACTAGCAACTGGTTGGAGGTCAGGCAGCCGGCCTGTTCCCGACGACGGTGGTGCGGGTCATCTCGCGGCGTTGCCCGCGGTAGTCGTTGAGCGCCACGTGCTGGGTGGAGCGGTTGTCCCAGATCACGACGTCGCCCTCAGACCAGCGGTGCCGGAACGTGAAGCGGACGTGGGTGGTCCACTCGTGGAGCCAGCGCAGCATCACCTGCTCGTCGTCGGCACTGTCGATTCCCGGCCCTTCGAGCCCCCGCACGTAGGTGCCGTTGAAGTAAAGGCTGCGCCGGCCAGTCTCGGGATGGGTGCAGAGCAGCGGATGCCGATGCACCTCGAGGGCATCCTCCGAGGTACGGATGTCCATGCCGGACAGTTGGGCGTGGAGGCCCTGCTGGGCCGGGGAGTACGAGGCGCTGGCCGAATGGATTGCCTTGACCCCGGCCAGGCGCTCGCGCATCCCGTCGTCGAGTGCGTCGTGGGCTGCGGTCATCGAGGCCCACACCGTGTCGCCGCCCACGTCGGGCACGTCGATGGCGTGGAGGATCGTGAACGCCGGCGGTGTGGACAGGAACGAGAAGTCGCTGTGCCACACGCCGCCGAAGTTGAATGCCTCTGGCTCCGTGGCCTCCTTGACCACCCGGATCACCTCGGGGTGGCCGTCGACCGGCTGCACGAACGGGACCGGCGAGTAGGGCCCCAGGAGGTGGCTGAAGGCCGTCTGGTCGCCGGGGGAGAGTTCCTGTCCGGGTACCACGAGCACCTCGTGTGCGCAGGTGGCTGCCCGCAGTTCAGCAGCGCTGGAATCGTCGAGGTCCCCCAGGTCGATGCCCGTGGCCCGTGCGCCGAGGACCCCCGTCAGGCGCTCGATCTCCACGGTGCGGCCTGGAGCTCTTTCGCCGACCTGAACGCTCTCGCCTAGAGGATCTGCGACAGAAACAGCTTCGTACGGTCCTCAGTCGGGTTCTCGAAGAAGTGCGTCGGGGTGCCCACCTCCACGATCTGGCCCTCCTCCATGAACATGATCCGGTCTGCCACCTCCTTGGCGAAGCCCATCTCGTGGGTGACGACCATCATGGTCATACCGGAGAGTGCCAGGGCCTTCATGATGTCGAGCACCTCCTTGACCATCTCCGGGTCGAGGGCAGACGTCACCTCGTCGAACAACATGATCTTGGGTTCCATGGCCA
The DNA here is from genome assembly GCA_029577135.1 of Acidimicrobiales bacterium. Lineage (GTDB taxonomy): Bacteria > Actinomycetota > Acidimicrobiia > Acidimicrobiales > MedAcidi-G1 > S20-B6. Next base: position 34,177 of record JARQPW010000007.1, read on the forward strand.
GTGCCCGGGCGATGGCGACGCGCTGCTGCTGGCCACCGGAGAGTTGCCCGGGGTACTTGTGCGCCTGTTCGGGGATGCCGACCCGCTCGAGGAGCGCCATGGCCTGCTCTTCCGCCTCGGCGCGGGGCTTCTTGCGGACCCAGATCGGTGCCAGCGAGACGTTGTCGATCACCTTGAGGTGCGGGAACAGGTTGAACTGCTGGAACACCATGCCGACCTCGGAGCGCACCTGCTCGATGTTGCGCAGGTCGTTGGTGAGTTCGACGTCGTCGACGATGATGCGACCCTCCTGGTGGATCTCGAGGCGGTTGATGCACCGGATCCATGTGGACTTGCCCCCGCCCGAGGGGCCGAGGACCACCACGACCTCCTGCTCCTTGATGGTGGCCGAGACCTTGTCGAGGGCCTGGAAGTCGCCGTACCACTTCGACACGTCCTCGCACAAGATCATGTCGCGGGCGCGTGACAGGTCCTTGGTGTGGCCGCCGGTCGGCTCGGTTGCTGTTGCGTCGCTCATGACATCACCTCGTATGTCCTCAAGATAGACCGCTAGCGCTCGCCCAGTCCGGTCCGCTGTTCGATTCGCTGGCTGGCCTTGGACATCCGGGAACAGACGATCCAGTAGATCGGGATGACGAAGAGGATGCTCTCCCTGGCGCTGCCCATGAACTCGGTCTGGCCGGGGACCACGTACCGGGCCATGTAGAGCAGGTCGAACACGCCGATGATGGCCAACAGCGATGTCTCCTTGAACACCCCGATGCAGTGCCCCACCAACGGCGGGATCGCGACCCGCAGGGCCTGGGGGAGCACGATGAACACCGTTTTCTGAGCCGTGGTCATGCCGACTGCTTCGGCCGCCTCGTGTTGGCCACGGGTCACCGACTGGAGGCCACCCCGGATGTTCTCGGCCATGTAGGCCGCCGAGAACAGGACAAAGCCGATGATCACGGCGGCGACCTCGCCCAGGTGCATCCCCCTGGGGAGGAAGAGCGGCAACATGATCGAGAAGAAGATCAGGATCGTGATCAGTGGGACGCCCCGCACGAACTCGATGAACCATGTCGCCAATAGCCGGAAGATCGGCATGCTTGAGGTGCGGGCCAGGGCCAGGGCAATTCCCAGGGGGACCGACAGCACGATGGTGAAGATCGCCACCATCAGGGTGATCGCCAGGCCGCCGATGAAGAAGCCCCCCGGGACTCTCACGGTCGACGCGGTGTTGATGGACGTGATCAGCCATGACATCACGCCCAATAGGACCAACCATGCGCCGGTGTAGCGCTTCCGGGCCCGGAGTCCGCCGGCGAACGTGGGAGCGGCCAGGGCAAAGGTGGCCAGCAGGAGCAAGTCCAGGCGCAGGACCATCCGCATTGGTGAGAGGAAGGTGGCGAACCCCGCCAGGAGGACCAACGCGGCGACGATCCGACCGATCTCGCCGGTGGATGGTCGGGTGAGCCAGAGCAGCAGGGTGCTTCCGAGGACGGCGTAGGCGAGGAAGATCGGGATGTCGGTCCCGATCACGTGGCCCATGTCGAAGTCCGGGTCCCGCAGAATCAGGTAGACCAGCACGGGTGGTGCCAGGAGCCAGAGCACCACGAGGGTGACTCGGAGCGCATTTTCCGCAAGCCGGTCCCGCAGGAGGACGCCACCGAAGTATGCCGCGACGACGACGACCAGCATGATCGTCCACGGCAACTTGGTGGACAACGCCACCGTTCCCGGTTCGTGCATCACTTGCGGGATGCGCTTCGGGATGTAGCTGTGGTGGCCGAACGGGATCACCCAGAGCGAGGCCACCAGACCGGCCAGAGCGACCACCTGCAGGGTCAGCGTGCTGACCGTCCGTTCGGTCTCGCCTCGGCCGCCCGTGCGACGGAGGGCTTCACCGACGGCGGCCACGACCAGCGCGGCGAGCAGCCACTGGACTGTTGCCCCTGCACTGAAAGGGGCGAGGAGGGCGAGGAGGACGAGGAGGGCGCCGGTGGCCAGGAGTTTGCGGCCGAGGCCAGTCACTGGCATCGCCGAGCCTGTTCGCCAAACTGCCATCGACGAGCCCGCGAGGGTGAGGATGATGGCGACGCATACCCAGATTCGCAGGTACTGCTCCTCGGGGTAGGCCCGGGTCATCAGCAGTCGCAGGTTTGTGGCCGAGGCATTCCACTGTCGGATTGGGTTGAAGATGAACTTAAGAAGGTTCCAGGAGAGGGTCAACAGGATGGCCGTGGAGACGACCGTGAGCACGGAGTTGAACGGGCTGGAGAAGAGGTTCGCCTTCACCCATTCGCGTGGCGGCAACTTCGGGGTCTCGGGTGGAGCGGTGATCGGCACCGTCGCCGTTGCGGCAACGCTCGCGATCTCCGATCCAATCCCGAACCCGGCCATCTACCGCTCCACCAGTCGCATGCGGACGTTGAACCAGTTCACGAACACCGAGATGGTCAGCGAGCAACTCAGGTAGAAGAGCATCCAGATGGCCACCACGGGCAGGGTCATGCCGGTCTGGTTGAACACCGTGGTTCCCACCTGGACCATGTCGCTGTAACCGACGGCGATGGCCAGCGAGGTGTTTTTGAGGAGGTTCAGGTACTGGTTGCCGGTGGGCGGCATGATGACCCGGATTGCCTGTGGGAGCACCACATGGCGCAGGACCTGACCGCGTTTGAGGCCGACGGCCTTGGCTGCTTCGGTCTGACCCTTGGGCACGGCCAGGATGCCACCTCGGACGTTCTCGCCGATGAAGGCGGACGTGTAGAACACGACGGCGAAGAACACGGAAGCGAAGCCGATCGACATGGTCAGGCCGTTCTTCCCGTAGTTCGGGAACCTGCTCTTCTGGATGATGTCGGGGCGCATGGCATCGAATGGGCGGGCCGCACCGTCGACCTCGAACTTGGTCTCCAGCACCTCGGACAGGTCGCGGCTGCTGTTGAGGGCCCACGCCGAGAGGCCGGACCAGCGGACCACCAGAAGGACAACGGCCAGGGAGGCCAGGGCCACGAAGATCATCCGGAACCAGTCGTCGTCGGAGAGCGACAGGTGGCCACGGGCGCTGCGGTGGGCGGACAGGAAGCGGCGGATCCAGATAGTGGCGACGCCGATCGCGACGGCGCTGAACAACACCTGTGGGGCGGTGTTTGGAAGTGAGTCGAACAGGTCGGCGATGGAGCCGAAGACCGGCCCAAGCCAGGAGAACACCGGGTGGACGAACAGGCCAACCAGTCCGAACAGGGCGACAGTCGCGAGCGCCCACAGAATGGGAGAGGTGCTGGCTCCGGTCTCGTCCTGGATGCGTTGGCGATGACGGCGTACGTAGTGGGCGGCCACTGCACCGATGAGCACGACGACTGCCCACTGGTAGAAGCCGTCGGCGATGAAGACGCGGGGCATCGAGATGCCCTTGTTGGAGATGTGGAGCCATCCGTTGACGGGGCCGGAGCCGAGTCCGACCCGCGGCAGGGCTGTCAGGGCCGAGAAGAAGAAGATCATCTGCACCAGCAACGGGATGTTGCGAAAGCCCTCGACCCACATGCTGGCGATGCGCCGGACCAGCCAGTTGTCGGACAGGCGAGCCAGGCCGACGACCACCCCCAGGAGCGTGGCGAAGATGATGCCGGCGCCGGATATCCGGAGGGTGTTGACCATCGCGGACCAGAGGGCACGTGCACCTGTGTCGGGGTGGGTGTCGATTCCCTCGCTGATCTGGATCATCACCGGTTCGTGGAGGAAGTCGAACTCGGTGTTGATATTCCTCGCCCGGAGGTTGTCCCCAGCCTGGCTGGCCAGGAACAACATGGCGCTGAGCACCACGACCAGCAGGAAGACCTGCGTCACCCACTTGATGACGATGACATCGCGCCACAGCGGCACGCGGTGGGACACGCGCTGTTGAGTGGTGGGAGCCGTCATCGTCGTTAGTTCTTCAGGCCGGGAAGGGGGTCACCCAGGGCTTGCAGGTGGGGAACAGTACCCGCGGGCGACGTTGCCTCTGAGTCGCCCGTGACGCGAACGATCCCTGGGCCCGGGAGCAGTTGCCCCCGGACCCAGGGATCATCGATTGCGTCGGTTCGCTTGCTTAGCGGGCCGGCGGGGAGTAGATCAGGCCACCGTCCAACCATCCGGCGTTGGCGCTGCCCTCACGGTACAGGCCGACCGGGTTCAGGTTGCGGTCGTAGACCTCGCCGTAGCTCCCGACCTGCTTGATCACCTGGTAGAAGGCGTCAGGGGCCAGACCCATGCCGGACTGGAGTTCACCCTCGCCTCCGAGCAGGCGTCCGACCTCGGCCTCGTCGCCGACATGGTCGTCGACGTTGGCGGAGGTGATGCCGTACTCGTCCAAGATGATCATGGCGTACACGGTCCAGTTGACGGCATCGGCCCAGGCCGAGTCGTTCTGGCCATACGTCGGACCGAGCGGCTCCTTGGAGATCGGAGTGGCCGGGAAGATCACCCACTCCTGATCGGCGGGCTGCTGCTTCGCCTTGCGTCCAACGAGCGCCGAACCATCTGTGGTGGTGATGTCACAGCCACCGGCGATGAAGGTCTCGTACACCTCGTCACTCGTCTCGAAGCCGAGCAACGTGATCTCGGCACCGGCCAGAAGGGCGGCCTCGGCGATGTTCTTCTCCGTGGTCGTTCCGACATTGGTACAGACGACCGAGCCGTCGATGTCGGCAACCTGGCTCGAACCCGAGAAGCCATCGCTGACGCGGGCCATCAACTGCTGGCCGTCGTAGTAGGTGGTGGGACCGAAGTCCATGCCCACCGAACTGTCACGGCTCTGCGTCCAGGTGGTGTTGCGCATCAGGACGTCGACGTCACCGGTCTGAACGGCGGTGAAGCGCTCCGAGGCGGTCAGGGCCGTGAACTCGACATTGTCCGCGCTGCCGGTCACGGCGGCGGCCACTGCACGGCAGAAGTCGGCGTCGATGCCGGTGACCGAGCCGTCGGGCTGGGTCTCCGAGAACGCCACAGCGCTACCGCTCACGCCGCAGTGCAGGGTGCCTCGAGCCTGAACGGTGTCGAGCAGGCTGCCGCCCTGTACGACTTCGACCTGTGTGGTCGGTGCAGCCGTGGTCGGTGCAGCCGTGGTCGGTGCAGCCGTGGTTGTCGTGCCTGCGTCGTCGTCGCTACCGCATGCTGCGGCGACGATTCCGATCGACAGGAACACGGCGAGCAGTTTCCAGTACTTGCTCTTCATGTGTGAACCCCTCCGGGTGACTGATCCCCCCCACCCGAATCGCGGGCAGGTAGGGCCACCCGTTGTCGGGTGACCCGCTAACCGTAGATGCCACGTGCGTCGGAGGCAACACCTGGCCAGAATTCTATGCAAGAGCCGACTAACCGTGGTCGGGAATCCTCCGGGCTTCAGGGCCGTCGCAGCCCTGTTCCGGCGCCGTTTGGTCACTGTCGCAGCGCCCCGTCAGCGCTGCGGCGGCCAGTGCGGCGCCGAGGATGCCTCCGGAGGTCGACAGGACCAGGTCGCCCACGGTGTCGTCGTAGGTGAGTTGCAGGCCGGTGGTGCCCATCTCCTGGATCACCCACTCGACTCCTTCCCAAGCGACGATCGCGATGGCGCCGAGCCCTGATCCCAGCATCACGAGGTTCCAGCGGGCCAGGACGTAGGGGCGCAGGAACATCACGAAGGCGGCGACGAGGAACGTCCAGTTGGCGAAGTGGAGGAAGTCGTCGAACTGGTCGATCGTGTCGAAGAGGTTCACCAGGTTTCCCAGCAGGTCCAGCACGAACGGGGTGACGAACAGGGCGTCGGCGAGGTGTGGATACGACACGCGACGGCCGCGCAGGCGCCATACCAGCGGCACGATCAGTAGCGAGATCGGATAGCCCACCGCCCGTTCTGGCCAGCCCTTGCCCTCGACCCCGGGAATGCCCGGAAAGATGAGCCCGGCGAGCAGGCAGGCAATGAGAGCGCCCTTGACCGCGAACAGGAGAAGACGCTGGTTCATCGCCGGACCCTAGGTCAGTTCACTTGCTTCTCCATGTCCTCCCAGTAGGGAGCACGCAACTTGAACTTCTGGAGCTTGCCGGTGGCGGTTCGGGCCAGCTCCGGACGGAACTCGATCGACGTGGGGCACTTGAAGTGCGCCAACTTGGCGCGGCAGTGGTCGATGAGTGCCCTTTCGTCTGCGCCGTCGTCCACTGCGCCTTCGGCCAGAACCACCAGGGCCTTGATCGTCTCGCCCCACTTCTCGTCCGGAACGCCGATCACCGCCACCTCGGCGACCGCCGGGTGCGAGAACAGGGTGTCCTCGACCTCGATGGACGAGACGTTCTCGCCGCCCGAGATGATCACGTCCTTCTTCCGGTCGAGGATCGCCGCATAGTTCTCGTCATCGATGGTGCCACCGTCGCCGGTGTGGAACCAGCCGTCGGCCAGTGCCTCGGTGGTGGCCTCCGGCTGCTGCCAGTAGCTCTTGAGGACGTGGTTCGAGCGGGCCAGGAGCTCGCCGTCGGGTGCGGTCTCGAGGGTGACGCCCAGCGCCGGAGCGCCGGCCCGCGAGAGTTTGGCGGCCCGTCCTGCGGCGTCGAGGTCGTCCCATTCGGCCCGGCAGCGGTTCATGGTGAGCAGGGGTGCGGTCTCGGTGAGGCCGTAGATCTGGATGAACTCCCAGCCCAGTTCGGTCTCGACGCGCTCGATGGTCTGGGTGGGCGGCGAGGCCCCCGCCACGACCACGCGGACGGTTCCGGAGCCGGGGATCGGCCCATCCCAGTCGGCGGCTGCGTCGAGCACGGCGGCGACGACCGCCGGCGCCCCGCAGAGGAGCGTCACCCCGTGTTGTTCGATGCGGCGGAGGATCTCGGGGCCGTCGACCTTGCGGAGGACGATGTGCCTCCCGCCCATGGCGGTCACGACGTAGGGCATGCCCCAGCCGTTGCAGTGGAACATCGGCAGCGTGTGGAGGTACACATCGCGGTCGCTCACCAGGGTGTGCCAGCCGAAGGTGGCAGCGTTGAGCCACAGGTTCCGGTGCGTCATCTCGACGCCCTTGGGACGGGCGGTGGTGCCGCTCGTGTAGTTGATCGTGGCGGTGGCTCGTTCGTCGGGGGTCCAGGGTCGGGGCTCGACACCCTCCACGAACAGGCTGTCGGACTCCTCGCCCATGATCAGGCGCCTCGCCACCTTCACGTCGCCGAGCGTCGGCTCCAGTTCCGGGTCCATGAGGAGCACCTCGGCGCCCGAGTGGTCGACGATGTAGTGGACCTCCTCCGCGTTGAGGCGGAAGTTGATCGGCACGCCGATGCGTCCGAAGGCGCTGGTGCCGAACAGGAACACGAGCATCCGGGCGGCGTTGTGTGACACGATCGCCACCCGTGCGCCGAGGTCGAGTCCCATGCCGTCGAGGCCGGCGGCCATGGCCCCCGCCAACTCGGCCATGCGGCCGTAGGTGAGGTCGGGGAGGGGAGGTGCCACCTGGTCGGGTTCGTCGACCACTGCAATGCGGTCGCCATAGACGAGTTCGGCGCGCCGCAGGTGGTCGGCGACGGTCAGCGGAATCTCCATGTGCGCTCTTCCCTTCGTCGGCGTCCCCGGGTCGGCGACAGTAGTACGGGCAGTCGTAGGCGCCTAACCTTGGCGAAACCGACGGACCCGGGGGCAACGCACCGCATGAGCGACCCAGAACACCCAGAACACGACTCGGAGCTCGAGGAGTTCCGTGCGAGTATCGACAACATCGATGCGGCCCTCATCCACCTGTTGGCCGAGCGTTTCAAGGTCACCCGGAAGGTGGGTTCCTACAAGGTCGATGCCGGCCTGTCTCCGGCCGACCCGGGTCGCGAGGACGAGCAGGTGGCGAGGATGCGCCGGTTGGCCGACGAGGCCGGACTGGATCCGGAGTTCGGTGCGAAGTTCCTGCGCTTCGTGATCGACGAGGTGATCCGCCACCACCTGCAGGTGAACGGCGAGTAGTTCGTACCCGGCTGGAAAGCCGGCCGGAAATTATCCTTGAGCCGCTTCGCGGTCCTTGGCGACCTCGTCGAGGTCGGCGTACTCCTCGCCGGTGTCGACCCAGTCCTCGAACTGGATGACGCCGATCTCGGTGAAGCGGTCGCGCAGCCAGCCGTCGCCGGCGTCGAGCAGGCCCAGCTTCTTGCAGTTCGGCACGATCTTGGAGAACAGCAGGCGCTGGAAGACTCGGAGTTCGTCGGGCATGGCGAGCGTGAACTTCACCATGTCCTTGACGGGGACGCCCATGCGCTCCCACACCTCCTGGCGCATGAACCGGTCGCGCATGCGCAGGGCGGCCTCGAAGGCGAACTCCTGGCGGTCGCGCAGTTCAGCTGTGGTGAGCCCCTGGTACACCTCCTGGAGGCTGAGCACGCCGAAGGCAACGTGGCGGGCCTCGTCGCTCATGACGTAGCGCAGCAGCTTCTTGAGGAGCGGCTCCTCGGTGGTCTGCTGCATGAAGCTGAAGGCGGCCAGCGCCAGTCCCTCGACCATGATCTGCATGCCGAGGTAGGTCATGTCCCAGCGGCTGTCCTCGAGGATGTCGTCGAGGAGCAGGCCGAGGTGCGTGTTGCACGGGTACTTGATGCCGTCGAGCTTCTGGTCGAGGTACTGGGCGAAGACCTCGACGTGGCGGGCCTCGTCGACCACCTGGGTGGCGGCGTAGTACTTGGCGTCGATCCACGGAACGGTCTCGACGATCTTGGCGGTGCACAACAGGGCACCCTGCTCGCCGTGCATGAACTGCGACAGGCTCCAGTTCATGGACTCGACACCGAGGTCGGCCCACTCGTCCTCGGTGAGCTTGTGCAACGGCGACTCGGGGTTCTCGGCGAAGTACTGGACTTCGAGGGGGTCGGCGGGGGCGAGGGTCTTGTAGGGGTCGACGTCGATCGACCAGTCGAGGTCGGTCTGGCCGTTCCACTGCGAGGTCTTGGCCTTCTCGTAGAGCTTGTCGAGCCGTGCCCGTTCGCCCTTGTCGTAGCGCCAGGTGAAGATGGCGTCGGCGTTGTCCTCGACGGCGTGGATGACCGAGGTGATGTCGTCGTTCCAGACCGAGAACTCGGTGATCCGGTCTGGATCGTTGGCGTAGTCGGCGAGGTCGACGACGTAGTCGGGCCGCGGTTCGGTGGTGGTCACTGGGGGGCTCCTGTTGGCTGTGCGGTTTCGGGATCGGTGTCGTGCGGATTCTGTTCACGAGATTCAAGGTCGGGCACTGCCACGGCGGCGATGACACGGTCGATGACAGTGGTCCAGGCCCCGGTCTCGGGCAGTTCGAGCCCCATGGCCCTGGTGAGGGTCATGCCGAAGCCGATGGCGTGGGCGAGGCGGACGATGGCCAGGCGGTCGAGGTCGGGGTCGACCAGGCCGTCGGTGGTGGCCTCGTCGAAGAGTTTGGCGAGGCGGGCATCCTCGTCCTCGACGCGGCGGCGGATGGCGGCGGCCAACTCGGGGTCGCGGCGACCGGCGACGATGGCCTCGAGGAAAAGGCCGCTACCGGTGGGGAGGTCGTCGAGCAGGTGGCTGCCGAGCGAGGCCAGGACGTCGGTCGCCGATTCACCCGGGTGCTCGGCACGCAGCAACTGCTCGATGTCGTCGGAGACGTGGTGGTCGACGGCGTCGAGGAGGAGTTCGGCCTTGCCGCTGTAGCGGCTGTAGATGGCGCCGGTGGTGACGCCGGCCCGCCGGGCGATCTCGGCGACGCCTGCCTTCTCGTAGCCCTTCTCGGCGAAGACCTCGGCGGCGGCGTGCAGCAGCTGCACGGTGAGGTCGCCCGGCAAGGTGTGCACCTCGCCTTCGTCGCCACGGGGCGCACCCACAGCGTCCACTCGAGCCCTCAGGGTTCCCTCTGCCACAGTCGCATAATAACGGTCATTATCGCCTTGTCAAATCGAGGCAGGCAGACAGGCCGGTCCTGAGCCGGTCCGACCTGTGAACTGGTGCCCGCCTAAGGTCCGCCGGATGGAGCAACGCGTCCGACTCGAGATCGACGGCCCGATCGCCACGATCACGAACGACAACGTCGGGAAGCACAATGCTTTCGACGACGCCATGGACCTGCGCCTCTTCGAGATCCTGGGCGAATTGAAGGACAATCCGGACGTGCGGGTGGTGGTCTGGCGGGGCGAGGGCAGGTCGTGGTCCTCGGGCCGGGACGTCTCGGCCATCGGCGTGCCGTACACCGCTGAGGAACACGCAGCCCTCATGCGCCGGGGCCACGACGGCATCCAGCAGCTCTGGGAGCTCGAGGCGCCGGTCATCGTGGCGATCCAGGGCTGGGCCATCGGCGGCTCGTTCCAGCGGGCCCTGATGTGCGACATCCGGGTGGCCGCCGAAGACGCCCGCTTCATGCTCCCCGAACTCGGCCACGGGGTCATCCCCGACAGCGGCGGCATGGGGGTGCTCTACGAGATGTGCGGGCACGGACTCGTCAGCGACCTGGTGCTCACCGGTCGTCGGCTCAGCGCCGACGAGGCGCTCCGGTACGGGATCGTGTCCCGTGTGGTGCCCAACGACGAGCTCGACGCCACCGTGCGGGAGATGGCCGAGACCATCGCCGCGGCGCCTCCCCTGGCCGTGTCCCTCGCCCGGCGGGTCATCGGCGGCCTGGCCCGGCCGGACATCGCCTCCTCGATGGCCGACGAGCGCACCTTCCAGACGCGCCTCAACCAGGAGCGGGCATGAGCGACACACCGGGCCTGCCGGCCCCTCCGCCAGCGGGCACCAGCGCCCTGCCCGCCGGCACCTACGACGGTGACACAGTGTTCGTCACCGGCGGCGGTACCGGCCTCGGCAAGGCCATCGCCCTCGAGTTCGCCCGCCTGGGAGCCTCGATCGTGGTCGCCAGCCGCGATCCCGAGCACCTCGCCGCCGGCCGGGCAGCCATCGAGGCGGTCGGCGCCGAGGTCGACGTCGTCGAGTGCGACATCCGCGACGCCGACGCGGTCGCCGCCGCCTTCGAGGCCGCCGAGGATCGCTTCGGCCTGCCCCGGGTGCTCGTCAACAACGCCGCCGCCAACTTCCCGTCGCCCGCCGAGGACCTGTCGCCCAACGCCTGGCGCACGGTCGTCGACATCACGCTCAACGGCACCTTCCTGGTGGGCCGCGAGTTCGCCCGACGCCACCTCGCAATCGGCAGCCCGGCGTCGATCGTCAACGTGGGGGCCTCCTACGCCTGGACGGGCGGTCCCGGCTTCGCCCACTCGGCCGCCGCCAAGGCCGGGGTGAAGAACCTCGTCGAGACGCTCGCCGTCGAATGGGGCCCTTACGGCATCCAGGTCAACGGCCTGGTGCCGGGCCTGTTCCCGCACGAGGACATGACCGACGACATCCGGGGCAGCCTCGATCGCATCCACGACAAGGATCCCCTGCAGCCGGCGATGCGGGTGGGGGAGCGCCAGGAACTGGGTTGGGCCGCCACCTTCCTCGCCTCGCCCTACGCCCGCTTCATCTCCGGGCACACGCTCGTCGTCGACGGCGCCAACTGGCAGCGCCGTACCCTCACCAACCCGCCCGTCACCACGGTCCGTGATCAGCTGGGCCGCGCTGCGTTCCTGCTCGAAGACTGAACATCTGACCTAGGAGACCCACCGTGCACCCCGCCGTCTGCATCTTCCCGACCGAGTACGCCATCGGTCCCGTCGAGTTGGCCAGCGCCCTCGAGGAGCGCGGCTTCGAGTCGTTGTGGGTGGCCGAGCACAGCCACATCCCGGTCGACCGGGCCTCGCCCTGGCCCGGCGGCCCCGACATGCCGCAGATGTACTACGACACGATGGACCCTTTCGTCTGGCTGACGGCGGCCGCAACGGCCACCGAACGGCTCAAGGTGGGCACCGGCATCTGCCTGGTGGTCGAACGCGATCCGATCCACACCGCCAAGCAGGTCACCAGCCTCGACGTACTCTCCGGTGGCCGGTTCCTGTTCGGCGTCGGCGCCGGCTGGAACGCGGAGGAGATGGCCAACCACGGAACCGACCCGTCCCGGCGCTTCGGCCTGATGCGGGAACGCGTCGAGGCCATGCAGGCGATCTGGGCCGCCGATGGCGCCGAGTACCATGGTGAACAGGTCGACTTCGCACCGATCCACCAGAACCCGAAGCCGGTGCAGTCCCCCCATCCGCCGATCCACGTGGGCGGCGTGTTCCCCGGCGGCCTCGAGCGGGCCGTCCGCTACGGCGACGGCTGGATTCCCATTGCCGGGCGCGGGGACGACGGCTTCGACCCGGCGACGGTCGTGGCCCAGCGGGACGAGGCCTGCGACCGGGCCGGACGCGACCCGGCCGAGGTCGAGGTCAGCATCTACTACGCACCGCTCGAGCGTGCGGCCGTGGAGGCCATGGCCGGTGTCGGCATCAGCCGGGTCCTGTTCGGCCTCCCGCCGGCAGGTGCCGACGAGGTGCTGCCCCTCCTCGACCGGTTCGTCGAGGTGACGGAGGGTCTCTGACTCGAGGGTTACCGCTCGCCGGGCTCGATCGCAGAATCGATCGTCAGTTCCTCGGCCTCGATCGAGGAGTCCTCGTACTGGATGATCCCCATCTCGGTGAAGCGCTCCCGAAGCCAGCCGTCGCGGTGGTCGAGCAGCCCGAGCTTCTTGCAGTTGGGCACGATCTTCGAAAAGATCAGGTGCTGGAAGCGCTGCTGGGTCCGGGTCGGTGGCAGGAGCGCCATGATGTCATCGTTCGACACGCCGAACGAGGGCCACAGTTCGGCATTGAGGGAGCGGCGGCGCATCAGATCGCACGCCTCGTAGGCGAACTCCTGGCGCTCGCGGAAGTCGGCGGATGACAGGTCGTCGTAGATCTCCTGGAGCGAGAGGATGCCGAAGGCCACGTGCCGGGCCTCGTCGGCCATGATGTAGCGGATCATCTGCTTGAGCAGCGGATCCTGGGTGGTCCCCATCATCATGCCGAACGCCGCCAGGGCGAGGCCTTCGACCACGACCTGCATGCCGAGGTAGACGAGGTCCCACTGGGAGTCCTGGAGCAACTGGTCGAGCAGCGTCTTGAGGTTCTCGTTGATCGGGTAGGTGGTGGGCATCTTCTCGTCGAGGTACCGGTGGAACGCCTCGACATGGCGGGCCTCGTCGACCACCTGGGTGGAGGCGTAGTACTTGGCGTCGATCCAGGGCACCGACTCGACCAGGCGGGAGGCGCACATGAGGGCCCCCTGCTCGCCGTGCAGGAACTGGCTGAGCGAGGCGCACTGGGAGTGGACGGCGAAGTCGATCCACCGGTCCTCGTCCCAGTCGGCGACGGGTGAACCGGGAATCTCCGCCAGCGCCCGGCCCGGGAAGCCCGGGGGGACGCCGGTCGCCTCGGCCTGCAGGGCGACCAGGCGCCACGGATCCACCGGGGTCGACCAGTCGAGGTCGTCGCTGACGTTCCACTGGGCGCGCTTGGCCTTCTCGTAGAGGCGGTTCAGCCCGTCTCGGCTGCGGTCGTAGTCCCAGGTGTAGAGGGCGTCGAACTCGACGCGGATCTCGTCGAGGTGTTCCTCGTAGGCCAGTGTGCTCATGCCGCGACCGTAGCGGCCGTCGGCGGTCGGAGGGGGGTCCGGGGCGGTCTGGCGCCTAGCCGTGGGTGGTTGCCAGGTCGAAGCGGTCGAGGTTCATGACTTTGTGCCAAGCGGCAACGAAGTCATCCACGAACTTCGAGTGGCCGTCGTCGCACGCGTACACCTCAGCGAGGGCTCGCAACTGCGAGTTGGAGCCGAATACGAGATCGGCGGCAGTGCCGGTCCAGCGCACTTTGCCTGTCTCGCGATCACGGCCCTCAAACACGCCTTCTGACGACTCGGAGGCCTTCCACTCCGTGCCCATGTCGAGCAGGTTGACAAAGAAGTCCGTGGTGAGCTGGCCGGGCCGGTTGGTGAACACGCCGTGCTGGGCACCGCCCACATTGGCGTCCAGTGCTCGCATACCGCCGACCAGCACCGTCATCTCGGGCGCGGTGAGGTTCAGAAGGAATGCCTTGTCGACAAGCAGCTCCTCGGCAGGACGCTTGTGGATGGGCGAAAGGTAGTTGCGGAAGCCATCCGCTGTCGGTTCCAGATACGCAAACGAGTCGACCTCGGTCATCTCCTGGCTGGCATCTCCACGGCCCGGGTTGAACGGAACAGAGATGTTGTGACCGGCGTCGGCTGCGGCCTTCTCGACGGCGGCACACCCGCCCAGCACGATCAGATCGGCGATTGACACCCCTCCACCGAAGTCTGACTGGACGCGCTCCAACGCCGTGACGACATCGGCGACACCAGCATCCTGGTTCACCTTCCAGTCCTTCTGCGGCGCCAGCCGGATGCGGGCTCCGTTGGCACCGCCCCGAAGGTCCGTGACACGGAACGTCGACGCAGAGGCCCAGGCGGTTGCGACCAACTGCTGGATCGACAGGCCGGTGTCGAGGATCGCGCCCTTGAGCGCGCCGATCTGGTCGTTGCCGAGTTGCGGTCCTGCGGGTATGGGATCCTGCCAGATCAGATCCTCGTCGGGAACCTCAGGACCGAGGTACCGGTCGTTGGGCCCCATGTCCCGGTGCAGTAGCTTGAACCACGCCCGAGCGAACGCATCCTCGAACTCCGCTGGGTTCTCGAGGAATCGCCGTGAGATCTTCTCGTACTCCGGATCGAAGCGCAGCGCGAGGTCTGTTGTCAGGAAGGTCGGATGGTGGCGAGAGTCGGGGTCGTGTGGATCGGGCACTCGGCCATCGCCAGCACCGTCTCTCGGTCGCCATTGGTTGGCGCCCGCCGGGCTCTGGAACAGTTCCCACTCGAACTCGAACAGGTGCTTGAAGAAGTCGTTGTTCCACTGGTTCGGCGTGGACGTCCAGATGCCCTCGAGACCGCTGGTGATGGTGTCATTGCCCATGCCGGAGCCGTGGGGGTTCCTCCATCCAAGGCCCTGTTCCTCCAGGCTCGCGCCCTCGGGCTCCGGTCCCACGTCGGTGTCTGGCGCAGCACCGTGGGTCTTCCCGACCGTGTGACCACCAGCGATGAGGGCCACCGTCTCCTCGTCGTTCATGGCCATACGCGCGAACGTCTCGCGAATGTCACGCCCGGCCGCCACCGGGTCGGGGTTTGCGTTGGGCCCTTCCGGATTCACGTAGATGAGGCCCATCTGAACGGCGCCGAGTGGCGTCTCGAGCTCGCGGTCGCCGCTGTAGCGCTCATCGGCCAGCCACTCGCGCTCAGCGCCCCAGTAGATGTCCTCTTCGGGCGCCCAGATGTCCTCGCGCCCGCCGCCGAAGCCGAATGTCTTGAACCCCATTGACTCGAGCGCAACGTTGCCGGCCAGAATGAGCAGGTCGGCCCACGAGATAGCGCGGCCATACTTCTGCTTCACCGGCCACAGCAGGCGTCGTGCCCTGTCCAGGTTGGCGTTGTCCGGCCAGCTGTTGAGGGGGGCGAAACGCTGCGCGCCGGTCCCGCCTCCACCACGGCCGTCGCCGACGCGGTAGGTGCCGGCCGCGTGCCACGTCAGCCGAATCATGAGTCCGCCGTAGTGGCCGAAGTCAGCAGGCCACCAGTCCTGCGAGTCCGTCATCACCGCGGCGATGTCGGCTTTCAACGCCTCATAGTCGAGGGAGTTGAAGGCTCTGGCATAGTCGAAGTCCTCGTCCATCGGGTTCGACTTGCGATCGTGCTGGTGCAGGATCCTCAGATCCAGCTGTTCGGGCCACCATTCTTCGGTGGCCGTGTTCCCTTTCGTGGTGTTCGCGCCGGAGAATGGGCACTCACTTGCGTCGTCTGACATGGATTCCTCCAGAGTCGGTTGGGCACGGTGGAGCCGAGGTGGTCAATCTAGACGACGGGCTACTCAGTCCTCCAAGTAGAACTGCTCGTTCTGTCCTCCAAGCAGGGAGGCTCATTCTTCGCCGTAGCGGGGTACGTCTGATCCCATGAGATCCGTGAACAGGTCCAGCACCTCGCCGGGTTCGGCGTGGCGGCCGGTCTCGGCCTTGGAGTAGATCAGGTCCCCGTCGACCGTCACGTCGAACACGCCGTTGTCCCCCGTCACGAGTCGCAGGTCGGCGATGACGTGCTGGTAGTCGCTCAGCAGGTCGCTGGCCGCGCTCACGGCGCGGGCCGAATAGTCTCAGGGGACGCAGTAGGTGATCTCGATGCGGTGTGTCATGGCGGCGACGCTAGTCGCGAACCACCGGAGCGGCAGAGGCGCCCGCAACCATCAGGGCACCCGGGACGGCACGCAACGACACCGGCAACTCGCCGAATGGCTCGCCGTCCGCCCGGATGTCCCCGACACCCTCGATCTCCACCCCGATCGCCCGGTGCATGGTCACCTTCGGGTGGCCGATGTGGCTGCCGGTCTGCACCTTCTGGAAGGAGCGCAGCAACTCGAGTCGGCCGGCGTCACCGACAATGCAGACGTCGAGCAGTCCGTCGGTGGGGTCGGCGTCGGGGCAGATGTCCATGCCGGCTCCGAAGAAGCGCGTATTGGCCACGACGACGACCGCCGCACGGATTTCGTGCGCCTCGCCGTCGAGGACGAGGCGGTAGTCGGCGGGTCGCATGCCGGGCAGTTCGAGGAGCGTTGCGATCGTGTAGCGGGAGGCCCCCCTCGGGAACGGCATCCGGTTGGCCCGGGCGTTGACGTTCGAGGGAAAGCCGGCGATCACGCTGCTGACGGCGGTGCGCCCGCCGGCGTCGATGGCATCGAGCGCCACCGGGTCGGCGAGTGCGACATCGACCCGGTCCTCGAGCGACCTGGCAGTGAGCCCGAGGGCGCGGGCGAAGTCGTTGCCGGTGCCGGCGGGGATGACGCCCATCACGGTCGACGTGCCGGCCACGGCGCCGGCGGCAAGGTGCGTGATGCCGTCGCCACCGAGGACGAGGAGCCGTTCGACGCCGTCGGCGACACAACGCCGGGCGGCATCGGCGGCGGCCAGGGGGGACCCGGCCGTCAGGAACTCGGGATGGATGCCGTGGTGACGGAGACGGTCGACCACCCGGTCGAGGTCGAGGGCGGCCCGACCGGCACGCGCCGCCGGGTTGGCGAGGAGTGCCATGCGCAACACGCCGCCATCATCGCCCATCGGTAGCCTCGGAGGTGACCTGCAAGGCCGACGATCCCGGAGACCTCCTCATGCGACTGCGCGGCACCCTCGGCGTGATGATCATCGCTGCAGCCATCATGGCCGCCTGTGGCGGTGGCGGCGGCGACACGGAGTCTCCCGGGGACGGTCACACCGTCCACGTCCAGGCCTTCGACAGGCAGGACTACAACGCCGACGGCTTCTCGGCCGTTGCCGGTGAGATCACCTTCAGGTTCAGCCAGGTCGGCATCCAGGAGCACACGCTCACCGTCGAGGGCCGCGAGGACCAGATGCGCCTGGTTGTGAAGAACGGCGGCACCGACTCCGGGAAACTGACCCTCGAACCCGGCCGCTACATCCTCTACTGCGACATCGCCGGCCACCGGACCTCCGGCATGGTTGCCCGGCTCACCGTCAACTGAGCGGCACGCTCAGGCTTCCCGAGGACCGCCGGCAGGGCAACGTGCCGTGTTGCCATCCCCCGAGTCCCCGGGTCAGGCGACGGCTTCGAAGACCAGGTAGAGCACCAGCGTGATGACGAAGCCGATCTTGATCGTGCTCTGGTGCTTGTCGAGGACGACCTTGTTGATGGCGTTGTCGTAGCCGCCCAACTTCCCGAGGGCCGATACCTCCATCACGATCCAGATCACCAGGAAGACGATCCAGAGCGTCCAGCGGCCGCCGGTCGACGGACCGAAGCCGACGCCGCCCATGATCTCGTCGCCGAAGGCCGACGCGAAGTGGCTGGGCCACATCATGAAGAAGATGAGCGGGATCGAGAAGAGCGTGTTGACCCGGCTGGCCCTGGCGGCCCGCTTGGCGGCGGCCGGGGCGGCGGGGTCGGCCTCGCCGCCCTCGCTGACCGACACCGAGGAGCCGATGGCGATCTGCTGGGCCGGCCAGATGACCATCCAGACGTTGGCGGCCATCGTCGTGCCGAGCAGGGCGCCCCAGGCGATGCCGATTCCGGCGGAGGTGTTCCAGTAGTCGGGCATCAACTCGCCGAACGCCCTCTGGTGGGCGAGGATCCAGACACCCGATACCCAGGTGGCCAGGGCAGCCCAGCGGAACCACCACAGCGTGCGCCAGGTGATCTTGCGGAGTGCCTCGCCACGGGCGCCGTCGCTCATCTCGCCGAAGGCTGCGCCCTGGATGAAGTTGAAGAAGTAGAGGAGGCCGATCCAGGTGATGCCGGCCAGGTAGTGGGCGTAGCGGCCGATGGCCTGACCACCGCCGGAGAAGCCCATCCAGTCGTTGAAGAGTTCCACGTTGATCGCTCCGGGTCGAGGTTGGGGAAAGCCGGGGAAGGCCGTCGGTCGCTCCAATCATGGCACGCCGCGTGCGCGGCGGAAACACCAGCGGGGAGATTCTCCCGATTCCCGTTGCCGGGATTCCGGGTGCCACCATCGGCGGATGGACTTGGCGTCGATCGACCTCTCGGACACGAGGTTCTGGGACCGCCCCCTCGTGGAGCGTGCGGCAGCCTTCGACCTGTTGCGTGCCGAGGACCCGTACCGCTACTTCGCGCTGCCGGCCGAGATCACGGAACAGTTCCCGCAACGGGGGTACCACGCCCTCGTGCGACACGCCGACGTGGCGGAGGCCAGCCGACGGCCAGACGACTTCTGCAGCGGCCAGGGTGGCACCTCCGCAGTGGACCTGCCGAGCAGCGAGTTGACCCGCTACTTCGGGTCGATGATCTCCATGGACGACCCGCGGCACCGCAGGCTTCGGTCGATCGTCTCCGCCGGATTCACGCCCGGACGCATCCGGGCCCTCGAGGACTCCGTCCAGCGGATCGCCGGCGAGGTCGTCGTCGACCTGCTCGAGCGCGGTCCCTGCGACTTCGTGACCGAGGTGGCCTCCCGCCTGCCGCTCCAGATCATCTGCGAGATGATGGGGGTCCCCGAGGAGCAGTGGAGCCTTGTGTTCGAGCAGTCCAACACGATCCTCGGTGGCCAGGACGACGAGTACCGCAGCGACGACGTCGACTTGGGTGCCCAGCTCTTCCTCGCCGCATACCAGTTGACCGAGTTGATGCAGGGGCTGATCGCCGAACGTGTCGAACAGCCCACCGATGACCTCACGTCGGCACTCGTCCACGCCGAGGTGGATGGCGAACGGCTCGAACACGACGAGATCGCCTCGTTCTTCATCCTCCTGCTCGTGGCCGGCAACGAGACGACCCGCAACGCCATCTCGTGGGGGCTCCACCTGTTGACGGAGCATGAGGACCAGCGGGCCGCCTGGTGGGACGACTTCGAAGGGGTGGCGCCGACGGCCGTCGAGGAGGTCGTGCGCTGGGCGTCACCGGTGATCTCGATGCGGCGTACGGCAACCCGCGACGGCGTCCGACTGGGGGAGCGTGAGTTCGCCGAGGGCGACAAGGTCGTCCTGTACTACTGGGCCGCCAACCGGGACCCCGGCGTGTTCGAGGAACCGCTCGTGTTCGATGTCCGCCGGACGCCCAACGACCACTTCGGCTTCGGTGCGCCGGGTCCGCACTTCTGCCTCGGAGCCCACCTGGCCAGGCGTGAGGTGACCGTGATGTGGCGGGAGCTGTTCGAACGGGTGCCGGGCATCCACGCCACCTCTGCGCCCGACCGCCTGACCAGCGGGTTCATCAACGGCGTGAAGCACCTGCCCTGCGCCTGGTAGCGCAGGAACTCAGTCGACCTCGACGTCGGCGAAGCGGTCCCGCAGGGTCTTCTTCGAGAACTTGCCGACGGAGGTCTTGGGGACCTCGTCGATGAACTCGACCCGATCCGGGTACCACCACCTGACGACCCGGCCCTCCAGCCAGGCGAGGACGTCGTCGGCGGTGAGCGAGGCGCCCTCGGCGGCGACCACGCAGGCCATCGGCCGTTCGCCCCACTTGGTGGAGGTCACGCCGATGACGGCGGCCTCGACCACGTCGGGGTGGGCCATGATCTCGTTCTCCAACTCGACCGAGCTGATCCACTCGCCGCCCGACTTGACGAGGTCCTTGGTGCGGTCGACGAGTCGGATGTAGCCCTCGGCGTCGACGATGGCGACGTCGCCGGTCTTGAGCCAGCCGTCGGCGGTGAACGACTCTGCGGCCCGCTCGTCGTTGTAGTAGGTCTTCGCGACCCACGGGCCCCGGACCTGGAGCTCGCCCCGTGTCTCGCCGTCCCACGGCAACTCGGCGTCGGTCTCCTGGTGGGCGATGCGGAAGTCGACACCGGGGGCGATGAGCCCGACGGTGGTTCGCAGGTCGGCCTTGGCGTCGTCGTCGAGGTGGTCGAGGGTGGACTTGATGTTGCACACTGCGGCGAGGGGGCTGGTCTCGGTCATGCCCCAGGCCTGCAGGATCGGCAGCCCGGTCTGTTCGCGGTAGCCCTCGGACAGCGTGCGGGACACCGCCGAGCCGCCGCACGGGATGGCCCGCAGCGACGACACGTCGCGGCCGGCCAACTCGGGCAGGACGCCCATCCAGATGGTGGGCACCCCGGCGGCCAGCGTGACGCGCTCGGACTCGATGAGGTCGGCCAACGCCGGTGCGCTGAGGTCCGGGCCGGGCATCACCAGAGTCGCACCGGTGGCGACCCCGGCGTGGGCGAGGCCCCAGGCGTTGGCGTGGAACATCGGCACCACGGGCAGGACCACGTCGCGCTCGTTGACCGCAAGGGTGTCGGCCATCATCGCCCCGAAGGTGTGGAGCACCATCGAACGGTGCGAGTAGACGACGCCCTTCGGGTTTCCGGTGGTGCCCGAGGTGTACATCATCGAGCCGGCCCGGTTCTCGTCGACATGGATCCAGTCGACCGGTGAGGCTGCGGTCAGCAGGTCCTCGTAGTCGTGGACCTCGGGTCGGATGGCGTCGGCATCGGGCGCCGGGGCGCCGTCGTCCATGAGCACCACGTGGCGGACCGTGTCGAACTGGTCCATGAGCGGCCAGATCAGCCCGGCCACCGAGTGGTCGAGGAAGATGACCTCGTCCTCGGCGTGATTGACGATGTAGGTGAGTTGTTCGGGGAAGAGTCGAAGGTTCAGCGTGTGCGACACCCGTCCGCTGCAGGGTGGGGCGAAGTAGAGCTCGAGGTGGCGTGCGGTGTTCCAGGCGAACGTGGCGACCCTCCCGTCGTCGGTGATGCCGAGGTCGTCGAGCACACCGCCGAGCCGTCGGGTGCGTTCGCCCCACTCACCGTAGGAGAGCCGTTCCCTCCCTGCAGGCGTGGCGGTCACGATCTCCTTGGCGGGGTGGAGCTTCGTGGCACGGTCGAACAGGTGGACCAGCGACAGCGGGGTGTCCATCATCAGGCCGTCCATGGGGGTGCTCGCTTTCTCTCGGGGAGGTTCTCGGGGAGGTTCTCTGGTTCTCGGGTTCTGCACTCAGGCGTCGGCGTGGGCGTGTGCGGCTGCCGACAGGTCGACCAGCTCGGAGCGCTCGCCGTCGGTGAGCGAGGTCAGGTCGGCGGCCGAGGCAGCGTCGGTTGCGGCCTCGATGGCCGCCATGCGGGTGGCGTCGACCGGCTCGACGTCGACGTCACCCCAACCGAAGAGCTGCACCTGGCTCTCGCCGCTGCGGGCCAGGACCATGCCGGCCGGGTCGGCGCCATCGGCTCGGGCGGCGACCACGTGCCGGCAGAAGCGCAGTTCGCGGATGGTCTGCACGAGCAGGTAGGCACGGCCCTCGTCGTCGGCGGGACGTTCCAGGTCGCGCCAACCGGCGAACAGGGCGGCATCGGCGTCGTCGGCCTCGTCGGCCACGGCAGCCGCCAGTTCGGCGAGCCGTCCAGCGCCCTCGAAACCGGCGAGATAGTCGCGGCCCCGCTCGGCACAGATCACGCCGTAGGCAGCGCCGGCGGCCACAGCGCCGATGTCGGCACCGTCGGTCCAGTTGGCACGGATGAGGTCGGGGTTCCAGAAGTAGGCGGCCTCGATTGCCACGTCAGCATCGACATCGCCGAGGACGCCGAGACGGCCGAGGAAGTAGGTGCCCATGCCGGCGGGGAGGCCCAGTTCGGGACCTCGTGCATAGGCGGCTCCGTCGAGCATGAACCTGGCGCCGAGGACCTGGACGGGGTCGGCGAGTTGTCGTGCGGCGGTCAGGGGGTCCATGTGCTCTCCCGGTCGGGTCCCCTGCAAGGTACCAGTCGGCCATGAGGGGGTATCAGCCGAGGACGGCGATGCAGCCCACCGCGATCAGTGCGAGGTTGCGCACCACGTCCGACCACGAGAGCGACCGGGTCGACCAGGCGCCGAAGCAGCCGCAACCCTCGGTGCGGCCCGCCCGGAGCCGGCCGACAAGCAGGGTGGTGAAGGCGGCGAGCAGGGCCACGGCGCTGGCGCCCCCCGTGACCGGGTCGAGGACGAGCAGCAGGGCGGTGGCCAGCTCCACGACGGGGACCGCCACGCCGAGCACGTCCGGGCGCGGCAGCCCGAGTGCGCCGAGGGCCCGACGGGTGTCGACCGGCGAGCGCAACTTGGCGAGGCCCGCCACGAGGAACACCAGGGCGAGGCCGACGGCGGCGACCCGGGAGGCCAGCGCCACGATCAGTAGCCGAGTGCCAAGTCGACGGGGGCGAGGAGGTCCCGGCCCCCGCAGAAGCGACGCACGTTCTCCTCGACGAACGACTCGAGCAGGTCCAGACCCATCTCGGGCGTGTTGGCAATGTGCGGGGTGACCAGGCAGTTCGGCAGGGCCCAGAGTGGGTGGCCGTCGGGCAGTGGTTCCGGGTCGGTCACGTCGAGGGCGGCGCCGCCGAGGCGCCCATCGGACAGGGCGGCGACCAGGTCGTCGGTGACGATGTGCCCGCCGCGGGCCACGTTCACGATCCAGGCATCGTCGGGGAGCAGGTCGATGGCGGCGGCGTCGATGATCCCCCGGGTCTCGGCCGTGAGAGCGAGGGCGACGACCAGCAGGTCGGTCGACGGGAGCACGTCGGGCAGGCGGTCGACGGTGAGGGTGCGGTCGGCGCCGGCCAGCGGTCGGTCGCTGCGACGGACCACCGTCGTGTCGCAACCGAAGGGGGCGAGCAAGGCAAGCAGGCACTCGGCGATGCCCCCACCGCCCAGGATGGTGACCCGGCTGCCGACGAGTAGGCGGCCGACGGGGGCCGACCAGGTGTCCGCACGCGAGTAGCCGTGGAGGTGCTTGAAGCCGGCCAGCGCCATGGCCAGCGCCGTCTCGGCGACCGCCGGTGCGTAGACGCCCTTGCCGCACGTCCAGACCCAGCGCTCGTCGAGGTGGTGGGCGAACGGCTCGATTCCGGCGTAGGGGAGCTGGATCCACTCGAGCCGGCCGGCGTCCGCCACGATCGCCGGGAAGTCGTCGGTGTTGCCGGGGTCTGCCCAGACGAGGCCCTCGGCGTCCCTGACGCCGACCCGGTCCGCCCCGGCGGCGTCGACGGCGGCACACAGCCGTTCGTACATGGCGGACCGGGTGTCGGGAGCGACGGCGACGGGGCGTGAGGTGTGCTCGGTCATCAGGAGCTCAGGTCTGGAGGGGCAGGCACTCGTCAGCCACGGCGTTGAGGGTTCCCTGCCAGTCGTCGGGCTCGTCGAGCGGGAACAGCACGAACTTGGTCGCCCCGGCGTCGATGAACGAGCGCAGTCGGTCGGCCAGGCCGAGCACCCCGGTGGCGACGACCTCGGCCGGATCCAGTCCGGGTTGACGATCGCGGAGCCTGGCGACGAAGCGCTCGGGGAGCGAGCGGTGGACGAAAGGGACCAGCGCCCCGAAGTGGCCGGGGTCGATCTGGCGGCCGCAGTCCGCCGCCGCCTCCCGGATGGTGGCGATCCCGGTGGAGACGGCCGCCGGGGTCGTGAACGAGGCGAGCCAGCCGTCGCCCAGGCGACCGCAGCGTCGCAGCTCCGACGGGGCGAAGCCGCCCAACCAGACGTCGATCGGCTGTTGGACGGGCTTTGGCTGCACCCGCACCCCCGACAGCGTGAAACGTGGGCCCTCGTGGTCGACGGCGTCCTCGGCGGCGTCCCAGAGGCGACGCATCAGCGGCAGGGCCTCGTCGAACCAGGCTGCCCGGTCGCCACGGGCGACCCCGAAGGCCTGGTGCTCGGCGGCGTCGGCGATTCCGAGGCCGAAGGCGGGGAGGGTCCGCCCGCCGGAGACGAGGTCGAGGCTGGCGATGGCCTTGGCGCAGAGCACCGGGTTGCGGCCGGGCAGCACCATGACCGCCGGCCCGAACTTGAGGCGCTCGGTGCGGCCGGCCGCATAGGACATGGCGACCATCGGGTCGAGGGTCAGGCCGTTTGCCCGCTCGCTCACCCAGAGGGAGTCGAAGCCGAGGGACTCGAGGTCGTCGACGAGGCGGCCGAACAGGCCGGTGTCGCCGGGGTGTGCCGATCCGCCGAAACCGAAGCCGATGCGTATCTTCATGCTGCCGGCCCGATGGGCGATCAGCCCAGGGCTGCCGTGCCCGCGTAGGGAGCCGGATCGCCGGCAGCGGGGATCTCGGGACGCGACCAGGCGGTCAACGCCACGAGGGCATCGACGACCTCGCGCCAGGCGCCCGGGTCCCAGCCCTCGGCGGCTCCGAGAAGGTGGCCGTCCTGGCGGATCGCCACGAGTGCCGGCAGGGTCCCGAGGTCGAGCGAGCGGACCAGAGCCCGGTCGGGGTCGGCCAGTCCGAGGATCTCGTCGGCCAACGGGCCGAGGAACCGGGCGGCTCCGTCACCGTCGGTGCCGGTGACGAGGTAGGCGACGCGGACGTCGGCCTCACGGAACTCGTTGAGGATGCGCCGGGCGGTGTCGAGCAGCCAGGAACTCTCATGCGTGTACGGGTCCAGCACGACTGCCGCCATCGGGAACAGCGTGAGCAGTTGCGAGAGCGGCAGGGGGTCGCCACCGATCGGGTGCAGTTCGATGTCGAGGGAGGGGTCCTGTGCCACGGCCGCAGACGCTAGCGCGGCACCGACCGGGGGGCACCGGCGCACCCGCCCCGATGCTCCCCGATTACCGTCGTTGCATGCATCCGATGGAACACCTCCGGCTCGTGGCGC
Organism: Acidimicrobiales bacterium; assembly: GCA_029577135.1. Classification (GTDB taxonomy): domain Bacteria; phylum Actinomycetota; class Acidimicrobiia; order Acidimicrobiales; family MedAcidi-G1; genus S20-B6. The sequence goes on from JARQPW010000007.1 coordinate 59,173, forward strand.
GATCAGGTGCGCATCCGGGGGGAGCGGTGCGGTCCGTGGCCGTCGAGGCCGGTGCCGCGCTGGCTCCGGTGGCGGGCCGACCCGGCGGGCTGTTGACCGCATGTCGACGCCTGGTGGCCCGTCTGCCGGGGGACGGGCCGCTGCTGTGGCTGGCGGCGACGGCCCTGGCGGCTTCCGATCCGCCGTTGGCGCTGGGCGGGGCCGTGGACCGGTTGCGCAGCGACCCGACCGGCGAGCGGGCGGCCGCCGCCCTGCCCGACGGGGCGGTGGTCGTCACCGGGCCGGGCGCCGGGCTCGGGGTGGGCCAAGGGGAGCGGGGGGTGCAGGTCGTCGACGGTGAGCCCGCGGCCGTGGTGGCCGCCGACCTCGTGGTGTGTCGGGCCTGCCTCTGGGGGCCGGAGGAGTGGCTGGCCCCGGAGGGGACGTCGGCGTTCGTCGACGCCGCCTCCTCCGCAGGCGCCGAGGTGTGGGTGCTGGCCGGGCTGGGGACGGTGCCTCCCCGGCGGATGTGGGAGTTGGCGACCGACGGCCTCGAGCCGGGGTCCCACGGCCTCGAGCTGCTCGACACGTCGTCGGCGTCGTTCGTGGTCGGGCCGACGGGTCGGACCAGCCCCGAGCGGGCATCGGCCCGGGCGGAGGGACCGGTCGTTCCCGAGTTGTTCGCTGGCGGGGTTTGAGCCCTCCATGAGTCCTTCATGAGCCCTCCATTGTCGGCCGACCTCCTCGACTGGGGGCGCCCCCGGTTGAGGGACCTTCCGTGGCGGCAGACCCGGGATCCGTGGCCGGTGCTCGTCGCAGAGGTGATGCTCCAGCAGACCCGGGTCGACCGTGTGGTGCCCCGCTGGGGGAGGTTCCTCGACCGCTTCCCCGATCCGGTCGCCTGCGCTGATGCGCCGGTGGGCGACGTGCTCCGCGAGTGGTCGGGCCTCGGCTACAACCGGCGGGCGATCAACCTCCACCGTTGCGCCACGCAGGTGGTGGCGATGCACGGGGGCGACCTGCCCGCCGACCTCGATGCGCTCCTGGCGCTGCCCGGCATCGGCCCCTACACGGCCCGGGCGGTGCTGGCCTTCGCCTTCGAACGGAACGCCGCCGTCGTCGACACGAACGTGGCCCGGGTGCTGGCACGACGTGCCGGGCGTCGCCTCACGGCAGGCGGGGCGCAGGCGCTGGCCGACGCCTCGGTCCCGGCCGGGGAGGGCTGGGCGTGGAACCAGGTGATGCTCGACCTGGGGGCGCTCGTGTGCCGAGCTCAGGGCCCCCGGTGCGGGGAGTGTCCGGTCTCCGGGGGATGCGCCTGGCAGGGGAGGGGCCCCGACCCGGCCAGCGGCTCGGCCGGCGTGAGCGGCACGCAGTCACGCTTCGAGGGCTCCGACCGGCAGGGCCGGGGACGCCTCGTGGCGGCGCTGGGACGGGAGCCGGTGGCGGCCCGGCACCTCGCAGCGGTCATGGGATGGCCCGACGACCCCGGGCGCTCCGAACAGGTCGCTGCGGGGGTCGTGGCGGACGGGCTGGCCATCCGCTCCGGTTCGGCCTACCGGCTCCCCTGAAAAGCCTCGAACCGGGGCTCAGGCGGGCCCGGTGAGGGCGGCGACGAGAGCGTCGATAGCGCCGTCGGCGAGGGCCGTCATCTCCTCGTCGGTGCGGTCCTGGATCGGGTGCGCCACGAACACACTGGCCACGTCGAGGCCCAGCCCGGCGGCTTGGAGGGCAGCCGCGTCGATGAAGGTGTCGGAGGCCACGAAGACTCCCGGCACGCCCCTTCGCTCGAGATCGTCGATGTCGTGCACACTGCACGTCGTGCAGGATCCTCAATCGGCGAGGGCCTCGATGACGGCGTCGCACTGCGTGGCGATCTCGTAGCGCAGGTCGACGGGCGCCGGCTTGGTGAAGGTGGGCTTGGCGTAGCGGGCGACCGTCGCACCCAGTGCGCAGAGGCGTTCCTCGACCCGGTCCAGGAAGACGTCGCCCCGCGGCTTCGAGATGTCGAGCAGGCCGACCGTCAAGCCGGAAAGCGACTCGGGCCGGTCGGTGCGCTCCCTCATGGCGAGCCGCTGCTCGGCGGTCGGGTCGAGGACGGTGGTGGTCATGGCGTGATCTCCCTTGTGACGGGGTCGGAACCGCCGGGGCCGTTCTTCCAGCCGCCGATGATGGCCGAGAATAGGCCGGCGAGCCCACCAGCATGGACGACGAGCAGGCCGCCGGGGCGGAACTTGGGCAGGTGGTGGCCGGCCAACTCGGGAGGGAGGCCCTCCTCGATGCCGTCGGCGCCGGCGACGATCCGGTCGGTGTCGAACATCAGGCACTCGGTGAGCTCGGCCAGGAAGCGCGAGCGGTCCCAGCCGGCGTCGCGGTAGCGGGCCATGTGCTCTGGCGAGATGACCAGCATGCCGTCCATGCCCAACACGACGCGTGGCGAGACGGCGCTGCGGAGGCTGGCAGCCAGCGACCGCGTGAGCGACTCGGGGGAGCGGCTGAGCTGGTCCATGACCAGGTTGGGTCCCTCGCCACAGAACGCCGTAACCGTGCTCTGTGACCGGTCGAAGCCCCGTTCCTCGGCGAGCGAGTTCCAGGGAGAGCCCGCCTCGTCCTCGGCGAAGCAGAAGCCCTGCTTGCCGACGTGGCCGAGCGTGGCCCGGTCGATGCCGCCGGGGGCACCGCCGCCGATGTTGCGCACCACCAGTTGGACCGCACGGCCGATGGTCGAGTTGGCCCGGTTGCCGTGGCCGAGGACGTTGATCCCCGAGTTCATGCCGATGTTGGCGGCGATGGGCCCGTTGACCACGAGGATCGGTCCAACCGACATCGTGGTGGCGAGGACGCCGTGCATGTTGAACTCGTCGGTGCAGATCGCCTCGACCGCTGCCAGGACGACCGGCAGGTACTCGGGGCGGCAGCCGGCCATCACGGCGTTGACGGCCACCTTCTCGACCGTGCACCCGACGAGGTTCGGGGGGACGAGTGCCACGACCTCGTCGGAGGGTCGGGTGGTGCCCTCGAGCATCCGGGCCACGCGTGCCTCGGTGGGCGGGACGACCGGGAGGCCGTCGGTCCACCCGCGGTCGAACAGTGCCTCGTGGTCATCCTCGAGATCGGCCAGTTCGACGCGGCGGGAGGCGAGCCCGGTGGTGCCGAACCGTGCCCGGAGTTCGTCGACCCGACCGGGTTCGACCGTGAGGGAGCCTCAGCCGGGCTTGAAGACCGGGAGGCCGTCACCGAGGCCGGTGATGCCGGTGAGCTCCTCCCAGTTGTAGCGGTCCCAGCCGATGGTGCGGGCGACCTCGACGCCGTCGACCCGACGAACGAGTGTCGGAACGGCATCGAGGTCGATCTGCCAGCTGGCGGCGAGGTCGGTGTCGTCGATCACCCAGTCGGCTGCAGTGGGGAACGTCGGGTCGTCCTGGGTGTAGACGACCAGCCCCGCCACGTCGGCGAGGTGCTCGAGGACGGGGGCGACGAGTTGGCAGGCTGGGCAGGCCTCCTTGACCACGGCCACAAGTCCGTCGGGAATCGTGGGAGTCCCGGAGAGGGTGGGGGGAGCGGGCGCCATCGCCACCAGTGTCGCGCGCGTTGGCCGGTGTGGGGCACACGGCGTGGGGCACCGGAAGTGAGATGGGTCACAACCGCGCCCGCGGGCCGCAGGCCGTCACTACCCTCGCGCAGCGATGGACGCCACACTCGACGCCACACTCGACGTCACCTTCTACGGGGTCAGAGGTTCGACCCCGTGTCCGTGCAATGCGAACGCCCGCTACGGCGGCAACACCTCGTGCGTGGTGGTCGACGTGCCGGGCGGCGATCCGATCCTCCTGGACCTGGGCACCGGTCTGCGGTTCTACGGCGTCGACGAGCCGTGCGCCCAGGCTCCCTTCCGAGGCACGGCCCTCGTGAGCCACCTCCACTGGGACCACATCCAGGGGTTGCCCTTCTTCGCCCCGATCAACTGCCCGGATGCACGGCTCGACGTGTACGGCCCGCGCAACGGCCGCACGCTCGAGGCCTGCTTCGAGGAGTTCATGGCGCCGCCGTACTTCCCGATCGGGTTCCGCGACCTGGCCGGCGAGGTGGGCTTCCACGACGTGGGCGCCGGGAGCTTCGGCGTGGGCCCGACGACGGTCACCGTCGCCGCCGTCCCGCACGTCGGTGCCACCAACGGCTACCGGATCGACTGGAACGGCGTCAGCATCGCCTACGTGAGCGACCACCAGGAGCCCGTCGGCGCTCCGACGCTGGTCGACGAGGCGGTCCTGGCCCTGGTCGACGGCGTCGACCTGCTGATCCACGACGCCCAGTTCACGCCCGACGAGTTCGCCCAACGCCCGGACTGGGGGCACTGCACGGTCGACTATGCCGTCGAGGTCGCCCACCAGGCCGGCGTGGGCGAGCTGGTGTTGTTCCACCATGACCCGGCCCACTGTGACGCCACCGTCGACGGCCTCCTCGAGGGAGCGCAGGCAGCGGCCGGGGGACGCAATGTCGGAGCGGTGTCGGCTGCCGCCGAGGGCCGGACGATCTCGCTGGGGTCCTCCCGTCCCACCGCCTGACCTTCGGACGCGCCCGACCGGGCGGCTCCGGCTACCCTCCGCCAGACGACGAGCGCAGCGCACGGGGAGCGAGCATGGTTGACCAGATCGACGGCGACCTCTACCGGAAGGTCCTCGGCAGGTATCCGACGGGGGTGACCCTCGTGACGGGCTGTTCCGACGGAGAACCCGTGGCGATCATCATCGGCTCGTTCGTGTCCGTGTCGATGGACCCACCGCTGGTCGGCTTCCTGGTGGGCGAGGACTCCTCCACCTGGCCCCGTATCGAGGCCACCGGCTCGTTCTGCGTGAACGTGCTCTCCGATCAGCAGGATGGCCTCTCCGACGCCTTCTTCCGCAAGGACGGCGACCCGTGGGAGGGAATCGGTTGGGAGCCGGCCCCGTCCGGATCGCCGCTCATCCCCTCGTGCCTGGCCTCGATCGACTGCTCGATCCACGAGATGGTCGATGCCGGCGACCACATGTTCGTCATGGGGCGCGTCGAACACCTCAGCCACGTGGACGAAGGCTCGCCACTGGTGTTCCTGGGTGGCCGCTACGGGTCGTTCACGGACCTCGGCTGATGCCGGTCTACGCCCTCGGCGACATCGAGCCACGCATCGACCCGACCGCGTACATCCACCCCGAGGCGGTGGTCATCGGCAACGTCGAGATCGGTCCCGAGTCGAGCGTGTGGCCCAATGCCGTCATCAGGGGAGACGACAACCTGATCTCGATCGGCGCACGCACCTCGGTGCAGGACAACGCCGTGCTGCACTGCACCGACGACCTCCCCACGATCGTCGGGGACGACGTCACCCTGGGGCACCTCTGCCACCTCGAGGGCTGCACCATCGAGGACCAGGGGCTCGTGGGCGTGGGTGCGGTGGTGCTCCACGAAGCCGTGGTCGGTCGGGGGGCGATCGTCGGGGCGAACGCCGTGGTCCGCAACGGTCAGGTCGTGCCACCCCTCTCGATGGCACTCGGCGTGCCGGCCGCTATCCGTGAGGGGGTCGTCGCCGAGGGGACCAACCTCATCAACGCCGAGGTCTACGTGGAGCGGGGTCGCCAATTCCGTGAGGGACAGCGCCGGATCGACTGACGATCCTCCGGCCCAGAAGAACGTGTCCAACCACACCTACCGATCCGGCGAGTTGACGCTCGCCGCCCACCTGGAGCGGCCGTCCGGGAGTGGTCGCGACCTGCCGGGAGTCGTGGTCTGCCACGGCTTCCCCACCGGTGAGGGTGGTGGCGCGAATTCGCCCTCCACGTTCCCCGAACTGGCTGCCCGGATCGCACGCGAGATGGGCTGGGTGGCAATCGTGCCTTCACCCCGGGGGATGCCGGGGTCCGAGGGTTCGTTCAGCCTCGACGGCTGGCTCGAGGACGTCATCGCCGCTGTCGACCACCTGTTCGCCGAGCAGCGGGTCGGCGTCGTCCTGACGGCCGGCTTCGGCACCGGTGGGGCGCTGGCGGTGTGCGCAGCGGCGGCCGACGAGCGCATCTGTGGAGCGGCGACGCTCGCCGGGCCCGCCGACTTCTCCGACTGGGCGGCCAACCCGCGGCGCCTGCTACTCCATGCCCGTCAGGCCGGGGTGATCAACGAAGGGTCCCACCCGGCGGACTTCGACCAGTGGGTGTCGGGGCTCGGTGGGATCTCGGCCGAACATTCCGCCGATGCGCTGGCCCCCCGGCCGCTTCTCGTCGTGCACGGCACCGACGACGACATCGTGCCGCCCCTCGACGCCCGTGCGGTCGCCGCCGCCCACGGGGCCGGCGACCTGCGGATGATCAACCGGGCCGGCCACCACCTGCGCCACGATCCGCGGGCGATCGCCATCCTTTTGGGCTGGCTGGACCGCCAGCGCCGCCTGGTGACTGCCGACTGACCGAAGGTATTTCCACTGGTTCGGGCCGGGAATTGTTACTATGGCCGTAGGAGAAATTCCCCGAACGGCCACCCGGCCTTGAGCAAATGGGAGTGCACATGTCCGCCACCGACCTGGGACTCGATCTCGGCCGCTACAAGCTCGGCTGGAGCGACGAGGAGGACTACGTCTTCAAGCCCAAGAAGGGCCTCGACGAGCGCATCATCGAGGAGATCTCCTGGATGAAGGGTGAGCCGAACTGGATGCGCGAGTTCCGGCTGAAGTCGTACGACCGTTTCGACCGGCGTCCGATGCCCAACTGGGGCGGCGACATGTCGGGGATCGACTTCGACAACATCTTCTACTACATCAAGCCCACCAAGTCGCTCGTCGACGACTGGGACGAGGTCCCCGAGTCGATCAAGAACACCTATGAGAAACTCGGCATCCCCGAGGCCGAGCGCAAGTACCTGGCCGGCGTCACCGCCCAGTACGAGTCGGAAGTCGTCTACCACCGCAACCGCGAGGACCTCGAGCAGCAGGGAATCATCTTCTGCGACATGGACACCGCCCTGCGCGAGTACCCCGAGATGGTCAAGGCCTACTTCGGTCGGATCATCCCGCCCAACGACAACAAGTTTTCGGCCCTCAACTCGGCGGTCTGGAGCGGCGGGTCGTTCATCTACGTGCCGCCCGGCGTCAAGGTCGAGATGCCGCTGCAGGCCTACTTCCGGATCAACGCCGAGAACATGGGCCAGTTCGAACGCACCCTGATCATCGCCGACGAGGGCTCCGAGGTGCACTACATCGAGGGCTGCTCGGCGCCCGTTTACACTACCGACTCGCTGCACTCGGCAGTGGTCGAGATCGTGGTCAAGCCGTCGGCCCGGGTCACCTACACCACCATCCAGAACTGGTCCAACAACGTCTACAACCTGGTCACCAAGCGGGCACGGGTCGAGGCCGAGGGCCACATGGAGTGGATCGACGGCAACATCGGCTCGCGCCTCACCATGAAGTACCCGGCCGTGGTGCTCGTCGGCCCGAAGGCCTCCGGCGAGGTCCTGTCCGTCGCCTACGCCGGCCCGGGCCAGCACCAGGACGCCGGCGCCAAGATGACCCACGCCGCTCCGGAGACCACCTCCAAGATCGTCTCCAAGTCGATCTCGAAGGGCGGCGGCCGCACCAGCTACCGGGGGCTCGTCCGGATCGAGGACGACGCCTACGGCTGCAAGAGCCACGTGCAGTGCGACGCCCTGATCCTCGACGACGAGAGCATCTCCGACACCTACCCGTACATGGAGGTCGGCGCCGCCGACGCCGTGATCGGCCACGAGGCCACCGTCTCGAAGGTCGCCGACGACCAGCTCTTCTACCTGATGAGCCGCGGGCTCTCGGAGGAACAGGCCATGTCGATGGTCGTCAACGGGTTCATCGAGCCGATCACCCGCACCCTGCCGATGGAGTACGCCGTCGAGTGGAGCCGCCTCATCGAGTTGCAGATGGAGGGGTCGGTCGGCTGAAGCCCGGACCGGCTAGGAACTTCCCATGCCGATGCGTCAGGACTGCAAGTACTTCGAGAGCCGCTCGTACCCGAACGGGGACACCGTCCGGAAGTGCGACCTGGACCTCGCCCCCGAGGCTCCCTGGCGCTGCCCCGACGACTGCCCGTCGTACACCCGGCGGATGGTCGACGTGAACTGGAGCCACGGCACCCTGGTCACCCCGGCCACGCCGGACGAGCCGGCCAGCCTCGGCGAGGACGACAGCATTGCCGCCCTGCTCGACGCCGCCGAGGACATCGTGAACGAGGCGGGACCGCGGGTGATCGCCGACCTGGAACGCGAGTCGTCCAAGCGCCGGTTCCTGAAGGGTCGGGGCAAGGGCGGCACGCCGGGCAAGCCCGGGAAGAAAAAGCGCCGCCGAAGGGGCTGAGCGCGCCTCAGTCGGAGGCGACCAGGACCTCGACCACGGCGCCGAACGGCAGGTGTGCCGCCGAGCCGTCGGCCTCCCGGACCAGGAGCACGTCGCGGCCGAGGCGTTCGAGGACGCCTTCGACAGGGATCAGGGTGCCGACCAGTGTGATCGTCACCCGTGGCTGGTCGGCAACGAGGCGGTCTAGGACGTCGCGCAGGTTCGGCCCGTCCCGGGGAATGGTGCGGTCGCCGACCAGGTCGGGAACGCCGCGGTCGGGACGGATGGCGGCGAGTGCCCGCCGGGCAACCAGCGCCAGGCGCCGGTCGTCGAGCCGCAGGCCGACGAGGTCGGAGCCGACCGTCTCGATGCGCCCGTGGCGGCGCCCGCCACCGACGAGCACGAGTTCGACCGGGTCCTGGCGCTCGGCCAGGTCGGCGAGCAGCCCCAGCAGGCTGGCGGACTCCTCGGCCCGGCGCCGCAGCCACGCTTGGTGACCGAGGCGCCGGACGGCCTCGTCGACTCCCGCCTCGGCGGCCAGCCGGTCGAGCGGATCAGCGGACATGGCCGGAGGGTAGTGGCGCTCAGACCCCGGGTCACGAGGCTGGACCATGAATGAAACAGAGCCGATTCCGGACGGGTACGCTCCCGGTGCTGATGGCAGAGACGACCGTGACCCTGGACGTGCCGGGCAATGACCTGATGTCGGGCCTGGTTGGTGAGCGCGACCAGTTGCTCCGCAGGGTCGAGAAGGCCTTCCCGGATGCCGTCATCCACGTACGAGGCAACCAGATCTCCGTCGACGGCCCGGGTGCCGACCTGGTCGGCAAGGTGTTCAGCGAGCTGGTCCTGCTCCTCGAGCGGGGGCTGTCCGTCGACGACCGCACCCTCGACCGGGCCATCGACATGGTGCGATCCGATGAGAGTCCCTCCGAGGTGCTCGGCACCGAGATCATGCGGACGGCCCGCGGCAAGCCGGTGCGCCCGCGCTCGGTCGGACAGAAGCGTTACGTCGAGGCGGTCCGCGACAGCGTCGTCACCTTTGCCATCGGCCCCGCCGGTACCGGCAAGAGTTGGCTGGCCGTGGCGATGGCCGTCCGGGCCCTGCAGGGCAACCTGGTGGACCGCATCGTGCTGACCCGACCGTTGGTCGAGGCGGGCGAGCGGGTGGGCTTCCTGCCCGGCGACCTCATGGCCAAGGTCGACCCCTACCTGCGCCCCCTCTACGACGCCCTCTTCGAGATGCTCGAGGTCGAGACCGCCCAGAAGTTGCTCGACCGGGGTCAGGTCGAGGTGGCACCGCTGGCGTTCATGCGGGGCCGCACCCTCAACAACTCGTTCGTGATCCTCGACGAGGCCCAGAACACCTCGCCAGAGCAGATGAAGATGTTCCTCACGCGAATCGGCTTCGGGACCCGTGTCGTCGTGACAGGCGACGCCAGCCAGGTCGACGTGCCCGACGGGCGCAGCGGACTCGACGGTATCGAGAAGGTACTGCAGGGGATCGAGGGGCTCTCGTTCGTGCGACTCGGCGCACGCGATGTCGTCCGCCATCGGATCGTCCAGGACATCGTCGAGGCTTACGACCGCAACACGCCGAAGCACAGGGGCTCCTGACCCGGATGAGCGACGAACCTCCGGAACCCGGCCCCACGGTCGTGGTCGTCGACGAACGGGCCGCCCCAGGTGTGGGGCCCGAGGTCGACGCCGATCGATGGGGACGCCTCGCCGCCGACGTGCTCGTCGCTGAGCACCTCGACGAGCCGCGCATCGAGCTCACGGTCCACTTCGTGGACGAACAGCCCATCGCCGACCTCAAGCGCGACCACCTCGACGGTGACGGCAGTCCGACCGACGTTCTGGCCTTTCCGGTCGACGATCCTGCCGAGGTGCCCGGTGACCAGCCGGTTCTGCTGGGCGACGTGGTGATCTGCCCGTCGGTGGCCGGTCGACAGGCCGCAGGCGGGCAGCGGGCCTATGCCGACGAGGTGGCGTTGCTCCTCGTCCACGGGATCCTCCACCTCCTGGGACACGACCATGCCGAGTCCGACGAGGAGTCGGTGATGCAGCAGCGTGAACGTGAGCTGCTCGACCGCCACCACCGGTCATGACGGGCGGCGAGATCCTCGGCCTCGTCGCACTGGTCGTCCTGGTCGGCGTAGGGGCGGTGCTGGCGGCGGCCGAGACGAGCCTCACCCACATGCGGCGCGCCCGGGCAGCGGTGCTGGCCCGTGGCGACCGCGAGAACGGCAACGGCAACGGGCAGGATGAGCATGATGCCGACGACCGGACCGACCTGTTGCTCGAGGTGCTCGAGGAGCGTTCCCGCTACCTGGGGCCGATCCTCCTGCTGCTCCTGGTCTGCCAACTGGGAGCCGCCGGCCTGACCACCGTGATTGTAAACGACCGCTTCGGTGGAGGCTGGGTGGCGCCTTCGCTGCTGCTCCTGCTGCTGGTGTTCTTCGTGGTCGGCGAGGCCATCCCCAAGACCTGGGCACTGGTCAACACGGATTCGGTGGCCCTGCGCATGGCGCCGGTGGTATGTGGCCTGTCGCGGGTGGCGCCCCTGCGCTGGGTGACGGTGGCCCTGGTCTCCCTGGCCGAACGGATCGCCCCGCGTCGGTCCCAGGGCAGTGGGCCGTCCATGTCGGAGGAGGAACTACTCGCCGTGGCCGATCGGGCACTGGAGTCGCAGGCCATCGACGAGGAGGAGCACGAGCTGGTCGAGTCGGTGATCGCCTTCAGCGACACGCTCGTCCGGGAGGTGATGGTGCCGAGGCCCGACATGGTCACCGTGCGCTCGGACGCCACGATCGCCGAGGCGATCGAGGTCGCGGTCCGCAGCGGCCGCAGCCGCGTGCCGGTCGAGGGATCGGGCACCGACGACCTGGTCGGCGTCGTGCACGCCAGGGACCTCATGCGGGCGCAGTTCGACGGCCGTGGCGACGATCCGGTGACCGACCTGGCGCGGCCTACCCATGACGTGCCCGAGACCAAGCAGGCCGACGACCTCCTGCGCCAGATGCAGGCCGAACGCTTCCACCTGGCCGTCGTCGTCGACGAGTACGGCGGCACGGCTGGCCTGGTGACCATGGAGGACCTGCTCGAGGAGGTGTTCGGCGAGATCGTCGATGAGTTCGACAGCGAGGAGCCCCTGGCCACGCCGCTGGCCGGCGGCGCCATGCTCGTTCACGGACGGATGCCGGTCGACGAACTCGATGAACTGCTCGGCGACGTCTTGCCGGACGGCGACTGGGACACCGTCGGCGGCCTGCTCTTCGACGCGCTCGGACACGTCCCGTCGGTGGGGGAGGGCGTCGAGCTGGTGGGCCGTCGCTTCGACGTCGAGCAGGTGGTCGGGCGGCGGATCACGCGGGTGCGGATCGGTGCACTCCCTGTCGACCAGGGCGAGTAGGCGCGCTTTGCGGTCGGGGTTCGTGACGATCGTGGGTCGTCCCAACGTCGGCAAGTCGACGCTGCTCAACCGCATGCTCGGCACCAAGGTCTCGATTGTCTCCAACAAGCCCCAGACCACCCGCACGGAGGTGCGGGGCGTGTTGACCCGGCCCGACGTGCAGGCGGTGTTCTGCGACACTCCGGGCATCCACAAGCCGCGCACCACGCTTGGCGAGCGGCTCAACCGCACCGCCCGCTCGTCACTGGCGGACATGGACGTGGTCCTTTTCGTGGTGGACGGGCGAGGCGGCATCGGCAACGGCGACCGGTTCGTCGCCGAAGGGCTCCCTCCAGAACGGACGGTGCTGGTGCTCAACAAGGTTGACGGGCAGTCCCGCGATCGCATCATCGAGCAACTTGCGCTGGCGACCGAGTTCGGCTTCGACGAGTACTTCCCGATCTCGGCCCGGAAGGGAACCGGAGTCGACGAGTTGCTCGATCACGTCCTGTCCCGCCTGCCCGAAGGGCCGCAGTACTACCCGGACGACATGGTCACCGACGTCCCGGAGGCATTCTGGGTGGCCGAGCTGGTGCGCGAGCAGTTGCTGGCCGTGGTGCGCCAGGAGCTCCCGCACTCGATCGCCACCCGGGTCACCGAGTGGGAATGGCCCCATATCCGTTGCGAGATCCTCGTGGAGCGCGAGTCCCAGAAGGGCATGGTCATCGGCAAGGGCGGCACCGTGCTCAAGGAGGCCGGGATCCGGGTGCGCGAGCAACTGCCCGAGGGCGCCTACCTGGAGTTGGTAGTGCGGGTCGACAAGGACTGGCAGAGCCGCCCCAAGGCCCTCGACCGCCTGGGGTACTGAGGCGCCCGGTTTCCCTGCTTCAACCCTCGGCCAGGTTCCGAAGGAAGCGCCCGACCTCGTCGGGATCGACGGTCCGTGGCATCGGCGGTAGGGCCGCCAGCAGGTGGTGCCGGTAGGCGTGACTTCTGGCGAGTCGCCGGTCGAGCACGGCGACCACGCCGATGTCGTTGGCGGTTCGGATGAGGCGCCCGGCGGCCTGGGCGAGGTCGGTGGCCGCCATGGGCACGTCGATCTCGTCGAAGGCACCGTCACCGATCCGCTCCCGGCGGGCGCTCAGGAGGGGGTCGTCGGGGCGGGGGAAGGGAATCCTGTCGATGGTGACCAGCGACAGTGCCGGACCCGGAACGTCGATCCCCTGCCAGAGTCCACGCGTGCCGAACAGGCAGGAGGCTTCGTCGGTGGCGAAGGCCTCGATAAGCGCCGGCTTGGGGAGGTCGTTCTGGTGGAGGACGGCGAACGGCAGGCGCTCGGCGAGGTGGGCGTGGGCCGCGTCGAGGGCCGACCAGCTGGTGAACAGCGCCAGGGTGCGGCCGCCGACGGCGAGAATCAGGCGTTCGAGTTCCTCGTGGACGGCGTCGCGGTAGCCGGGGTCGCGTGGGTCGGGAAGGTGGGCGGCGCAGTACAGCAGAGTCTGGCGCTCGAAGTCGAAGGGGCTGCCGACGTCCTCGACCCGGTGTTCGCCGTCGGGGAGTCCCAGTCGCCCGACTAGGTTGGGTGGCAGGGTGGCGCTGGTGAGTACGACCGGCCGCTTCGGCCAGAGGCGCTCCGCCAGCACGTCGGCGATGACGACGTGTGACATGCACAGCACAGGCCGGTTGTGGGACCCCTCCACCCAGGTGACGTCGCCGTCGCCGGGGCTCCGGATCGCACGGACCGATCCGAGGAGGCTGCCCGTGGACAGGAGGCAACGCTGGGCCCGGGCCTTGGCCTCTTTCGAAGCGTCGTCGGGGACGGCGCGCAGGGCCGACTGGAGAGCCTCGAGCCGGGTGTCGGCCAGTTCGAGCAGCGGCCCGACTTCGGGATCGTCGGCAGGGGTGAGCCGCTTCCCGAGGTGTGCGACGAGGACCTCGTCGAAGCGGCCGGCGAGGTCGTCGACGTTGTCGAGCTCCGAGGACCGCGTGAGGATTCCGGAGGCGACCCGGCGCAGCGACCGGAAGCGGCCTCCGTAGAGTTCGGCGCCGTTGGCAGCCGCCAGGATGTCCTCTGCGGCGTGGGCCTCGTCCAGGATCGCCAGGTCGTGTGGGGGGAGGATCGCCCCGTCGGTGGCCACGTCGATGCCGTAGAGATGCAGGTTCGTGACGACCACCTGCGCTTCCGTCGCCCGGTCGCGGGCCAGTTCGGCGAAGCATTCGTCGCCGGCCGGGCAGCGGTTGCGGCCGGGGCACTCGTGGGAGCTGACGCTCACCGCCGCCCAGGTGGATCCGCTCGGCTCGAAGGGCAGTTCGGCCCGGTCGCCGGTGTCGGTCCCGATGGCCCAGTCGGCGATGGCGGCCAACTGCTCGTCGTCGGCGTGTTCGGCGAGGCCATCGAGGGTCTGCTGCACGTTCGCCTCGGCCACCTCGGCCAGGCGTTGGAGGCAGACGTAGTTCGAGCGCCCCTTCAGGACCGCGAACGAGACCGGCTCGTCCAGGTGCTCATCGAGGTGTTCGGCGAGGAAGGGGAGGTCGTTGTGCGCCAACTGGTCCTGGAGCGCCTTGGTCGCCGTGGCGACGACAGTGCGCGCTCCGGCGAGAAGTGCCGGGACGAGGTAGGCCAGCGTCTTGCCGGTGCCCGTGCCGGCCTGGATGGCGAGGTGGCCGCCGCCGTCGACGACCTCGGCCACGGCCCGGGCCATGGCCTCCTGCCCGGGTCGCCGCTCGCCCCCGCCCGGCAGGTGCCCGGTGACCTCTTCGAGGGCGATCGCGGCACGCTCGGAGGGGTTCCTCGCCGCGTCGTCGTCCATGCGCTGACGGTACCGGCGGGGCGCGTCGCGCCACCGGGCGGTGGGCGCCAGCCGGTAGTTTTCAACCCGTGCTTCCCGCCGACCTCGATCCCTCCCAGATTCCCCGCCACGTCGCCTGCGTCATGGATGGCAACGGGCGCTGGGCGAAGCAGCAGGGCCTGTCCCGCACCGAGGGGCACAAGGCCGGCGAGCGCGCCCTGTTAGACGTGCTCGAGGGCGCCGACGAGATCGGCATCGACTGGTTCACCGTCTACGCCTTCTCGACCGAGAACTGGCGGCGCCCCAAGGAAGAGGTGAAGTTCCTCATCAACTTCAACGAACAGATCCTGGTTGAGCGGCGTGACGAGTTGAACGAGCGCAACGTCCGGATCCGGTTCTCGGGGCGTCGTGACTGGCGGGTCCCGAAGCGTCTGATCCGGCGCATGGACGAGTCGCTCGAGCTCACGCAGGACAACACCGGCCTCACGTTCACCATCGCCTTCAACTACGGGGGTCGGGCCGAGTTGGTCGATGCCGTGCGTCGCATCGTCGAGTCGGGCACCCCGGCCGACAAGGTCACCGAGAAGGTCATCGCCCGACACCTCTACGACCCGGAGATGCCCGACCCGGACCTCATGATCCGCACCTCGGGCGAGTACCGCATCTCGAACTTCCTGTTGTGGGAGCTGGCATACAGCGAACTGGTGTTCAGCGATGTCCTCTGGCCCGACTTCCGGCGTGAGCACCTCTATGCCGCCATCAAGGAGTACCAGGACCGGGACCGGCGCTTCGGTGGGGTGGGCGGCGAGTAGTGGGAACGCGCCTGGGGCCCGGCGGCTGATGGCCCTCTACCGGGACCAGGCCGTGGTGCTGCACACATGGAAGTTGGGCGAGGCGGACCGCATCGTGGCGCTGCTGACCGCCGGCCACGGGCAGGTCCGGGCGGTCGCCAAGGGCGTGCGCAAGACCCACTCGAAGTTCGGCGGCCGGCTCGAACCCACCTGCCACATCGACGTGCAACTCCACAAGGGGCGCAGCGACCTGCAGATCGTCACCCAGGCCGAGAGCCTCGACA
Source organism: Acidimicrobiales bacterium (assembly GCA_029577135.1). GTDB lineage: Bacteria > Actinomycetota > Acidimicrobiia > Acidimicrobiales > MedAcidi-G1 > S20-B6. Next base: position 74,736 of record JARQPW010000007.1, read on the forward strand.
CGTTCGCCTCACTGCGGGCCGATCCCGACCGCTTCGCCGAGGCATCCGCGCTGCTCGAGGTGGTCGAGCGGCTGGCGCCGGAGGGGGAAGGCGACCTCCGCCGCTACGACATGCTCGTCGGTGCACTGCGCACGCTCGACCAGCGTCCGTCGCCGCTGCTCGTGCCGGCCTTCTTCCTCAAGGTGCTGGCCCATGAGGGCCTGGCGCCGGCGCTGGACGCCTGCGTCCGGTGTGAGTCCACCGGGCACCTCGTGGCCGTCGACGTGGGGGAGGGTGGGGTGTTGTGCGACGACTGTCGTCGGGGCCGCCCGGTGTCCGAGTCTGCGCTGGCGGTGATGCGGGCCGTCCTCGGCGGCCACCTGGCGACCGCCCTCGAGGTGGAGGACGCCCGGGCCTGTGGCGAGGTCGACGCCATCGCCACCGACGCCATCGAATACCACCTCGAACGCCGGGTCCGCTCCCGACGCGTCATGGAGCAGGCGTAGGTCTCAGCCTTCGATCGGGCTGATCTGTTCGGGCATCACCGGGGGTTCGGGCGGGTCGGGGAGGCCCGGCACGGTGAGGACCATCCCGGCGTCGCCGCGGTCGACGACGAGGGTGCGGCCGATGCGGTCGCCGATGCGACGGTGGCCCCTGGTGGTGATCATCACGCCCAACTCGAGGAACGGGATGATCGGGATCGGGATCAGCCACGGCACCGTGCGGCCACCGGCGGCCAGCAGGCCGGGAAGCCCGCCGTCGCTTCGGCGCACGATCCGTAGGCCGACGATCGCCTTGCCGAGGCTGAAGCCCCGGGTCCCGGCGAGGAACACGTGGTTCACGATGAACAGGATCGAAGCGGTGAACAGGGCGGACTGGTTCCAGATAATAGCGCCGTCGGTGAACGTGGCGATGCCGTCCCGGTACACGATGAGCACGACGACCGAGATGAGCACGGCGTCGAGCAGCGAGGCGAGCACCCGCCGTGCCACGACCGCCGTCGGGTCGCCCGGCGTTCCGCCCCGAATGATCTGACCCATGCCCCGGATGTTCTCCATGTGCCGAGTGTGGCATGGATCACGGCCGAACCGTCGCCTACGTCGGCACAGCCGGTCGCTACCCTGCACCGCCATGGTCCCCAACGACGAGACGCTGTTCGACAAGGTCGTCAACCTGTCCAAGCGGCGGGGCTTCGTGTTCCAGTCGGCCGAGATCTACGGCGGCTTCCGCTCCACCTATGACTACGGGCCGATCGGCGTCCTGCTGTTGCGCAACGTCAAGGACCAGTGGTGGCGGTCGATGGTGCAGATGCGCCACGACGTCGTCGGGCTGGACGCCTCGATTCTGTCACCGCCCGCCGTGTGGGAGGCGTCCGGCCACCTCGCCAACTTCACCGACCCGCTGGTCGACTGCCGGGAGTGCGGCGATCGCCACCGCGAGGACAAGCTCGTCGATCCGTCCACATGTCCGTCCTGCGGGGCCACCGGAACGCTCACCGAGGCCCGCCAGTTCAACCTCATGTTCAAGACCCATGCAGGCCCCGTCACCGAGACTGCCGCCGAGGTCTACCTGCGGCCCGAGACGGCCCAGGGCATGTTCACCAACTTCGCCAACGTGCTCAACACCAGTCGCAAGCGGCCCCCGTTCGGCATCGCCCAGATCGGCAAGTCGTTCCGCAATGAGATCACCCCCGGAAACTTCGTGTTCCGGACCCGCGAGTTCGAGCAGATGGAGCTCGAGTTCTTCGTGCCCCCCGACGACTCCGACGAATGGTTCGAGCACTGGTGCGAGGTGCGCCGCAACTGGTACCTGGACCTCGGCATGCCCGACGACAGGCTGCGGCTGCGGGCCCACGAGGGCGACGAGCTGAGCCACTACTCCAAGGCCACCTCCGATGTCGAGTTCCTGTTCCCGTGGGGCTGGGACGAGCTTGAGGGCATCGCCAACCGCACCGACTTCGACCTGCGACGCCACGCCGAGGCATCCGGCACCCGCCTCGAGTACCTCGACCCGGCGACCAACGAGAAGTACGTCCCGCACGTGATCGAACCGGCCGCCGGCGCCACCCGCACCGCCATGGCATTCCTCATGGCCGCCTACGACGAAGAGGAGGTGCGCGGCGAGCAGCGCACCGTCCTGCGCCTCGACCCGCGCCTCGCCCCCTACACGATGGCCGTGCTACCGCTGTCGAAGAAGCCGGAGCTGGTCGAGCCGTCACGTGAGGTGCTCGGCCTGCTGCAACCGCACTGGATGTGCGACTACGACGAGACCCAGGCCATCGGTCGCCGCTACCGGCGCCAGGACGAGATTGGCACGCCGTTCTGCGTCACCGTCGACTTCGAGACCCTCGACGATCGGGCCATCACCGTGCGCGATCGCGACTCCATGGAGCAGGAGCGGGTGCCGATCGACGAACTTGTCGACCACCTGCGAGCCCGGCTCCGCACCTGAACCGCACTCGAGTCACCACTGATCCCGTGGCCGGGATCGCTGTCAGAGGGCACTGCTAGTTTCGGCGGCCATGGGCATCCTCGACGACGACATCCGTCGGGTACGCGATCAGAGTGACATCGTCGGCATCGTCACCCAGCACACGCAACTCAGGAAGACGGGCCGCCAGTGGATGGGCCTGTGCCCGTTCCACGGCGAGAAGACGCCGTCGTTCTCGGTCAGCCAGGAGAAGGCGGTCTTCTACTGCTTCGGCTGCCAGGTGCAGGGCGACGTCATCGACTTCGTCCGTGAGATGGAACACCTGGACTTCGCCGGAGCCGTCGAGTACCTGGCCAACAAGGCCAACATCACGCTCCGCTACACCGACGCCAACGAGTCCAAGAAGCGTGGTCGGCGACGTTCGCTCATCGACGCCGTTGGGAAGGCGGCCGACTTCTACCATCTGCGACTCCTCGAGGGCGACGATGGCGGACCGGCCCGGAGCTACCTGCGGGCACGCGGCTACGACGGCGAAGTGGTCCGCAGGTTCTCGATCGGGTGGGCGCCCGAGGAGTGGGATTCGCTGGCCCGCCACATGGGCCTGTCGACCGAGGACCTCCAGGGAGCCGGCCTGGGCGGCCTCACCAAGCGGGGCAGGCAGTACGACTTCTTCCGGGCCCGCATCATGTTCCCGATCTTCGACGAACGGGGCGACGCCGTCGGGTTCGGTGGCCGCAAACTGCCCGACGCCGAGGGTCCCAAGTACAAGAACACCTCCGACCAGTCCGAGGTCTACGACAAGGGACGCCTGCTCTACGGCCTGAACTGGGCCAAGACCGAGGCGGGGCGCATGGACGAGATCGTCGTGTGCGAGGGCTACACGGATGTGATCGGCTTCCACCAGGCGGGGATCGAGCGGGCCGTCGCCACCTGCGGTAGCGCCATGACCGAGGACCATGCCCGCAAGCTGTCCCGTTTCGCCCCCCGGGTCGTGCTGGCGTTCGACGCCGACGGCGCCGGTCAGGCCGCCGCCGAACGGGTCTACGCCTGGGAGAAGGAGTTCGGATTGCGCTTCGCGGTCGCCGCCCTCCCCGAGGGCGCCGACCCGGGCGACATGGCCCGCTCCGACCCCGACGGCCTGGGGCGTGCGATCACCGAGGCTCGCCCGTTCCTCGAGTTCCGGGTCGACCGGGCACTGGAGCGGGGTGACCTCGACACCATGGAGGGCAGGGCGCTGGCTGCCGCCGAGGCGATGGCGCTCGTGTCCGAACACCCCAACCCGCTCGTGCGCGATCAGTACGTCGTGAGCATCGCCGACCGTTGTCGGGTCTCGACCGAGGAGGTCCGCCGGTTGGCCAGGTCGGTCCCGAAGCCGGGTGACGGTGGTCGGGAGACGTCCCACGCCGCCGTGTCGACGCGGCTCACGCCGGAACACCAGGCGATCCGCCTGCTGATCCACCGACCCGAAGAGCTCGCAGCGCACCTCGATCCGGTGCTGTTCGG
>JARQPW010000067.1 GCA_029577135.1 Acidimicrobiales bacterium
GTCCTGTCCGGTGGCCTGGTGGCGGACCGCTCCCTCCGGGAGTTCGGGCACGTGCAGGATCGGCGTGAGGTCGAGGCCGTCGGCCTTCCAGTGGGCGACCGCTTCGGCGATGTCGAGGCACTCGACCTGGCCGATGGCCTCCTCGAGCGACCGGAATCCGAGTTGGGCGAGCAACTCGCGTACCTCCTCGGCGATGTATTCGAAGAAGTTGACGACGAACTCGGGCTTCCCGGTGAACTTCTTGCGCAACTCGGGGTTCTGCGTGGCCACGCCGACCGGGCAGGTGTCGAGGTGGCAGACCCTCATCATGATGCAGCCCGACACCACCAGCGGAGCCGTGGCGAACCCGAACTCGTCGCCACCCAGGAGGGCTGCGATCATCACGTCGCGACCGGTCTTGAGTTGGCCATCGACCTGGACGACGATCCGGTCGCGCAGGCCGTTGAGGAGGAGGGTCTGCTGCGTTTCGGCGAGGCCCAGTTCCCACGGTGCGCCGGCGTGCTTGATGGAGGACAGCGGCGAGGCGCCGGTCCCACCGTCGTGGCCCGAGATCAGGACCACGTCCGCGTGGCCCTTGGCGACGCCCGCAGCGACGGTGCCGACGCCGACCTCGGCCACGAGTTTGACGTGGACGCGAGCCTCGGGGTTCGAGTTCTTGAGGTCGAAGATGAGTTGGGCCAGGTCCTCGATCGAGTAGATGTCGTGGTGCGGTGGCGGCGAGATGAGGCCGACGCCGGGCGTGGAATGACGGGTCTTGGCGATCCAGGGGTACACCTTGTGGCCCGGCAACTGGCCGCCCTCGCCGGGCTTTGCGCCCTGGGCCATCTTGATCTGCAGGTCGTCGCTGTTGACGAGGTACTCGCTCGTCACGCCGAAGCGGCCGGACGCCACCTGCTTGACGGCCGAACGGCGGAGGTCGCCGTTCGCGTCGGGCTCGAACCGGTCGGGGTCCTCGCCGCCCTCGCCAGTGTTGGACTTCCCTCCCATGCGGTTCATGGCGATGGCGAGCGTCTCGTGGGCTTCTGCCGAGATCGACCCGTACGACATGGCGCCCGTGGCGAAACGGCGGACGATCTCCGACACCGGTTCGACCTCGTCGATCGGGACTGGAGGGCGCAGGTCGGTGCGGAACCGGAAGAGACCACGCAGGGTCGCCAGGTTCTCCGCCTGCCCGTCGACCAGTGCCGTGTACTGCTTGAAGACGTCGTAGCGTCCCTCCCGGGTGGCGTGCTGGAGGCGGAAGACGGTCTCGGGGTTGAAGAGGTGGTACTCGCCCTCCCGTCGCCACTGGTACTCGCCGCCCACCTCGAGGGTGCGGTGGGCGCGCTCTTCGGGGTTGTCGGGGAAGGCCAGCGAATGGCGAACGGCGACCTCGGTGGCCAGGATGTCGAAGCCGACGCCACCCAGCCGGCTCACCGTTCCTGTGAAACAGGAGTCCACGACTTCGCCGCCAAGGCCGATGGCCTCGAAGATCTGTGCACCCGTGTACGAGGCGACCGTGGAGATGCCCATTTTGGACATGACCTTGAGGATCCCCTTGTCGTAGGCCTTCACGTAGTTCCTGCGCGCCTGCTCCGGGTCGAGGTCATGTGACAGGCCGTGGAAGCCCCCGGCGATCATGCCGTCGATGGCCTCGAAGGCGACGTAGGGGCACACGGCGGATGCGCCGAAGCCGAGGAGCAGGGCGACGTGGTGGACCTCGCGGGCGTCCCCACTCTCGACGAGCAGGCCGACCCGGGAACGGGTCTTCTCCCGGATCAGGTGGTGGTGGATCGCACCGACCGCGAGCAGGGAAGGAACGGGGGCGTGAATGGCGTCGACGCCTCTGTCACTCACGACCAGGAGGCTCACCCCGTCGAAGATCGCCGCCGAGGCCTCGTCGCGCAGTCGGTCGAGGGCGGATGTGAGTCCGGCCCCTCCCTCGGCGACGACATACCTGCCGTCGAGGACCACCGTACGGAAGTCGCCAGGTCCGCCGTCCTCGTCGATGTGGACGATGCGGGCCAACTCCGCCTCGGTCAGGACCGGGTGCGGGAGGTGGATCTGGCGGCACGATTCGGGCGCCGGGTCGAGCAGGTTGCCCTCCGGGCCGATGGTGCCGCAGACGGCCGTGACGAGTTCCTCTCGTATGGCGTCGAGCGGCGGGTTCGTGACCTGAGCGAAGAGTTGCGAAAAGTAGTCGTAGAGCTGTCGGGACCGGTTGGACAGGGCGGCGATGGGGGTGTCGGTGCCCATCGAACCGATGGCCTCCTTGGCATCCCGGACCATCGGTGCCACGAGCAACTTCAGTTCCTCGTGGGTGAACCCGAAGACCTGCTGGCGCTGGATCGCCGTTCCCTCCTCGCGGAGGTGCCGCTCGCGCTCTGGGAGGTCGGCGAGTTGGACCAGATTGCGGTCGAGCCATTCTCCGTACGGTCTGGCGGCGGCCAGTTCGGCCTTGATCTCGTGGTCGCGGACGATGCGCCCCTTGCTGGTGTCGATGAGGAACATTCGTCCGGGTTGCAGGCGGCCCTTCTCGATGATGCTCGAGGTCGGCACGTCGACGACCCCGACCTCGCTGGCCATCACGACCAGGTCGTCGTCCGTGACCCAGTAGCGGCTGGGCCGTAGGCCGTTGCGGTCGAGAACCGCTCCGATGATCGTGCCGTCGGTGAAGGCGATCGACGCCGGGCCATCCCAGGGCTCCATCAGGGAGGCGTGGTACTGGTAGAAGGCACGCCGGTCCTCGTCCATCGACTCGTGGCTCTCCCAGGGCTCCGGGATCATCATCATCACGGCCTCGGGCAAGGGGTAGCCGCCGAGGGTGAGAAGTTCCAGCGCCTCGTCGAAGGTGGCGGTGTCGCTCGCCCCAGGGGTGCAGATCGGGAACAGGCGGTCGAGGTCGCCGGGCAGGAGGTCGGTGGCCAGGAGGGCCTCACGGGACCGCATCCAGTTGCGGTTGCCCTGCACCGTGTTGATCTCGCCGTTGTGGGCGATCATCCGGTAGGGGTGGGCCAGCGACCAGGCCGGGAAGGTGTTCGTCGAGAAGCGGGAGTGGACGAGTGCGAGGGCGCTTTCGACCCGTCGGTCGGTGAGGTCCGGGTAGAACTCGGCCAACTGCGGTGTGGTGAGCATCCCCTTGTAGACGATGGTCCGCGCCGACAACGAAGGGAAGTAGACGCCGTCGTGGGCCTCGCTGGCGGCTCCCATTCCGCCACCTTCGACGGCATCGGTGGCCGGCACGAGGATCTCGTGCTCGGTGCGCCTGCGCAGGACGTAGGCGAGCCGGTCGAGGGCGATGCCGCCCGGCCTGCCGTCGGGGCCCTCGGGAGCGGCGATGAAGAGCTGCCGGAAGATCGGCTCGGTGCGCTTCGCCGCCAACCCGATGCTCGAGTCGTCGACCGGCACCTCTCGCCAGCCGAGGACCTCGAGCCCCTCCTCGGCGGCGATCTTCCCGACCAGGTCGGCCACCAGGTCGGCCTGCCCGGGATCCCCCGGCAGGAAGGCGATGCCCGTGGCGTAGGCGCCCTCCGGTGGGAGGTCGAAGTCGACGACTGCCCGGTAGAAGCGGTCAGGTACCTGGATGAGAATGCCGGCCCCGTCGCCCGTGTTCTTCTCGGCACCGAGGGCGCCGCGGTGCTGAAGCTTGCAGAGTGCGCTGATGCCCAACGCCACGATGTCGTGGCTGCGATGGCCGCGGAGGTGGCACACGAAGTTGACGCCACAGGCGTCGTGCTCGAACCGTGGCTCGTACAGGCCCTGGGCGGCGGGCATCCTGCTCGAGTGGAGGGTGGGTGGTGGCGGGGACATGTGGCGGGGGGAATCCTCGGAGACCTGGTGCGGCTGCTGTGGGCCGCCCGGAGCATCATCGGTCGGAGCGGAATCCCCCGAAGGGGCACCGGGCCGGAGCCCGATGGGAACGACGCCGTCGTGGGGCCGAAGTGACGGGCGTGGACGGCCTGAGCGGCCCCACTGGTCGGCTCGGGGGCCGCATCGTCGCGGCATGGGTTCCCACTTGCGTGTCCAGCAGACCAATATACGGGTATGGACACCGACGCAACCCATCAGGCAGAGGACCTCTGCGCCTTCATCGACGCCTCCCCCTCCCCCTTTCACGCCGTGGCCACGGCTTCCGCCCGACTCGAGGCTGCCGGGTTCGCCGAGGGAACCCCCGATGACGGTCCGGGGCCCCGCTACCTGAAGGCCTCCGGAAGCCTCCTTGCCTGGAACTCCGGCCCCGGGCCTTCCAGGGGGTTCCGGGTGCTGATGGCGCACACCGACAGCCCCAACCTCCGCCTCACACCGAACCCGGACCGATCCACGCATGGGATGCGACAGCTCGGCATCGAGGTCTACGGCGGCGCACTCCTCAACTCCTGGCTGGACCGCGACCTCGGGTGCTCCGGTCGCCTGGCGGTCCGTGCCGGCGACGGGGTGGGAGAGGTGCTGGTCCGGATCGACCGGCCGGTCGCCCGGATCCCCCAGTTGGCGATCCACCTCGACAGGGGGGTCAACGAGAAGGGGCTCGTGCTCAATCCGCACATCCACCTCTCCCCCGTCACCGGTCTGGGCGAGGCGGAGCAGGGCGCCTTCCTCGCCGAGGTAGCCGACGAGGCAGGAGTCTCCACCGCCGATGTGCTCGGATTCGACCTCATGCTCCACGACCTCGCTCCAGCGACGCTTGCGGGCACGGGTCGGGAGTTCGTGAGCGCTCCCCGGATCGACAACCTGCTGTCCTGCCATGCTGCGGTCGACGCCCTCTGCGCCGCCCGTGGCGACACCGGGGGTCCGACGCCCGTCGTCGTCCTCTATGACCACGAGGAGGTCGGCAGCACCTCGGCGACCGGCGCTGGCTCGCCACTACTGCGTTCGCTCCTGGAACGCCTCCTCGACGGTGCGTCACCGGACCTCGGAGCCTCCCTCGCCTGTTCGGTCGACGGCGCCCACGCGATCCACCCGAACTACGCCGACCGGCACGACGCCCAGCACGTCGTCCACCTCGGGGGTGGGCCTGTCCTCAAGTTCAACGCCTCCCAGCGCTACGCCACGGACGCCCCCGGGGCGGCACGGGTGCGACTGGCCGCCGAGCGGTGTGGGGTTCCCCTGCAGTCATACAGCCACCGGGCCGACCTCCCCTGTGGTTCGACGGTCGGACCGATCACCGCTGCGGTCACCGGCCTTCCCACGGTCGACCTGGGTGCCCCCCAGTTGGCGATGCACAGCGCACGGGAACTCTGTGCCAGCAGCGATCCGGGGATGCTGCAGGTCCTCCTGGTTGAACTGCTGGGTACGTGACGCTCAGGTGCTGATCGGGCGCCGCGCACGC
>JARQPW010000068.1 GCA_029577135.1 Acidimicrobiales bacterium
CCAGGGCATCCCGAAGCGCCCCCGCCTCCTCATCGGAACTCTCCGGACCAAACACCGAAACCGACGTACCAGCCAACGGGTCGGGGGCGGCCGTCGTCGTCGGAGCAACCGTCGTCGTCGGAGCAACCGTCGTCGTCGGAGCAGCCGTCGTCGCCGGCGCAGCCGTCGTCGCCGGAACACTTTCCTCGTCGCTTCCACAGGCACCCGCGATCAACGCGAATCCGAGGAGCAACGCAGCAACTACACGCGCACGCTTCACCATTTGGCCATCCCTCCATTGAGACAATCATCGAGACAAAATAAGACGCCACACCGACCGGACACGACGTTTCCCACTCCGAAGAGGACAGGTCACGGCGATCCACCCGGAGGTGTGACGCGGGGCACCCTAGCGGCATCACCGATCAATGGGAAGATTTGTAACATATTTGCCACATAGTGATAACAGGCACAACGACTGTCCATCTCCCGGAACCACCGAGCCCCCCAACCCTCGGGATGCTGTGCGAGACTCACCCGGTGGCATGGATCCGGACCGTTCCCGACGATGACTGGGAGTCCGGAGGAGGATCCCTCGCCGAGCTCCACTCCAAGGTCGTCGACCCCGACCACGGCCACGTCGACCACATCATGGCCGTCCACTCCCTGAACCCGCGTGGGCTGAGCGCCCACCTGGGCCTCTACACATCGGCGATGGCGGGGACCGGCACGCTGCGCAAGGTCGAGCGGGAACTCATCGCCCTGGTGGTCAGCCTCGAGAACCACTGCCACTATTGAGTGACCCACCACCGGCGCGGTCTGCGCCGACTCCTCCGGGACGACGACCTTGCCGATGCCGTCGAGGCCGACTGGCGCTCGGCGCCGATCTCGGACCAGCGCCGGGCGATGCTCGAGTACGCGATCCAGTTGACCACCTCACCGGGCGAGGTCACCGAGGCCGACGTCGACGCCCTCCGAAAATTCGGGTTCAGCGATCACGACATCCTCGACATCGTCGAGGTGACCGCCTACTACGCCTACGCCAACCGCATCGCCGACGGCCTCGGCATCACCACCGAACCCTGGATCCCCGACGAATCCTGATGGACGGGTGGTGACCACCCACCCCCTTTCCCCAGAAAGGACACGGGAAGGGCCCCGTGGCGCCCACCACGGCGAAGAAGTCAGAGCGCAGCGTCGATCCTCCGAACCGAGCCGTCGCGTTCAATACAGACCTGATCCCCCGTCCTGAGCTTCGCCAACTCAGCCTCGTTCGCGAGAACCACAGGCAGCGGTCGGCCATAGAGCTCGTCGGCGACGATCGCACCCAATGCCACGATGGCGTCCGGCTCGACCATCACGATCGCCGCCGGTGCCGTGCCGCAACGGACCGCCTCGAGGAGGGCCGAGCTCCCCGAACTCGAGCCGCGGCCACTGTGCATGACGAGCACACGGCCGGCGACCGACTGGCCCGACTGTGGGTGGTGTCGGTCGATGACCTCACCGGTCGCCGCGTCGAGTCCCCCCCAGAAGCTCAGCGGCTCGTCGAGGTGCAGCACCACGCCTTCGACCGGACCGGAAGACGGTCCGGCGACCTGGAGGGGCGGGGGCTCAGCCATCGTGGCTGCCCCGGGTCCAGATCGTCTCGTCGAGGACCACCCGTCCGGCAACGGCCGATTCGGCGCATTCACGCGTACTCCCGAACACCACGTCGACGCCCAGGTTGCCCGGGGCGTAGTAGGCCCACTTGGCCGAATCGGTCATCGCCGGACCGGTCGTGTCCTCAAGGATCGGCGTCACATAGGTGCAGGTGTCGGTCACGATGGTGACGCCGGCCGAACGCAGGCCCTCTGCCCATCCACGCTCCTCGATCTCGTCGAGGATCCCCCGACCCGTCGAGATGTACACATCGACCCCCGGGTGCACCCTGCGGTCGCCGAGTGCCTCCACGAACCGCCCGAACTCCGTCACGGAGTAGTGGGGCGTTCCCAGGCTGACGGTAGCCAGGGCATCACCCGTCCCGCCGTCGAGCCGGGCTGTGTTGAGTCGGTCTCTGGTCCGACGCAGGTCGTCGAGCGTCACGACGACCACCTCGGCGGGCTGGTGGCCGCCGAGCGCCGCCTCGAGCGTCGGCGCCTCGGGCGTCGCTCCGACGACGTGGAACATCCCGACGCTCCCGGCCGAGGCGGCAGCAGCACCCAGTGCCTTGAGCCAGTCCTCATCCGGCGGGTCGGGCAGGCCGTCGACGACGGGTACCCGGTTTCCAACCACCGAGCCGATGAGCGTGCCGAGCACGTTTGGAAGCAGCGAGTTGCCTTGCAAACCGGGCGTGAGCTCTTCGACTCGGAACACGACGGTGGCACGACGGTTCTCGTCGAGGTGGAGGCCGGCCGCAGGCGCCCGACCGGTGACCGCAGCACAGATGTCGACGAAGTCGCCGTAGCGGTCGGTGCGCGCTCCGAGCACCGAGTTGGCGAAGGCGATGGCGTTCGACTCGGCCCATGCGACCTGTTCCCCGAAGGCCGGGCGTTCCTCCAGTTGGTAGGGGGCACACGTCCAGGTGGGCCGACAACCCATGCCGACGTAGGCGTCCATCAGGCGTCGGGCCAGGTCACCCTCCTCGGGGTCTCCCCGGTACAGGTCGGGGTGCAGGAGGTCGAGCGACGACACGTTCAGGGTCGTGGGCACCACGACGGTTGCCCCGTCGACGGCCAGGCGTTCGGCGAAGTCCAGCGGAGCCCGCCCGTGGTACAGGCACGAGTCGACATGGGCTGCCGAGATGTCGAGCAGTTCCTCGGCACCGAGGGCCTCCGCCAGGCGGACCACCACCCGCATCGCCAGTCGGACGGCCGGTCCGTCGCCTCCGTCCAGGCGACGGACGTCGTCATCGGTCAGATGGAGGGTCACCGACGCAGCGTAGGTGCCCGCCCGGGCCGCCGGGTCAGTAGAGGATCTTGTCGAAGAACGCCCGGGTGCGTTCGTGCCTCGGGTTCGCGAAGATCTCCTCTGGCGGCCCGACCTCGACGATCTCGCCCTCGTCGATGAACGCGAGGCGATCGGCAGCGGCCTTGGCGAACCCCATCTCATGGGTGACCACCACCATCGTCATTCCCTCGGAGGCGAGCTCGAGCATGACGTCGAGCACCTCCTTGACCATCTCCGGGTCCAACGCCGAGGTCGGCTCGTCGAAGAGCATCACCTTGGGGTCCATGGCAAGGGACCGGGCGATGGCGACGCGCTGCTGCTGGCCACCCGAGAGTTGGCGTGGGAATGCGTCGGCCTTCTCGGGGATGCCGACCCTGGTGAGTTGGCGGACCGCCACCTCGATGGCCTCGGAGCGACTGCGTCCACGAACCTTGCGCTGCGCCAGCGTGATGTTCTCGAGCACGGTGAGGTGCGGGAACAGGTTGAACTGCTGGAACACCATCCCGACCTCTGCCCGCACGTGGTCGATGTCGGTCCTCGGGTTCAGGAGTTCGAAGCCGTCGACCGTGACGAATCCCTCGGTGGGCACCTCCAGGAGGTTGATGCACCGCAGCACCGTCGACTTGCCGGATCCGCTGGGGCCGACGATGACGACGACCTCGCCCTCGGCGACCTCGAGGTCGACGTCGACTACCGCGTGGATCGTCTTGTCGAACGTCTTGGAGACCCCCCGGAGGGAGATCATCGAGGTGGTGCCGGAATCGGCGTACGTCGCCATGTCAGCGCTCCCCCTTCCGGTCCCTGGTCATTCGGCGCTCGAGCACCCCGAGCAGGATCGACAGGCCGAGGGTGAGGCAGAGGTAGATGAAGGAGACGACGAAGTAGCCCTCCCGGAACTTGAAAGTGCTGGCCGAGAACTGGCGCCCCCGCTGGGTGATCTCGAGCACGCCCAGGACGGACAACAGCGACGTGTCCTTCAGGATGGCGATGAAGTCGTTGCCGAGCGGGGGGATGATCGCCCGCATCGCCTGGGGGAGCACCACGGAGCGCATGGTCTGGCGTCGGGTCAGACCGAGCGAGCGGCCCGCCTCGGTCTGGCCGGGGGGAACCGACTGGATGCCGCCCCGGAAGATCTCGGCCATGTAGGCGCCGTAGATGAGCGCCAGGGTCACGGTGGCCCGCATCTGGAACGAGAGCTTGTAGGTCACGCCGAACCAGGCATCCAGACGTTGGTTCACGTAGTCGGAGGTCTCCGGCACGATGATCAGCGCCACCGTGAAGATGAGCGGCAGCATCGGGATGCCCCGGATGAACTCGACATAGGTGCGGGCAATGTTGCGAATGACGACGTTTCGGGAGAGTTGCCCCATGCCGGCGGTCAGGCCCAGCAAGAGCGCGATTGCGAACGCCTCGATCGTCGCCACGAGGGTGAGGCTCAGGCCGGGGATGATGCGCTCCCAGGCCAGTGCGTAGTCGTCCTGCGTGATGATCTGGACGGCCATCCAGGCCAGGACGGCTGCGATGAAGGCGCCCCACCACGGGAACGTGTCCCACCAGGGCTTCTCGTCGCGGACGCGGGCCGCGCCCTCGGTCTGGTGCCGGGTGGACTTCGTTGCCACTTCACCGCCCACCGAGTGGCCTCCTGTCTGTGATGGGTTGCGCTGCGGGACCCTAACCCGTCGGAAAATGGCGATGGTCCACGACGCTAGGTTGCCGACCGTGGCCGACGAGAAGTTCCTCCCCACCTCCTACGGCCTCGAGGAGACCGCCCAGACGCTGGCACACTACGAGGCTTGGGCCTCCACCTACGACGCCGAGATCGGCGAGGAGAACCGGTACGCCCAGCCCGGGCGCTGCACCCACGCCCTCGTCGCCTCAGGCGTCGGTCCCGACGCCCGGATTTTCGACGTGGGTTGCGGGAGCGGCCTCTCCGGAGTGGCACTGGCCCGGGGCGGCTATGCGTCGATCGACGGCTGCGACCTCTCCCCCGCCATGCTCGCCCTGGCCGTCGAGACCGGCGTCTACAAGACCCTCTTCGAGGCCGACCTGAACGAGGGCCTCGACGTCGACGATTCCACCTACGACGCAGCGACGGCCGTCGGCGTGTTCTCGTTCGGGCACATCCGGGCCAACGCCCTCCGGGAGGTGCTGCGCGTCGTCCGCCCAGGCGGGGTGGTCGTCGTCGGCCTGAACGACCACTTCTGGGACGAGGGCTCGATGCCGGCCGA
>JARQPW010000008.1 GCA_029577135.1 Acidimicrobiales bacterium
CTTCGCCCATGCCCATGCCTTCGCCCATGCCCATGCCTTCGCCCATGCCCATGCCTTCGCCCATGCCCATGCCTTCGCCCATGCCCATGCCTTCGCCCATGCCCATGCCGGGTTCGTCCCATTCGGTGACCTCGCCGTCGAGGCCGACGTGGGTGCTGGTGACCGAGCCGTCCGGGTTCTGGCAGCGCTGGCCGGTGGAACCGTCGTCGAAGGTGACGATCTCGCACCCTGTCGCCTCGTCGAACCGCATCTCGACGGGCTGCAGGTCGCGCAACTCCTCGGGCACATTGTCGGGCATCATGTCGCCGGGCATCATGTCCCCGGGCATGTTCATTCCCATGCCCATGCCTTCGCCCATCCCCATGCCACCCATGTCCACGGGCATGCGGCGCTGCATCATGGGTGGAGGTTCCTCCTCCCACTCCTGGACCTCGCCCGATTCATCCGTGAAAGTGTTGGTGAAGGTGCCGTCCCGGTTCATGCAGCGGGAACTGACCGTCCCGTCCTCGAAGATGACCTCCTCACAGCCGGTCTCCGGGTCGAACGTCACGATTGCCGGGATCTTGTCCCGCATCTCGTCGGGCATGTCAATACTGCCCGGCATCATCTCGTCCATGAAGTCCTCGGGACGCATGCCCTCCTCGAAGTTGCCGAAGCGGGCGGCGTCCTCGGGACGCATCTGTTCGTCGGGCGATCTTCGTCCCATCATCATC
The DNA here is from genome assembly GCA_029577135.1 of Acidimicrobiales bacterium. Lineage (GTDB taxonomy): Bacteria > Actinomycetota > Acidimicrobiia > Acidimicrobiales > MedAcidi-G1 > S20-B6. Next base: position 714 of record JARQPW010000008.1, read on the forward strand.
GGATCCTGGAAGCCGGGCTCCTCCCACTCCTGGGTCTCGCCGTCGGCGCCCGTGAACGTGTTGGTGAAGGAGCCGTCCTCGTTGCGGCAGCGCGTTCCTGTGGAGCCGTCCTCGAACGTGACCGACTCACAGCCGGTCGCCTCGTCGAACTCGAACGACGTCGGCTGGAGGTCGCGCATCTCCTCGGGCATGTCGTCGGGGAACTGCTCGTCGGGCCCGCCCATGCCGAAGCCCTCGTCGGGTGCGGTCATGCCGGAGAAGAGCTCTGCCGGGTCGGGCGTTCGGCCGGGGCCCCACCTCTGGACGCCCCCTCGTCCGTCGACCCATTCACCGCTGCCGTCCGGGCAGAGCTGGCCGCGGGTGCCGTTCGCGTAGACGACACGCGAGCAGCCGCTGTTCGGGTCGACGAACTGGTCGACGGGATCACCCCCGAAGAAGTCGGAGGCGATCGTTTGTTCCGTGGTCCGGTCACGGGACGGGTCGAAGTCCTGGAAGCCGAGGTCGACCACCTGTGCCTTGAACTCCCAGTTGTCGAGTTCGTCGACCTGGGTCTCGTCGAGCACGTCGTAGAACGAGGCGCCCTCCGCGCTGACAACCTGTTCGACGAAGTCCGCGAGGTACACCTCCTGGGTCTCGGTCTCGAGTTCGAGTACCTCCTCCCGGATCTGCTCCGGCAACTCGATGGGCTTGGTGTACTCGACCTCGAAGGTCGTGTCGATCTGCACGTCCTGCTGCTCGGCGCTGCGCTCGATCTCGACCTGTTGGGTCACGGTGCCCGCCTCGTCCTTGTAGTCGAACTGCGTCGCCTCTTCGGTGACGGCGACCTCGATCTCAAGGTCCGCCGCCTTCTCGACGACGATGTGCTCGGTTGCGGTGGCGATCGAAATGGTGGCGTCCGTGCCGGTGGCGACATCGAGGGACAGGTCCTGGGTCTCCTCCGAGACCTCGAAGCCAATCGATCCGGCCGCTTCCAGTTCCACGGATGCGACTCCTGTGTCCGTCTTTACGGCGACGAATACCTCGGACCCCGTCTCGATGTCGACCTCTGGCGCGTCGACCCGGATGATGGCGGTCGAGACGCCGAACGAACCCCGGATCGACGCGACGACGCCGCCTTGGCCGGGCACGGCCTCGTCGCCCTCCAATGACGTGCCGTCGGCCTGGTTGAGGGTCCAGTTTCGATCAGAGCTCGTGATGGAGAGGAGGAGTCCGCCGCCGCTGTCGCCGCTGCCGGCTCCAGAGAACGGTTCGGGGAACGGCGCCTCCCGGGAGCTGATGGGCGTCAGGTCGATGGTGCCCAGCCCGCCACTCCAGGCGTCGGCGGCCTCGTCGGGATTGGTGGCGGCGAAGGCGAACACCCAGGTGCCCTCCTTGACGTCCATGTCGATCCAGCGGATCTCACCTGGCCAGTTGGGATCGTAGATGTAGACCCGGACGTTGGTCCTGTCGACCCACTCGAGCCGGTAGGGGAGGACGCTGTGACCGCCGTGCGAGGAGTAGATGCCGATCGTGTACTGCTCGTTGCGCGGGTCCGCGAGGGAGTGGCCCAACTCGGCGACGATCGCCTTGATCGGCTGCGCCCGCCACTGGGCGGTGGCGTCGATGACGTCGCCGAGGAACTGGGTGGCGAAGAGGCGGGAGAGCGAACGTTCGACCAGGCGGTCCTTGCGCACGTCGAATGCGCCGGGATCGGTGCGCACGAGGAACCTGTCGAGGATCGCAACGGTCATGCCTTCGCAGACGCCGCCGGACATGGCCTGGGCGACCATGTTGATCCACTCCTTGGCGGCTGGCGTCGGCGTGCAGGCGCCTTCGGTGGAGTCGCAGACGGCCTCGGCTCCGAACAGGGCGATGGCATCGGCGGTGCTGAACTGCTGCGTGGTGTTGGCGGCGTAGTTGGCGAAGGACCAGGCGTGCTGCTCGATCTCGAAGCCGAGGGAGCGCCCGCCGTCGTCGGTCTCGGTGGCGACCTCGGTCTCCTCCCAGAGTTTCTCGAGGACCTGGTCGGCCTCTGCCTCGCTCATGACTTCGATCGTCACGGTGACGTCGCTGCCGCTGCCACCCCCGCCACAACTCGCAGCCACGAGGGCGCACGCCACCACTGCGTGCCGTGTCCGGCCCCACACTCCGCCCCTGCGCACCTTCGCCTCCCCCCTGGATGTCCGGTGGGCACATCCTTGCAGACAGAATCGGTGTCGGCCACCGCAGCGCACCGGCCGGCGTTCTGGTGCAAACGACGACGATTGTGACCGCATTCACCCCCACATCGTGGGAAAGACCCGATCCAGAGGCCGCTCATTGGTAGGATGACGGGTACGTCCTCGAGACTGTCGTGGCAGATCGCTGCAGCCTGCAGCCGCCGATGTCCTCCGAATGACCCTCATGTCCTTGACGCCTTTCCTCCGCCTGTTCGCCGCGCTGACGGCTGTGCTGGTCCTGGCGACCGGCTGCCGGTCGGCGGACCACGGCACCCCGGTCTCCGGTGGCCTCAGTGCTCCCGCCACGACCACGGTCGCACCCGCCACCACCACGGTCGCACCCGCCACCACCACGGTCGCACCCGCCACCACCACGGTCGCACCCGCCACCACCACGGTCGCACCCGCCACGACGACCACCTTCCCCAAGATGGAGTTTGTCGCACACCGTCCTGCGGTGAAGCCCGACGAGGTCGACCGACCTACGGGACCACCCACGCTGCGCGAGTTGATCCAGGCCTACCTCAAGCCCGAGGACCACGCCTGGGCCGAAGAGGTGGCGTTCTGCGAGTCCAGCGCCCAGCCCGGCGACGTGTTCAGCTTCGCCGTCAACCGGTCGAGTCGTGCCGCTGGCTGGTTCCAGCACCTTCCCAAGTTCTGGGAGGAACGGACCGAGGCGGCGGGCATCGCCGGTGCCTCGATCGCTGACCCGGTCGCCCAGGTGCAGGTTGCCGCCTACCTCCTCTACGAGACCTCTGGCGGACGGTACCACTGGGTGCAGTCGAAGGGCTGCTGGGGCAGTAGCCACAGCCACTAGCATCGCCGACCCGACCTGAGTCGTCGAACGTCGGGCGTTAGGGTGCCCGCCGTGACCGTGCTCGACCTGTCGGGGTTCCGCAAGAAGGTAGGCGAGTGAAGGCAGGGGCACAGCCGTTGGTTCGGTTGTCGTCACTCACCAAGCAGTACCCGGAAGTGGCGGCGTTACGTGGAATAACACTCGAAGTTTCGCATGGCGTTGTGGGTTTGGTGGGACCAAACGGTGCCGGCAAGAGCACGTTGATGAAGATCCTCCTGGGTTTGATCACTCCGACGAGCGGAACCGCGGAGGTGCTCGGGTTTGACGCGCAGACCGAGGGGCTGCGCATTCGTGAGCGGGTCGGCTACATGCCCGAGCACGACTGTCTGCCTACCGATCTGTCCGCCACCCAGTTCGTAATCCACATGGCTCGCATGAGCGGCCTCCCTGCGACTGTGGCACGGGAACGGGCGGCGGAGACGCTGCGCCACGTCGGCCTGTTCGAGGAGCGCTATCGGCACATCGGTGGCTACTCCACTGGCATGAAGCAGCGGGTGAAGTTGGCCCAGGCCTTGGTGCACGATCCGAAACTGTTGTTTCTCGACGAGCCGACCAATGGTCTCGACCCGGATGGACGGGACGACATGTTGGGCCTGATTGAGCGCACCGGCACGGACTTTGGCATTTCGGTCATCATGTCGTCGCATCTTCTTGGAGAAATCGAGAGTGTGTGCGACTCGCTGGTTCTCATCGAGGAAGGCAAGTTGGATCGTGCCGGAGCTGTGACTCAGTTCACCGGATTAGGCGATGTTCTGGTCGTGGAGGTCGATCGAGACCCGGAACTTCTTGTCAGTCGAATGATCACCCACGACGTGAATGCCCGGGTTGACGGGCGAATCATCGAAGTTGAGATGTCGGATGGGAGCGCAACGGCTGAGGCTGCGCTCATGCGACTGGTGGTCGACTCGGTGGTCGATCTGGGCCTGCCCCTGGTGAGGGTGGCTCGGCAACGTCACACGCTCCGTGACATGTTTCGCAACGATGGTCCCTCGGCAAGCGGCAACGGGGAAGTGGTCTGATGGAGAGCCTCGACGAGGTACCTCAGCCGCGAGGCGTGGTCTACGACCTGGGCTACCGCAACTACGACGGACCCCGTCTGGGGCGCCGCTACGCGATCCGTTCCCTCTACGTGTTGAGCCTGCGCAACACATTCGGACTCGGACGCGGCACTTTGCCCAAGGTCCTCGCGTTCGGCCTTGCCCTCATCGCCCTTCTGCCTGCCATCTTCACAGTGGCCTTCGGTGCGCTAGCTGGAGAGAACTTCGAGCTTGTCGAACACCACGACTACTTCGGACTCATTCAGATCATCATCGTTTTGTTCGTAGCCGCCATGGCATCAGATCTGGTTGGCAACGATCGCAAGAACAACACTCTTCCTCTCTACTTCTCCCGCCCCATCAAACGCGACGACTACCTGCTGGCCAAGATCGCCGCCCTGGCCACGGCCCTGATGTCGCTCACGCTGGTTCCCCAACTCCTTGTTTTCATAGGTAATTGGCTCGGTGCTAGCGACGGTCCCGGATGGTTGGGTGACAACATCTCGGACATATGGCGTATTGGGGCAACTTCGACACTTGCGAGCGTGCAGCTCGCCGTAATTGGTCTGGCCATCGCGATGTTCACGACTCGACGGGCATTCGCCCTCATCAGCGTGCTCGCCGCACTGTGGTTCTCGGTCGTCTTCACTGGCGTTTTGGTGGCTTTTGTGGGTCCCGGATGGGCAGCAGTTGCCATGCTCGCCACTCCGCTCTATGTAACGGGGGCCGCCACATATGTCATCTTCGACGCTGTGCCAGCGCGTGGAGATCAGGCGGGCGAAATGGCCGATCAGGTCGCTTACGCTGACCTTCCTGGCTGGACGTGGATTGCGGCGCTCGTCGCTCAGACTGCCGTTGCTCTGTTCTTTGCCATCCGCCGCTATCGCAAGGTCACGCTGTGAACTCCGCTGCTGGTCCGCCATCGCCGGAACCGCATGCAGCGATCTCGGTACGATCGGCATCTCGTTGGTACGGAGATCTGGTGGCCGTCAACGACATTTCGTTCGAACTCGAGCCTGGGATCACGGGCCTGCTCGGCCCCAACGGCGCCGGCAAGTCGACACTGCTGCACATGATGGCGGGCCTTCTCGAGCCATCCTCGGGCGAGGTCCTGGTCAATGGCGAGCCATCCTGGAAGAACGCCACCATGTACAGCCGCATCGGTCTCGTTCCCGAACGCGAGGTCACCTACCCGTTCCTTTCGGCCTGGGAGTACACCCTGGCTAGCGCCCGGCTCCACCAGCTTCCCCAACCTGAAGTTGCAGCCCAGACAGCGATCGACATGGTTGAGCTCGGCGACGCCATGCATCGCAAGATGAGCGGCTACTCGAAGGGCATGCGCCAACGGGCCAAGATCGCCGCCGCTCTCGTCCACGACCCAGACATCCTGATCCTCGACGAACCGTTCAACGGCACTGACCCCCGTCAGCGACTCCAGATGAACACGATGTTTAAGGAACTAGGGGACTCTGGCCGAACCATCGTCTTCTCCTCCCACATCCTCGAAGATGTCGAAGACCTCGCCGAAGACGTCCTCGTTGTCATCGGTGGCCGCCTGGGCGCCGCCGGCAACTTCCGTCAGATCCGTCGACTCATGACTAGCCGGCCCCATGCATTCACCATCAGGTCCAGCGACAATCGCGCCCTCGCCGCAGCGCTGGTTGATCGGCCCTATGTCACCCTTGTTTCATTTGACAGCGACGTCATGGAAGTCCAGACGACCGACTTCGGTGCCTTCACCGAAACCATCGCACCCCTCGTCCAATCAAGTGGCGTTGCACTCCAAGAACTCCAACCTGCAGATGATTCCCTCGAGAACGTCTTCGCCTACCTGGTTGCCCGATGAACAAGGTCCTGATCTCACTCACCGCACGCCAACTTCTAGGAAGGCGCCGCACCCTGGTGATCGGACTGTTGCTCGCGCTCCCGATCCTGATTGCAGTGATCTACCGGTTCTCCGACGAAGCGGGCTCAGGGGAGGCCACCGAGAAGTTCGCACTCGGCTTGGTCAGCGTAATGATCTTTACCATGTTGCTTCCCTTGGTGGCCCTCGTATTCGGAACCGCCTCACTGGGTGCCGAGATTGAGGATGGCACCGCCGTCTTCCTGCTCACCAAACCGATCGAACGATGGCGCATCATCGCCATCAAGATCGGAGTTGCCTCGGTGGCTGCAGCCCTCTTTGTCGTGCCGGTCACCATGGCCACCACCTGGATCATCCACGAGAGCCCCACCGCCGACGGCCTCATGCTCGGGCTCGGACTCGGCGCCCTGGTCGCGTCTGTCCTGTACTGCGCCGCTTTCGTTGCCCTCAGCGCCGTCACCAGCCGAGCCCTGATCTTCGGCCTCGTCTACGTCTTCGTTTGGGAGACTTTCGCCACCCGTATCTTTGACTCCCTGCGCTGGGTCTCCATCCGTGAGTACGCCTATGGATGGAGTGACGCCATCATCTCCATCAACGACAATGGCGCCTTCTACGACCCCCACCTTGGTGTCACCACCGCGATTGTCGGCACCATGGTCGTCATCGCCGCAGCCTGTGTCGGTGGTACCCGGGCCCTGACCAGATTCGAGATCGGCGAACGAGCCTAAGATTGGTTGGCGGACCGTAAAGGAGGCGCAGCGCAAGGATCGTTGAGGTCCCCGCAACGCCGTGTTCTGCTACCTTCCGATGGGTCAGTGGGGGCTCGCCCAAACAGGAGAGGTATACGCCGTGCTTGGACTGCCTTTTGTCTACTCAGTAATTCTGTTCTGGCTCACGCCTATGTGGTCTTCTTCGCGGTGATCGGCTTCGTCGTCTTCCGTCGCTGGGACGTGACCTGATGGCTGTGAACGTGCTCGGCGGCGAACTGGTGGACTGCAGCCACGATCCGCTCACCGGCTTCTACCGGGACGGCTGCTGCAACACCGGTGCCGACGACCTGGGCGTCCACACCGTGTGCGCCGTCATGACCGCAGAGTTCCTCGAATTCTCGGCACGGGCCGGCAACGACCTGTCGACGCCGCGCCCCGGGTTCGCAGGCCTCCAACCGGGGGACCGCTGGTGCCTCTGCGCCTCACGGTGGCAGGAGGCCCACGAGGCCGGACACGCCCCGAAGGTGCTCCTCGAGGCCACCCACATCCTCACCCTCGAATGGGTCGACGCCGACGCCCTGCGTGCGGCCGGCGTCGACGCGCCAACGCCCTAGCCGGTCAGGCCAGACGCTCAACCAGGGCCGGGAGTGCCTCGCGCCAGTCGGCCACGAGGCCGATGTCGCAACCCTCCCAGAGCTCGCAGTCCGGGTCGGTGTTGACGCCCACGATCGTCCCCGCCTGGCGGACGCCGATCATGTGGTTGAAGCGACCCGAGATGCCGATCGCCACGTAGAGGCGCGGCGCGATCGAGTGGCCGGTGATGCCGACCTGTCGGGCCCTCGGCATCCAACCGGCGTCGGTGACCTTGCGGGTGGCGCACAGTTCGGCACCGAGGTCCTCGGCGCACTGCCGCACGAGCGGGAGGTCGTCGGGATCCACGCCCACCCCGACGCCGACCACGACCTCGGCGTTGGCGAGCAGGTCGGCGTCGTCGTCCCGCCAGCGTTCGAGCATACGGACTCGGCCTCGAACGTCGCCGTGGAGGTGTTGGACCTCGATCCGGCGGAGCGCACGTGGCTCTGGGAGCGGAAGGACGCCGGGTCGCACTGTCGCCATCTGGATCGGTGACGAGCAGGTGATCTCGGCGACGAGGCGTCCTCCGAAGGCGGGCTTGAGGGCCACCAGTCGGTCGTCGCGTCGCTCAAGGCCGACGGCGTCGCCGGTGAGTCCGGCGCAGAGTCGGGCCGCCAGCCGGGAGGCGACGTGTCGACCCCATGCGGTGCCGGGGACGAGCACGGCCCAGGGCGGGTCGTCGGCCAGCCACTGGGCGAGCAGAGCCGCAAGGGCGTCCTCGTGAAGCGTCCCGTCCACGTTCAGCACCCGGTCGGCGCCCCGTGCCGAAAGGTTGGCGGCGGCGCCGATCCCGATGGCGGTCACCCGGCCGCCCAGTCCGGCTGCGGCGGCGAGGAGCTCGGCGGCCACCCGTTCGCGGTCGGGTTCGACCAGCACGACGACCTCGGGGCCGTCCGGTGAAGGTTCGGGGACACGACCAGATGGACGGTCGTCAGCGACGAGTGCACCTCGGTCACGCAGCACCTCGACGACCCGGCCGATCTGCTCGGCTCCAGCTCCCTCGAGACGCTCGCCTATGCGCAGTACCTCCAGGACCCGGACCACGCCCACTGAGGTCGGGCTGCCCGCCTGTCCCCACGGGCCCGGCCCGATCTCGGCGGCCGTGATCGTCGTGAGCAGCCGGACGTCGACGGTGGCCCACGCCTCGGGCTCCTTGACCTTGCACGGGTCGCACAGTCGCTCGGCGCACGACAGCACCGCCGGCAGGTCCACCTCGGCTCGCACCCACTCGTCGTCGTGCTCGAGAAGCACGCGCACGGTCCCTTCGACGAGGTCCAACTCCCGGACGCCCGACTGGAAGGGCAGGCCCAGAAGCTCCGCCACTTGGGCGGGCACCTGACCGGTGTCCGCATCGACCGAGTTGCGACCGCACAGCACCAGGTCCCAGGGGCCGTGGACCTCGAGGGCGCCGGCCAGTGCCCGGGCCGTCGCCAACGTGTCGCTTCCGGCGAACGCCGGGTCGGAAACGTGCAGGCCACCGACGCAGCCGCACAGGATCGCCTCGCGTAGGACGGTGTGGGCCTCGGGGGGCCCGAGCGTGATCGCCGTGCAGGTGCCTCCCGTGGCCTCGGCAAGGTCGCAGCCGGTGCGAACGGCCCGTCGGCAGTAGTCGTTCATGTGGAGCTCGACGCCGCTTCGCACGAGGCGCCCGTCGTCGCCTAGGCGCATCTCCTCGAACTTGGGGATCTGCTTGACCAGGGCGGCGATGCGCAGGGGGCGGTCGGCAGCAGGGGCGGGCACGACATCAACGTACCGGTACCGCCTTGGGACGCCCCGGCCGGGAGTAGCGTCGCCCCGTGGCCCGTCACGACATCGAGATCCTGCACGTCGACGACGACCACAGCCCCTTGGTTGATGCGGTCGCCGTGCTCGCCTCGGAGGGGGGCGGCTGGATGAACGTCGAACCGGGGGTCGACGACGAGGATCGTGTCGAGCCGCCGGGGATGTTCACCTGGTTCACGGCCCGCGGCCCGAGGGTTCCCATCGGGACGTTCGTGCCCGGTTCAGACCGCGAACCCGCCTCGGTCGGACTGTCCCACGGTGCGGGTCGGGATGCGGGTGAGCGACTGGCCGACGCCGGTGTCGTCGCGCCCGCCGACTGGGCTGCCCGGCAGGATCACCCCAAGCGCGGCCTCGTGTGGGAGGTCCATCCGGAGCGGGTCGACGCAGAGGCGGTGGTGCGGCTGCTGCTCGAGGGGACCGTCGTACTCGCCACGGTCCCGACCACCGGCGGCTGGGTGGCGACCATCCACCGCCCGAGGCGCTGAGGGCTCAGCAGCCGGAGGCCTCCCGGATTGCCTGGAGGATCAGTTCCAACGCCCGCCCGGCGTCGGCCTCGTAGGCGACCCGGCAGTTCGCCTCGCGAGACATCGGCCCACGCTCGTCGACGAGGGTCTGGCCGCGGGTGTGCGTGCCGTCGACCTCGACCACGACGTGCCGTGGCTCCGAGCGGACCACCTCCGGGTGGGAGACCGCCAGCACGGCACACGGGTCGTGCATCGCCCCGCTGCCCGGCAGGCCGCCACCCCGGTGGACGGAGACGTTGAAGTCGATCAACTTCGCCGCAACGTCACCTACGCGGTGGCCGAACGAGCGGCACGAATCGGCGTGGCCGGCGTCCATGCGGACCTGGTGGGTGAGGTTCAGGCCCACCATAAGGAGCGGCGCACCGGACCGGAAGACCTCGTCGGCCGCCTCTGCGTCGGCATAGATGTTGAACTCGGCGGCGGCGGTCACGTTTCCGCCGTTCGCACCGCCGCCCATGAGGGTGATGGAGGCGACCCGGTCGGCAATCCCCGGGTCTGAGCGGAGAGCAAGGGCGATGTTGGTGAGCGGACCCACCGGAACCAGGTGGAGCCCCTCCTCCGCCCGTGTCGCCTCGAGAATAGCCTCGACGGCGTCCTCGGAGTCGGGGGCCAGGTCCGCCAACGGGAGGTCGACGTCGGCGAGTCCGGTCATGCCGTGCACGTGCCTCGCATGGAAGGGTTCGGCGACGAGCGGACGGGAGGCTCCCCGGTGGACCGGCACGTCGATGCCCAGGAGATTGCGCATCCGGAGAGCGTTGGAGGTGGTGTGCTCGACGCCGACGTTCCCCGAGACCGTGGTGATGGCGACGAGGTCGGTCCAGCGAGCGGCCGTGATGATGGCGATTGCGTCGTCGACGCCGGGGTCGCAGTCGAGGATGATCCGGGGACGGTCGTTCATGGACGCAGTCTTACCGGGTCAGTCGCCGAAGGCCGCGACCAGGTCGGCGGCGGTGGGGAGGGAGGTCTGTGCACCGTGCCGGGTGGCCGTGAGGGCGCCCACGTGCACGGCACGCGTGACGGCGTCCCGAAGGTCGACACCGCATGCCAGTGCCTCGGCCAGCGCACCGCAGAAGGCGTCGCCGCAGGCGGTCGTGTCGATGGCCTCGACCTCCGGGGCGGGAACGCGGATGACTTCCGATCCGGTGACGACGAGCGCGCCCTCGGCGCCGAGCGTCACCACGACGGTGGGCACGCCGAGCGACCGCGCCTGGTCGACCGGGTCTCCGTCGCCGGCCAGTGCCGTCAACTCGAGTCGATTGGGGACGAGGACGTCGATGTCATCGAGGAGCCCGTCAGGGAGGGGAACGGCCGGGGCTGGGTTCAGCACGACGAGCCCCCCGGCGGCGCGGGCCGCTGCACGGACGGTGTCGACGGGGACCTCGAGTTGCAGCAGCGTGACCGAAGCGTCCGCCAACAGGCCCTGGTCGAGATCCGTCGGGGACAACCGGGAGTTCGCCCCGGGACTCACGACGATGGCGTTGTCGCCTTCCTCGTCGACGCCGATCAGGGCGATGCCGCTGGGCGCCCCGTCGTCGACGTGCAGTCGGGAGACGTCGACCCCTGCGGCCTCCAACGACGCCCGGAGCCGGGCGCCGGCGTCGTCGTCACCGACCCGCCCCACGAAGGCGACATCGCCGCCGAGGAGGGCGGCCGCCACCGCCTGGTTGGCGCCCTTGCCGCCGGGCACCAGCACGTGGTCGCCTCCGAGCACAGTCTCGCCGGTGGCCGGATGGTGGGGAACCGGCACGACGATGTCGAGGTTGGCCGACCCGACCACGGCGACCCGCGCAGAGGTCACGGCCGCACCACCTTCTCCGCGACGAGCGCCGAGGACGTCGCCCGGAGGTCGATGAACCCGCGCACGTCCTTCCGCACGACCTCGGCGGAGTCCGCCAGCAGGTAGAAGTCGTCGACCCAGGACCGCTCCGATTCGAAGCTGAGCTCCGACACGGCGTCGAGCCCGTGAGGCCCGTCGACGACCGGATTCTGGACATACCGGGCCATGCCGTGGTGGGCCTCGGCGACTGCGGCGTGGCGCCGGTAGCGGTCGGCGAACCCTTCGGCGTCGAGCCCTTCGAGCCGGACGACCAGTGAGACCTGCTTCACGGCGGCCCGCCCCGGCTCGCCCCATGCGATGAACGTGTCGACCAGCCAGGAACCGTCGCCCTCGGGGGACGGGTCGTCGGGGTCGGTCCAGGCGATGGCCGCCCAACCGGGTTCGGCCACGGGGCCGCCGCGGATGCCGAACAGGGACTGGTCGGCCAGAACGGCGTCAACCGTCGCCGGCCCGGTTCCCGAAAATTCGTCGGGCGTCGGCACCCGGTCGCGATACAGCGTGAAGCGGCGGTGCATGCCGGCACGGTAGTGGCGACGGGGATTGGCGTCGGGAGCGGGTGGCGAGCATGCTCGACGGATGCTGTTGACCGAGGACCACGACCGGGTCCGGCTGCTCACCTTCGACCGGCCGGAGGCACTCAATGCCTTCGGCGAGGATCTCTACGATGCCGCCACCGACGCCCTCCTGGCAGCAGACGGCGACCCCGGCATCTCGGTCGTCGTCCTGACCGGCCGGGGGCGAGCCTTCTGCGCAGGCCAGGACCTGGGGGAGTTGCGCCTGCGAACCACGGACCCGGACGGCTTCACGCCGGGTCGACACGGATTCGTCGGGTACATCGAGTGCCTCACGAACTTCTCGAAGCCGTTGATCTGTGCGGTCAACGGCCTCGGGGTCGGTCTCGGCGCGACGATGCTCGGCTATGCGGACCTCGTCTTCATGTCGTCAGAGGCCCGACTCAGGTGTCCGTTCACCAGCCTCGGCGTCGCACCGGAGGCGGGGTCCTCTTTCCTGTTCCCCCGCATGCTCGGCCGTCAGGAGGCGTCCTGGCTGCTGCTCTCGAGCGAATGGATCGGCGCCGACCGATGTCGTGAGGTCGGCCTGGCCTGGAAGGTGTGCGAACCGGACGAGTTGCTCGATATCGCCCTCGAACACGCCCGTCATCTCGCCGGGTTCCCCCTGGAGTCGCTGGTCGAGGGCAAGCGCCTCATCGTCGAACCACTGCTGGCGGGACTGGCCGACGCCCGCGCCCGGGAGGGTGCGGCGTTCGGTCGGCTGCTGGGGTCACCCGCCAGTTCGGGAGCCCTGGAGGACTTCGCCGGGGACTGACCCCGGGTCAGTCGGCCGGCCCGTGGTCGACGACGTGCAGGCGACGGATGGCGCCGACCATGACCTTGCGGGCGAGGCGGGGGCTCCCGTCGAGCAGGCTCGCGAACTCACGTCGGTTGAGTGCCTCGACCGCCAGGTCGGTGTCGGCGGTGACGGTGGCGGTGCGGGGGACGCCCGCGAGCATGCTGAGCTCGCCGACGAAGTCGCCGGTGCCGAGGGTGGCGATCACCCGGCCCTGACGGCGCACCGTAGCGGTGCCGTCGACGATGATCATGAACTCGCGTCCCGTCTCGCCCTCGCGGGTCAGGTCGCGGCCGGCCCGGATCCGAACGGGGGTCATGAGCCGTTGGACGGCACGCAGCTCGGACTTCGAGAAGCCGGCGAAAAGGTCGAGGTCGGTGAGGGGGGTCGGGGTGGTGGAAGTGTCCGTGGGCATGTCGTTCTCCGCGTGGGTCGGTTGCTCCCCCGAGTGTGACGGTGGCCGGGTCGTGTACCTCGGCTCGGTGACCGCTTTCACCGGTGCCAACCGTCACGGCGGGCGCTACTTGATGGCGACGGGCGCCACCGGCGAGCCCACGCAGCCTACGAACGGCTCGGGCGTGGCGGCGAGGAAGAACTCGTAGACGCCGTCGGCCGCACAGTCATCTGCCAGCGCCTCGAGGTCCCAGTTCTGGCCCTGCGTGAGGCCCATGTCCACGACGTGGAGCATGTGGACCGCCAGGTTCACCTCCTCGGAGGGGTACACCTCGAAGGTGAGCGTGTCGTTGGCGACGGCGGCGACGTCGCGCTCGTGGAACCAAGACACCGTCGACAGCGAAAGCCCGGCATTCGAGCCGTCCTGGCCCGGGCCGAGGCAGTAAGCCATGCCACCCGACTCGTGGTACAACCGCATCCGTCCCGTGCGGACGAGCACGATGTCGCCGGCCCGGACCTCGACGCCGCCCATCGTCGCTGCCTCGTCGAGATCCTCGGCGGTGATGGCGTAGGGGCAGTCGAGCAGGTCGACGCCCTTGGCCCGGGCCACGTCGAGCAGCACGCCGCGCGAGCACAGCGAGCCGACCATTTCGATCCCGCAGCGGGTCGCACCGTCCTCAGCGGTGATCGTGGAGGCGTCGAAGCCGTTGTAGACGCTGCCCGAGTACGAGACGTGGCAGAGGCCGTCCCAGTGGGTACCCGCCTGGAGTCCGAACTGGACGGCGTCGTCGCTGGTGTGGAACAGGTCCGGATCACCGTCGGGGTCCATGCCCTGATCGACCATCAGCATCGTGCGCGTCGGGTTGTCGCGGCCGGGGATGAACCCGACCTGGATTCCGTCATGCTCGAGCGGTACGGCCAATGCGAAGGAGCGGCCGGTGCGGATGCAGTCCCGGGCGGCCAGCAACACCTCGGGCGTGATCAGGTTGAGCGTACCGAGCTCGTCGTCGTCGCCCCAGCGGCCCCAGTTGCGTACTCGGCCCTGCAGGTCGAGGAAGCCTTCGGTCAACGGCATTTCGGTCACCCCCGGGTCGTCCGGATGGCGAACCTAGCCCCGGATCGCACGGCGAACCGAAGGGGGCGCCTCAGTAGCCTGCGTCGCGGTCGACGACGTCTTCGAGGGGGCGGCCGTCCAGCCACCGTCCGAGGTTGGAGGCGAAGTAGGCACCCATCTGCGCGAACGAGTTCGGGCTGCACCACGAGATGTGGGGGCTGAGGCGGACCGACGGGTGGGTGTAGAGCCAGTGCCCCTCGGGAAGCGGCTCGGGGTCGCACACGTCGAGCGAGGCGAGGCCGACCTGTCCCGAGTCGAGGGCCGTCCGGAGGGCGTCCTGGTCGACCACAGATCCACGCGAGACATTGACGAGGTGGATACCGCTCCGACAGCCGGCCAGGAGGTCGGCGTCGACGAGGTTCTGGGTCCCGGGTGTCGAGGGCACGCCGACCACCACGTGGTCGGCCTCGGCGACCGCGGTCGCGGCGTCGGCCACGACCACGACCCCGGGGTCGTCGACCGGGGCGCCCGTGCGCCGGACGGCGAGCAGGCGGCATCCGAACGGTGCCAGCCGGGCGGCGACGGCCCGGTTGATCGATCCGTAGCCGAGCAGTGCGACCGTGGTGCCCTCGAGCGTGCCGAGGCGGGTGAGGAACCATCGCTCCGGCGGTTCGTCGATCCAGCTCCCGGGGAGTCGCTTGGCGGCGGTGAGGAGCATCGCCACGACCCACTCGGCGATCGGCACGGCGGTGGCACCACGGGCGCAAGTCAGGATCCGATTGCCGACCGTCTCGAGTGACATCTCGTCGACGCCGTGGCCGGTGCAGTGCACCCACTCGACGCCCCGTTCGAGCACCTCGGCGAAGTTGGGAGAGTCCACGCCGCGCGTGACCACGACCTCACCACGGACAGCGGGGTCCACCGGCCCATCGGGATCGACGTGGACGAACCGCACGCCGGGGAAGCGGTCTCCCATCCGGTCGGTGCCGAGGTAGTCGACCTTGAGGTGGACGAGCACCGTGGTCATCGCGTGCGCTCCCGGAGCAGGGCCTCCTGGGCGACGGTCGCCACGTGGGTGCCGTCGGCTGCGAAGACCTCGCCGATCGACAGCCCCCGGCCGCCGTTGAGGCCGTGTGAGCGGAACTCGTGCAACTGCCACTCGTCGGCCGGGGCCGGCCGGTGGAACCAGATGGAGTGGTCGAGGCTGGCGCCGATGAATACATCGCCGTACGTGGTGTGGCCGAGTTCCACCTCGTCGATGCGCGGGTGCGAACTGCTCACCGCCGTGGTGGGGATGTCATCGGAGGCGTAGGCCAGGGCGCAGGCCTGGAGGATCGGGTCGTCGCCGAGCGGACCCGCCACCTTCAGCCAGAGGGCTGCCCGACCAGCGCCCCGGTGGGCGACTCGCCGGGACAGTAGGTCCCAGTCCTCGTCGGCGCCGGACCCCGGCTCGCCAACGTCGGTGGGCAGCGACGATTCCTGGACGTCGGCCTGGTCCTCTACGACCTGGAACGAACAGGACAGGTTGAGGATGGCGCCCTCCGACTGGCGGGCGACCACGCGGCGGGTGATGAACGACCGGCCGTTGCGGATGCGGTCGACCTCGAACCGGATGGGCTCGTCGCTGGTACCGCCGCGGATGAAGTAGGCGTGGACCGAGTGGACGAAGTGGTCGGGATCGACGGTCGCCATCGCTGCCCGGAGGCCCTGGGCGACTACCTGGCCACCGTAGACGCGCCCCCACGAATAGTCGGGGCTGAGGCCGACGAACACGTCCGGTCCGTGCGGCTCGAGCGCCATCAGTGTGGCGAAGTCGTCGATCTGAACTCCCATGTCGGCCTTCTAGCGGTCGAGCGCCATCGCAACGTGGAGGGCGATGCCGTGCCGCAGGCCCGTCTCGTCGATGCGCATCCGGTTCGAGTGGCAGGGTGGCGCCTCGCGTGAGTCGGCGATGTCAGCCGGACACACGCCCAGCAGCGCCATGGCACCAGGCACCCGCTGGAGCAGCATCGAGAAGTCCTCGCCGCCCATGACCGGCGAGGGGAGCGTCACGTGCGACTTCTCGCCGAGCGTGGCAGCACAGACCTGGGCGAACCGGGCGGCCTCGTCGGCGTCGTTCACCGTGACCGGATAGCCCTCGACCAGGTCGACCTCGGCGGAACAGTCGTGTGCGGCGGCGATCTGCGTGCAGACCCGCTCGACCGCCGCTCGGATCCGTCGACGGGTCTGTTCGGACACGCAGCGGATGGTGCCCTCGAAGAAGGCCGTCTCGGGGATCACGTTGGTGGTGGTGCCGGCCCGGACGTGCGCCACGGTCACGAGCGCCGGGTCGAAGGCGTCGATCTCGCGGGTGACCGCCGTCTGGATCGCCGTGATCATGGCGGCCATCGCCGGAACCGGGTCGGTGCAGTAGTGGGGCATCGAGGCGTGGCCGCCGCGGCCCCGGACCGTCACGTGCAACTCGTCGGTCGAAGCCATCAGCGGACCGGCACGGCAGGCAGCCCTGCCCACCGGGAGATTCGGCGTGATGTGGATGGCGAAGGCCCGGTCGACGCCGTCGAGGACGCCCTCGTCGAGCATGACGCCGGCGCCGCCGCCACCCTCCTCGCCGGGCTGGAACATGAAGCGCACCCGGCCATGGAGGTCCGAGCGTCGATCCGCCAGCAGCCTTGCGGCGCCGACGAGCATCGCCGTGTGTGCGTCGTGGCCGCAGGCGTGGGCGCGCCCCTCGACCTGAGAGCAGAACGACTCGCCGCTCTCCTCGGGCATCGGCAGGGCGTCGGTGTCGGCACGTAGCAGGACCGTGGGCCCGTCCAATGCTCCATCGAGGTCGGCGACCACGGACGTGAGGCCGCTACCCGTGTGGATGTCGAGCGGGAGTCCGTCGAGGGCGTCGAGGATGCGCTGCTGGGTGCGTGGGTTGTCGAGGCCGAGTTCGGGGTGCTGGTGCAGTTGGCGTCGCAGTGCCACCACGTCGTCGACGACAGCCGAGGCGGAATCCAACAGGTCGTGCACGGTGACATCATGGCCGAGCACGGGTTGGTTGTCGGAACCGGACCCCGAGGGGCCACAATGCGACCGTGACGCTGACCGACGACCAGATCCACGACGCCCTCTCGTCGATCCTCGAGCGGCGCGACCCCGACGGTTCTGCAACGGTGCTCGGCGCCGGCAGCGACGACCTCGATGTCGGCCTGCGGTACCTCGAGGCGCTCGTGGGCGGAGGCTGGATGGTGCCCACCTGGCCGGTCGAGCACGGCGGCCGCGGCGCAACCGACGACGAGGCCAGGCGCATCTCCGCGGCGTTGGGCGCCTACGAGTCGGCAGACCTGTACCCCTACGGCGTGGGGATCAGCCTCGTGGGGCCGGTCCTCCGAGATCGCGGCACCCCCGAACAGCAGGATCGCTGGCTGCGTCCGATCGCCGACGGCTCGGAGATCTGGTGTCAGATGTTCAGCGAGCCCGACGCCGGCTCTGACCTCGCCAACGTCGGCACGAAGGCCGTGCGCGACGGCGACGGGTGGGTCCTCGCGGGTTCCAAGGTCTGGACGTCGAGGGGCGCCTACTCGAAGTGGGGCATGTGCCTTGCCCGCACCGACCCCGACGTGCCCAAGCACCGCGGCCTCACGATGTTCGCCGTCGACATGCACGACCAGGGGATCGAGGTTCGTCCCCTGGTTCAGGTCAACGGCGACCGGCACTTCACCGAGGTGTTCGTGTCGGAGGTCCGGGTTCCGGACACCGACCGGATCGGCGACCTCGGTGGGGGATGGGGGATCACCATCGAGACCCTCGCCCACGAGCGGGCCTCCCTCGGTGGCCGGGCCTTCGGCGGGTCCGACGAAGACGAGAGGGCGGTTCCTGCCTGGCTGGCCGGACTGGAGGCCTCCGGCCGACTTGCCGATGCGGTGGCCCGCGATCGTGCGATGCGCGCCTATGTCCTGGACCGGGTCAACAGGTTCAGCACTGCTCGCTCCGCGGCATTGGCGAAGAATGGCGTCCCCGGCCCGGAGGGGTCCGTCGCCAAGCTCTGCAGCGTCGCCGCCTTCAAGGTCAGGGCCTACCTGGTCAAGGACCTTTCCGGGGCGGCCGGGATGCTCGACGGGTCTCCGGGGCACCTGGCCTTCCTCACCGCACCGTCGATGTCCATCCGCGGCGGTACCGACGAGGTGCAGCGCAACATCGTGGGGGAGCGGGTGCTGGGCCTTCCGCCCGAGCCCCGGGTCGACAAGGACGTCCCGTACTCGGAACTGAAGAAGCGCTGCTGAGGGAGGTCAGTCCTCGTTGACCGTCGAGACCGGCTGGTCCGGATCACCGGAGGTCTCGCGTGGGGGATCCGGTTCGACGTATTCGATGAGGATGGTTCCCCCACGGGCAGATGTCAGTGTGGCAGTCGAGCCCTCGACAACAACGGAGAGCTCGCCGCTCAGGACCTCGAACAGGGCGAACCAGTCGGCACGGTCGACGCAGGCCATCTCGGTGATGCCGATCGGGCCGATGTCGACGCGGTCCTCCCCGATTCCCAGGTCGCCGAAGAAGCCGTTGCAACCGGCATTTCCCGTGATCCGGCCATCGCTTCGAAACGTCAACGACGCTTCGTGTGGACGGTCGGGTTCTGCAGCATCGACGCCGGTGAGGCCGACGACACGCCACTCGACGTCGATCAACGGGTCGATCCCACCGGCCGTGCCGGATGAGGAGCAGGCGGCGGTGAACAGCAGGACGGAGAGGGCCAGGTTGCGCATCAGGTTCTCCAAACGTAGGGGTCTGCGGGATCTGACGCCGCGGACACCTGTGGCGGTTCCCGACTGGGGCATGATCTCGCCATGCGCGCCGTGGTCATCGAGTCGTACGGCGGCCCCGAGGTGCTGGCGATCTGCGAGGTACCGGCACCGGAGCCCGGGCCGGGAGAGGTTCTCGTCGACGTGGTCGCCAGCGCCCTGAACCGTGCGGACCTGCTCCAGCGCATGGGCCTCTACCCGGGGCCGTCCATGGAGTACGAGGTGCCGGGCCTCGAGTTCGCCGGGCGGGTCGCCTCCGTCGGCGAGGCCGTCGGGCAATGGTTGGTCGGAGACGAGGTCATGGCGATCACCAGCGGTGGAGCGCACGCCGAGCAGGCTGTCGTCCACGCCGACCAGGCGATGGCAGTGCCCGCCGGGATGTCGTTGGCGGACGCCGGCGCCCTGCCCGAGGTCTTCATCACCGCCTGGGACGCACTCGTCCTCCAGGGGGGCCTCCAGCCCCGAGGTACGGCGCTCGTCCACGCCGGAGCCTCCGGCGTCGGTACCGCCGCCATCCAACTCTGCCGGTCGATGGGCGCCGAGGTCGTCGTGACCGCTTCGGGGTCCAAGTGCGCAGCCTGCACCGAACTTGGTGCCTCGCTGGCAGTCGACTACACGACCGACGACTGGCTGGCAGCCGTGCGCGACCACACTGCTGGCCGCGGGGTCGACGTGGTGCTCGACGTGGTGGGCGGCGACTACCTCGACAGGAACGTCGACGCCCTCGCCGTGGGTGGCACGATCGTACAGGTCGGGATCATGGGCGGCGGAAAGGCCACCTTCGGCCTCGGCAAGCTGCTTCCCAAGCGGGCGACGATCGTGGGCACCGTTCTGCGGGGCCGGTCGCTCGCCGAGAAGGTGGCGGTCAGCCGGGCGTTTGCCAACGAGGTCGTGCCACGCTTCGAGGACGGGACGCTACGGGTGGTGGTGGACCGCCGTTTCGACCTGGACGACATCGCCGCCGCACACGCCCACATGGAGGACAACGCCAACGTCGGGAAGATCGCCCTCGACGTGCGGCCCGGTTGAGGGCCGCTCAGCGCTCGTCGATCGGGACGACGTCCCGGGTGGCCTCGCCCGTGTAGAGCTGGCGGGGTCGGGCGATGCGGGAGTTCTGCGTGAGCATCTCGTCCCAGTGGGCCAGCCAGCCCGGCGTGCGACCGATGGCGAACAGCACCGTGAACATCTCGACCGGGAACCCCATCGACTGGTAGATGAGCCCCGAGTAGAAATCGACGTTCGGGTAGAGCTTGCGGCTGACGAAGTAGTCGTCGGCGAGCGCCACTTCTTCGAGCTTGAGCGCCACGTCGAGCAGCGGGTTCTTGCCGGTCACCTCGAAGACCCGGTGGGCGGTCTCCTTGATGATCTTCGCCCGCGGGTCGTAGTTCTTGTAGACACGGTGGCCGAAGCCCATGAGGAGCCGCTCGCCGGTCTTGACCTTGTTGACGAAGTTGTCGACCTGGTCGTAGGAGCCGATCTCCCGGAGCATCCGCAGGACGGCCTCGTTGGCACCGCCGTGACGGGGCCCGTAGAGGGCGCTGCAGGCGGCCGAGAGCGTGACGTAGGGGTCGGCGTGCGAACTCCCGACCGTGCGGGCGGTGGTGGTGGAGCAGTTCTGACTGTGGTCGCCGTGGAGCACGAACAGCAGGTCGAGCGCCCCGCTCAGCACCGGATCGACCTCGAAGCCGCCCTCGGCCGGCCGGAACATCATAGAGAGGAAGTTCGAGGTGTAGGCGAGGTCCGAGTCGGGCTGGACGTACGGGTTGCCGACACTGCGGCGGTAGGCGCTGGCCGCCAGGGTGGGCATCTTGGCGAGAAGGCGGATCATCTGCGATCGACGGACGGTGGGATCCTCGACGTCCTTGCCCTCGGGGTAGAAGGTCGACAGCGCGGCAACGCTCGAAACCAGCACGCCCATGGCGTGGGCGTCATCGCGGAAGCCTTCGAGGATCCGCTTGTGGAAGTTCTCGTGGATCGTCGCCGATTCGGCGATCTCGTCGGCGAAGGCTTCGAGCTGGGGCCGGGTCGGGAGTTCGCCGAAGAGCAGCAGGTGGGCGACCTCGAGGAAGTTGGCATGCTCGGCGAGCTGCTCGATCGGGTGGCCGCGGTAGTTCAGGTAGCCGGCGTCGCCGTCGAGCTCACAGACGGCGCTGGCGGCGGCGGACGTGTTTCCGAAGGAGGGGTCGTGGAAGTACACGCCGGGGAGCAGGTCGGCCCACGCTCGGGAGTCGACGGTGTCGTTGACGATCGGGATCTCGACGCTCGCACCGTTCCGGTTGTCGGTGAGGGTGATGCTTTCGTTCACGGGTGGCGGCCTCGAATCACGTGGGGACAGATCGGGCGTCTTCGTTGACGTTTCGACCCTACCGGGCGCCGGCAGGTAGGAAACAGCCAGACCGAGGCCGAAAAACGTGGATTCTTCGGAATCGGACGCGATCCGCCCGATGTGCCGCGCTCCGATCCGGGCCGACGCCCGAGAATCTAGAGCGGCGTGTTGTCGTGGTGCCGCCTCGGGAGGCGCTCGCGCTTGCCGATCAGCGCATCGAGTGCGGCAGCCAGCGCGCTCCGGGTGTCCGCGGGTTCGATCACCTGGTCGACCGACCCGCGTTCGGCGGCGACGTAGGGGTTGAGGAGGCGCTCTTCGTAGGCCGCCACGAGCGCCACCCGTTCCTCCTCGGAGGCCATTCGGTGGAGGATCTCGACGGCTCCCTTGGCGCCCATGACGGCGATCTCAGCGGAAGGCCAGGCGAGCATCAGGTCGTTGCCGATGTACCGGGAGTCCATGACGATGTACGCCCCGCCGTACGACTTGCGCAGGATGACGCAGACCCTCGGCACGGTGGCCCGGGCGTAGGCGAACGCCAGCTGGGCGCCGTAGCGGATCATGCCCCGCCACTCGAGGTCCTTGCCGGGGTAGAAGCCCGAGGTGTCGACGAAGGTGATGAGGGGCAGGTTGAAAGCGTCGCAGAAGGCCACGAACCGACCTCCCTTCTGGGAGGAGGGGATGTCGAGGGTGCCGGCTACCGACTGGGGTTGGTTGGCGACGATGCCGACCGGCCGGCCACCGATCGTCGCGAAGGCGGTGACCAGGTTCGTGGCGAATGCGGCCCGGGGCTCGAGCAGGTGCCCGTCGTCAACGATGCACTCGATCACGTTCCGGACGTCGTAGCTGCCCGTGGCAGTGTCGGGGATGAGGTCGCCGGCCTCGGGGGTCGGGCGATCGACGGGATCGGGGCACGGAACCGGTGCCGGGAGGGCATCGGCGTGGTCGGGAAGGTAGCCCAGGAGTTCGGTGACCAGTTCGAAGGCCTCGTCGCGGTCGGCGACGTTGAAGTGGGCGACACCCGAGGTGCGGGCGTGCATCGAGGCGCCGCCGAGGCCCTCGTTGCTCAACTCCTCACCCGTGAACCGTTCGACCATCTGAGGGCCGCCCACAAAGGCGTAGGCAGCGTCGACCATCAAGACCAGGTCGGCGAGGCCGAGGAGGAGCGCCGGACCGGACACAGCAGGGCCGTCCACGCAGAAGATCATCGGGACGATGCCCGAACAGGCCACCAACTCGCGGGCGGCGGTGCCCCAGCCGTGGATGGCCGCCACCCCCTCGGACAGGTCGGCTCCGCTCGACGCCACGAAGCAGACCAGCGGGATGCGTTGTTGGCGCGCCGTTCGGGCGGCGACCGCCAGGTTCTCGCCGTCCTCGGAACGCAGGGCGCCGCGGTTCTCCCCACCGACCTCGACCACCATCACCCTGCGGCCGCCGAGCTCCTCGATACGGAAGGTGACCGTGCCTCCCGTGCGGGCACGCAAGGTGAGGGGCGTCCTCGGGGCATCGACGGCGGTCACGGTGTCCTTCCGGGGCGGGACGCTGGTTCCTCCGTCATCGTGACATGGATTCCTGGCTGGTGGGGTCCGATGTCACGGATGACCTCGCGCAGTTGGTCGCAGGTGGCCTGCACGGCGAGAGACGGTGTGGTGCGCCGGTTGTGGGCCAGCACCACCGTTCGCCGGTCGAGGCCCTCGATGCGCACCAGTGCCCAGTCACCGGCTGGGAAGCCGGACGCAGCGCTGGCCGGAAGCAGGGCGGGGGCGTAGCCCTGGTAGGCGAGCGAGGTGAGCAGGCGGAGGCCGTCGATCTCCACCTTCGGCCGGAGGCGGATGCCTGCGACGGCGAGTTCGGCGTCGAGCGTGTCGCGGAACGTGGTGCCGGTCGGTGTGAGCATCACCTCGTGTTCGGCGAGTTCCTCAATGGTCACCGCCTCGTGTTCGGCCAGTGCATGGTCCTTGGTCGTGACCACGATCAGCTCCTCGTCGAAGAGCGGCTCGGTGACGAAGTCGGGGTCCAGGACCGGGCCGTTGAAAATGGCGAAGTCGACCTCACCGGAACGGAGGAGGGGGTACAGCGAGCCCGAGGTCGCATCGACGAGGATCGGGTGGAGGCCCGGGTAATGGCTCCCCAGACGTTCCAGCAGGGGGGTGGCCATCCAGCGGGCGGTGGTGCCGATGCAGCCGATCCGAACCGTTCCGCCGATCTCCTCGCGCATGGACGAGATGTCGTCCATGAGGGACTTCAGCTCGGTGCGGATCCGCTGTGCCCGCTCGATGACCGCCTCGCCCTCGGCGGTGGGGAGCATGGACCGTCGGTCGATGAGCACGGCGTCCAACTCCTTTTCGAGCCGTGCGACGTGTGTCGACACGTTGGACTGCACGGTGTGGAGCGAGCGGGCAGCTGCGGAGAAGCTCCCGTGCTCGGCCACGGCCAGCAGGTGGGTGAGTTGGCGGAGGTCCATCGCTGATGAGGATGCCACGAGGATCTCCATCAGCGTCGCGGATGGGACTCCGGCGTCTGTTCCCGGTGCACCCGCACCCCGTGGGCGTCGACCCGAACGGGGTGGCGAGGCTCTAGGGTCGCCCGCGAGGACTACCCGCCCACTCCCGATCGTCCCGCCCGAGGCCAATGACCGACGCCCCCAGCGCCCCGAGCATCCTCGTCCTGCACCTCGGGCTGCTCGAGGCCTACGCCGCAGTCGACCGGGCGGGCCGGATCGACCTCGTCGCCCTCGGCGGCGACCGGTCCGGAATGCCGATGGTGCTGCACGTCTCGACCGGAGGGGACGTGACCGTCGGTGAGGAGGCCCTGCAGCGAGCCGTCGACGAGCCCGAGGGCTTCGTCGACGATGTGATGGGACACCTCCTCGACGACGGAGTCGTCGAGGCATCTGGTCGCGCGCTCAATGCCGAGACCGTCCTCGCCTACCTCATGGCCCAGTCCTACGCCCGCTGCCTCCGGATTCTCGACGGGGCACCCGACCAGGTTGTCGTCGTACGTGCCGCCGGGGGACCGGACGAGGCGACCTACGAGGCCGCTGCCGGTCGGGGCCTCGTCGGCGACATCCTGATCCTCGACGAGACCAGGGCGTGGTCGGCCTTCAGCGGCCATGCCCCTCCGGGGACCAAGGGGATGGACCCGGAGCGCACCGGGGTGTTGGGGGCACTGCTGTGGCTCCGGCACGGCGACGCACCGACCGGACCCAAGCCGATCGTCACCCGGGAGGACCTCGAGGGGGCCGCCCCCTCGCAGGTTCGCCAACCGGCGCCACCGAGCGTCGCCTCGGTGGGGCCCCGCTCCGTCTTCGACGCCCCACAATCGAAGCCGTCGGTCCTGGCCGATCCTGCATCGCAGCGTCGTCGACCGCGACGCACGCCGGTGCCCCTGTTGGTCGTCCTCCTGGTCGCCGCTCTGGCGGTCCTCGGGTACCTGTTCTTCATCGACGATGAGGAGCGGACACCGCTGGTCACGACACTGAGCCCCACCACCACGACCGAGGTGCCGGCCACGACCGAGGTGCCGGCCACGACCGAGGTGCCGGCCACGACCGAGGTGCCGGCCACGACCGAGGTGCCGGCCACGACCGAGGTGCCGGCCACGACCGAGGTGCCGACCACGACCGAGGTGCCGGCCACGACCGAGGTGCCGACCACGACCCGGCCGCCGCTCGGCCCCGTGAGCATCTCCGATGTGGGCCTCCTCCTCTTCGCCGCCAGCGACGACTCCACGCTCCTGGACCTGGGCAGACCGGCGGACGCCGTCCTCGACGCCATGGCCGCGGTGCTCGGCGCCCCCGATCGGGACAGTGGCTGGGGGCCGGACCCGAGGTGTGACGCCCCCCTCGTCCGGCGGGTCGGCTTCGGCGGTCTCGAGTTGGTTCTGGTCGACCCGGATCCGACCGACTTCCCACCTGCCGGGGATGCGGCAGCTGGCGAAGCCGAGACGACGACGACCGGGGTACCGCCGGGCGAGCCGGGGTTCGGCGCCACGTTCGACCAGTGGTTCCTGAGTGGCGCCGATTCCGTCGACTCCGGCTTCTGGACCCTCGAGCGGATCGGCGTCGGCTCGACCGTGGCCGACATGCGCACGGCCTACTCCGGCGGCTTTTCCATCGTCCAGGCGGTCGAGACCGATCCCGCCGGCTTCTTCGACCTCGACGCGGTCGGCCTCGACGGGGGGATCTCCGGGGCCACGAGCAACACCACCGACTCGGGCCGCGTCCTCCAACTGTGGGCAGGCGAGGCCTGCTCCCGGCTCTTCGGACGGACCTGAGGGCCTTCCCGGCTAGCGCCCGGCGACCATCGCGCCCAGCGCAGGTCCCAGTTCCGGATCGGAGAAGGCGAAGCCGCCGTCCTCTAGGACCCGTGGCCGGACCCTGGTGCTGGCCAGCATGAGTTCGCGGACGAGATCCCGGCCGAACAGCACCATCGGCATCGCCGCCGGGACGGGGAGCCGGGCGGGACGACCCAGTGCGCTCCCGAGGGATCGGGCGAACCCGGCATTGGTGACGGGTGACGGTGCGACCAGGTTGACGGGTCCCTCGACCTCCCGGTCGACCAGCCAGAGGAGCGCCGCCACCTCGTCTTGCAGCGAGATCCAACTCAGGTACTGGCGCCCGCTCCCGAGACGCCCTCCGAGGCCGAGTCGGAAGAGGGGAAGTTGCTTGGCCAGCAGGCCGCCCACCGGGGTGAGCACGACGCCCGTCCTGGCGTGGGCGACCCGGACTCCGGCGCTCCCGGCGCGCTCCGTGGCCTGCTCCCAGGCAACGCAGACGTCGGCGAGGAACCCGGTGCCCCGGGGTCCGGACTCGTCGAGGATACGGTCGCCGGCGTCACCGTAGATCCCGATGGCGGAGCCGCTGACGAGGGTCGAGGGTCCACCGTCGTCCCGGATCTCGGCCAGCACACCGGCAAGGAGCGCCGTACCACGGCTGCGGCTCTCTCGGATCCGGTCGCGTTGGGCCGGCGTCCAGCGCCGGTCGGCGATGCCCGCTCCGGCCAGGTGGACAACGGCATCCGTGCCCCGCAGGTCCGACGGGTCGAGGACGCCGCCGGCCGGGTCCCAGTGGATCTCGTCACGCCCACTCGGGGCGCGTCGCAGGATGCGCACCACGCGGTCACCACGTGCCACGAGTGCGGTGCACAGCGCCGAGCCGATCAGTCCCGTCGATCCGGTGACTGCCACGTCCATCGCACCATCATCGCAGGTGTGGCCGCTCGTGGCCGGGCGACGGGGCTCGGGGCAATCGCGCTCTCAGCCCTCCGTGACCGCGTCGAGCGCTCTGCGAAGTGCGGGGAGGAAGCGGTCGGGTGCGGTGACACAGGCCAGGTGGTCGGCAGCGACCTCCTCCACGTGCAATGCGGGTAGGGCCTCGGCGAGGCGCCGCTGGTCGGCTGTGGGAATGACCCCGTCCATGGTGCAGACGACGACGGCGGATGCGACGGTGAGGTCCGGCACCCAGTCACGGGCGTCGAAGCCGCCGAGTGCTGCACCGGCGCCGAGGAGCAGACGCAGGTCACCCTGTCTGATGACGCCACGCGCCAAGCAGTCGACGTCGTCATCGCCGATGCCGAGGCCACCACGGAGGTCGGCGATGCGCCAGACCAACTTCCAGGTCACGTCCCCGACCAGGCGGGCGGCTGGCGCCACCAGGCGCAGCATGCGGAGTTGCCGGCGGAGTCCGGGCGTCGAAGCGAAGGTCAACGCCGTCGCACAGAGGATGAGGCCCGAGATCCGCTGTGGGTGTCGCCGGGCGACGAGTTGGGCGACGGCACCCCCCAACGAATAGCCGACCACGGTGAAGGTCTCGATACCGAGGGCGTCGGCCACCGCCACGGCGTCGTCCGCGCAGTCCTCCAACCGGAACCTGCGACCACCGCGAAGGCCGTGGCGCCCGTGGCCACGGTGGTCCCAGGCGACGACGCGGAACCGGTCCGTCAGGGACCCGAAGGACCGGCACCAGTTGAGGTCGGCATCGACCCACCAGCCGTGAAGGAGGAACACCACCGGGGCGTCCGGGCGGTCGGTGGGCGGCCCCGAGTCGCGGACCACCAGGCTCCCGAGTCCGGTGAGGTCGAGCGTGCGCAGTGGCGGCGCACCCTCGAGGAGGCCGACCGGCGTCGGCGCGTGGTGCTGCGCGGAACGGGCCACGTCCATGTGGTCCTCAGTCGTCGATGGAGATGACCGAGGCCGTGAGGGTGCCACCCGGCGCCTCGAACGAGACCTTGTCGCCCGGGGTGCTGCCCAACAGGGCCTCGCCGAGCGGTGACCCCGGCGACACGACGGTGAGGCCGTCGCGCTGTTCCTCGATCGAGCCGACCAGGAGCTGCTCGGGTTCGTCGTCGCCGTCGTAGAGCACGGTGACCACTGTGCCGGTCGTGACCGTGTCGCCGTTCCCGGTGGGTGCCTCGACGATCACGGCGTCGAGCAGGATTGCCTCGAGGTGCAGGATCCGGCCCTCCATCTTGCCCTGCTCCTCCTTGGCGGCGTGGTAGTCGCCGTTCTCGGAGAGGTCGCCGAGCTCTCGGGCCGTCTCGATCTTGCGGGCGATGTCGATGCGTCCGCGGGTGGTGAGGTCCTCGAGCTCTGCGGCGAGGCGCCCATGCGCGTCGGGGGAGAACTGCTGCGGTTCGGGCATGTCAGGAGCGTAGCCACGCCTTGGTGTGGTGTCGCCTCGGGGCCGGTTGACCCGCCTCCGGGGGGGCTTGGTACACTGCACCCGTGCACAGTCCCCACCCGGTGATCCTGATTTCGTAGCGCACGCGCTTCCGGCGTGCGCCCCGACCGTCCACCTCGGTGGGCGGTTTTTCCGTTCCGGGGCACACTCGTACCCACCAGAACCCACCAGTCCGACGACACGACACCCGAGGAGCAGTCACACGTGGCCTATCGCATCGGCGTCATGGGAGGCGACGGCATCGGCCCCGAGGTCGTCGCCGAGGGCCTCAAGGTCGTCGCGGCCACGGGCGTCGAGCTCGAGACCGTGGACTACGACCTCGGCGGCGACCGCTACCTCCGCGACGGCACCGTCCTCCCCGACGAGGTCATCGAGGAATGGCGTGTGCTCGACGCCCTCTATGTGGGCGCAGTCGGCACCCCCGACGTCCCTCCGGGGATCATCGAGCGTGGCCTGTTGCTAAAGATGCGCTTCGCCCTCGACCTCTACGTCAACCTCCGACCCTTCGTGCTCGCCGAGGACGACATCGACTTCTGCGTCGTCCGTGAGAACACCGAGGGCGCCTATGCCGGCGAGGGTGGCTTCCTGCGCAGGGGCACGATGCACGAGATCGCCACCCAGGGCTCGGTCAACACGCGCCGGGGCGTCGAGCGCTGCATCCGCTTCGCCTTCGACCTGTCCCGGAGCCGCCGGAACCACCTCACGCTCGTCCACAAGACCAACGTGCTCACGTTCTCGGGCGACCTCTGGGAGCGCACCTTCGACGAGGTGTCCGCCGACTACCCCGACGTGGAGACTGCCTACAACCACGTCGACGCCGCCTGCATCTACTTCGTGCAGGATCCGCAACGCTACGACGTCATCGTCACCGACAACCTCTTCGGCGACATCCTCACCGATCTCGGCGGCGCCGTGTCGGGGGGCATCGGCTTCGCCTCGTCGGCGAACCTCAACCCGGCACGCACCGGAGCGTCGATGTTCGAGCCGGTCCACGGCTCCGCGCCCGACATCACGGGTAGGGGCATCGCCAATCCGACCGCCGCGATCCTCTCCGCTGCGATGATGCTCGACTTCCTCGGCGAAGAGGACGCCGCCCGACGCATCACCGCCGCCTGCGCCGACCCGGCCACCCAGGTCGAGGGCACGGTCGCGATCGGCGATGCCATCGCAGCGCGGGTCTAGGGCACGCACACCACGACACGCACACCACGACACGCACACAATCAGAGGAAGCCAGGAGCAGGCGCTATGCCGATCGAGAAGGTTGACAAGATCTGGATGAACGGCGAACTCGTCGACTGGGACGATGCCACGATCCACGTGCTGACGCACACCCTCCACTACGGCAACGGCGTCTTCGAGGGCATCCGTGCCTACGAGACCGACCGCGGGCCGGCGGTGTTCCGGCTCACCCCCCACATCGAGCGCCTGTTCCGCTCGGCGAAGATCCTCTACATCGACATCCCGTGGACGGTCGACGACCTGGTGTCGGCCGTCAAGGACACCGTGCGCGTCAACGACATCTCGTCCTGCTACATCCGGCCACTGGCCTACCTGGGCTACGGCGAGATGGGGCTCAACCCGATCCTGTGCAAGGTCGACGTCTCGGTCGCCTGTTGGCCGTGGGGCTCCTACCTCGGCGACGACGGCATCGCCCAGGGCGTGCGTACCATGATCTCCTCTTGGCAGCGCCACGACCCCAACGCCATGCCGCCGGCCGCCAAGGGCTGTGGCCACTACATCAACTCGCAGATGGCCAAGGTCCAGGCGCTCAAGTCGGGCTACGACGAGGCGATCCTGCTCTCCCCACAGGGCTACGTGTCCGAGTGCAGTGGCGAGAACATTTTCGTGGTGCGCGACGGCACGATCGTCACACCGCCGGCCAGCGCCGGCGCCCTCGAGGGCATCACCCAGAACGCCGTGCGGCGCATCGCCGAGGACCTCGGCTACGACTACGTTCAGGGCAACATCCTGCGCAGCGACCTCTACACCGCCGACGAGGCCTTCCTGTCGGGCACCGCCGCCGAGGTGGTGCCGATCCGGTCGGTCGACGACCGCGAGATCGGCGACCCCGGCCCCGTCACATGCGCCATCCAGGAGGTCTTCTACGAAGCGGTCCGTGGGAAGCGTCCCGAGTATGCGGAATGGAACGAGTATGTCGACTGACTCCGTCCCGTCCTCGGGGGTGCTGCCGGCCGCAGTCGAGATCTACGACACGACGCTGCGAGATGGCGCCCAGTTGGAGGGCATCTCGCTCACGGTCGACGACAAGTTGCGCATCGCCGATCAGCTCGACCGGCTCGGCGTCCACTACATCGAGGGCGGCTGGCCGGGCGCCAACCCGAAGGACGAGGAGTTCTTCGAGCGCGCCCGTAAAGAGCTCGATCTGACCACCTCGAAGCTGGTTGCCTTCGGCTCGACCCGCAGCGTCAAGGGCAGGGCCGACGACGACCCCACGCTCGCCAACCTGGTCGCCGCCGGCACCGAAGTGGTGTGCATCGTTGGCAAGGCGTGGGATTTTCACGTCACCGAGGCGCTGCGCACCACGCTCGAGGAGGGCGTGGCGATGGTGGCCGACTCGGTGCGGTTCCTGAAGGACCAGGGGCTCACGGTCTTCTTTGACGCCGAGCACTTCTTCGACGGCTACGACGCCAATCCCGAGTTCTCGCTTGCCGTCCTCGAGGGCGCTGCCATGGCCGGTGCGGACTGTCTGGTGCTGTGCGACACCAACGGCGGCTCGCTGCCCGGGCGGGTGGAGGCGACGGTTCGCGCCGTCGTCGCCCACCTCGACACCCCGGTCGGTGTGCACCTCCACAACGACACCGGATGCGGCATCGCCAACGCCCTCGCCGGAGTGGCCGGAGGCGCCACCCACGTCCAGGGCACGATCAACGGCTACGGCGAGCGGGTCGGCAACTGCGACCTCGTGCCGATCATCGCCAACCTGAGCCTCAAGATGGGCGTCGAGACCCTCCCCGAGGGCCGGCTGGCCCACCTCACGTCGGTGGCGCACCACGTCGCGGAACTGGTCAACTTCGCCGCCGACCCGCAGCAGCCCTACGTCGGCACGAAGGCCTTCGCCCACAAGGCCGGCCTCCACGCCAGTGCGATCGCTCGCCGCTCCGACGCCTACGAGCACGTGTCCCCGGAACTCGTCGGGAACGGCACCCGCTTCGTGGTTTCGGAGATGGCCGGCAAGTCCACGATCGCCCTCAAGGCCACCGAACTCGGGCTGGACCTCGACGCCGCCACGATGGGCGACATCGTCGAGACCCTGAAGGAACTCGAGTACGTCGGCTACCACTTCGAGGCGGCCGACGCCTCCCTCGAACTGCTCATGCGGGCGGCCGCCGGCTGGGAGCAGGACTACTTCCGCCTCGAGTCGTTCTCGGTCAACGTCGGCCATCGTTCGGGCAGCGGCAGCCGGGCCTGGAACGAGGTTGCCGTCGATGTCGAGACCGAGGCCACCGTCAAGCTCTGGATCGACGACGAGCGGATCATCGCCACCGGCGAGGGCAACGGGCCCGTCAACGCCCTCGACGCGGCGCTTCGCCAGGCACTCGGCGCACGGCATCCGAGCCTCGAGCGCCTGCACCTCACCGACTACAAGGTGCGCGTCCTCGAGACCAGCAGGGGCACCGGCGCCGTGACCCGCGTGCTGATCGACTCGACCGACGGCTCGCGCACCTGGTCGACCATCGGCGTGTCGGAGAACATCATCGAGGCCTCCTGGCAGGCGCTCGTCGACGCCATCGTCTACAGCCTCCTCCACGCCGCCGACTGATCCAGGTCGAGGTGTCGATCGTGTCCGGGGAACGCCGCCGCGGCCTGTTGGCCGAGGGGATCGGGACCTGCTTCCTGCTCATCGGGGTGGTCGGGTCGGGGATCATGGCCGAGCGGCTCAGCCCCGACGACGTGGGGCTGCAGTTGCTGGAGAACGCCGCGGCCACCGCTGTGGTGCTCATCGCCATCATCTCGATCTTCGGGACGATCTCGGCCGACTTCAACCCGGCGGTCACCCTTGCGGCGTGGATGCTGGGCCACCGGTCGGGACGGGAGGTGCCTGGGATGGTCGTCGTTCAGGTGCTGGGCGGCTGTGTCGGCACCGTGCTCGCCAACATCATGTTCGACCTGTCGTGGGTTGATGCATCAACGCAGGTCCGCAGCGGCGGGAACCTCTGGCTGGCCGAGGTGGTGGCGACGATCGGGCTGCTGCTCGTGGTCTTCTCCCTCGTGCGCACCGCCCGCATGTCGGCCATGCCGTACGTGGTCGGCGCCTACATCGGCGGCGCCTACTTCTTCACGTCGTCAACCAGCTTCGCCAACCCTGCGGTCACCGTGGCCCGCACGCTGTCGGACACCTTCGCCGGCATCGAGCCCTCGTCGGCACCGATGTTCGTGCTGATGCAGGTGGTCGGGGTCGGCGTGGCGGTCGCCCTCGTCCAGGTGCTCTTCCCCGATCGGGGGTCAGGCTCCTGATCCGCACTGGTCGAGTGCCGGGTCGCCCGCCACACGGGCCTCCAGCCAGGCGATCAGGTCGTCCTGGTAGGCGACAACCGAAGACCCGTGGTTGGTGCCCGGGTAGACGCGGCGCTCCAACGGGGCATGACCCTCCAGGGCGCAGAGTTGGGCCAGGAGCACCTCACTCGACGCCACGGGGATCTGTTCGTCCTCGTCGCCGTGCAGGATGATCGTCGGTACCTCATTGGGTCGCTGGTTCGTGTCGTTCTCGAGCAGCCGGGCGTTCCACTCGGGGAGGGCGAAGATGTCGTCGACGGTCAGCAGGTCCTCGTACGGGATCGGATTGAACACGTCGAAGATGTGTCCGGTACAGCCGTTCTCGAGCTCGTCGAGCAGGGACCGGTACTCCGGGGCGACGAGCGACGCTAGGTCCAACTCGTCGTAGGCGGCGGCGAGGCCGGCACCAGCCATCGTGAGGTAGCCCTGGAAGTCGCCGCCCCGCAGGAAGGTGCTCAGGAGTGGGAACTGTGAGGGGGGCGCCCCGGCGGCCACGCCGACGAGGTCCAGTTCGGGGGCCAGGTCGGTCCAGCGCTCGGCGACGTGCATCGCTGCGTGGCCACCCTGTGAATGGCCCCAGACGACGAGTGGGCCATCGGCGCCGAGGCCGGGCACCTTCTGGGCCGCACGGACGATGTCGAAGGCCCCACGTGCCTCGCTCTCGCCCACGATGTAGGGGTGCAGGCCCGGGCCTCCGAGTCCCTCGTAGTCGGTGGCGACGACGACCCAGCCCTGTTCGAGCAGGGGAGCGATGAATCCGAGGACGTAGTCGTTGGGGAATTCGAGCGAGGGGGCGCAGGCGTCGGCGAGGCCCGTCGTGCCGTGGGTGATCGACAGCACCGGCCGGGGGCCGTCGGCGCTCTCAGCGGGAGCGATGATCACGCCGGTCACTTCGATCGGGTTCCCGTTCACCGCCTGTGAACGGTAGACGACGCGCCAGGCCTTACCCAGGTGGAGCCATCCACCCAGGTCAACCGGTTCGCTGTCCAGGATCGCACCGAGGGCGTCGGAATCTTCCGAGGCGGGGAGTGGTTCGAGTTCCGCTTCGTTCAGGAGCGCTCCGAGGATCCTCTCTGCCAACTCACCGACATCGGGATCGGCGGGAAGGACGTTCGCTGACACGGCGATGGCGATGTCGTGGTCGGGGTAGTAGGCGGCGTGGCTTCGGAAGCCGGGCACGCCGCCACCGTGCGACCAACTGGTCGTACCTGCGGTCGTGCCGACGCTGATCCCCAGGCCGTAGTCGCTGAACTCGCTGGTGGTCAGGAACTTGGTGACCGCTGCGTCGTCGAGGAGCGTGCCGTCGAACATGGCCCGGAAGGTGCGTGCCACGTCGGCGACCTGCGCTTCGATGCTGCCGCCGGTCCAGCCGGCCGAACGGATGGCCTCCTGAGGGACGACGGAGATGTCGTAGACATCGCCAAGGTCGGCCTCGGGGTAGGAGGCGGTCGCCGGGATGGCGTCGAGGGCCGCCTTGAGGATGGTGGCGGCGTAGCCGTGGACGACGGATTCCGGCGGTTCCTCGGCAGGCGGCAGGAAGATGTCGTCGAGGCCGAGCGGGTCGAAGATGCGTTCCCGCAGGACCTCGTGGGCGGGTTGTCCGGTCACCGACTCGATGATGAGGCCGACGACGTTGTGGCCGACCGTGTTGTAGGAGTAGGAGGTGCCCGGCACGTACTGCGGCCCCCTGGAGAGCGCCCAGTCGACGATCTCCTCCGGTTCGACCACGGTCTCGAGGCGTGTCGACATGAGCAGGTAGAACTCCAGGTCGAAGGCGTACTCGGCGAAGCCGTCCGTGTGGTTCAGGACCTGGCGGACCGTGACCTGGTTGCCGTAGTCGACGCCGTCGAGGACGTAGCCGTTGAGGAGGTCGCCCACGTAGGTGGCCACGGGCTCGTCGAGGTCGACGAGGCCCTCCGACACGAGTTGGAGCATGGCGACCGAGGTGATCGTCTTCGAGATCGAACCGATTCGGAAGTAGTCGTCCGTGGCCACCGGCACCTCGGCCACGAGGTCGGCCAGGCCCCGTGCCACGAGGACCTCGGTGCCGTCGGGGAGGAGGACGGCGACGCTGACCCCGGGAGTGACCGGCGTGCCCTCCGACAGCCACACGTCGGCGACCTCGGTGACGATCCCCTCCCAGTCGGGCGGCGGGAGTGTGGTGGTGGTCGTGGTGGTGGTCGTGGTGGTGGTCGTGGTGGGGGGGGCGGCCGTGGTGGTGGTCGTGGTGGTGGTCGTGGTGGGGGGAGCAGTCGTGGTGGTGGTCGTGGTGGGGGGAGCAGTCGTGGTGGTGGTCGTGGTGGTGGTCGTGGTGGTGGGGGCGGCCGTGGTGGTGGTCGTGGTGGTGGTCGTGGTGGTGGGGACGACCCGTTCCGGCGTCGAACCGGAGCATGCGGCGCCCACGAGTGCGATCGCCAGGAGGACGACGTGGTGCCTGCGCATGAGCGGAGTCTGGCTGCAACCGGTGACGGACACCCACCCCGGCACCACTACGTTGCGACAATGCCCGAGCAGTCGGAGGCCCCCGAGTCGCGTCCGTTCCTCCCCTTCGACTGGCTGCTCCTGGTCACGGCCGCCGGAATCTGGGGTGCGTCGTTCCTGTTCATGGACGTGGCCCTCGACCACGAGCACCCGGGCCTCGTCGCCTTCCTCCGGCCGGCCCTCGGCCTCCTCGCCCTGCTCGCCTTCCCGGCCGCCCGCCGCCCGGTCGACCGGGCCGACCACGGTCGCCTCGTGGTGCTCGGCATCACCTGGATGGCGTTCCCGCTCACGATGTTCCCCCTCGCCCAGCAGTGGATCGATTCCTCGGTGGCGGGGATGCTCAACAGCGGGATGCCCGTGTCGACGGTGCTCGTCGCGGCGCTCGCCTTCGGCGTACGCAGCAGTCGCCTCCAGGTGGCGGGCATCCTCACCGGGATCGTCGGGATCCTGCTGATCGGACTGCCCACTGCCACGACGGGGGACACGAGCGCCCTCGGCGTGCTGTTCGTGCTCCTCGCCGTGACGTCCTACGGGATCGCCGCAAACCTCGCCGGCCCGTTGCAGAGGCGCTACGGCTCGCCGGCGGTCCTGAGTCGAGTGCTGGCGGTCGCCACCGTCGCGACCCTGCCCTTCGGGCTGTTCGGGCTGGCCGACTCCTCGTGGTCGACACAGGCCTTCGCCGCCAACCTGGCGGTCGGCCTGGGAGGCACCGGCGTGGCCTACCTCGCCGCCGCCACCCTCGTCGGCAGGGTCGGTCCGGTCCGGATGTCGGTCGTGACCTATCTCGTGCCCGTGGTCGCCGCCGTCCTGGGCGTGGTGGTCCTCGGGGAGGCCCTCGTCGCATGGCAGGTGCTGGGCGCAGCGGTCCTCATCGGCGGTGCCTGGCTCACCACAGGAACGTCCCGCTGAATCGGGCGCCTCAGAGCGCCTGGCAGAGGCGTCGGGCGTCGTGGATGGCGGCGTGAACGTTCCGACTGGCGAGAGCGTCGCCGACCAGATGCACGTCGAATCCGCCACTCGACTCCGGCTGCGGCTCGAACGCGAGCAGGGCGTCGAGGTCGGTCACGCCACCGTTGGCCGAGCGGGCCGCCAGGTCGTGGAAGATCCCGTCGTCGGGCACGGTGCCGTGCTCGACGGCGACGGTGTCGACGGTCCGCCGCTGTTCGACGCCGGTGTAGGCGTTCGCCAGCACGGCCTCGAGGCCACCGTCGACCCGGTGGACGGCGACGAGGCGGTGGTCGGGGGTGAGGACGACGCCCGCAGCGTGGAACCGCTCGAGGTAGGCGGGGTACACGGTGCCGATGAGCTCGGGCCCGACCATGCGGTCCGGCGTGGCCAGTTCGACGCGGTGGCCGCGATCGAGCAGGTACTCGACGCAGGAGAGTGCTTCGACGTTGCCGTGGTCGTCGTAGACGAGGACGCTCGACCCGGCGCCGGCTTGGCCGGCGATCACGTCCGCCACGCTGACGAGGAGGGCGTTGCCCTCGGCACCCGTCGGCAGCACCTCGGTGTCCGGCCAGCCGCCGCTGGCCACGACCACGACGTGAGGCGACTCGGAGACCACGTCGTCGGCGTCGACGGGCGTGTCCAGCCGGAGGTCGACCCCGGCGAGGCGGACCTCGGCCTCCAGCCAGTCGACGATGCCGAGCAGGTCGCGCTGACGTGCCGACGCCCGGGCGGCGAGCCGCAGTTGGCCTCCCGTCTCTGACCGGGCCTCGACGAGGACGACGTCGTGGCCGCGTCCGGCACACACTCGGGCCGCCTCGAGTCCCGCCGGGCCGGCGCCGACGACGACGACCCGACGGGCCGGTCCCCTCCCGGGGGGCGTGATCTGGGGGATCGTGGCCTCCCGGCCCGTGGCGGGGTTCTGGATGCACAGCGCCTCGAGCCCCACATAGATCCGGCTGAGGCAGAACGAGGCACCGACGCAGGTGCGGATCCGGGTTTCCTCGCCCCGCTCCAGTTTGGCGACGATGTGCGGATCGGCGATGTGGCCACGCGTCATGCCGATCAGGTCGACCAGTCCCTGCTCGATGGCGTGCCGGGCGGTGGCCAGGTCGGGGATGCGGCCTGCGTGGAAGACCGGCAGGTCCACGGCCTCCTTGATCGCTGCGGCCACCGGCAACTGGGCGCCGATCGGGGTGCCCATGGGTGGAATGACCTCGGCGAGTGCCGGGTCCGTTGCCAGGTTGCCGCTGATCACGTTGACGAAGTCGAGCAACCCCGTCGTCGCCAGCCGCCGGGCGATGTCCGTGCACTCCTCCCGGCTGAGGCCGTCGTCGAGGCGCTCGTCGCCCGAGAGCCTGATGCCGAGCAGGACCCGGTCGCCGATCGCGTCGCGGATCGCCTCGAGCACCTCGAGGCCGAAGCGCAGACGGTTGTCCAGGGAGCCGCCGTAGCGGTCGGTGCGTCGGTTCACCGCCGGGCTCCAGAACTGGTCGATCAGGTGGCCGTAGGCGATGACCTCGACCCCGTCGAGCCCCGCCTCTGCGACGCGTCGGGCCCCGGCCGCATAGGCGGCGACCACCCGGCGGATGTCCGGTTCCTCCATGACCCGGGGGAAGCTCCGATGGGCGGGCTCCCGGACCCGGGAAGGGGCGATCGTCGGCAACCAGTCGCCGTCGTCCCAGATCGTGCGCCGGCCCATGTGGGTGATCTGGCACATCACCGCTGCCCCGAGGGCGTGGACGGCGTCGGCCAACTCGCGCAGGCCGGGCACGACGTCATCATCCCCGGCGTAGAGCTGCCCCCAGATCGACGGCGAGTCGGGCGCCACGTTGGTCGAGCCGCCGACCATGGTCAGGCCGATTCCGCCACGCGCCTTCTCCTCGTGGTAGCGGACGTAGCGGTCGGTGACCTTGCCGTCGACGCAGTAGCCCGGGGTGTGGCTGCTCGAGAACACCCGGTTGCGCAGCGTGAGCCCGCCGACGGTGAGCGGAGTGAGGAGTGGATCGGTCATCGCGCGTCGAAAACTAGTGTGGACGCGGTTCGGACGCAGACCAACAGAGTAGCGGCATCCGAGCCATAGAGCCTGGACCTTTCGGAACAGGGCGAGGAGGATTGGCCAGATATGGAGTCGACAAGGAGGTGGTGAGTCCGGACCACCTGGGTGGGTTAGTCGTGAGACTGCTGATCGGAATTGGCTTCTGCACACTGCTCACGTGCTGCGGCGACGGGCCGACCGTGGGCGTCCAGAGTGGCCTGTTGGCAACCACCTTGGCGAGTTCGACGACGACCTCCACAACCACCTCGGCGAGTTCGACGACGACCTCCACAACCACCTTGGCGAGTTCGACTACGACCTCCACAACCACCTTGGAGAGTTCGACTACGACCTCCACAACCACCTTGGCGAGTTCGACGACGACCTCCACCACGAGCGTGGCGAGTTCGACGACGACCTCCACCACGAGCGTGGCGAGTTCGACGACGACCTCCACCACGAGCGTGGCGAGTTCGACGACGACCTCCACCACGACCTTGCCTCTACCAAGAGGACGAATTCCGACAGTTGACGATCCGCTTCGCGTCTTGGTGCTTGGCGACAGCGGCACTTATGAGATCGAGCCCGGATTGACGGCCGCACTGGAGTACACGGGGCTCGTCGACTCGGCCGACCGTACGCAGATGAGTTTGGGGCTCAGTCGCTGGCCGGAGTTCCCTTGGTGGGAGGCCTGGGCTGGGTATGTGGCCGAGATCCGTCCGGATGCTGTGGTGCTTCAGGTGGGCATCTGGGACGTTGAGGAGGACGTCTTCGGCGGAGCTATCCGGCGCCCCGTGCCGACTGATTCAGACTGGGAGCAGCAGTTCGCTTTCCTGATGGACGTTGCTGTCGAGGTCCTCACCGTCGACGGAGCCGACCTCTATTGGCTCACGATGCTGCCGGCACCTCCTGATGAGGCATCACCCGAGCGGCTCAACCGCCTTGTCGTCGAACTCGCCAATCGGGATGAGCGGGTGTCCGTCGTGGACCTCACACCCGCGTTCAGCCGAGATGGTGAGTATGTGCGCGTGGTCGAGCGAAATGGCGTGGTCTGGCCCATACGCAAGGTTGACGGTGTCCACTTGTGCCGGGAAGGTGCGGAGTTGGCCGGCAGAGTCGTCGCCGAGGCAATTGCTGCGGACCATGGAGTCATAGTGGATGTCGGCTGGGAGGACGGGGCTTGGCGCTCGAATCCGAAGTTCGACCTCGATCCCTGCTCGGACCCTCTGCCTCCCGGCGACGCCTCCTGACCCTGGCTCGCGTCCTAGGCAAGGCGCAGTAGGTTCCGACCCATGTCGCCGTCGATGGTCCACCGCCACCGGGATGTGCAGGGCGGGTCGGCACGGGCCGCCGTGTTCGGGGTCAGCGACGGCCTCGTCTCGAACGTGGCACTGATCCTGGGCTTCGCCGGAGCGAGCACCGACCCTTCCCTCATCCGGTTGGCCGGCATCACCGGCCTGTTGGCCGGAGCGATCTCGATGGCATCGGGGGAGTACGTGTCCCTCAAGGCCCAGGCCGAACTGGTCGAACGCGAGCTCGAGATCGAGCGCATCTCCATCCGGGAGAACCCCGAGATGGAAACCCAGGAGCTCGCCTCGATCTACCGGGAGCGCGGCCTCGACCCGGAGCAGGCGGAGCGCGTGGCGGCCGAATTCATGTCCGACCCCGAGGTGGCCCTCGACGTGCACGCCCGTGAGGAACTCGGCGTCAACCCGACGCAGTTGGGCGATCCGGTGAGGGCGGCGCTCACCAGCTTCGTGTTTTTCGCCCTGGGGGCCTTCATCCCGCTGGTGCCATGGCTCGGCGGCCGGGGCACGGCTGCCATCTGGGCTTCGATCGGGCTCGGTGTCGGCACTGCGGCACTGGTCGGCGTTGTCCTGGCCCGGTTGACGGAACGGCCGTCGTGGCGCATGGTGCTGCGCCAGACGGTGGTGGCCTGTGGTGCCTGCGGTTCGACCTACCTGATCGGCAGCCTGTTGGGAGCCTCGGTGACCTGAGGTCTGACGATCATCGACGGCCATCCGGTTCCGTCTGGATACGGGCATGGTCGAACTGGTAGGCAGGACGGCGAATGTCGGTCGATCGGGGGATCCTGAGCATGCAGTCATCGGATGTTGCAGCGATGGTCTCCCTGGCGGAAACCACGGCCGTGGTGACCGGTGGTGGGGGCGGCATCGGGGGAGGCACGTCCCGCCTCTTCGCCGCGGCAGGTGCCACCGTGGTGCTCAACGACATCGATGCCGAACTGGCCGAATCCGCCGTCGCCGACATCGAGGCGGACGGGGGAACGGCCGTCGCCGTCGTGGGCGACATCCGGGAGGCGTCGACCGTCGAAGAACTCCACGCCACCGCCACCGAGGTTGCGGGCGGCGCGGTCGACGTGCTCGTCAACAACGTGGGCGACTACCGGCCGAACGGGCTCTTCGCCGAAACCGACGAGGAGCAGTGGGCCGCGCAGTACGAGATCCAACTCCACCACGTGTTCCGCTGCACCCGTACCTTTCTGCCCGCCATGCAGGAGCGGGGGCGAGGCGTCATCATCAACGTCTCGACGGTCGAGGCGTTCCGGGGCGTGCCCCACAACAGCGCCTATTCGGCGTTCAACGCCGGCGTGTCGGCGTTCACCAGGTCACTGGCCGTCGAGGTCGGGAGGGACGGCATCCGCGTCAACTGCATCGCCCCCGACATGGCCGACACGCTCCAGACACCCGGGGACAGCATGCTGCGCGGCCGGGACCCGCAACTGATCCGCTCCTGGATCCCGCTCGGCCGCTGGGGGCAACCGCTCGACTACGCCAAGGTGATGCTGTTCCTCGCCGGCGACCTTTCGTCGTTCATGACGGGCAACACGCTCATGGTCGACGGGGGGACGATGGCCGCAAGCGGCTGGTACGGCCGTGCGAGCGGTAGCGGGTGGACGAACCTGCCCGACCAGCCCTGACCGGGAATCAGTCGGCTGGTGGCTCCTCGAGCGCCGGCTCCACGTACATGGGGTGCGCCGCCGGCACCACGGCCCGGACGCGCGCCTCGAGGTCGTCGATGGCAGCGGCTACCCCGGTCGTGTCGAGCGTCGAGTCGAAGAGGACCTTGACGGCGACCAGGATCTCCTCGGGTCCAAGGTGCTGGGTACGGAGGTGGATGATGCGCCGCACAGAGGGCGCCGACTCGATCGCCTCGACGATCGCCTGCCGGTCATCGGGGTCGGCGGCCTCTCCGATCAGCAGGCTCTTCATCTCGTAGGCGAGGACCAGGGCGATCACCCCGAGAAGAAGGCCGATGAGGAGGGTGCCTGCCCCGTCCCATCGGGACTCCCCCGTGACCTCGGTCATAGTCACCGCCGAGAGGGCGATCACCAGGCCGATCAGCGCCCCGAGGTCCTCGAGGAGCACAACCGGAAGTTCGGGATGCTTGGTGCGGCGGACGAATTGACTCCAGGACGAACCGTCCCGCAACCGGTTCGACTCGATGACCGCGGTTCGAAACGACCAGCTCTCGAGGACGATGCCGAACATGAGGATGCCGATCGCCCAGCCCAGTCCAGTCATCTCATGGGGGTGGCGGAGCTTGTCGATGCCCTCGTACAGGGCGAACGCGGACCCCAGCGTGAAGAGTACGAGGGAAACCACGAACGACCAGAAGTAGCGCTCCCGGGCGTAGCCGAACGGGTGCGTCGTGGTGGCGGGGCGACGGGAGCGACGGCCGCCCAGCAGCAGGAGCGCCTGGTTCGTCGAGTCGGCGACGGAGTGGACGCTCTCCGCCAGCATCGCTGACGAACGCGTGATCAGGAATCCGACGAACTTGGCTACGGAGATCCCGAGGTTGGCAAACAGGGCCGCCACGACGGCACGGGTGCCTCCGGTTGTAGCCATGGGA
The DNA here is from genome assembly GCA_029577135.1 of Acidimicrobiales bacterium. Taxonomy (GTDB): domain Bacteria; phylum Actinomycetota; class Acidimicrobiia; order Acidimicrobiales; family MedAcidi-G1; genus S20-B6. The sequence continues at coordinate 42,587 of JARQPW010000008.1, forward strand.
CGGCCTCCGCTTGCAGGTCGGGGTTTCGGGTCGGGGCGCAGCGTAGTGTCGGCGTGCGCTCCCGATCCGGAGGCAACGAGATCGACGAGGAGAAGCATCCATGGCGACCACCTTTACCAGTCCCGACGAACTCCCGGGCGCCGTCGGCAGCCACCTGGGACACAGCGAGTGGCTTGAGATCGACCAGGACCGGATCAACCTGTTCGCCGACGCGACAGGGGACCACCAGTGGATCCACGTCGACCCCGAGATGGCCGCTGCCGGCCCGTTCGGTGCGACGATCGCCCACGGCTACCTGACCCTGGCGCTCACCAACTTCCTCCTGCCCCAGGTGGTCCAGGTGGAGGGCATCTCGATGGGTATCAACTACGGGACCAACCGGATGCGGTTTCCCTCACCGGTCCCCGTGGGCTCCCGGGTCCGCGTCTCAGCGGAACTCGTCGAGGTTGACGAGGTACCGGGTGGCTACCAGACCGTGATCCGGGCGACGGTCGAGATCGAGGGCAGTGACCGTCCCGCCTGCGTGGTCGACGCGGTCAGCCGTTTCCTCCGCTGAGTTCGGCGGGAAGCCGCCGGTAGCCTCGCCGGATGGTGAAGCGTAAGCGGCGGAGGGTCACCGACGCTCCGGTCTCTGAACCTGCGGTGCGTCCGGGGCTGCTCAGCCCGACCCGTTCCGTTCCGTCCGGGATCGGTCGGCCCCCCTACGCCGTCAGCGGAGATCCGGGACCTGCACGGTCGTCGTCGGTGCGCACCGCCGACGAGGTCGAGCGGATGCGCCGGGCGGGAGCGGCAGCAGCCGAGATCCTCGTCGAGGCCGGCCGTGCCGTGCAGCCCGGCGTCACCACCGACCGGATCGACGCCCTCGTCCACGAGGCCACCATCGTCCGGGGCGGCTATCCGAGCCCGCTCAACTACCGCGGCTACCCCAAGTCGGTGTGCACCTCGGTCAACGAGGTCATCTGCCACGGCATCCCCGACAGCCGACCACTGTCCGACGGCGACATCGTCAACATCGACGTCACGATCTTCCTCGACGGGGTCCACGGCGACACTTCGGTGACCGTCCTGGTCGGCGACGTCGACGACCACTCCCGGCGCCTCGTCGCCGAGACCCGAATCGCCATGGACCTGGGCATCGACGCCGTTCGGCCCACCCAGCCGCTCCACGCCATCGGCCACACCATCGAGCGCCACGCCCACAGGCACGGCCTCGGTGTCGTCCGGGAGTTCATCGGCCACGGAATCGGCACCGAGTTCCACAGTGGGCTCCAGGTGAAGCACTACTTCGACCCGCGCGACGACACCCTGCTGGTTGCGGGGATGACGTTCACGATCGAGCCCATGCTTACCCTCGGGGATCCGTCGTGTGCCCTCTGGGACGATGCCTGGACCGCCGTGACCCTCGACGGCCGGCGTACCGCCCAGTTCGAGCACACGCTGCTGGTCACCGAGGACGGGGTCGAACGGCTCACCGTCCTCCCCGACGGCACAGTGCCCGCCGACCTGTTCGCCGGTTGACCGGCGGACAGGCACCGGCCTTCGGTCAGCGCCAGGCGACGTTCCCGGGCCGGGCGGCGTCGGCGAGAGCCACCCAGGTGCGGCCGGGCTGCAGCAGGACCGGTTCGCCGTCGATGGTGATCGTGGCCGGACGGCCGGGGTCGGGACGATTCCACTCGGCCACGATCAGGTGGCCGGCTGTGAACACCCAAGCCGTCCCGGAACCCGTCGTCCGGGCTTCCGGAGAGCGATTGTCCGCCGGGCTCTTGCCGTAGGTCGTGAACTGGACCACGACGTTGGTGGGAGCCACCCGGACGCCCTCGGCGTCGCTATGGGCCTCCCCGTTCGTCGATCGTTGCCAACCGGAGCCGTCCCACGCGTAGTCGGCGACCAACCGGCCGAAGTCGATTGTGACGCCCTCGGCCGCGATCGCCGAGTCGGGGAGGGGCTGTCCCTCCCAGCCGAAGGTGAACGGCGCCGGCGACACGTCGGTGCGGCCGGCATGGAGTGCCCAGAGGCTGTCGGTGGACGCATACAGGTTGTGCGGTGCCCGCCGTGACGAGGAGCGCCAATAGGCGGACGCTGCGTCGTCGTAGCCGACGTCCACGAGCGGAGAGGCGTTGATGGCCTGGTTGGTACCACGGTTGGCGCCGGAGTAGGCGAACAGTGGTCGGTCGAACCCCTCGAGGAGGATGGGGTCGGAGGTCCGTCCCGAGCGGACCGGCCCGACCGTCCCCGGGCTGGTGGTCTGGAAGATGGCGACGAAGCGGGTGAGCCCCGCCTCCACGATCTCCTCGTAGACGACGTCCGCCGCGATGATGCCCGTCTGGGGGCGTGCCGCCGATGCGTTGTCGATCTTCACCGCCAACGCCGGGCGGTCTGGGTCGCGCCCCTGGAGTCCCGTCCACGCCATCGACACGTTGAACGATTCGAGCCAGGCGATCTCCGCCAGCGTGTCGGCGATCGACTCGTGGATGCCCGCGATCTCGATCTGTGCCGCTGCGATGTCCGACCGATCGGCAGCAATTTCGGTCCGCGCCGCTGCGATCTCGGTCCGTGCCGCCGCCATCTCGTCCTCGGACGAGGCGATGCGGCCCTCCACCGTGGGGATGGTGGCAATGCCCTCATCACGGTCGTTCACGGCGATCCGGTGTCGTTCCTCGGACGACGCCATGAGGTCGTAGAGCGTCAGCGCCCGGTCGCCGTCGAGGCGCAGGCGGGCGTATCGCCGGTGGAGGTCGTTGGTTGCCGAATCGATCACGGCCTCGTACAGCATCTGGGAGCGGAGGTTGTCGAGAGCCTCGCCGGTGACTTCGACGGACTGGGTGAGGACGGCGTTCATGCGCTCGTCGTTCTTGACGTACGAGTCGATCGCCATGACGTGCCTGACCGTCGTGGGTTCGTCGAGGTCGACGTAGTGCTGGATCGTGAGGTCGGCCAGCAGTTCGATCCGGACCAGGAGCACTTCGAGTTCGTGGTCCTCGGAGGCCATGCGGGCCTCGGCCTCGGCGATCTCGGCCTCGAGGTTCACGATGGCCTGGTCGCCTTGGGCGACGAGGGCACGGAGGTCGGCGATCTGCTGCTCGATCGTCCCGATCTGCTGCTCGATCGTCCCGATGTGCTGCTCGATCGTCCCGATGTGCTGCTCGATCGTCCCGACCTCGGCTTCCTCGGTCCCGATCTCGTCGTGCAGTGCGGCGATCGCCCCGTCGTTCGGGCCTGCGACGGCCACGTTGACGGCCGCCAGCGCGCCGAGGGCCACGCCCAGGGATGCGACGACGAGTCGACGGGGCAGGCGGGAATGCACGGCGCCGAGCGTAGAGGGCGACCCTCCTCCAAAGGGGGCACCTCACGGATCTTCCGGTCGGTCAGTGGGCCTGGCAGGTCGGACAGTAGGTGCTGGTCCGCTGGTCGAGGACCCTGCTGGTGAGTGTCGAACCGCACCGTCCACACGGCAGGCCGGAACGTCCGTAACAGTCGAGTCGGTCCTGGTTCGATCCCGTGGCGCCGTCCACCGTCCGGAAGTCGCGCAGGGTCGTGCCGTTGCGTGCCAGTGCCTCGGTGAGGACCTCCTGGAGGGCGGCGAGCAGTCGACCCGAGCGTTCGAGTCCGAGCCGGCGCACACCCGGGTGGATGCAGGCCCGCCAGAGCGCCTCGTCCGCATAGATGTTGCCCACTCCGGCAACGGGCCGCTGGGAGAGCAGGTGGGTCTTGATGCGACGACTGCTCCCTGCGAGGCGGGCATGGAACCCGGCGGCGTCGAGTCGGGGATCGAAGGGCTCGGGCCCGAGTTCGTGGAGCGTAGGCAGGGAACGATGGTCACCGTGCGGAACGACTGCGATGCGGCCGAACCGCCGGACGTCGCGGAACAGCAGGTGCCGGCCGTCGTCGAGGCCCCAGCGGGCACGGCGGTAGGGGTCGTCGGTGGGCAATGGGACCACGTGGAGGCCGCCGGTCATGCCCAGGTGGACGATGAGTTGGCGCCGGCCGCCCCGATCGGGGAGCAGGTCGAAGAGGAGGTACTTCCCGCGCCGTCGTACCGCCTCCACGCTGTGGTCCACGGCATCCGGGGCCTGGCAGAACTTCGCCGAGGGATGGGAGTCGCCGTCGATGATCCGGGCTCCGACGAGGAGTGGTTCGAGCTGTGCTCGTACGGTCTCGACCTCCGGGAGCTCGGGCATGCTGCCACCGTATCGACTGCCGGAACGGGGGTCTTCTGCCACCGGGTGGGTTCGGATAGGTTGCCCCCATGCCGGTGGTCGCGGTCGTGAACCAGAAGGGTGGAGTCGGGAAGACGACCGTGGTGCTCGGCCTGGCTTCGGCGGCGGCGGCCAGGGGCATCGAGGCACTCGTCGTCGACCTCGATCCCCAGGGAAACGCCTCGACGGGCCTCGGCGTCTTCGAGCCGACGCGGGGCATCGACCTGGTCCTCGAACAGGAGCGACCCGGCGGCCTCCATGCGGCGGTCGAGTCCACGGGATGGCCGCACGAGTGCGGGCGCTGCCCGCTGTTGGCGGCGGCGTCCCCGGGACTCTTCGTCCGCGAGACCCAACTTGCCACCGACCCGCTGGGTGGCCAGGACCGGCTCCAGATGGCGATGAACGGCTCGTCATGGCCGCTCGTGCTGGTCGACTGCCCGCCGTCCCTCGGCCTGCTGACCATCAACGCGCTGTTCGCCGCCGACCGGGTGCTCCTGGTGACCGAGCCGGGCGCCTGGGCCGCGGACGGGGTTGCACGGATGCTCCAGACCATCGAACGGATCCGCCTTCGCCGCATCGACGAGCGCCCCCGCCTGGTGGGGATCGCCATCAACCGGCTGGGCCGAACCCGGGATGCCCGGTACTGGCACGAGCAACTGGCCGAGACCTATCCGGAGACCTGCCTGCCGCCCGTCCGCCTCCGGGCCGCCGTGGCGGAGGCAGCGGCCCAGTCGCTGCCGATCCACGGGCTGGGGAGCCGACCCGGCGCCTCCGAGGCCGCGGCGGAATTCGACGTCCTCTTGGACCGAGTGCTAGGAGACGAGACCACATGAACGCCTACGACCCCCAGGCCCGCCGGGCCCGCAGCCGACCCGCTGCCGTGAGTCCGATCGACACCCTCCTCGGTGATGTAGAGGCGATCGACGAATCCGACTCGGCAGCGCCACCGGTCGGAGACGTCGTGGCCGATGACGAAGTGGCCGATGACGAAGTGGCCGAGGCCCCGGAGACGGCCCCCGATCGACCGGACGGCGAGGTGCGACCGTTCGAGGCGCCACCCATCGAGCTGACCGACGAGCATGCCGACCGGCTCCATCGCTTCGGGGTCCTCGTTGCCGTCGCCGCAATTCTGATGGTGCTGTTGGCTTTGCGGAAGCGTCGGCGGTCGCGTTGACGATCCGACCGATGTGTCAGCCGTCGGAGATCCCGAGCACCTGACGGGCGGGGGCATCGGACTTGAGCCTTCCGGCCCCCGCACGCCTCCGGACCTCCTTGGCGCCGGTTTCACACCGGTCGACGTACGGGCACCACCCGCAGAGGGGACCGGGGTCCGGTTCGAACGAGTCGTTGGCACAGTCGGTGCCGAGCGCCTCCCAGGTCGCCGTCAGGTCCCCGGTGGTTGCGGCGAGTTGCTCGTCGTCGACTCGGGTCTCCACGATTCCCCGATTGCCGCCGAGGAACAGGAGTCGGGCCCGGACGGGTCGTTCGCCCGTGTCGGCCTCGACGGCAGCGGCGTAGAGGAGCACCTGGGCGAGCGCCTCCTTGCGGCGGTCCTGACGGGGCGGCCTGCCGGACTTGTAGTCGGTGATGACCAGCCCGTCGTCGGCATCGTCGAGCCGGTCGATGACCCCGCGGAAAGGCACGCCGTCGAGTGCCGTGGTGACGTGCTGTTCGGTGGCGCGTACCGCCACCCCTGAGGGGTCCTCGACCTGCCAGAGCGCCTCGATGGCCGACCATGCCTTCCAGCGGAACTGCAGTTCGGCTTCGGCATCGAGGCGGAGCGCCCGGAAGTCGCCCTGGGCGGCGGTCGAGGGCCAGACTTCCCCGGCGAGTTGCCTGGCGCGGTGCGTGGTCCGGGCGTCGGCGGGCTCGTGGCAGAGGAGTTCGAGGACCCGGTGGGCGAAGCTGCCGACGAGGGCCGCCTCCCCGGGCGGGTCCGGCAACTTGTCGATGTACCGGTACTTCCACCGGAGCGGGCACTGCCGGTAGGTGCCGGCAGCGGTCGGTGAGAAGAAGCGGGGGAGGTCGGCCATGTTGCGTCTCGTCGAACCCGGGTGCTTGTCGTCTCAGATGTCGAGGGCGCCGGGATCGAGCAGCGCACTGTTCCTGATGAGGTAGCCGCGCCGCTGGGCGACGTCGCTGCCCATCAGCACGTCGAACAGGCGGGCGGCCTCCTTGGCCTGCTTGGCGTCCTCCATGGTGAGGCGTCGCAGGACCCGGCTGTCGCGGTCAAGGGCACACTCGGCCAGTTCGTCGACGTTCATCTCGCCGAGTCCCTTGAAACGGTTCCAGGTGAGGTTCGTCGCCTTGCGACGCCCCTTCGTGAGCTCGGCGGTGATGGCGTCGCGTTCCTCCTCCGTGAAGGCCCGGTGGAGGGTCTCGCCCACCCGACAACTGTAGAGGGGAGGCTGGGCGGCATAGACGCGACCGGCCTCGAGCAGCGGGCGCATGTACTCGTGGATGAGGGTGAGGAGGAGGCAGCGGATGTGGCTGCCGTCGACGTCAGCGTCGCAGAGGATGATGATCCTGCCGTAGCGGGCGTTGTCGAGTTCGAAGTCCTTTCCCTGGCCGGCACCGATCGCCGTGAACAGGGACTGGGCCTCTGCGTTGTCGAGCACCTGCTTGAGCGTGGCCTTGCCGGCGTTCACCACCTTGCCCCGGAGGGGCAGGATCGCCGTGTTCTCCGAATTGCGGCCCAACTTGGCGGGGCCTGCCGCCGAGTCGCCCTCGACGATGACGAGTTCGGAATCGGGCCCGTGGACGCGACAGTCGGCCAACTTGTCGGGCATGCCCGTCGACCCCATGCTGGCCGCCTTGCGACGGTTCTCGAGCACCTGCTTTGAGGCGACCCGGTTCACGACCGCCGTGGCGATCTTTTCGCGTACGGCGTTGATGTGCGTCTTGGGACCCGAGCCCCCGAACCAGTCGGCGAGCCCCGACTTGACGATGTCGTAGACGATCTTCTCGACGGCGGGTGTGCCGAGCTCCTGCTTGGTCTGGCCGCGGAACTGGGGTTCGGGGAACTCGATCTTGAGGGCGGCGACGAGACCTTCCTGGATGTCCTCCTTCGTGGCACGGTGCTTGTTCGCCTTGGCCAGCTTGGCCAGCTTGCGGGCGTCTTTGAGGAGGACGTCGTTGACTGCACGGGTGAGGGCCCGGTCGAATCCGGCCACGTGCGTGCCGCCCTGGTCGGTGGGGATGGTGTTGACGAAGGACTGGAACGAGGTGTCGAAGCCCTTGACCCAGCGCAACGACACGTCGACGATGCACTCGCGTTCGACGTCGCGCATCTTGCCGTCGACGGGCACCCGTTCGGTGAAGGTCTCGATGCCGGAGAGCGAGATCACCTCGGACGCCCGGTCGCCCTCGGAGAGGTCGTTGACGAGGTCGGTGAGCCCACCGCGCGACACGAACTCGAACGCCTCCCGGCGGCTCCCGGAGCGCTTGTCGTGGACGCGGACCTTCAGGCCCGGGACGAGGTAGCAGGAACGGGTGACCCGATCGCAGACCTCGTCGACGTCGATGCCGGCTTCGGCGTCGAAGAGTTCGCGGTCGGGGAGGAAGCGGACGCGGGTGCCGGTCTTGGTCTTGGAGATCCGCTTGACCTTCCGGAGTCCGTGACCTGCCTTGAACTTGCCATTGTCCAACTGGCCGGCCACGCGGTTGCGGAATGCCAGTTCCCAGGTGTGGCCGTCGCGGTCGACCTGGGCGACCAACCGCGAGGCGAGGGCGTTGACCACCGAGGCGCCGACGCCGTGGAGGCCGCCCGATGCCCCGTAGGCCCCACCGCCGAACTTGCCTCCTGCATGGAGTTCGGTGAAGACGACCTCGAGCGCCGAGACCTTCCGCTTGGCGTGCTCGTCGATCGGGATGCCCCGGCCGTTGTCGGCGACTTCGACCGTTTGGTCGCGGTGCAAGGTGACGTCGATCCTGGTGGCGTGGCCGGCGGCCGCCTCGTCGACGGCGTTGTCGATCAACTCCCAGACCAGGTGCATCAGGCCCTGGCTGCCCGTGCCGCCGATGTACATGCCCGGCCGCTTCCGCACTGCTTCGAGGCCCTCGAGCGTCTGGATCGCATCGGCGTCGTAGCCGTTGCCGGAGGCCCTGGCCGAGGAGGCCTTCCTGGAGGGTGCCCTGGTCGCCATCGTCACCACCTCGCCGGGCCGAGGTCGAGGACCTGGCGCTCGGTTGCCGCGCTCGAGAGGTCGCGGCGGGTGGGCTCGAGCAGGAAGGGCACGGGGGACGGATCGGCCTTCTTCGGGTTGTCGTCGGCGGCCATGACGGCGAGGAGGCCGAGCGGCTGCCCGATCCTGACAAGGACGAGCGAGGATCCATCCGCGGCCTTCCCGACGCGGATGCCGACGCCGCCGCGGCCCTTGCTGTCGAAGTCGGAGATCGGCGTGGCCTTGGCGCTGCAGTCGTCGCCGATCGTGAAGAGCAGGTCGTCGCCGAGCACCGGTCCGGCGCCGATGACCGTGGAGCCGGGCCGCAGCTTCATGCCGGCCACGCCGCCTGCACCGCGTCCCTGGATGCTGATGCCTTCGACAGGGGTTCGTAGCACCTGGCCGTCGCTGGCGACGATCACCACGTCGACACCTGCCGGGGCGCAGAAGGCTGCGGCCACTCGGTCGCTCGACTTGAGGGACAGCAGGGTCCTGCCGGACCTGGTCTCGCGAACCTCGTCGAGGCTGAGGCGCTTGGCGACGCCCTCGGCGGTGACCAGCACGAGGTGCTCGTCGCCCCCGGCGACCACCGTGTGGATGGACTCACCCCGGTTGGTGCCGAACACCTGGGCGGCGCCACCACCCCGCGTGCGACCGGTGGCCTCACCGAGTTCGGCGGCCAGCACCTGCAGGGCGCGGCCGTCGGAGGTGACGGCCGTGATCCGCTCGGCGGTACGGGTGACGAGCGATGTCACCAGCACGTCGTGTCGGCCGGGGGTGGCCCGCCTGGCGCCGTCGACCCGGAGTCGGCCGATCTGGCCCGACGTCGAGAGCGTGACCACGCAGGCCTCTTCGACGACGTCGTGGGCGACCTCGGTGGCCTCGAAGAGCGGGAGGTCGTCGGGATGGACGATCTCGGTGCGGCGGGGCCGTCCGAACCGGTCGACCGCCTCGGCGAACTCACGGAGCACGGTGGTGCGCTGGCGGTCCTTCGACTTCAGCAGCTTCTGCAGGTCGGCGATGGTCGCCGCCTGTTCGTCGCGCTCCTCTTCGATGCGGAGCCTTTCGAGGGCGGTGAGGCGCTTGAGCGGCACGTCGAGGATGTGGTCCGTCTGCACCTGGCTCAGCGAGAAGCGCTTCATGAGGGCCTTGCGGGCTGCGGCCGTGTCCTCGGAGCCGCGGATGATGGCGACGACCTCGTCGATTGCGTCGAGGGCGGTCAACAGGCCCTCGACGATGTGGAGCCGGTCCTTGGCGCACTTCAGCCGGTGCCGGGTGCGTCGGACGAGGACCTCGAGGCGGTGGTCGACGTAGTGTCTGCAGAGGTCGCCGAAGCCGAGGGTGTGGGGCACCCCATCGACGAGGACCACGTTGTTGATGCCGAACGTCTCCTCGAGCGGGGTGAGCCGGTAGAGCTCGCCGAGGACGGCCTGGGGGTTGTGCCCCTTGCGCACGAGGATCTGGATCCGAAGTCCGGTGGACCGGTCGGTGAGGTTCTTGAAGTCCTCGACGCCGGCCAGGCGCCCGGTCTCGTTGAGCTCCTTGAGCTTGGCGATGATCCGTTCAGGACCGACGAGGTAGGGGAGCTCCGTGACGACGATCGCCTGCCTGCCACGGCCGACTGATTCGACCTCGGCCCGGGCCCGGATTCGGATGCTGCCGCGACCGGTCTCGTAGGCCTCGCGGATGCCGTCGTCGACGACGATGCCGCCGCTCGGGAAGTCGGGTCCTGGACAGAGGGCCAGGAGTTCGTCGGTCGTCGGCCTGGGCCGGCGCTTGGTCATCACCAACTTGATGGCGGCGTACAGCTCGTCGAGGTTGTGGGTCGGCATGTTGGTCGCCATGCCCACTGCGATGCCCGTGGTGCCGTTGAGCAGCAGGCCGGGGAGCAGGGCGGGAAGGACGACGGGCTCCTCCGATTCGCCGTCGTAGGTGGGGCGGAAGTCGACGGTGCCCTCGTCGAGCTCCCGAACCATGGCCATGGCGGCCTCGCTCAACCGGCACTCGGTGTAGCGCGGGGCGGCGGGCGGGTCGTCGAGGGACCCGAAGTTGCCCTGTGGGTCGACGAACGTGATTCCGCGGGAGAAGTCCTGGCCCATGCGGACCAGGGCGTCGTAGATGGCGGTGTCGCCGTGGGGGTGGTAGCGGCCCATCGTGTCGCCCACGACGCGGGCACTCTTGCGGTGCGGTGTGTCGGGGCGGACTCCCATGCGCAGCATCGAGTAGAGGATGCGTCGCTGTACGGGCTTGAGGCCGTCGCGGACATCGGGAATCGCACGCGAGGTGATGACCGAGAGCGAGTAGGCGAGGAACGACTCGCGCAGCTCCTCGGCGACCGGGACGTCGACGACCTCCCGGGCGAAGGGAGCCTCGTCGTCGAGCAGTTTCTGCTGCTGGGCCATCGTGTTGGGATCCTCGGATTCGGGTGTGCTCGGGGGCGGATGCGTCGCTTTCCAACTGCTCACGACAGCATGCCGGGGCCCTGTGACAGGCCCCGCATGCCGTTGTGTCGACGGTAGTCGGGGGCACCGGGGAGCCGGGGTATGCCCTCGGGTTCGGTCGTCGTCCGCCGCCCGTGGCTCAGACCTGGGAGCGGCAACGGGCCAGTCCGGCCACCAGTTCGTCGATGGCGTCGAGGAGTGCGGCGCCGCCCACGTTGCGCATGCGTGCGATGTCGCCGGCCGACCACTGGTGGTCGATCGCCGTCGGGGGGAGGCCGGCGGCCCGCCAGGTCTCGCCGACGACGCGTAGCGCCCGGTCGGCACCGGGGTCGCCACAGGCGACGACGATCTCGGCGGCCTCGTCCAGATCGAAGGGGAGGCCGACGCTCTTGTCCAGGGTGTCGAGGCGGAAGCGCAGTACCTCAGCGGCGATCCTGGTGTGGTTCATCGGCCCGTCCGAGTCCCTGCTCTGCCCACGAACCCGACGATACGTCCCGTCAGTTCGCGGCCCGGGGATGCCCCTCAGGATCGGGCGGGGGCCGGGCAGCAGTCGGCCGGACAGAGGTCGGGTCGGAGTCCGAGTCCGCCGAGCGACTTCTGCTCCACGGTCGGGTCCAGGCGTTCCTCGAAGAGGTCGACGACCATCGAGGCGAATCGGGGGTCGTCGTCGACCGCAGGTGCGCGGACGAAGGAGACCCCGGCGGACTCGGCGCGTCGTGCGGCCTCGAGGTCGAGGTCCCAGGCGATCTCGAAGTTCTCGACCGGCAGGCCGAGGGGTGACACGGCGACCGCCCGAACGCCCTCGGCTGCAAGGGACTCGATGCGGTCCCCGACGTCGGGTTCCAGCCAGGGCACGTGCGGGGATCCGCTCCGGGACTGCCACACCACCTCCCACGGGCGCCCGCCGCCGGGGTCGACCCGCTCGGCGACCAGGCGGGCGGCGTCCCGGAGTTGGTCCACGTAGCCACACGTCGCTGCCAGGGCGGTCGGAAGGCTGTGGGCGGAGAACAGCAGGTGGGCGCCTGCCCGTCTTTCCTCGGGAAGCCTCGCCAGCGCCTCGGCCAGCCGATCGGCGGCGGGCCCGATCAGGCCCGGGTGGTCGTGGTGGGGACGGACCCGGTCGATGTGGGGCGCTCGGGATCCGACCGAACGGCAGGCGGCTTCGAGGTCCTCGCCGTACTGGCGACAGGTCGAGTACGAACTGTAGGGGGAGGCCACCCAGGCGAGGGCGCGTTCGATGCCGGCGTCGCGAAGCGAGGCCACGACGTCGGCGAGGAGGGGAGGGGCGTTCCGGTTCCCCCAGAAGACCGGGAGGTCGTGTTGTCTGGCCGCCAGCTCGTCGGTGACGGCAGCGGCCAGTGAGCGCATGCGGCCGTTGATCGGGGACACGCCGCCGAAGCGCTCATAGCGGGCAGCCACCTCGACGAGGCGCCCGGGCGGAACCTCCCGGCCCGCAGTGACGCGTTCGAGGAAGGGACCGACCTGGTCGGGGCCCTCGGGGCCGCCGAAGGCGACCAGTAGCAGGGCGTCGTAGTCGGTCTCGTGGCCCATGGTCGGTTGGGCGACGACGTCAGCCGCCCCCGACGGCGAAGTGGGAGAGGTCTTCCTCGAGTCCGGACCGGATCGCCTCGGCGATGGCGCCCCGTGCGGTCGTCCGGGTGCGCAGGAGTCCACCGCGGCTGATGCCGGTCAGGCCCTGCGCCCGGTCGACGGCCACGGCCACGGGGTCACCGTCGACGGCCTCGTCGAGGAAGCCGGCGTCGACGGCACCATCGGGGTCGTACATGGTGCCGAGGGCGGTCACCCGGGCGTAGTGGCGCTTCGAGATGCGGTCGCGGGCCAGCTCGGTGGCGAAGAAGGGCAGCGGCATTCCGATGGTCACCTCGGGAAGCCCGATCTTGTATTCGCCCCGGGTGCCGATCCGCAAATCACACGACATCAGGATGATCGCCCCGGCGGCGATGGCGTGCCCGGTGCAGGCGGCCACGACCGGGCGTGGATACAGGTAGAGGCGCAGGAACAGGTCGACGCCTCGTGCGAGCATCGCCTGGGCCGCATCGGGGCCCGACCTCATGACCCCCAGATCGAAGCCCGCCGAGAAGCGCCCGGGGCGGCCGGCCAGCACGATGGCGTCGGCGTTCCCGTCGACCCCGTCGAGGGCCGCCAGCAGGGCGTCGATCGTGTCGTTGCCGAGCGCATTGGCCTTGCCGTCGTCGAATTCGAGGATTGCTACGTCGCCTTCGCCACGGACGGTCACGATGTCGGACGGGGTTCCCTCGGGGGACGGTTCGGCCATGACGGCAACCTACCGGCTCCCTGCTGGCCACTTCGAAGTGAGTCCGTGTGGTACCGGTAGGCTCGTGGCATGAGTGAGACCGACACCTACCACGAAGAGCGGGTCGACCAGGTGATGACCGTCACCGAAGCAGCGCTCGCCAAGGTCCTCGAGGTCCGGAACGAGGAGGACGATCCCGTCGGGTTGGCCCTCCGCATCTCGATCACCGGCTCCCAGGGCGTCGACTACGTCTACGACCTGGCCTTCTTCGAGATCGCCGCCGCTCCGGACGACGACGTCCGTTGGGAGGTCGACGACCTCTCCTTCCTGGTCCCGGCCGAGGACCGCGAGAAGTTGGCCGGCGCCACCCTCGACCTGCCGAGCAACCCCACCCAGGGCGGGTTGGTCATCCGCAACCCCAATCGTCCCAACCCGCTGGGCGACATCGGCACCCTCGAACTCACCGGCGAGATCCCCGATCGGGTCGGCCAACTGATCACCGAGCGCATCAACCCCGCCCTGGCCTCCCACGGGGGCTACGTCACGCTGGTCGGCGTCGAGGGCAGCACCGCCTACGTCACCATGGGCGGCGGCTGCCAGGGCTGTTCCATGAGTGCCGCCACGCTGACTGCGGGCATCCGGACCGCCATCCTCGAGGCGATCCCCGAGATCCTCGAGGTGATCGACGCCACCGACCACTCGGCCGGCGAGAACCCGTTCTACAGCTGAGCCGCCGGGTCGCTCAGAGCGAGCGGCGCACCCGATCGGCCACGCCGGCGGCGTCGAGGCCGAAGGACGCCAGCAGGTCGTCGGGCCTTCCGTGGGCATGGTGGGCCACGGGAACCCCCAGGACCTCGACCCGGGTCCCTGGTGGCGTCTCGGCGAGCCTGGCGCGTACGGCCGTACCGAAGCCGCCGTCGCAGAAGCCGTCCTCGACGGTGACCACCAGCGGATGTCGGGCGGCGTCGGTCAGCATCGCCGGGTCGAGGGGTCGGATCACCCGTGGGTCCCAGACGGTGGCCGAGATCCCTTCGGCGGCCAACAGGTCGGCGGCGCCGGATGCGGCGGCAAGCATCTTCCCAGCACCGAGCAGGCACACGTCGGTGCCTTCGCGGACCTGTCGGCCCCGGAGGCCGGAGCCGGTCTCGTCCCAGCCCACGTGGGGAGCGGCGGTCTTCGGCCAGCGGATGGCGGCCGGGCCGTCGCAGAGGTCAAGGGCGTCCTCGAGCATCTGCTGGAGCTCCTGGTACGACGAAGGGGCGAAGATCGTCATCCCGGGGACCTTCGAGAGCAGTACGAGGTCGAGCAGGCCGTGGTGTGACGGGCCGTCGTCGCCGGTGATTCCGGCCCGGTCGATGCAGAAGACCACCGGCTGCCCGTGGAGGGAGACGTCGAGGTTGACTTGGTCGAGGGCCCGCGTGAGGAAGGTCGAGTAGACGGCCAGCACCGGCCGCAGCCCCCCCATCGCCATGCCCGCCGCCGAGGTGACGGCGTGCTGTTCGGCGATGCCGACGTCGAAGCAGCGGTCCGGGAAGCGCTCGCGGAACGGCAGCAGGCCGGTCGAGTCGGGCATGGCGGCAGTGATGGCGACCAGCTCGGGGCGCGACTCGGCGGCCTTCACCAGTGCCTCGGTGAAGGCCTCGGTATAGCTGCCGGGCTTGATCCCGGAGGTGTCGTGCATGTGCTTGATCGGGTCGAGTTCGGCCGGTTCGTAGCCGCGTCCCTTCTGGGTGAGGACGTGGACGACGACGGGGCCGTCGAACGACTTGGCGTTCTCGAGGGCCGCTTCGATCTCGTCGATGTCGTGGCCGTCGAACGGGCCGAGGTAGTGGACGCCGAGGGTCTCGAAGAACGCCGTCGGCTCGAGCATCTCGCGGATGGCGGCCTTGGTGGCGCTGATGCCCCGCTCGACGAGTTCGCCGACCCATGGCAGGTTTTCTGCCAGCTCCTCGAGGCGCCGCTGGCGGCGCATGTAGGTGGGGTTCGACCGGATCCGGATGAGGCTCTCGGAGAGCCGGCCGACGGTCGGGGCGTAGGAACGGCCGTTGTCGTTGAGGACGATCGTGACGCCGACGCCGCTGTGCCCGAGGTTGTTGAGTCCCTCGAAGGCCATGCCGCCGGTCATGCCGCCGTCGCCGATGACGGCGACGACCCGACGATTGCTGCCGCTGGCGGCCTGGGCGGTGGCCAGTCCGTGCGCGTAGGAGAGCACGGTCGAGGCGTGCGAGTTCTCGATCCAGTCATGGGCCGACTCGGAGCGGGAGGGATACCCCGACAGGCCGCCGGGCTGTCGCAGATTGTCGAAGTCGGCGAGGCGGCCGGTCAGCATTTTGTGGACGTAGGCCTGGTGGCCGACGTCCCAGAGGATGATGTCGTGGGGGCTGTTGAAGGTGCGGTGCAGGGCGATCGTCAACTCGACGGCGCCCAGGTTGGATCCCAGGTGTCCGCCGGTGCGTTCGACCGCCTCGACGAGGCGGGTGCGGATCTCGGCGGACAGGGAGCGCAACTCGGCGGGGCCGAGGTCACGCAGGTCTGCCGGGGTTCGGATCGAATCGAGGTGCAAGGAAAGGGTCTCCGCGGCCGGGGAAGCGCACAACGGTAGCCGCCCCACCCGGCAGATGGTCCCCGGGCGCAGAGGAGCGTCTCAGGCGTTGCGGGAGCTCAAGCGGTGCCAGGCGTCGGCCAGCGTCTGACCGAGCAGCACGCCGACGCCGAGTACCACGACCGCACCCAGGGCGTCGGCCCAGTAGTGGTTGCCGGTGACGATCACGGCGAAGAGGGTGGCGAGCGGGTAGGCGGTGACCAGCACCCGGGCGAACGGGCTTCGGAGCACCTGCCAGAGGGCGAGTGTGCACCATGCGGCCCAGGCGAAGTGGAGGCTCGGCATGGCGGCGTACTGGTTGGAGAGCTTCTGCATTGTCCCGGAGTCGAACGACCACAGGCCACCGGCCTCGGAGAGGGTGTCGACGAACGGGTAGGCGGCGAGGCATCCCCCGAACTCGCCGCAGTCGGCCAGCAGGCGGGGCGGCATCAGCGGGAACAAGCTGAAGCCGACGAGCGCCAGGCCGGTCGTGCAGAGGAACGAGGACCGCCATCGGGGGTAGAGCACCGGGTAGCGGCGGTACAGCCACGCCAGGGTGAAGATCGTGAACGCGAAGTGGCCGGTGCCGTAGAAGAGGTTCCAGAACTGGAGGAAGGGCGTCCAGTCGAGGAACCACTCCTGGATCCGGAGTTCCGGGAACAGGCCGAGGGACTTCTCGAAATCGATGACGCGAATGGCGTTGCGAAGGGCCTCGTCGGGATGGACGGTTGCCGAGCCGAACTGGTTGCGGCTCCACGCGTAGATGACGTAGAAGGTGAAGACGAGCAGCGCCTCGGTCCACCAGTGGAGGCCCGTGCCGACGCCCTCCTTCGAGAGGCGACGGAGGCGATCGTCGAGTCGACTGCCGTCTTGATCCGTCCGGGCCTGAGCGTCGATGGTGTCGACGTTCACGACACCCGCTCCAGGAAGCGGGATGTGTCGACGACGACCCGGGTGATGGTGGCGGTGGCGACCGGGGTGTCGTCGTCGGTCGCCTCTGCGCTGAAGGTGAGTCGTCGGCCCTCTACCGCGTAGAGGGTGGCGGTGGCCCGGACCTCGGCGCCGATACCGGTCGGCGCCAGGTGGTCGATCTGGACCCGCATCCCGACGGTGGTCTGGTCGGCGTCGAGGTGGCCGGCGAGGGCGTCCACGGAAGCCTCCTCCAGCAGTGCGACCAGGCGCGGCGTGGCGAGCACCGGCACCTCGCCGGAGCGAAAGGCGATGGCGGTGTCGGCGTCGCCGACGTTCATGTGACTCTGCCCCTGCAGCCCTACGGTCACTGGCACCCCGGTACCATACGCAACCGCCGGCAGCGTTGGCATGATCGGATTCGCAGGAGAAGGCAACGGGTGTTGCTGACCACCAGGGCCCACGAGGAGAGCGGCAGGAATGATGAGCGTCGATGATCGACCGGAACGTCTGCTGGACCCGTCGCTCCTGCATGACACCATCCACACCGCACTGCGGACCGGCGGCGACTTCGCCGAGGTTTTCGTCGAGGACCGCCGGTCGATGTCGGCCCTGTTCGACGACGGCCGGGTCGAGGAGTTGACGGGCGGGCGAAGCCGCGGTGCGGGCATCCGGGTCGTCTTTGGCGAGACCACCGGGTTCGCGCACACCGCTGACCTCTCGCCCGAGGGCCTCCGGTCGGCGGCCGAAGCGGCATCCGCCGCTGCCCGGGATGGACGTGGGGGCGACCGCAGCGTTGTTCTCGACGACGGTCAGGCACCGCGGCCGGGCGCCGTGGCCATGATGCCGGCCGACGTCCCGAAGGCTCGCAAGGTGGCGCTGCTCGAGGAGGCCGACCGGGTCGCCCGCGGCGAGGACGACGCCATCCGCCAGGTCACCGTCCGCTACGCGGACAGCCGCCGGCGCATTCAGGTCGCCAACTCGGACGGCCTCCTGACCGGTGACGACCAGGTCCGGACGCTCTTCTCGGTCTCGTGTGTCGCCGCCGGCGACGGCGGCATGCAGACCGGCCGCGAGTCGGTCGGCCACACCGTCGGCTTCGAACTCTTCGACCGTGTGGACGTGGCGGACCTGGCCCGTCGCGCGGCTCGCCGGGCCGTCACCAAGCTCGACGCCGTGCCCGCCCCCAGCGGCGAGATGCCGGTCGTGGTGGGCCCGGGCGGTGGTGGGGTCCTCTTCCACGAGGCCTGTGGCCACGGGCTCGAGGCCGACCTGGTCGCCAAGTCGGCGTCGGTGTTCGCCGGCCGGCGTGGGGAGGTCGTCGCTGCGCCGTTCGTGACCCTCGTCGACGACGGCACGATGGCGGGGGAGTGGGGCTGCTACGCCATCGACGATGAGGGCCGTCCGGCCAGGCGCAACGTCCTCATCGAGGACGGCGTCCTCACCGACTACATGTGGGACCACCTGCGGGCCCGCAAGGAGGGTCGCGACTCGTCGGGCAACGGGCGACGCCAGAGCTATCAGCACCTGCCGATGGTCCGGATGACCAACACCTTCCTGGCCGGCGGCGACGCCGACCCGGACGAGATCCTGGCCGACACCGAACGGGGCGTGTACGTGGCCCAGTTGGGCGGCGGGCAGGTCAACACTGCCACCGGCGATTTCGTCTTCGGCATGACCGAGGCGTACCTGATCGAGAACGGCCGGATCACGGCGCCGATCCGCGAGGGCAACCTCATCGGCAACGGCCCCGACGTCCTGCGCGACATCGACGTCATCGCCGGCGACTTCGCCATGGGTTCTCCGGGGACCTGCGGCAAGGACGGCCAGGGGGTCCCCGTCGGCGACGGCACGCCGACCCTGCGGGTGACCCGCCTGACGGTCGGCGGCACGGCGGCCTGAGGTGGTTCACCTCCCGGACATGTCGGTAGCCTGAGGTGCCCGAGCTCCTCGACATCGCCGACCACGTACTCGGCTGGGTGGACGACGGCGAACAGGTCGAGGTCTGCGCGGTCCATGAGCGCGAGACCGAGGTGCGCGCCTACGAGCGACAGGTCGAGGCATTGACCGTGGCCGAGTCGCAGGGCGTCGGCATCCGGGTGGTGCGGGATGGCCGGCAGGGATTCGCCCACGCCGGAACCCTCGACCTCGACGTCCTCGCCGAGACGCTGGCGGAGGCCCGCGACAACGTCGCCTTCGCGACACCGGACCAGTGGTGTGCTGTGGCCGAACCGGATGGTGTCGCCCCCGTCGAACTCGACCTTCACCGGGCATCTTTGGCCGACCACCCCACCGGGGCCAAGGTCGCCGCAGCCCTCGAGCTCGAACGCCTGGTGGGCGACGCCGACCCCCGTATCGTGGGCGTCGAGTCCGCCGAGTACGTCGACTCGATCACCGAGTCGGCCGTCGTGACGACGACGGGTATCCGCTCGACCAGCCGGGAGACAGGGTGCTACCTGTCGGCGTACGTGCTGGCTGGCGAGGATGGCGAGACCCAGACCGGCTTCGGGTTCTCGATCGGTCGTGAGCCCGGCGACCTCGACCCGGAGAGGGCGGCGGCCGACGCCGTCGAGCGGGCGACCCGCATGTTGGGGGCGGTCAAACCCGACTCGGCGCGACTGACCGTCGTCCTCGACCCCTGGGTCAGTGCACAGTTCCTCGGGATCGTGGGATCCACGCTCAACGGCGAGAGCGTGCTCAAGGGCCGCTCGCTGTTCGCCGACCGGCTCGGCGAGGAGGTAGGTGCCTCTTCGCTGACCCTCGTGGACGACCCGACCGATGTCGCTGCGTTCACGGCGACGGCCTCAGACGGGGAGGGCCTGGCGACCCGCCGCAACGTGCTGGTCGAGGATGGTCGCCTCCTGCGCTTCGTGCACAACAGCTACACGGGCCGCCGTTCGGGTGGAGCCTCGACGGGTTCGGCGGTGCGTGGCTACGCCTCGACTCCGGGGGTCGGCATCCAGGCACTGGCGCTCACCCCGGGCACCCGGACCCAGGCCGAGCTTGTGGCCGATGTCGCCGATGGCCTGCTCGTCCAGGGCGTGAGCGGTCTGCACTCCGGCGTCAACCCCGTGAGTGGCGACTTCTCCACCGGCGCCGAGGGCCTCCGCATCCGGGGGGGAGCACTGGCCGAGCCCGTCCGTGAGTTCACGATCGCCTCGACCCTCCAGAAGATGCTCCAGGACGTCCTCGAGGTCGGCGGCGACCTCGAGTGGTTGCCGATGCGTACGGCCGGCGTGTCGCTGGTCATCGGCGACGTGACCGTCTCCGGGGCCTGACCGGGCATCGGCGAACGGGACGAGAATGTCGCTGCTCCACGCACTCCTCCTCGGCATCGTCCAGGGGATCACCGAGTTCCTGCCCGTCTCGTCGAGTGGCCACCTGGCGCTCGTTCCCTGGCTCTTCGGTTGGGACGACTTCGCAGGCGACCCGGCTCTCGAGAACGCCTTCGACGTGTCGTTGCACCTCGGTACGCTCGTCGGCGCCGCCGCCTACCTGCGTGACGACATCCGGCGCTATGGCGCGGCGCTGCTGGCGTCGGTCGCTGGTCGTTCGCACGATGCGACCGATGCCCGGATCGGGGGGATCCTCCTCGTGACGGTCCTGCCGACCGGCCTCATCGGCCTGCTGGTGCTGTCCTCGACGACGGACCTCGGTGATCGGACATGGTTGGTTGCGGTGTGCCTGATCGGCTTCGGACTCCTGTTGGGGGCTGCCGATCGGCGGCCCGGCGACCGGGGTCCCGGGTCGCTGCGGGTCCGCGACGCGCTCTTCCTCGGGGCGGCGCAGGGCCTGGCGTTCCAGCCGGGCGTCTCCCGGGCGGGCGCGGCGCTGACCGCGGCGCGGGTGCTCGGCCTCGAGCGGGTTGCGGCGGCCCGAGTGGTGTTCCTGATGAGCCTCCCGGTGATCGCCGGAGCCGGCCTGGTGTCGGCTTTCGACGTCCGGGTGCCGTCGGGCTGGTGGTCGGCATTCGCCGTGGGGACACTGGCAGCAGCGGTGAGCGGCTGGTTCGCCGTCCATGGGATGTTGCGGCTGTTGGCGCGCCGGGGTGTGGGCGGGATCGTTGCCTACCGGGTCCTGGTCGGACTTGCGGTCCTGGTGGTCCTCGTCGCCCGCTGAACAGGGCTTCAGTCGGGTGGCAACAGGGCGAGTGCAACGTCACCCCACCGTCGGGCGGTGGCCACCGGTCCCACGTCCCGACGGGCGACCGCGACCGTGACGGTCTCGTCGTCGAGGTCCAGCACCCGGGCCGCGCTCACGAGCAGTCGGCCGGAGTCCGTGAGGTCGTCGACGGCATAGAGGTCGACGCGGTCGCCGGGTTCGAGGGCGAGTTGGTCGGACCTCCGGTCGAGGGCGATGGCACGTTCCCCGGATCGCGGGGCAGTCCGATCGTCGGTGGAGAGGGCGTCGGCCGTCGGACAGGCGGGTGCAGACGCTGCAGCGTCGACGGCGAGGCCGGTGACCAGGGCGAGGACTCCGGCGGTCATCCACCAGGCCAGGCGGTGGTGTGCGGCCCACATGCGGATGCGGGCGAGGAGGTAGGCCATGGCGCCTCCCGTTGGGAGCGGACTGCGGGGAAGCCGGGTCGACCGGGTCGGGCCCCGGCCGTGGGATCAGTCGGAGGGGCTGCTGTTCGAACCGGAGGCCGGGGTCGCCACCTTCTCGGTGGTGCTGCCCGAACTGCCGGAGCTGTCCTTCGACGATTCGGAGCTGCCCTTCGACGATTCGGAGGTGTCCTTCGACGATTCGGAGGTGTCCGATGACGGGCGTCGGGTCTTCGAGGATGCCCCGTGGTCGTTCTTGTAGAAGCCGTCGCCCTTGAACGAGATGCCGACTCCCCGGAAGACCTTGTTCACGGTCCCGTTGCAGGACTCTTCGACGCAGTCGGTCAGCGGATTGTCGGCAAAGGACTGCCGGATCTGAAACTCGGTGGCGCACTGTTGGCAGCGGTACTCGTACGTGGGCATGGTTCGGTGGCTGGGTGGATCCGGATAGGGGGCATGGTTCGGTGGCTTGGTGCTCGGGGACGACGGTCCCCGAGGCCGGGTGGCGAGTCTATCGGCGGACCCTGAATGCCCAAATCCGCCGCAAGGGGACCGTTTGCGGTGATCATGGGAACATGACGGACCAGGTCCCGCTTGCACTGCTGCTCCTCGGCTGCGCCTACCTTCTCGGCACCTTCCCCTCGGCCCACCTGTTCGCCGGGCGCCGTGGCGTCGATCCCACGAGGGCCGGGTCGGGAAACCCGGGCGCCACCAACGTCTACCGGACGGTCGGTCGTCGGTCCGGCCTGTATGTGCTCGCTGCCGATGCCGGGAAGGGAGCGATCGCCGCCGGCCTCGGGTGGGCGGTGATCTCGCGGCCGTGGGCCCTGCTCTGCTGGGCGGCGGCGGTGCTGGGCCACGTTCTGCCGATCACCCGTCGCCTCCGCGGGGGCAAGGGGGTGGCGACCGCCGGTGGCGGCGTGTGCGTGTTGTTCCCCCTGGTGGCGGTCACCGACCTGGTGCTCTTCGTCGTCGCGGCGCGCCTCAGCCGCACCGCCTCCCTGGGGTCGATCGTGATGGCGGTGGCCAGCCCGATCCTCATCGGGGCATTCGGGGGCACGGGGAGGGAGATGGGCGTCGCGGTGGTGATCTCGTTGCTCGTCCTGGTGCGACACGAGGGCAACATCCGGCGGCTCGCCACAGGCAACGAGACGACATGGAGCGGGCCGGGCCCGGGCGGCGAGCCGGACGGCCCCACTGGGTAGCCTCACCCCGAACGCTGTCGACGTCCCTGTTCGCAACCTTCCCCGGAGCATCCGATGATTCCGCTCGACGAGGCACAGGCCCATGTGCGTGGCCGCTGCCCGGCGCCGGTGGCCACCACGGTGGCGCTCGACGGGGCGCTGGGGCTGGTGCTGGCCGAGGCGGTGGTCGCTCCTGAGGCGGTGCCGCCGTTCGCCAACTCGGCCATGGACGGGTTCGCGGTCCGTGCCGCCGACACCGCTGGGGCGCCGGTCCGCCTGGCGGTCGTCGGGACGTTGGCTGCGGGTGCTGCACCCGGCCGGGTCGTGGGCCCGGGCGAGGCCATCCGGATCATGACCGGGGCCCCGATGCCACCCGGCGCCGATGCCGTGGTGATGGTGGAGCGCACGAGCGTGTCCGGATCCCTCGAGGGGGAACAGGTCGAGGTGGAGGTCGAGGTGCCGGTGGACAACCACGTCCGGCACGCAGGCGAGGACCTGGAGTCCGGGCAGGTGGTGTTTCCGGCCGGCACCGCACTCGGTCCCGGACAGGTCGGCGTGCTGGCAAGCATCAACCTGGGCGAGGTACCGGTCTACCGACGCCCCCGGGTCGGGGTCGTCTCGACCGGCGACGAGCTCGTGGCGGACGGAGGCGTGCTCGCCCCCGGCCAGATCCGCGACTCGAACCGTCCGGGCCTCCTGGCGCTGCTCGCGGAGTCGGGGTTCGACGGCGTCGACCTGGGCCTCGTGCGAGACGACGAGTCCGCCATCGAGTCGGCCCTCCGTGCCGGCGTCGGGACCTGCGACGCCCTCCTGACGACGGGCGGGGTGAGCATGGGCGACTTCGACTACGTGAAGGTGGTGCTCGACCGGATCGGCGACATGCGCTGGATGCAGGTGGCGATCCGGCCGGCCAAGCCTCTGGCGTTCGGGACGGTCGACGGGGTGCCGGTGTTTGGCCTGCCGGGCAATCCCGTGTCGTCGATGGTGTCCTTCGAATTGTTCGTGCGACCGTCCCTGCGAGCCATGGCGGGGCATGCGACGACCGAGCGGCCGTTGGTGCGTGCCGTCGTCGATGGCGGGATGCCACGTCGGACCGATGGCAAGGTCCACTTCGCCAGGGTCGTGGTCGAGTACCGGGACGGCGCCTACCGGGTGTCCACCTCCGGTGGACAGGGCTCGCACCAGTTGACCGCGATGGCGGACGCCGATGGACTGGCGGTGCTCCCCGACGGTGACGGCGTTGCCGAGGGCGACGAGGTCGAGGTCCTGCTGCTCCGCTGAGGCCGGTGACTCGCTTTTCGCGTCTGCCTCTACGCTGTGCACCGTGAAGCGCCCCCTCGTCGACGGATTCGGCCGGGTCCACCGTGACCTGCGCATCTCGGTGACCGACCGGTGCAACTTCCGGTGCACCTACTGCATGCCGGCCGAAGGGCTCGAGTGGCTTCCCCGTGACGACCTGCTCACCTTCGAGGAGATCGAGCGCGTGGCCCGACTGCTCGTCGAGCGGCACGGAATCGAGAGCATCCGGCTCACCGGTGGCGAACCGACCGTCCGGGCGAACCTGCCGGAGCTGGTCGGGATGTTGTCAGCGCTGCCGGCCGATCTGGCGCTGACGACCAACGGCTCCACCCTCCGCCTCCTCGCCGGACGGCTTGCGGACGCCGGGCTGCGCCGCATCAACGTCTCGCTCGACTCGTTGCAGGCCGACCGCTTCGCCGAGCTGACCCTGCGTGACGAGCTTCCCAAGGTGCTCGACGGCATCGATGCGGCGATCGGGGTCGGCTTCGACCCCGTCAAGGTCAACGTCGTCGTGATCCGCGGCGTCAACGATGGCGAGGTCGTCGACTTCGCCCGCTTCGGACGGGAGAAGGGCGTCGTCGTCCGCTTCATCGAGTTCATGCCCCTCGACGCCGACGAGGCGTGGAACGCGCGTTCGGTGTTCAGCCAGGAGGAGATCGTGGCGGCCATCGACGCGGTGTTTCCGCTGGATGCCGTGGAACGGACCTCGGCACCGGCCACCCGCTTCCGCTATTCGGACGGCGGTGGCGAGATCGGCGTCGTCGCCAGCGTGACCCGGAAGTTCTGCGACTCGTGCGACCGGGTGCGCCTCACCTCCGACGGCCAGTTCCGCAACTGCCTGTTCGCCGTCGACGAGTTCGACCTCAGGGCGACGTTGCGCTCGGGTGCCGATGACGACGAGTTGTCCACCGTGTTCGAGCGTGCGGTCGCCGCCAAGTGGGCCGGCCATGGCATCGGCCACGTCGACTTCATCCGGCCGGCACGTTCCATGTCCCAGATCGGCGGCTGAGGAGCGAGATGGCCGATCCGGGGGATGTGGCAGCCGGGAGCCGGACGTTCACTCACCTCGACGAGGCCGGCCGTGCCCGCATGGTCGATGTGGGCGACAAGGAGCCGACGCGGCGCCGGGCGGTGGCTCGTTCCCGCATCGAGATGTCGCCCGAGACGGCGGCTGCGCTGGCCGGGGGGACCGTCGCCAAGGGCGACGTGCTGGCGGTGGCACGGGTGGCGGGCATCCAGGCGGCGAAGCGCACGTCCGAGCTGGTGCCGCTCTGCCATCCGCTGATGCTGAGTTCGGTGGTCGTCGACCTCGAGGTGGGGGAGTCCCATGTTGCGGTGGTGGCCACGGCGGAGACGGTCGAGCGGACCGGTGTCGAGA
This sequence comes from Acidimicrobiales bacterium, assembly GCA_029577135.1. Taxonomy (GTDB): domain Bacteria; phylum Actinomycetota; class Acidimicrobiia; order Acidimicrobiales; family MedAcidi-G1; genus S20-B6. The sequence goes on from JARQPW010000008.1 coordinate 67,557, forward strand.
TGGAGGCACTCACGGCGTGCACGGTGGCGGCGCTCACGGTCTACGACATGTGCAAGTCACTCGACCGGTTCATGGTGATCACAGACGTCGCCCTCTGGGAGAAGGACGGGGGCCGGTCCGGCGCCTGGCGGCGCGACACCTGAGCCGCCGGCCTGTCGGCTGAGCTCGGGAGAGGGGCGGCTACGCGCGTAACGCGTGTGGATTCGCGCGCTCTGCGCGTGGAAATCCACCGTTTCGCAGTGGTGGAGCGCTACGTTGAGCGCCCGATGGACGATCGACGGATTCGGGAGGACAAGGGCCGGTGCTGATCCTGCTGGGACTCGTTGTGTTGTGGACGGCAGTGCTGCTTCCACCCATCATCCGACGCACGAGGAGACCCGCCTCGCCACGTCCGATCGCCGCCCTGTCCGTTTCCAGTCGCCTCGATTCGCAGGGCCTGCGGGTCATCCAACGGGTGGCCACTTCCGTACCGGGCGACCCCGGTTCTGCCCGACGACGTCGCCGCGACGTGTTCTTCACGCTCGCCGGGGTGGCCGGCTTCACCTTCTTCGGTGGGATCGCCGTGGGCGGCATCGTCTGGACGGTCCACTTCCTCGTCGACCTGGCCCTGGTGGGCTACGCCTTCCTCGTCACCAGCCGCCACCAACGGGAGCTGGAGCGCAGTGGGGTCGTGGTGCCGTTCCGCCCGTCGACCTCGATGCTGGTCAACGCCGGTGGAGGAATGCAGGACGAGGCGGTCTTGAGGCGCCAGGCGAACTGAGTCGCCAGGGGCTTCGTCCCGCGCTCATTCTCCACCGCTACGATCCACCCCGCCCACGGGGGTGTAGCTCAGTCGGCTAGAGCGCTACGTTCGCAACGTAGAAGTCGTGGGTTCGATTCCCATCACCTCCACCATGGACCTGGTCCGCCGTCGTCAGCCGGCCTGGTCCGCCTCGACCGCCTTCGCCAGGCGCTCGGGAAGGTCGGGCACCTCCGCCCGGACCTGTGACCAGCTGGGGCTGCGCGAGTCGGCATTGGGGTCGGCAAGGAAGTGCTCGCCGGCCTCGATCACGGCCCGGGCGAACACCTCGACGGCGGCCTCCTCCCGATGGCGGTCATGGGCGATGCCGTTGATGGCGGCGTCGTCCCCGTACATGTCGACGAGGTCGAGGGCCGCCTGCGTGTAGGTGGCGTCGAGGCTCTGGAATCCCTCGTGGGTCAGAACGGTGCCCGAGGCGGCGAGTCGGGCGAAGAGGGAGCGGGCCGTGTCGATGCTCATCTTGTGCAGGCCGCTCCCGGCATCGTCGGGGGACAGGTCCTGGTGCTTGTGGTCGTAGCGGTCGGCGATGTCGACCTGGCAGATCTGTGCCGTGGTGTAGCGGCGGTACACCTCGGCGAGCAGGCCGATCTCGAGGCCCCAGTCGGCCGGGATGCGCAGGGTGCGGACGAGGTCGGCGTGCATGGCGTATTCGCCGCCGAGCGGGTAGCGGAAGCTGTCGAGGTAGTCGAGGAAGTCGCTGCGGCCGAACGCCAGTCCGAGCGCCCGCAGCAGCGGCGTGACGAACAGGCGGCTCACCCGACCGTAGAGCCGGTCGCCACCGTGGTCATCGGAGACGCCGGACGCGGCCGAGGCCCGGTAGTAGTAGCCCTTGCTGAATGCGTACTCGAAGGAAGGGTGCGTCACCGGGTAGAGCAGGCGGGCGACCATGCGGCGGTCATAGGTGCGCACGTCGGCGTCGTGGAGCGCCACCGTCTGGGAGCGACCCGATGCCAGGAAGTAGCCGAGGCAGTACCAGACGTTCGAGCCCTTGCCGGGTTGCGTGGGAGCGAGCCCGTGGGCCGTCAACTCCGCGTGGAGGGCGGACAGGCGCGGGCCGTCGTGCCAGAGGATGCGGTGGTGTTGGGGCAGACGGTCGAAGAGGCGGCGTGCCCGGTCGAAGTCGGCCGCATCGGCCTGGTTGAGGCCGATCACCACCTCGTCGAGGTAGGGGATGCGGGCGATCTCATCGACCATCGGTCCGAGGGCGGGTCCGTCCATCTCGGAGGCCAGGCAGGGGATGGCGAGCGCCATGGGCCGCTCGGCCGCCCACGACGAGAGTTCGGCCTCGAGGTCGTCGGTCGGCCGGTCGCCGAGGTCGTGCAGCGTGGTGATGACACCGTTCTGGAAGAAGTCGGCCATGGCCTCAGGCTAGGTGCACCATCACGATGCCCGGTGGTGTTAGGTGACGGTTAGGGTCGGTGGCCCGATGTCCGGTTGCTAGGAGTCTGTCTCTACGCTTGATGCCGATGGCCCTCCCGCGAACCCTTGTGATCTTCACGCGCGCCCTTGTGGCGCTGGCCTTGCTGGCCGGCTGCTCGGGTGGAGGCGCCGGGTCCGGCACCCGGTCGATCGTGGTGCTCAGCGCGGACGAAGACGTCGAGATCGTCCTGCCGGACGACGCATTCACGAAGGAGGTCGCGACGACCACGACCACGACCACGGTGGCGCCCACCACCACCGAGGCGCCCACCACCACCGAGGCGCCCACCACCACCGAGGCGCCCACCGCCACCGGGATCACCCCCTCGGAGACCACCGAAGGGACCGTTGGAGACGCAGCAGAGTCCGAGGACTCGACGGTCTCGGCCACCACGACGACCACCGCCACCACCTCGACCACGACGACCACGACGACCACGACGACCACCACGACCACCACCACGACGCAGCCCCCCAAGGAGACCATCCCGCTGGCCGAGGAGGACATCAACCCCGGCCTCAAGCTCATGGATGCCCTCGAGGGCTTCAACTCCTGTCTCGCCGAGGAGGGGTTCGAGTTCATGGGCCTTCCCAACGAGGAGGCCGGAGCGGGTGCCCTCGTCAACAGTCCCGACTACCTCGAGGCCCTTGGCCTCTGCAATAGCCGCACCGGTATTGGCGACGCATTCCAGGAGTTCCAGGCCGCACGGAGCGACCTCACGCCGCAACAGATCCGAGAGGACAACGAGGACTTCATCCTCCTGACCGAGTGCCTGCGCCAGAAGGGTTGGACGATCGGTGAACTGTTGCCGGACGAGAACGGGTTGCTGGGTCCCGGTGGGTCGTTCCAGAGTTCGGACGGCGAAATCAACACGGATGAAATCCGGGACTGCGTCAGCGAACTGAACCTGGCCGCAGATGATTCTTAGGGACAGCCGAAGGGACGTGGGCATCCGGCCATGAAGAGGTACCTGACGAGTCTCCTCGTGCTGGCGTTGGGAGGTGCGGCCCTTGCCGTGTGGCAACCCTGGGCGGATGACACCGTGGTGGTCGACCTCGAAACCGATCGGGCTATCGCCGAGGTGGTCAGCATCCGGACCCTGACCGATGAGATCACCGTGCGCGGTGAACTCCGACGCGACGAACTCCAGGTCATCAACTCTGCGGTGGACGGCAAGATCAGCGACGTCCTCGTCGATGACGGCGACACCGTCCAGCCGGGTGATGTGCTCTTCGCCCTCGATGGCCGTCGAGCGGTCGCCGTCAATGGCGACTTCGCCTTCTATCGACGGCTCGACGTTGGTTCCGAGGGACCGGACGTCCTCCAACTCGAGACGATCCTGTCCGAGGCGGGCTACGACGTCGGGAAGGTCGACGAGTACTACACCGAGGAGACCCGTTCAGGATTGGCCGTGTGGCAGGTCGACCACGACTACGGCGGGGCCACGATGGAGGTCGACGAATTCGTCACCGTGTCGCTCGGAGGAAACAGCGCCGGGTATTCGGTGGGCGCACAGAACACGGCGACGCTCGAGATCCGGGCGGTCCTACCCGGCGAGGACGAGTTCTCGGGGGAGACGGGAACGAGTACCACGACCATCGCCCCGTCCATGCCGACGACGACCCTCGCCCCGCTGGACGAGGAGGTTGTCCTGCTCGCCGACTTCACCTGGAATGAACGGGGTGAACGAGTCGAGATTCTCCAGCAGGTGCTCGGGCTGGAGCAGGATGGGACCTACGGATCCGGCACCCGGGCGGCTCACCTCGACGCCAATCGGTCCCGGGGCCTCTCCCTGGAGTCGATCCCCTGGGCGTTCCGGGCCTCAGTGGCCTCGCTGGTGGTGACGGAGGCCGGGCTGTCCGCCACGTTCACGGTCGCTCTCGGTGCCGCACCGGAGTCGGACGTCGTCATCTCGCTGGCGAGTGGCGATGCAAGCGAGTTCGCGGTGGCGCCGGCGGGCCTTCTCTTCACATCGGCCGACTGGTCGACCGAGCAGACCGTCACCGTCACCGGTGTGGACGATCGACTTCTAGACGGAGACCGGTCCGCCTCACTGGTGCTCTCCGTGCTCGACCTCTACTCGGACGACGACTTCGACGAAGCGGTCGATGTCGTTGTGTCGGTGACGACCACCGATGACGACAATGCCGGCTACGAGATCTCGACGGCCGGCGCGGCCGTCACGGAAGCGGGCTCGACGACGACGTTCACCGCGGTCCTCGACGTCCAACCGACGTCGGCCGTGGTGTTCTCGATCTCGAGTCCTGACACCGGCGAGGCGACTGTGTCGGCTTCGACCCTCACGTTCACGGCCGACAACTGGTCCACCGCCCAGACCGTCACCGTCACCGGCATCGACGACACGCTGACCGACGGAAACCAGACCTCATTGATCGTGGTCGCCGTTGACGCCTCTGCCTCCCCTGATGCGTTCAACCTGCTCGGTGACCGTTCCGTCCGGTTGACGACGATCGACGACGAGTCCCCCGGATTCACGCTGTGGACCACCGCCGCCGTTGTCGGTGAGGACGGGACGAGCGACACGTTCACCGTGGTGCTCAACCAGGCTCCGACGAGTGACGTGGAACTCGCCATCTCGAGTGCCGACACCGGTGAGGCAACCGTGTCGCCGGCCACCGTCACGTTCACGGTAGACAACTGGTCGACGGCACAGTCGGTGACGGTTTCCGGTGTCGACGACACCGTCTTCGACGGTGAGCAGAGCACGGCGCTCACCGTGTCCGTGGTGGATGCCACCTCGGACGACGCCTTCGACTCACTGGCCGACCAGACGGTGACCGCCGCCACGATTGACGACGACGCTGCACCGCCGGAAGCAGGTCCGGAGGCGGGAGCCGCCTCGACCGCGCCGTCGATAATCGTCGAGGCCTCCGCCACGGAGATCATCGAGGGAGAGCAGGTCATCTTCACCTTCTCGGCGCAGCCGGTTCCTGAGGAGGACCTGATCGTCGACATCAGCGTGGGTGGCGAGGTCACCGCCGAGGACGACTTCGACGAGGTCGACGACACCATCCTGTTCCCGGCGGGCATCGGGGTCGCCGAGCTCGTCATCACGACGCTCATCGACGACGACGTCGAGCCGGACGAGGACCTCAACGTCGGGATCTCTGAGCTGTTCGGCGACAACGTCCGCTACAACGTCGGGGGTCGGTCCGAGTCGACGGTCACGGTCATGGACCCGAACGTCCCCGACCTGCCGATCCTGACCCTGCGTGCCGCCGCCGACTCGACCGAGGAGAGCGGTTCGGCGGACTTCACCGTCGAGACACCCGTCGAGGTCGTCGAGGACATCGACGTCTACTTCGTCGTGGGCGGCACTGTCATCGTGGACGAGGACTATGGCAAGCCCGACGAGTTCGTGACGCTCACGACGGGCAACGACTCCGTGGACATCAGCATCACGTTGCGTTCCGATGACCTCGTCGAGGTGGACGAGTTGTTGACCGTGACCCTGGTGCCTGATCCCAACCACTTCCCCGGGTTCGTGGAACAGGCCTATGGGTTGGGCGAGCAGGTAACGGCAACGATTGCCATCGAATCTGACGACCGTCCTGAACTCACCCTCCACGGTGCCGACATCGTCGTCGAGGGAGACACGGGTTCGGTGACGATCGTCGCGGACCAGGCCCCCGAGGTGGATACGTCCGTCAACTACAGCGTGTCGGGCAGCGCCCAGCAGGGAGTCGACTTCGAGGTGCTGACGGGCACCGTCCTGATGCTCGCCGGACAGACCGAACTCGAGATCCTGATCCGCACCATCGACGACGACGTCTTGTTCGAACCGGCCGACATGCTCGTCGCCGACTGGCCGGCCAGGATCGGCACGGTCAACGTGGACGAGGGCCAGTTCGTCCTGCAGGGCAACAACGTCCTCAGCCTCACGGAGCCGGAGTTCACGATCAAGATCTTCGCCACGCCATCCGAGCGGGCCAAGCTCAGCGTCGGTCAGGTGGTCACCGTCAACCTCGACGCCGGAGACCAGGAGTCCGTGGGCGTCATCACCGAACTCGACGACTCCGCCAGCACGGGAGGCGGCAGTGAGACCTACGAGGGCGTTGTGGAGGCGGTCGACGAACTGGTCGGCGTGGACGGCGCCGTGGTGATGATCGACGTCGTGGTCGAGGAGGTCGTGGATGCCATCGTGGTGCCGATCGCAGCGGTCCTCGCCGAGGGCGGCATCAACCAGACACGGGTCGTGACCCCGGATGGGGTCATCGAGCGCCGCGAGATCGAGACCGGGATGCTCGACGGTGCATACGTCGAGATCGTTTCCGGGGTCTCGCCCGGCGAATACGTGATCCTGGAGATCGACCGGCGTTGACCGGTATGAACCCGAGCCCGATGGGCGAGTCCCTGTTGTCGCTCGAGAGGGTGTCGCGGGTCTACGGCGAGGAGGTCCTCGTCCATGCCCTCCGGGACGTTTCCCTCGACATCCGCGCCGGCGAGTACCTCTCGATCGTCGGCCCGTCCGGTTCGGGGAAGTCGACGATGCTGGGCCTGCTCGGCGTGCTCGACCTTCCCTCGTCCGGGTCGATCAGGATCCAGGGCGTCGAGGTGAACACGTTGCCCGACGCCGAACGGTCACGTCTCCGTGGCCAGGCCATCGGATTCGTGTTCCAGCAGTTCCACCTCGTGCCCCACCTGACGGCACTCGGCAACGTCGAGACGGCGCTGCTCTACCGGGATCTGACCCGGAAGGAGCGACGTCGTCGCTCCATGGAGGCACTGGAGAAGGTCGACCTTGTGCACCGGCATGACCATCGCCCGGTCCAGATGTCGGGAGGCGAGCAGCAGCGCACGGCCATCGCCCGGGCGATCGTGACCGAGCCATTGGTCGTGTTGGCCGATGAGCCGACAGGTGCGCTCGACACTCAGAACGCCGCCAACGTCATGGAGATCTTCGCCGGCCTCCGGTCGCCCGAGCGGGCCGTCTGCGTCGTCACCCACGACCGGGAAGTGGCAGGTGCCACCGAACGCCGGATCTCGATGCTCGACGGCAGGATCGTGGCCGACGAGTCGATGGCGCTTGTCACATGAGGCGCTTCGGTGAGCTCGTCGGCGTTGCCATCGCCGGACTGACCGCACGCAAGATCCGGACGCTCCTGATCCTGCTGGGTCCGATCCTCGGCGTGGCGGCCATCGTGGCGGCCATCGGCATCAACGAAAGTTCCAAGGGAGACCTGAAGGCGAAGTTGCGCGAGCTCGGCACCGACCTGATCGTCGCCAACGCACAGGACCAGCTCGGAGGCTTCGGCGCCAATCCGCGTATCCCCGCGGAGGCGACGGCGAGGGTGGCGCGGCTCCCCGACGTGGTGTCGGTGTCGGCAACCCTTCAGCTCTCCAACATCGTGACACTCCCGTTCGCCGAGGCCTCCGACTACTACCGGGCCTTCCCCGTGCCCGTCATCGCCACGACCCTGGAACTGCCGGAGACACTCGAGGTGCCAATCGTGAGTGGTCGGTTCCTCAACGACTACGACGAGTCCAGCGGCGCCAGGGTCGCCGTGATCGGCAAGGACCTGGCCAACGAGTACGGCTACATAGCCAACGAGCCGAGGAGCATCGAACTGAACGGCATCTCGTACGGCGTGGTCGGGGTGCTCGACTATGTGCTGCTCGAACCTTCGATGGACTCGGCGGTCTTCATCACCTTCTCCAATGCCGTCGAGGATTGGGACATCGAGGAACCCGACCCCACGCGCCTCTACATCAGGGCGCCGACCAACACCAAGTATGTGGCGGAAGAGATACCGACAGTCGTCAGCCTCGGCGGTCCGGACGGTGCGAACACGAACGTGCCGACCGACCTGCTCGATGCCCAGTCCCAGGTCGACGAGAACCTCAACAACCTGACCAAGATGATGGGCGGACTGGCCCTGATCGTCGGCGGTGTCGGCATCGCCAACGTCATGTCCATCTCGGTCATCCAACGGTCCTCCGAGATCGGCATCCGTCGCGCCCTCGGCCACAGCCGGAGCACGATCGCCATCCAGTTCCTGTTCGAGGCACTCGTGGTCGGGGTCCTGGGAGGGATCATGGGTGCCGGTGCGGGCGCCGGCGTCGTGTGGCTGGTATCGGAGATGCGCGACTACACGATGATCCTCTCGGTCTCCGGACTCTTCCGGTGGGCGCTGGTGTCCGTCGGCGTCGCCGTCGTGGCCGGCCTCTACCCGTCGACCAAGGCCGCCCGGTTGGAGCCACTCGAAACGCTTCGCCTGGGCTGACGCCCGTCCGTCCGACGCCTGCGCCGTAGCATCGCCGAAGATGGCGATCGACCTGGACGACTACGGCTGGCCCGGAGGGGCTGTTCCCGAGGGGGGCATCCTCGGTCGCATCCTGCGGGTCGACCGCGGCGAGTGCGACGTGGCGACGGCAGCTGGTCCCGTCCGTGCGCTGTCCGACTCGCAGCGGGCCCAGTCCGAGTTCGCTCCGGCGACCGGTGACTGGGTGCTCCTCGACGACGACCCGGAGATCGGTGCGCTGATCTCGCAGGTGCTGCCGCGTGCCAACACCCTGTCGAGGCGCGACCCGTCGGAGGCGGGCCTCGAACAGGTGCTCGTCGCAAACGTCGACGCCGTGTTGATCGTCCACGGCCTGGACCGGCCGTTTCCCGCCGGTCGCCTCGAGCGCCTCCTGGTGA
>JARQPW010000009.1 GCA_029577135.1 Acidimicrobiales bacterium
GGGCCCCCACGTTGGCGAACGTCAGGCGACGCTGGATCCCCCGCCCGGGCAGGAGGGTGAGCGGGAAGCCGGCGGCCGGAACCAGCGTTCGTTCGATCCCGCGACGGCTGCCGACGAGGTGCACGGAGTCGGCCCCCTCGACCGCACCGTGCTCCACGAGGGCCCGTGCGATGGCCAGGCCCGGAAGGACGTGCCCCGCCGTGCCGCCTCCGGCGATCACCACCCCGCGCCAGCGGCCAGAGGTCACGGCGTCTGGCGGGCGATGTTGAGCAGAATACCGAAGGCGGCCATCGTGGCGATCAACGCGGATCCGCCGAAGGAGACGAACGGCAGCGGCACGCCGGTGATCGGAAGCCTGCCCAGGACGGCACCGATGTTGACGAACGCCTGGATCAGGATCCAGGTGGTGATCCCCGCTGCAAGGAGTTGGCCGAAGGGATCCGGGGCGTGCAGGGCCGTGGACAGGCCGACCAGGCCGATCACGAGGAAGCCCACGATCACGAGTCCGGCACCGACGAGGCCGAACTCCTCGGCGATGATGGCGTAGATGAAGTCGGTGTGGGCAAATGGCAGGAATCCCCATTTGGCCCTACTCGCACCCAGCCCGATTCCGAACAGGCCACCGTTGGAGATGGCCACGCCGGACTGGATGGCCTGCCATCCGGTGTCGAGTGGATCCGTCCAGGGGTCGAGCATGCCGAACAGTCGCTTCCGCCGATAGCCGGCGCTCATGGTCAGGCCGAACGCGCCGATGGCGCCACCGCCGACCAGCAGGGCGAGGAGCCGCAGCCGCAGGCCGGCGAAGAAGAGCATCGCCACGGCGATGGATCCCACGATCATCGAGGTGCCCAGGTCCGGCTCCATCATCAGGAGCGCAACGATGACGCCGACCAGGCCCATGATCGGATACAGCGTCAGCCTCTTCTCCGTGAGCGGGCGCTTGCGCCGGGACAACAGGTCGGCGCAGTACAGGACCAGTGCCAACTTGAGGAACTCGGATGGCTGCAGGGAGACCACCTCGAGGTCCAGCCAGCGGGCCGATCCGTTCGTCCGCAGACCCAGGCCGGGAATGAGGACGAGCACCAACAGGACGATGCATCCGAAGAGCCCAGGCACGGCGAGGGGGCGCAGCCTCCGGTAGTCGATCCGGATCATCGCCGCCATGGCGATCAGGCCGACGAGGAACCAGAGCACCTGGCGCTTGAGGTGGTGCCAGGCATCGCCGTAGGAGCGCAGATCGTTCACCGACGAGGCCGACAGCACCATGACCACCCCGAGCAGGCACAGGAGGAGTACCACCACGAGGAGCACCATGAACCGCAGGGACCGGGTGCCGGGAGGTCGACGCTTCGCCTTCGCACCCTGCGCCTGCCCCTCGGGCCTGCTGCCCCTGGTCGCCACCGGGCTCATCGAGCCTGCTCCAGTTTCCGGACCACCCGGGCGAAGTCGTCCCCACGCTCGGCATAGGACGAGTACCAGTCGAAGGAGCTGCAGCCCGGCGAGAGCAGCACCACTCCCCCACCCTGGACCTCCCGACGGGCCTGGGCGACCGCCGCCTCCATCGAATCGGCCAGCACCACCGGGCAGCGGCCGGTGAACGCAGCGGCGACCTCGTCGGCGGCCTCGCCGATTGCGACCACCGCCCGGGGAGCCGAGGCACCCAGGGGGGTGAGGTCGAGGCCCTTGTTCCGGCCTCCTGCGATGAGTACGGCACCCGGCAGTGCGTTCACCGCCGACACGGTGGCGTGTGGAGTGGTCGCCTTGCTGTCGTCGACGAAGCGGATGTCCTCCACCTCGCCGAGCAATTGCATGCGGTGCGGGAGGCCACGGAAGCAGCGGAGGACGTCGGCGCAACCTTCGGGTGATGCTCCGGCCCGGGTCGCCAGAGCGACGGCCGCCTGTGCGTTGAGCAGGTCGTGGGGCATGCGGCGAGGCATCTCGTCGACTGCGACGATCCGGTCGTCGTCCAGGAGCAGGTGCCCACCCTGGACGCGACAGGCGGCTGCATCGGATCCGAACCCGGTGGCTCCCTCCGGAGCGTGGGAAAGGACCACGGGATCGGAGAGGTTGGCGACCGCATCGGCCGGTTCGTCGATCCCTTCCCAGATGCGGGCCTTGGCTGCCTCGTAGGCCTCGAGGTCGGCATGGACGTCGAGGTGGTCGGGGGCGAAGTTGAGCCAGGCGGCTGGTCCCAGGCGGACAGACCGTGCGTGCCCCAACCGGAAGGAGGAGGCTTCGACCACGAATATCTCGGCCTCCGCGTCGTCGATGGCGGCGACCAGCGGTGTCTCGTTGTTGCCGGCGGGCAGGGCGCGGATCCCGGAACCCTCGAGCATCTCTGCGACGAGCGTCACCACGGTGGTCTTGCCGTTGGTGCCGGTGACCGCACAGCGGGGGCGGGCATCCCAGTCGGCAGCCAGGTCCGACTCGTCGAGCAGAACCACGCCCTCTCGCAGGACGGCTCCGAAGATCGGATGGGCATCGGGGACGCCGGGGCTGAGCACGACCCGATCGCAACCGTCGAGGAGGTCCGGCCACTCCGCCGTCTCCGGAGCAACCACCAGGTCGAGTCCCAGTTCCGACACTGCACGTCGCACCGCCCCTTCGGGCCGGTCGTCGACGAGTCGAACGTCCTCACCCCGTCGCAGGAGCGCCTCTGCCACGGCGCGCCCCGTCATGCCGAGGCCGAGGACCAGCACGGTTGAACTCATCGGCCCATCTCCGTGACGCCCGCGGCGATCGAGTCGGCATAGAAGAGCCCGAGGCCCACGGCGGTGCAGAGGCCCGAGATGATCCAAAAGCGCACGATGACCGTGGTCTCCGGCCAGCCGCCCAACTCGAAGTGGTGGTGGGCGGGCGCCATGCGGAACACCCGACGGCCTCCGAAGAGGCGGAAGGAGCCGATCTGGAGGATCACGGAGACCGTCTCCATGACGAACAGGCCCCCCACGATCGGAAGCAGCAGGTGCGTGTTCGTGGCAAGCGCGAGTGCCGCCAGGCCGGTGCCGATCGCCAGCGAGCCGGTGTCACCCATGAAGATCTGCGCCGGGGCGGCATTCCACCACAGGAAGCCGAGGCAGGCGCCGGCCATCGAGGCGGAGACCACCGCCAGGTCGAGGGCATGGGGCACCTCGTAGGCCTCCGGGTAGCGGAACTGCCAGAAGGCGATGAAGGTGAATGCGGCGAAGCAGAACGTGCCGGCGCCGGCCGCCAAGCCGTCGAGACCGTCGGTGAGGTTGACCGCGTTCGAGGAGCCGATGATGAGGAGCACGGCCCAGATGGTCCAGAGCGTGTCCCCCAGGTCGATGCCCGGCTGGGCGATGCGGGTGAACGACAGCTCGGTGTGGGCCCCCGTGTGCACGAGCATCAGCAGCGAGAATCCGACGGCGACGACGACGAGGCCGAACATCTTGGCCCGCTTGTTGAGGCCCAGGCTCCGTTCCCGGACGACCTTGATCCAGTCGTCCAACAGGCCCACGGCCCCACCACCGATGATTGCCAGCATCACAAAAATTCCGGTGCGCGTGTAGATGCCGTGGTAGAGGTCGCTCAGGACGTACCCGAGGAAGGCGCCGGTCACGATCGCCAGGCCGCCCATGGTCGGGGTGCCCGCCTTGGTGGCGTGGCCCTCGGGTCCGTCGTCACGGATGGGTTGGCCGATCCGCAACCGGGACAGCCACTGGATGAGGAGCCGCGTCCCGATGAGCGAGGTGGACATCGCCACGGCAGCGGCGATGAGGAGGCGGATCACGACCTCATCCCCCACGAGTCGGACGAGACAGCCACGCGGCGGATCACGACCGCATCCCCCACGAGTCGGACGAGACAGCCACGCGGCGGATCACGGCCTCATCCCCAACAGTTCGGCGGCGACCCCGCGGTCGTCGAACGGCAGGCGGAGGGCGCCGACCTCCTGTACCGACTCGTGCCCCTTCCCGGCCACGAGGACGAGGTCACCGGGGAGAGCGAGGCCGATCGCCGTCGCGATCGCAGCGCGTCGATCGGGCTCCACGATCACCTCGGTGGCGCCCCCGTCGGAGGTGGTGTCCCCAATCGAAGTGGCATCCATACCGGAAAGAATGTCCGCAATGATCCCCTCAGGTGGTTCATCCCTCGGATTGTCCGACGTCACCACGACGACATCGGCGCCCGACAGGGCCGCTCGACCCATCTCGGGACGCTTTCCCCGATCCCTTCCACCGCCGCATCCGAAGACACAGAGCACCCGACCATCCGCCACCGCACGTGCGGCGTCGAGCGCGGAGGCGATCGCATCGGGCGTATGGGCGTAGTCGACGACCACGCTGATGCCGCCCACCTCGGGCAGGAGTTCGAAGCGGCCGGGCACGGGTTCGACCGTGCCGAGGGCCTCGCGGACCTCTGTCGCCGACATCCCGACCAGGGCGGCGAGTTCGGCGACCACCAGTGCGTTCGTCACGGCGAAGCCCCCGGGGAGCGGGAGGTCGACTTCGCCGCCCCGCCATTCGAACCGGGACCCGCTCGGGCCGACGGTGGCCGCGGCGCCGGATGTCGAGACCTCCACGACCTCGAGGCCCGAACGTCGGGCGGCCGCAGCCCTCTCCCGACCGGCGTCGTCGTCCGCAACGACCACCCCCCGGCCCGTGAACTCCCGATCGAGCAGTCGCTGCTTGGCGGCCGCATAGTCCTCCATCGACTCGTGGTAGTCGAGGTGGTCACGGGTCAGGTTCGTGTGTGCCACCGCGGCGAACCCGATGCCGTCCACCCGGTGCTGCGCCAGTGCGTGGGACGAGACCTCCATGCACACGGTTTCCACGCCCTCGTCCGCCCAGGTGGCCAACTGGGCCTGGAGGTCGGGGGCCTCGGGAGTGGTCCGGGTGCCGGTGAGCGTCCCCGACTCGGCGACGCGTCGGCCGCTGCGACGGAGCACATCTGCGAGCATGTGCACGACGCTGGTCTTGCCGTTGGTGCCCGTGATCCCGACCACGTCGAGCCGACGGGAGGGACGGCCGTGGAGGACGGCGGCGAGCAGCGCCATGGTCCGACGGGCGTCGGGAACAAGCACCTGGACCACGTTCAGGTCAAGGAGGCGTTCGACGAGGAGAGCCGGGGCGCCGGCCGCCGCCGCCGCGGGCGCATGGTCGTGTCCGTCCCCGGCGACCCCCGGCAGGCAGCAGAAGAGGTCTCCCGAAACCACCCGGCGGGAGTCGTAGGCGATGCCGGTGACCTCGGCTTCGATCCCGTCCGTCGGAAGGTCGTCGCCCCACTCGTGACGCGCCATCTCGAGGAGTTCGCCCAGGTCCATGTCAGCCCCCGGTCGATGCGGCGACCTCGCCGGACTTCCGCTCAGCCTCCTCCAGGGCCAGCGCCTCGGCCGCCTCGAGGGCCGCCACCTGGGCGGGCGTCGCCGCCATCACCCGACCGGTCTCCTCGAGGCCGATGCGCTCGACCTCGGAGGGGATGCGGCGCTGCCGAACCGCGAACTGCGCGAAGTCGGCGAAGATCGGTGCCGCGGCACGACCGCCGGAGTAGGTGCTCAGCGCCGGCTCGTCGACGACCACCAGGACCACGAGCTTCGGATCCTCTGCGGGAAGCATCCCGACAAAGCTGGCGACGTAGTCGATGTTGCCGTTGTCCTCCCCGTATCCCCCCTCGGGTCGGGGCTTCCATGCGGTACCGGTCTTGCCCGCCACCCGGTAGCCGGGGACCTGGCCCCTCGTGCCGGTACCCGACTCGACCACCCTCTCGAGCATGGCGAGAAGTTGGCGGGACGTCTCCGGCTCGAGGACCAGTTCCTCGGGAGTTCGTTCGGCGGGTTGGAACACGCCCATAGTGTCCCGCGTTCCGAGCACCAGGGAGGGCGCGGGTCGACGTCCCTCGTTGGCAATCGTCGAGAAGGCCGTGATCATCTGGAGTGGGGTCGCGGCAACTCCCTGGCCGATGGCGATGGTCGGCAGCGATGTTCCCGACCACTTGCCCACGACGGGCAGGATGCCCGAGGCCTCTCCGGGGAAGTCCAGTTCAGTGGGTCGGCCCAGGCCGAATTCGAGCAACCGCTCGTAGAGGCGTTCCTCGCCGAGGTCGACTGCCCAGAGGATCGTGCCGACATTGGAGGACCGGTGGAGGATGTCGGCGATCGACCACTGCTCTTCCTCGTGCGGGAAGGAGTCCCGAAAATCGTTGTCGTGGACGTGGACCCAGCCCGGCACTTCGCGCACTGTAGAGGGGGCACCGAGTCCGGAATCGAGGACTGCGGAGAAGGTGAGGGGCTTCATGATCGAACCGGGCTCGTAGCTCCAGGTGACGGCACGGTGCTCGGTCGAGGGGCGGACCTCCCCCCCTTCGCGGACCACCGCCGCCGAGGCCAGGATCTCGCCCGTCTCCGGGTCCATGGCGATGAGGACTCCCGCCTGGCCGCCTGCGACCTCGACTCCCTCGGCGAGGAGGCGTTCGGCCGCGAACTGGAGCGAGCGGTCGATCGACAACACGAGGTCGTCACCCAGCGCCGCCGGCTCGATCTGGTACTCGCCGCCGGGGATCGTGGAGCCCCGGGCTCCGGTCTCGACGATCAACTCGCCCGGCGTTCCGGTGAGGAGGTCGTCGTACACGTACTCCAGGCCGCTGATCCCGGTGTCGTCGATGTCGGTCCGCCCGAGGAGGGCGATCGCAGAGTCCTCGCCCGGGCGCACCCGGGCGCGTTCCTGGATCGAGAAGACGCCCGTCAGGTCCATACCGAGGGCCGCCTCCGCCATATCCTCGGAGACCTGTCGCTCCACGTAGACGAAGGCACGACCATTGGAGAGTCGCTCCTCGAGGGTCTCGACGTCGGTGTCCACGATCTGGGCAAGGGCTCGGGCAGCGCGGATCGGGTCCTCGATGAGTCGGGGGTTGGCGGCAATGGTCTGGAGCGGCACCGAGAGCGCGAGGTCCACGCCGTTGCGGTCGAGGATGGCGCCGCGTGCTGCCGGAAGGTCGATGATGCTGATGCGCTGAGCCGCTCCATGGGCAAGGTAGCGATCGGGCTCGAGGATCTGGAGCGACACGAGGCGCCAGAGGAGTGCTGCGGCGATCAGCACGAAGGTGACCCCCGCGGCTAGGCAGCGCCACCAGATGCTGCGGGCCGTCTTGCGGAGGGGGACGATACGCCTCGACCCCCGGCCACGGGTGGCGACGGGATCCGGGCGTCGGCTCATCGGTGGAGGGTCCCGAACGGGTTCCCGACAGGTTCCGGGATCGGCTGCGCCGGGTCACCGGGCAGGACGGCAGGGAGGTAGACCCGCTGGGGCGGCGGCACCATGCCAAGGCGCCCCTGGGCCACGTGGAGGATTCGACTCGGGCTCTCGAGTCGGGCGACCTCCATGCGGAGCACCTGCCCCCGTTCCCGGCCGTCGTCGAGTCGGGTCTGGAGGCGGTCGAGCTCGAACTGGCCGTCCACGAGGACGCTGTGGAACCCCGCCAACAGGAGGGAGGCCAGGAAGACGGCGGCGACGCTGAAGATCGCCAGAGGTCCGATCACGGCACGGGCATCGGCGGCGACACCCGGATCGGGGACCGCGATCGGTGTCTCGCGACGGAGCGGCCGGGGAATGCGTAGGACGGCGGTCATGGACGCCTCTCCGGGTCGGTTCGCTCGAGGACGCGAAGGCGGGCACTCGCCGCCCGCCGGTTGCGTGCCTGTTCCGCCTCTTCGGGACGGCGGGCGCCACGACGGGGGATGCGGGCAATCGACACTGCGCCACAGCCGCAGGGAAGTCGGGCCGGACACGTACACCCACCCGTCGCTGCCCGGTCGAAGCGCTCCTTCACGATCCGGTCCTCACCGGAGTGGTAGGCCAGCACCGCTCCCCGACCACCGACCGCCAGGCGCTCGACCGCCAGGTCCAAAGTGCCGGGCAGTTGGGCCAACTCGTCGTTGACCTCGATGCGCAGGGCCTGGAAGGTGCGCTTGGCAGGATGCCCACCACGGCGTCGGGCCGGGGACGGGATCGCCTCACGGACGAGGTCCGCCAACTGGAGGGTGTCGGTGACGGGACGGGCCGCCACCACCACCACAGCGATCCGGCGTGCGTACCTCTCGTCGCCGTGGGTCCGAAGCACCCCAGCCAGGTCGGACTCGGTGTAGCCGTTGACGACGTCGTCCGCGGTCAGGGCCTGGCGACGGTCCATCCGCATGTCGAGCGGTCCGGGTTCGCGATAGCTGAAGCCGCGGTCCGGACGATCGAGTTGCGGTGACGACACACCGAGGTCGAACAGGAAGCCGGCGAGGCACTCTTGACCGAGTTCGTCCTCGAGGACCGCACCGAGGTCGCCGAAGGCTGCACGCACGAGGCGGACCCGTTCGCCGAAGGGTGCGAGGCGCAGGCCGGCGGCCTCGATGGCGTCGGCATCCCGGTCGATGGCGAGGAGTCGGCAGTCGGGGCGGGCCTCGAGGAGTGCAGCGGCGTGGCCTCCCCCGCCAACGGTGGCATCGAGCAGGATTCCGGCAGGCGTCGGTGCAAACGAGGTGACGACCTCGTCGAGCATCACCGGGAGGTGGCGGAAGCCATCCTCGGGATGGGGAGTGGGGGCGGGAGTGTCCATGGTCGCGGCGGTGAGGGACTGGCGGCATGCCCTCCGTCCCTCGACAGTCCCCCGATCAGCGGGCGCACGCCGGGATTTCTCTCCCAGGCGGGCTGGATGGCAAGCGGGCGGAGTAGGGACCTCCCATCCTGCCGATCGGGGGACTGTCGAGGGACGGCCGGGTTCGCCGTTCCTCGTCCTCGTGGTCGAGTTGCGCCGTGCCACCTCCACTTCCCTCTTGCTCAGATTCCGATGCCCTGGCGGTGCGCCCCGGCGACGACGGTGGCGTTTGACCGTTCCACCTCGCGCCAGGTCGATGCCGCATAGATCTCGATCATGTCGAGCGCACCGACGAGCACGACCTCCCGCTCGAGGTCGGCATCCTTCTGGAACCGTGCTGACAGGGTGACGCGGCCCTGTGCATCCGGTTGCACCCTTTCGGACCTCGACCCCAACGAGCGACGCTCTTCAGGGTCGGCCTCGCCGGCGCGTATCTCCGCCAGGGTGCGTTCGACCATGCCTTCGAACTCCAGGCGGCTCCGCAGTTCAACGCAACCCTCGGTCAGGGTGAGATACCCGCCGTCGGCGAAGTGGGACCGGAACCTGGCGGGAAGGACGATGCGTCCCTTGTCGTCCAGCGTGTGTTCGAAGGTTCCGACGAAAATATCGAAGGCCATGTCGCTCTCCCCTCCTCTCCGGATCGTGGATCTGGTCCGTGGACTCAAGGTGGAAGGGGGAGGTATCGATTCCCCCTTTAGCCCCACTTTGAACCATTCTATGGGTATATAACCCACACATGCAAGCCAGCGCCCCACCAGGACGCGCTTTCCCGCCGAATCACCGGCCAGGAAGCCGGGCCCGAACGGGTCAGTCGCCTGCGGGGAGTGCGGCCACGAAGGCCGCAACCAGTTCCTCGGAATCCGGCGCGTCCTGCGCCAGGAGGTCGAACAGGCCGACGGCCCGCTCCCCCAGCTCCGCTGCCGCCCGATCCGCCGGCTCGAGGCCGAGCAGGTCGACCAGTTCCCGGGGCCGCCATTCGAGGAGGGCCGCACACTGGAACCAGGCCCCCTCCCGGGTACGACGTTGGCTGATGCCGACCACCTTCCGGCCGTCGACCGACACCTCGCCCGGCCCGCGGCCGGCGAAGCAGACCGCCTCCGACCAGGCTCCTCCGACCATCGGTCCCCGGTGCACATCGGCGAGGAGACCGAGGCCAGCGAGCACCGTCGACCACACGCCACCCAGCCACAGGCCCGAACACCCCACGTCGTCGTCCCAGAGGACGTCACCCCGCGGAAGGACGACATCCACCCAGAGCACATGGCCCGGGCGCAGGAGCACGCCACCACCACCGGAACGCCGTCGGACCACGTCGCAAGCGGCGGACCGCAGCCGGGCCTCGTCCGGGAGCCACCGTCGATTCCGTCGGGCGCTCCCGAGCACGAGCGTCGGACGGGTGAACTCGTGGAGCAGAACCCGGCGGGTGTCGAAGCACGGGTCCCTCTGGTGGCGCTCGGCGACGCCACCGCTGGGCCTCTCGCACTCCCAGCCGCTCACGCCGTCTGGCCGGCCACCAGGTCCAGATAGGGCTCCCAGGACTGGGGGACGGACCCGGCCATCATCACGAACCAGGTCGAGAGCCGGGGCACCCGGGGCTCCCGGCGGAGCCACAGACCGGACTCGGCGAGCGGCCGATTGCTCTTGCGAGTGTTGCAGCGACGGCATGCGGCAACCACGTTCTCCCAGTCGTGGGCGCCCCCACGGCTCCTCGGCACGACGTGGTCGACGCTCTCCGCCCGGGAGCCGCAGTACTGGCAGCGGTGCTCGTCGCGGTGGAGGACCGCCCGACGGCTGAAGCCCCGCCGCCGGTGCCGGGGGACGTGGACATAGCGCGACAGGCGGACCACCGATGGCTCGTCGATCTCGAGGAACTCGGAGTGGATGACCCGCCCGGTGGTGTGAACCGTCTCCGCCCGCTCCCCCAGCACGAGGACGACCGCCCGCCGGGTCGACACGATCGACAGCGGCTCATAGGTGGCGTTGAGGATCAGGGAGTTGGCCACGGTCGTACCCTAGTGGTCGCCCCCTGAAGCGTCATCGGAACTTCCGGCACCCAATGCCGCAGGGAGGGAGCGACACCACTCGAGCCAGACCAGGACGTCGTCGACCTCGGGAGGGTGGTCGGCGTGGCCGTACTGCGTGACCTTCCGGAATGCCGTATAGCCGCGATCCGGGATCGGCAGGAAGGGCGGTCGACGCCACCACCCCCGGGGCGCCAGGCGGTGCACCTGTCGGAGCGCCGTCGTCCAGAGCCGCGGGCGAACCATTACGGCTGCAGCGACCCGGAGGACCCGGCGGAAGTTCATGCGCAGATCTCCGGACCGGCGCTCATCGCACGCTCTCGAGGATTCCGAGGCCGCGCAGCCCCACGGCCGCAGCGCCGACCAACGGACCGTCGACCCCCAGTCCCGCCGGGAGGATCCTGGCGCCGGTGGTGAACTCGAGTCCACACCCGGCTGCCAACTCCTCGTTGGCGGCCGCGAAGAACGGATCGCCGAATCCGAGGGCCACCGATCCGGCCACCACCGCAAGTCGGAGGTCGAGGAGGTTGACCGCTGCCGCAAAGCCCCGTCCGACGTACCGGCCCGTACGTTCACGGATTTCGATCGGTGCCTGTGCAGCCGGATGGCCGAGTTCCCGGGTGAGCGCAGTGCCCGACGCCATGGCTTCGAGGCAACCATGCACGCCGCACGCACACCGGTGCCCACCCGGCTCTACGACGACGTGCCCGAGGTGCCCGGCATTCCCGGCGGCCCCGTCGAGCAGGCGTCCGTCGAGCACGATTCCCGCACCGATCCCCGTCGAGACGACCATGGCCAGGTAGTCGCGCACGCCGACCGCCGCTCCCCTCCATCCCTCGCCGAGCGCCAACGCCTTGGCGTCGTTGTCGACGAAGGTCGGGAGGTCGAAGCGGTCGACGAGTCGCTCCCGAAGCGGGAAACCCCGCCACTCGGGGATGTTCAGGGGCGAGACCTCACTGCCCCCGGGGAGCATGGGCCCGCCGCATCCGACCCCGATGACGTCTGGCCGCACGCCGGACACCCCGAGCACCTTCGCCGCAAGGGTGGCGACATTCCCAAAGAGGTCCTCACCATGCTCGGAACGACTGGAGGCCCGGGACCGGACGAGGACCTCACCGGAAGGGTCGACGATGCCGACATCGACCTTGGTGCCACCGATGTCGATGGCCAGGACATGGGCCAAGACGAAACCCGATTTGGGATCAGTTGCGGCCGGACTCGCCGCGCTCGAAGCGCTCGCGCATCTTCTGGCGGGTACTCCCGAAGGCGTCGCGCAGGGATGCGGCCTTCGGGGAACGGCGGCCCTGCTCGAGGCCCGTCTTCCCGAGATGGCGAACACTTCGCTCGAGGACCAGCGCCGAACCCAGCATCCCGAGGAAGCCGACGAATGCCAGGAGGTAGGACGTCGACAGGGTGACGATCATCAGGGCCACGCCGGCCACGAAGCCGAACACCGACCACTTCAGCCTGCGCAGCGCATCCGTGTAGACCGTCGTCTCGGCCACCTCGCGCGCGAGGCGGGGATCGGTGTCATAGAGCTGCTCTTCGATCTCGCTGAGGATTCGTTCCTCGTCCTTGGACAGTGGCACACGGCCCTCCGTCTCGAAACTGGTGTCTTCAGCATCGCACAGCGGACCCGTGACCACAACGCGCGTCGCGGCATTCCGGCCCGCTCAAGCCTCGTCGGGCCCCCAGGGACCGCTCCCGGGGCCGGGACGAGGCCCATCCGGGGGCGGGAGTGCGCCTCCCGGTCCGATGATCTCCTTCCCGAACCGGTTCCTGATCTCGTCGACGGTCCGCTCGGCCTGTCGTCGGGTCCGGGTGCTGAGGTCCTCGAAGCGGAGTTGCCGAACCGAGGCGTCCTGGAGGCCACTCACCCCCACCCCCAGGAGCCGCACTCCCGGAGTCGGATCCAGCCCAGCAAGGAGGTCGTCGGCAGTCTCGAGGATCTCGGCAGCGACGTCGGTGGCGTCGGCCCGGGTGTGGGACCGCGTCACGGTCGTGAAGTCGGCGAACCGCACCTTGACGGTCACCGTTCGGCCGGCGATCCCACCCGCCCGGAGGCGCACCGCCACGGCATCGGCCTGACGGGCCAGGTCGCGACGAAGTTCACCATTGCTGGTGCGGTCGGTCGCAAAGGTCTCCTCGTGGCTGATCGACTTGACCGACTGCCCCGGGTCGACAGGACGTTCGTCGACGCCCCGTGCGAGCCGCCAGAGGTGTCGCCCGACCGTCTCGCCGAAGAGGTCGGCCAGGGTCTGCTCGGGAACTTCGGCCAACTTTCCCACTGTCCGGACGCCGAGGCGCTGCAACCTCTCGTCGGTTCGCGGGCCCACGCCCCAGATCGCCGAGACGGGCAGCGGTTCGAGGAAGTCCGCGACCTCGCCGGAGCACACGACGAGCACTCCGGCACCCTCCTCCGTTCCACGCTCGCTGACCCGCGGCTTGGCCTGCTCGCTGGCGAGCTTCGCCAGGTACTTGTTCGGAGCGACCCCGACACTGCACCCGAGTCCCTCTTCGGCGTGCACGAGTCGGCGGATCTCCGCCGCCTGGTCGGCAGGTGGGCCGAGGAGCGTGACCGAACCGGACACATCGAGGAACGCCTCGTCCAGCGACAGCGGCTCGACCAGGGGGGTGAACCGCCGGAAGATCGCCATGACCCGTCGGCTGACCTCTCCGTAGTGGGAATGGTCGCCGGGAAGGAAGACGGCGTCGGGGCACAGCCGTCGGGCGACGACCGACGGCATCGCCGAGTGGACGCCAAAGACTCGGGCCTCGTACGAGGCAGCGGCGACCACCCCCCGCTCCCCGGTTCCACCGACGAGTACCGGCCTACCGCGCAACTCCGGATGGCGCACCAGCTCGACCGACGCGAAGAATGCGTCCATGTCGACGTGCAGGATCGTCGCCAGGTCGCCACCGGCCGGGCCGGAAGGACCCGGGGGGACAGGGGGTCCGGGAGAAGGCGTGTCGCTCACCGGCGTTCGACGTCGAGGTTTCCGGGACGCGTGCCGCGGACGAGGAAGTCGTAGCAGGCGTCGTCCGGAACCCGTCCGGCCAGCCAGTCTCCGACCGGCTCACACACCCACCGCGGCGCCGATTCCAGCAGGACGGATCCCTCCTCGCCATCGACGAAGGCTCCGTCCTCGACGATGCCGTCCGGATCCTCGAAGGTCAGGTCGCCGGACCACCCTTCGGCTCGGAAGACCTCGACCCCCAGGCGCATCTCCCGGTCCGGGAAGTCGACGGACACCCCGTAGACGAGGTCGGACCAGGACGTCACCTCCAGACCGGTCTCCTCCCGGACCTCCCGACCGAGCGCCTCGAGGCTGGTCTCGCCGGGATCGACAACCCCTCCCGGCGGCGTCCACTCGATGCGACCGTCCCGACGACGGTTCGCCACCAGGAGAAGGCGGTCTTCCCGCAGGATGAGGGCCCCGGCGACGGTCCAGTCACGCATCCACCCAGTCTCGCGCCCGGAAGGCGCACCTGATCCCCCACAACCCATCGAGGTGGCGACCGGTAGCCTCGCCCCCGTGGAAACCGCAGCATCCGACGCCATTCCTTCAGTCGTTCCGTCGGCCGCCCCGCCGACCATGGCCCGGATCCTGGCCTTCGTCGCCATTCTCGTCGCCGGCGCCTGTGGTGGGCTCGTGGGCTACGCCGTCACCGACCTCCAGTGCACCGACGGTTGCACGACGCTGGCCGGGTCACTCGGGGTGCTCGGTGCCGCTGGAGCGGCGGTCGGTGTCGGCATCGTGGCGACGCTCACGCTGCGGGCCATGGCCGAATGGCGGACCAACGAACTCCAGCAGGCGGCTCGGGACCACCACCCCATCACCTGACACACCATGGCCGATCCGACGATGCTGCGCGACCTCGCCCTCGAGGTGGCCCGCGCCGTGGTCCCCGAACTTCGGCGACTCGCCGGCCGGACCCCGGCGGAACGCACCAAGAGCTCCGCCACCGACCTGGTCACCAGCGCCGACCGCTGGTCAGAGTTGGAGATCGTCTCCCGGCTGCTCGATGCCCGGCCCGACGACGGGATCCTCGGCGAGGAGCAGACCTCGCTGCCCGGGACCAGTGGGGTTCGCTGGATCATCGACCCGATCGACGCCACCACGAACTTCGTGTACGGCCTCGCCGGCTATTCGATCTCCATCGGAGCGGAGGTCGACGGAACGCCCACCGCCGGCGTGATCGTCGATCCGGCCCTCGGCCACGAGTTCGCCGCCGCAAGGGGCGCAGGCTCTACTTGCAA
Source organism: Acidimicrobiales bacterium (assembly GCA_029577135.1). Classification (GTDB taxonomy): domain Bacteria; phylum Actinomycetota; class Acidimicrobiia; order Acidimicrobiales; family MedAcidi-G1; genus S20-B6. The sequence continues at coordinate 14,881 of JARQPW010000009.1, forward strand.
CGGAGAGCCGATCCGGGTGAGCGACCAGACGGACCTCTCACAGGCGCTCGTGGCGACCGGATTCGGCTACCACCCGGACCGTCGGCGCAAGCAGGCGGTCGGCCTCGTCGAGGTGCTTCCCCGGATCCGCGACATCCGGCGAGGAGGCGGTGCCGCCATGGACCTGGCCAATGTGGCCGCCGGGCGGGTCGACGCCTTCTATGAGCGCGGCCTCAATCCCTGGGACATCGCGGCGGGAACGGTCCTCGTCCGCGAGGCCGGGGGAACGGTCGGCGACCTCGACGGCAATCCGACGAACGGTGACTTCGTCCTGGCGGCCCCCCCGGGGCTTCGTGACGCACTCTCCGAACTGCTCCGATCCGTGGAGGCCGACCGGGCCTGACCGGTGCACATTCCCACCGTTTTCCACCAATTCTGGGCATCGGTCAGCATTCGCATCACAAATCGGGCACGATGATGCACGTGGGAACACGGATCCTGACCGTCGAGGACGACGAACGCATCCGCACCGCCGTCCGCCTCGCCCTCGAGGACGAGGGCTGGGAGGTAGAGGAGACGGCCAACGGCGAGGAGGCACTGGCGGCCTTCACCCGGGAACCCAGCGACGTCGTGCTCATCGACATCATGCTCCCGGGCGTCGACGGCTTCGAGGTCTGCCGCAGCATCCGCCGCACGAGTGCCGTGCCGATCGTCATGGTCACGGCACGCTCCGACACCCACGATGTCGTCGCCGGCCTCGAGGCGGGTGCCGACGACTACCTCACCAAGCCGTTCGCCCCAAAGGAGCTCTCGGCGCGAATCCGAGCGCTGCTCCGCCGATACCGCTCCTCCGAGACGATGCCCGAGACCATGAACTTCGACCAATTGGAGGTGGCCCCCGAGGAGGGTGTGGTCCGCCTGGCCGGGATCGAGGTCCACCTGACCAGGACCGAGTTCCAACTTCTGATCGAACTGGGGCAGCACGCCGGCAAGGTCCTGAGCCGGGAGGACCTCCTCGAGAGGGTCTGGGGGTACGACTACTTCGGCGACGGCCGCCTGGTGGACGTCCACGTCCGCCGCCTGCGGACCAAGATCGAACCCGATCCCGCCAACCCTCGCTTCGTCGTGACCGTTCGCGGCATGGGGTACAAGCTCCAGCCCTGACATGACCGCTGTCGCCGAGCCGAGAAACACCCTCAGGCCGGTCGGGCTTCGGGCGCGCATCTCGATGGCCTTCGCCATCGGCGGCCTCCTGCTCTCGGTGGCGCTCGCCGGCGCCACCATGGTGTTGTCCCGTGGACAGCTCATCGAGACGCATGAGGAGAGTGCTGCCGCCGTCGCCGTCAGCAACGCCGTCCGCCTCAACAACCAGCTCACGCCGGACACCACCGTCGAGGACCTTCCCTCCATCGTGGACTCGCTGACGAGCCTCGAGGGCAGCCAACGCCTGGTGCGCCTCAGGACCGACTGGCTCCTCGCTCCCGAGTTCGGCCACGGAGACATCCCCGGCGTGCTCACGGCACACGTCGAGAACGGTCAGCCCGGACAGATCCGGGCGATCGTCGCCGGTCGACCCCAACTGGTGATCGGGCTTCCGTTGCCCTCGTTCGACGCCGCCTACTACGTCGTCTTCGACCTCGATGGCGTCGCCGACACGCTCGGAACCATCAGGATCATCCTGCTCTCGGCCGGCGCGGCGACGACGCTGCTCGGTGCGGTGATCGGCTGGTGGGCGAGCCGCCGTACCCTTCGCCCCCTGCGTCGGGTCAGCGCAGCCGCCCGGGCCATTGCCGGAGGACGCCTCGACACGCGGCTCGAACGACAGGCCGACCCCGACCTGAACACCTTGGCCGATTCATTCAACGGCATGGCCGAGGCCCTCGAGGCCAGGATTTCTCGCGACGCCCGCTTCGCCTCCGAGGTCAGCCACGAGCTCCGGAGCCCCCTGATGACCCTCACGACCACCGTCGGCATCCTGGAGGCCCGTCGCGACCAGTTCTCCGAGCGTTCCCGGACCGCCCTCGACCTCCTCTCCCAGGACCTTGCCCGATTCAGCCGCTTGGTCGAGGACCTGCTCGAGATCTCGCGTTTCGACGCAGGCGCCGCCTCCCTGGAGTTGACCGAGATCAACGTCACCAACTTCGTCCACGCCTCGCTGAGCGCCGCCCACCTCGGCGATGTCGCTGTGACAGACGGCTTCGGCGACCGGCCGGCTGTGATCGATGGCGACAAGCGGCGTCTGGCCCGGGTGATGGCCAACCTCCTGGACAACGCGACACACCACGGCGGTGGCCTCACGGGCGTCTTCATGGAGCGGGACGCCGAAGTCGTCCGGATCGGAATCGAGGATGACGGGCCGGGCGTGCCGACTACCGAACGGGAACTGATCTTCGACCGCTTCTCCCGTGGGTCCTCTGGCGGTCGCCGCGGTGGGGACTCCGGGGCCGGCCTGGGCCTCAGCCTCGTCTGGGAGGACGTCCGCCTCCACACCGGGAGGGTCTGGGTCGAGGATCGCAGCGACGGCGGCTCCGGCGCCCGATTCATCATCGAGTTGCCGCTCCCCCCGGACGACCCCGAGGAAGCGACCACATGAGGCGCACGAGGACCCCCGTGGCCGTGACAGTGCTCCTCGGACTGTCGATGCTCGCCACCGCCTGCGGCATCACCGTGGAGAGCCGGCCGCGGCCGGTCTCGGCGCCCATTCCCGATGCACTGCAACCGGACATCACAACGACGACGCTCACCTCCCCGGACACCGAGCAGGTCGAGATCTTCCTCGCACGAAACGTCGGCGATCGCATGCGGTTGGCAAAGGTCACGCGCGACATCGACCCGGATGGCACGGTCAACACGATCCTCGAGCAGGTGCTGGCCGGCCCGAACCTCGAGGAGCAGGAGGTGGAGTACGTCTCGCCGTTCATCGAGGGCAGCACGATCATCGGCACGATCCTGAACGGGACCCTGCTCGAGATCCACCTGGACAGCCTCGACGGCTTCCCGCAGGACGACTCGGCGAGCAACCGCCTCGCCTACGCCATGCTCGTCTGCACGGCCACCGAGTTGATCGTCGGAGCAGAGATCCAACTGGTGAAGATCCTCGTCGAGCGCGACGGGGAGCTGATTCCGATCAACATCCCGGTGAGCGACGGCGAGCCGACCGAGGAGGGTGCGCCCGTCTACTGCGCCAACTACGCCACCTTCGACCCCCGCTACCGGACGCCCGAGGAGGGCTGAGCCCGGTACCGGAAGCCGGGAGGGACCGGCCAGAACAGGCTGGGTCAGGCGAAGAAGACGCGGGCGGTCCCCCACAGGCCGTCGTCCAGGACCTTGAGGTGGCCGACCGCCTTCTCGAGCGGGATCTGCACGATGTCGCCCCCGCGCAGTGCGGACATGGTCCCGAAGTCGCCCTCCACGGCAGCGTCGGCGGCTGCCACGCCGAATCGCGTCGCCAGCACCCGATCAAACGCGGTCGGCGTGCCGCCCCGCTGCACGTGGCCGAGGATCGTGACGCGGGTCTCGAAGCCGGTCCGGGACCGGATCTCGGCAGCAATCTGATGGGCGATTCCCCCGAGCCGTGCGTGGCCGAAGCGGTCGAGTTCGGGTTCGGGCAGCTCGATTGTCCCCTCCGCCGGAATGGCGCCCTCGGCGACCACGACGATCGATGCGTAGCGGCCCCGGTCGTGACGGCGCCGGACCCGGTCACAGACCTCATCGATGTCGAAGGGCTCCTCCGGAACCAGCGTGACCGTCGCACCGCCCGCCAGGCCCGCCCAGGCGGCGATGTGCCCGACGTGACGGCCCATCACCTCGACGACCATGACCCGGTCGTGCGACTCGGCCGTCGTGTGGAGCCGGTCGATGGCCTCGGTGGCGATCTCCACGGCGGTTGCGAAGCCGAAGGTGAACTCGGTCCCCGCGATGTCGTTGTCGATCGTCTTGGGCACCCCCACGAGGGGGAGCCCCTCATCGTGCATCTCGCGTGCGCAGGAGAGGGTTCCCTCGCCGCCCACGACCACCAGAGCGTCGACCCCGCGAGCCTCGAGCGTGGAGCGGCACGCCTCGACTCCCCCCTCCACTCCGAACGGCTGGATCCGCGAGGTGCCCAGGACGGTTCCGCCACGGGGGAGGAGTCCCCGGCAGGCCTCCACATCCAGGTCGATGGCATCGTCCTCGATGACCCCGCTCCAGCCGTCGCGAAAGCCGAGGACGGTTCCGCTGTGGCCTCGTTCGACCCGCCGGACGACGGCCCGGATGACCGCGTTGAGGCCGGGGCAGTCGCCTCCTCCCGTCAGGATTCCGATGCGCACGGCTCCCCTTCCTCAGGACAGCCGATCAAGGCAGCCGCGCAGGGTGCGCACCGCCTGGGCGATCCGTTGCTCGTTCTCGATGAGGGCGAAGCGGACGTAGCCCTCCCCGCCCGGTCCGAAGCCGACGCCCGGCGAGACCGCGACGTCGGCCTCCCGCACCAGGTGACTGGCGAACTCGACGGAGCCCATCCCAAGGTAGGACTCGGGAATCGGCGCCCACACGAACATGGTCCCCCTCGGCAACTCGACGGGCCAGCCGATGCGCTCGAGTCCCGAGCACAGCGCATTGCGCCTGGCCTCGTAGATGGCGCATACCTCCTGTGGATGGTTCGGTGCCTCGTTGAGCGTGACCGTGGCTGCGATCTGGATGGGCTGGAAGGTCCCGTAGTCGAGGTACGACTTGAGCTTCGCCAGGGCTGCAACGGTCGGCGCATGGCCGACCATGAACGCCACGCGCCAGCCCGCCATGGAGTAGCTCTTCGTCATCGAATACAACTCGACCGCCACCTCGTCCGCCCCGGGCACCTCGAGGATCGACGGGGGCCGATAGCCGTCGAAACCGAGGTCGGCATAGGCGAAGTCGTGGACCAGGAGCACGTCGCGTTCCTGGGCGAACTCGACGACCTCGGTCATGAAGTCGAGGTCCACGCACGCGGTGGTCGGATTGTGGGGAAACGACAGCACGACCACCCGGGGCTTCGGCCAGGAGTACTCCCACCCGTCCCGCAGCGCACCGATGAAGTCACCGTCGGTCGTGAACGGCATCTCGCGGACGTCGGCGCCGGCGAACAGCGGTGAATAGCGATGGATGGGGTACGACGGTGACGGCACCAGCGCCGCATCGCCCGGTTGGAGCATCACCCACATGAGGTGGGAGAAGCCCTCCTTGGCGCCGATCGTCTGGATGACCTGCGTCTCGGGATCGAGGGTCACGCCGAAGCGTCGTGCATAGAGTTCGGCGGCCGCCTGCCGGAGCTTCGGGACGCCGCGGCTGGACGAATAGCGGTGGTTCCGCGGGTTGCGGACGGCCTCGGCCAACTTGTCGACCGCCACGTCCGGGGAAGGCAGGTCGGGGTTGCCGAATCCGAGGTCGACGACATCCCTGCCGGCCCGGCGTGCCTCGACCTTCAGCGTGTCGATGACCGTGAAGACGTAGGGCGGGAGTGCGGTGATGCGCCGATACTCCATCGGCGAGGAGCGTACCGCGACTCCCACGTTGCCTTCGGGAGAAATTCCTACCCCCGGGGATCCCCGGCGATCAGCGCCGGGCGGCAAGCTTCTCGATGTAGGCCTTGAGGTCGTCGATTGCTGTGTGGACGATCTTGGCCTCGAGGCGTCGCTTCACGAAGCCGGGCAGGCGAACGAGGAGGTCGACGTCGAGGTCGTAGTGGATCTGCGTGGCGTTGGGATCGCCGTCGACGGCCGCGAATTCGTATTCGCCGCTCATGCGCCGCATCACGTCGCCCTCGATCAGGCGCCAGGACACGCGCAGCGGGTTGGATCCGTAGGTGTAGCGCAGCGTGTAGCTGCTGCTGCGGCCCATCGCCGCCGCCCGGAACTGCACGTCGCCGGCCCTGCCCTCATCATCGCGGGCGAGGACGTTGGCCTCCTTGATGTCGACAGCCCATTCGGGGTACCGCTCGACGTCGAGCACCGTGGCGAAGCACAGGTCGGGTGGCGCCTGGATGTGCGTGCGTTGGCTGGCGTGGTCGCTCATCGCCTCCGACACTACCCGAGCCCGGCCGCCGCGACGTGGGCATGGCCGGGCTCATCGAGAAGACTCAGCGAGCGGGCGCCGCAGTGGTCGCCGTTCCCGCGCAACGGTTGCGGACGAGGAGTTGTCCGGCCGGCCTCACCGTCCGGTGCGGAGCTCGGCGGCGTCGATGCCGACTCGTAGCCGGTCGGCCAGCACATCGTAGGAGAACTCGCGCTCGGCCCGCTGACGCCCGGCCCTCGCCATGGCCCTGCGCCCCTCCTCGTCGCCCAGCAGGTCGCCGATCGCTGCCGCCACGGCCTCCACATCGGTCGGGTCGTCCACGACGAGCCCGGTCTCCCCGTGCTCGACGGCCTCCGCCGCTCCCCCGCTGCGCCCGGCCACCTGGGGGACGCCGGCCGCGGCCGCCTCGAGGAAGACGATCCCGAAGCCCTCCTGTTCGAGTCCGGCGAGGCGCGTGCGGCAGAGCATGCCGAAGACGTCGCCGGCTCCGTACAGGCCGGGCAGGAGACGTTCCTCCACCCGTCCGAGCAGCAGGACCGGGGCGCCCGTCCTCTCGATGAGCGCCTCGAGGCGGGCGTGGTCGCGGCCCGCTCCGGCGATCGCCAGGACCACGTCGGGCTCCTTCTCGGCGAGGCGGGCCAGAGCCCTGACCAGCGTGTCCATACCCTTCCGGGGGACGAGTCGGCTGACGCTGACCACCAGGGCGGCGTCGACCGGCAGGCCGAGCTCCCTGCGCACCGACGCACGTTCACCGTCGTCGAGGGGAACGAACCGGTCGATGTCGACACCCGGCGGAACGATGAGCGTCGGGAGCCCTCCCCCTGCAGCCCGCTCGGCCTCGGCTACCGGGTAGCCGCCTGCACTGATCACGAGCGACGCACCACGCAACACCCGGCCCAGCAGTGGGCGCAGGATGGGCAACCTGCCCGGAATCGTGACCTCGGCGCCGTGGAGGACGACGGCGTAGGGCAGACCCACCCGTGGAGCGGCCAGGCCGACGGGAATCGCCGGGTCCCAGACCACCAGTTCCGCGCCCTGTTCCCGGGCGAGGCGGCCGACGTGCCGGGACAGCCGGGGAAGCGGAAGCAGCCAGGGCTCACGGGATCGGGTCACCGCGAATCGCTGCTCGGCATCGAACGCCGACGAACCCTCGTAGGGCGTGGTGTGGACCGCCACGTCCTCGGCGGGGAGCCGGCGCCACAACTCCCAAAGGTAGGACTGGATGCCCCCCACCTTGGGCGGAAAGTCGTTGGTGACCAGCACGTGCGACCTCATGGCGCTGCCAGTTGTCCGGTCGCACGCCGGGCCAGCGCCCAGGTTGCGTGTTCACCGAGCATCGGGTCCGGAGACCCGGCGAACCGGCGAAGGAGGGCGTCGACCACAGGGTCCTGATCCGTCGCGTTGCCGAGGACGACGAGTGCGTTGCGGCGGAGGTACCGGGGGTCGCGCTCGGCGATGTACCAGCGTCCGAAGCGTTCAAGGAGGTCGGCGTCGGAGGCCTCCAGCACCTGGATGGCCGGCACGTCGGCTCCGGATGCTGATTCGTGGCCTGCCTCGGAGCGCTCGCCGTGACCGATCGGGCAGACCTCCTGACAGTCGTCGCAGCCGTACAGGCGATCACCGACCGCCTGCCGGAACTCGACCGGAATCGACCCCGGGGCCTGCACCAGCCAGGCCAGGCAGCGGCGCGCATCGACGACTCCGGGCTCGACGATGGCGCCCGTCGGACAGGCCGACATGCACCGGTCGCAGGTTCCGCAGCCGTCCCGGACCGGCTCGGTGGATGGCGGAAGCGGGGCGTCGGTGACCACGGAGCCGAGGACGAACCAACTGCCCCTCCCCGGGAGCAGGACGTTGGCGTTCTTGCCGTACCAGCCGATCCCGGCCCGGACGGCGGCCTCGCGGTCGACGAGGGCGTTGTCGTCGGCGACGACCCGGGCCTGCCACCCCTGCTCCACCAGGCGCCCCGCCACCTCGCCGAGGGCCCTCCGGAGGTCCCCGTAGAAGTCGTCCCTTGCGTAGGCGGCGACCCTCGCCTCGGACGGCGCCGTGGGCTGGAGTCGGGGCGCCGGGATGTGGAGCGCCCCGACGACCAGGGAGCGTGCGCCGGACAGCGTGCGCCGGGGGTCGGTGGACCGCTCGGGGTTGCGGTAGGTGAACTGCATGTCGGCAGCCAGCCCCCGGGAACGGCGCTCCTCGAGGTGGCGGCGGGTGGCGCGGAACGGGGCGGCGTCGGCGATGCCCACGGCATCGAGTCCCGCCCGACGGCCGAGCGCGCAGACTTCCTCCGCCAGCACCTCGCACGAGTGGAGATCCTCGCCGGCTCCCTGCTCCCTGTCCTGTTCCACGTTGCCATCGTCGCAGGTCTCGTGCGGAACGACGCGCCCGGAAGCACCTTTGCATGGCGGCGCGGCGCGGTGTCGTGGCGTTCAGTGGCCCTCGGGAGCGTGCCGCAGCGGTGGGGCCAGGCCGGCGTCGGCGAGGATTCGGAGGCTGCGGTGTTCGTCGAGGTCGATCACGACGGCCTCACCGGGACGACGGCCCAGCAGGAAGGTCACGACGCAGTCGTCGCAGGTGGCGGTGTGGCGCTCGCTGCAGGTCCCGCAGTCGATCACCAGTGAGTCGGTCGGATCAACAGATGGCGCCTGAGAAGATGGCGTCTGGGGAAATGGCTTGGGAATTCGTGCTTTGTTCATGGAGACATTCTTCCCACGGGGTGTGACAGCCCTCCCCATGTCCCCTTCCTTCCCCGGGAGACGGGTGCTTGACAGACGAACACCTGTTCGATTCACTGGTGGAATGCCTGCGGATGCAGCCGCGCAGAGATCATTCGACGACCTCGGCACACCGCTGCCGGACGTCACCTTCTGCGTGATCGACCTCGAGACGACGGGAACCGCTGCCTCGACCTGTGCCATCACCGAAGTCGGGGCCGTCAAACTCCGGGGAGGGGCCTGCCTCGGCACCTTCCAGACGCTGGTCGATCCGGGCTGCGGGATCCCGCCCCGCATCACCGTGCTGACCGGCATCACGGAGGCGATGGTGCAGGACGCTCCCCCGATCGAAGCCGTGCTTCCTGACCTGCTCGAATTCGTCGGCGACTCGGTCATCGTCGGCCACAACGTCCGCTTCGACCTCTCGTTCCTCCGAGCGGCGCTCGAGCGATCCGAGCGCCCACCGCTCGCCAACCGGTCGATCGACACGTGTGCACTGGCGCGCCGCCTGGTTCGCGACGAGGTCCCCAACTGCAGGCTCGGGACCCTCGCCCGACACCTCCGCCTCGACCATCCACCCAACCACCGGGCCCTCGACGACGCGCTCGCCACGGGCGATCTGCTGCACCTCCTCCTCGAGCGGGCGGCGACGCTCGGGGTCACCGGCCTCGACGACCTCCTGGTCCTGCCGACGATGGCCGGCCACCCCGATGCCGGGAAGTTGCCCCTCACCGATTCCCTTCCCCGTTCGCCGGGCGTCTACCTCTTCCGCGACCGCCGTGGCGAGGTCCTCTACGTCGGGAAGGCCACCAACCTCCGGGCCCGCGTCCGAAGCTACTTTTCGACCGACGTGCGGCGCAAGGTCCGACGCCTCCTCCGCGAGACCGAACGGATTGAACACAGGGTGTGTACGAGCCCACTCGAGGCGGCGATCTCCGAGATCCGACTCATCCACCGGCACGAGCCCCGCTACAACCGACAGGGCACCGGTGCCGGGCGCTACGTCTACCTGAAGCTCACCCTCGGTGAGGCGTTCCCCCGACTGGCCGTCGCACGCGTCCTCACCGACGACGGGGGCCTCTACGTCGGGCCGGTCCGCTCCACCTCTTTCGCCCGGCAGGTGATCGATGCGGTCGAGTCGGTAGTACCGCTGCGGCGTTGCACGGGGCGCATTCCGAGGTCGCGGGCCGCTGCCCCGTGCACGGCGGCGCAACTGGGGGTGGCCGCATGTCCCTGTTCCGGATCGATCGACGAGTCGTCGTATGCCCGCATTGTGGACCTCGCCCGCCGGGGTCTGACCGACGAGCCCGACCTGCTGCTCAAACCTCTCGCCGAGCGCATGGACCGCCTGGCGGCCGCCGAGCGCTTCGAGGAGGCCGCCGATGCCCGGAACGGCGCCGAGGCGCTCGCCACGACGCTGCAGCGCCAGCGCCGGATCGGCCTCCTACGCCGAGCCGGCACGGTCCGGGTCCGGGTCATCGGCCACGGAGGTGCCGAGATCGTCCACGGCAGGCTGCGGCGGACCTGGCCGGAGGGCGAACCCGAACCCGCCGACGAACTCCCCCTGGGCGAGGGCACCGACGATGGATGCACCTCCGTCGGACCCGTCAAGAGGGACGAGGCGGACGAGTTGAACTGCGTGGCGACCTGGTTCGACCGTGAGGCGCACCGTCTCGAGCTCCTCTCCGCCGAGGGCCTGTTGGCCGAGTCGGTCCGGCCGATCCCCCGCTTCTCGCCCCGATCGCCAGCCACCTGATGCCCGGAACCTGATCCCCGGCCCGCGCCGATTTCAGGCGCGCAGGGCCTCCAGCACGGCCGCTGCCGAGCCGTCATCGATCGACGCTGCGGCTGCCTCGATGCCGGCGTCGAGGTCGTCGGCTACGCCCGCCACGATGAGGCCCGCCGCCGCGTTGAGCACGACGATGTCCCGGGCCGGGCCCCGTTCCTCTCCGGCGAACAGTGCAGCGGTGATCACCGCATTCTCCGCCGGGTCGCCGCCGGGAAGGTCGCCGGGATCGGCGATGGCGATCCCGTGGGCCGAGGGATCCAACTCGAACTCGCGGACCTCGCCGTCACGGAGTTCGAGGACCCGGCTCGGGCCGGTCACGGCGATCTCGTCGAGGGCCTCGTGTCCGGTGACGACCCAGGTGTGCACGGAACCGGTGGCCCGGAAGACCTCGACCATGCGGTCGCCGAGGGAGTGCTCGGCGCAGCCGATGAGCTGTCGCCGGACGCCGCCCGGATGCGAGAGCGGGCCGAGCACGTTGAAGACGGTGGGGATCCCGATGCCCGCCCGAACCGGCCCGGCGAAGCGCATGGCCGGGTGGAAGGTCCGGGCAAAGGCAAATCCCAGGCGGTGGGTGGCCACCTGCTCGGCCACCTGATCGGACGTGACGTCGATGTCGAGTCCCAGCAGGTCGAGCAGGTCGAAGGCCCCGGAGGTCGAGGAGGCGCGTCGGTTGCCGTGCTTGCAGACGACGGCGCCTGCTCCTGCGGCGACGAAGCAGGCCATGGTCGAGACGTTGAGTGCCTTCTCGCGCCGTTGCGGGGAGCCCCCGGTCCCGACGATGTCGATGGTGCCGTCCGGAAGGTCGAGCGGTTCGGCAGCCGCCAGCATCGCCCGGACGAGGCCGATCGTCTCGTCGGTGGTCTCGCCCTTGACCTTGAGGGCGATCAGGAAGGCTGCGATCTGCACGGGTTCGGCCTCACCGGAGAGGATCTCGGTGAGGACCGCCTCGGCCTGGTCGCTCTCGAGGTCTTCCCCGGCGCAGAGTCGGCTCAACAGGCCGGGCCAGCCGCCAAGGCCCTCGAGACCCATCGGAGTTGCCGTCAGGCCGAACGGCGGCGCCGGCGCAGGATGCGTCGACGATCACGCTCGGTCGCTCCACCCCAGATCCCGGTGTGCTCCCGAATCGCCAGGGCGTGCTCGAGGCAACTCTCGCGCACCATGCAGCCCTCGCACACGGCGAGTGCCCGATCTGTACCCACCTCGTCGTCGGGGTCCGGGTAGAAGATCGTGGCATCGAGGCCCCGGCACGCCCCCAGGTCCTGCCAGGACAGCTCCGTGTCGTTGCGACCGGTGGTGTGGACCGTGGTGGTGACGGTGGATCGCGTCGTCTGCATGCTCCGCGTAGTGCTAGTCGGGCCGAACGTGCGTTGCAAGTCCCAATTTCGTCGTGTGGTCATGGAGGGACGCAAAGGAGATTCCCGTTGCCCCGGGTCCGCCTTCCCGCCACACTGGAGTCGACGGTGAGCCGGCCGGGTGACCGCGGCGTCTCCCCTCCGGGGGATTCGCTGAGGAAGGTCGGGGCTCCGCAGGGAAGGATGCTGGCTAGCGGCCAGTCGGGGCGACCCGCAGGAAAGTGCCACAGAGAACAGACCGCCGATGGCCTCGGTTCCTCCGGGAACCGGGGCACAGGTGAGGGTGAAACGGTGCGGTAAGAGCGCACCAGCGGCCGGGGCGACCCGGTCGGCTCGGCAAACCCCATCCGGAGCAAGGCCGAACAGGGAGAGGGCGACCCGTCCGCAGACACTCCCAGGTAGGCCGCACAGATGGATGGTCACCCATCCGGACCCCCGCAAGGGGCCGGTGGACAGAACCCCGCCTACAGGTCGGCTCACCGTCACCCACCGGGCCAATCTCGCTGGAACCACCTCCGGGCTCTGGAGCGGGCTTCGATCCGACCTGCAAGACTCACCCGTGATTGGCGGCCTGCGAATCTCAACGCAGTTGGCGATTGCTGCAACGCTCCTCTTCGCAGGCTGTGGCGGCGGAGGCACCGAATCGACGGTGGGTACCACGGCCCCCACCACCACGACGGCCCCCACCACCACGGCGGCCCCCACCACCACGACGACCCCCGACACCACCTCGACGATTACGACCACCACGACCACGGAGCCTCCGAGACTCGACTGGCCCGACGACGTCGGGGCCAGCCACCTCGGGCACCTCTCGCCGGGACGCACCGGTGGGCCGGGTTCGTGGCGCCGGCCCCACCCAGGTCCCTTCCAGTGGGGCCTGAACGAGCCCTCGCCCGGCCGCTACGCCTGGGACCGCACCGACGCGGTGGTCAACGCCATCCAGACCGAGCGGATCGCGATCCTCGTCACCCTGTGGCCTTTCGCCGAATGGGACCAGTCGGCCTGCCACGCCGACGACCCGAAGTACCCCGGCATGATGCCCGAATTGGGCGAGTCGCTCTACGCCCCATGCGACCTCGACGCCTACGCCGCATGGGTGGCCGCAACGGTCGAGCGCTGCGACGGCGACGGCGTCGACGACATGCCCTGGCTGGCCTACCCGATCCGCCATTGGGAGGTGTTCAACGAGCCCGAGATGCAGGGTCCGGAGAACTTGGCCATGTTCCAAGCGGGACCGGACGCCTACCTCGAGCTGCTCCGGGTCTCCGCCGCCGCGATCCGGGGCGCCGATCCGCTCGCCGTGGTGCTTCTGGCCGGACAGGCGGGAATGCACGACCAGTTTCTCCGCTACTGGGAACCTGTTCTCTCTGGCGCTGCCGGACTGTTCGACCTGGGCAACATCCACTCCATCAAGAGCAGCGACACGTTCTTCGCCGCCGACTATCGATCCCGCGTCGACGCGACCGGGCACGGGGATCGGGCATTCTGGATCACCGAGGCCTACGTCGGGGATCGCGGAGGCTGGGGCCGGTCGGACGACGAGTTGGCGAAGGTCACGATCACCGGTGCCGTCACGGCCTTCAGCGAGGGCGCCGAGATGATCATCGTGGCCGGCCTCACCAAGGTCCCGCAGTCGATCCTCGACGCCGGGGACGTGGTCGATGCGACGATCGCCGCCTCCAGACGGTCGAGTCGCTCACCGTCTCCTCGAGCCTCTTCACCATGTCCGACGGAACCTTCGTATACGCGCTCTGGGACGGCGCTGCGCTCCCCGACTCGGTGACCGGCCCGGTGCGGACGGTCCGGTACGACGGCCTCGAGGCCGAAGTCGATGCCTCCGAGGTCGATACCACGCTGCCGATCCTGGTCGGCGGCGGCGGGTGACAGCCCGCGGGCCCTGCTTCCCTCTGCCGACCAGCAGACTTTCCGCTTCCGGGGAGGGCCTAGGCTCCCGCCGGTGGAGATCAACGGCTACGAGATCGAAGCCGGTGCCGACCTCGCCGGTGCGGACCTGACCGGAACCGACCTGCGCGCCGTCGACCTCTCGGGGGCATGGCTGGGAGGTGCGGTCCTCAACGGCTCCGACCTCTCCGACGCCCGACTGGTGGGCGCCTCCCTCCGGCATGCCATCTGCCAGCACGCCGTGTTCGCCGACGCCGACCTCCGGCTCGCCAACCTGTGGCACGCCGACCTCACCGGGGCGCGGCTCGGGGGGGCGATCCTGAGCCGCTGCTGGCTGGGAAGCGCACGCCTCGTCGGTGCCGACCTCCGCTCGGCGGACCTCGGCGGCGCCTGGTTGACCGGCGCCGACCTCACCGGCGCACTCCTCGGTGGCGCCACCCTCGCCGGTGCGACGTTCTCCCGCACCTGCCTCCTCGAGGCCGACCTCACCGGATGCTTCGCCATGGGGGCCGACTTTCGAGGAGCGATCATCAACGGTGCGACCCTGCGTGCCGCCAACCTGTCGGGCGCCGTGCTCCGGGGAGCGGCACTGATCGGCGCCGACCTGTCCTTCGCCGACCTCGTCGGCGCCGACCTCACCGACGCCCAACTCGAGGCGGTGCGCCTCGACGGGATCCGCCACGACGACACCACGGTGTGGCCGGACGGCTTCGATCCCCCCTCGTCCGGAGGGCTCGACGACCACGAGTAGCGGTTCGGCTCAACGCCTTGGTTCCTCGAGCCCCTCGACTCCCTCCAACCCCTCGAGATGGCCGGTGTCGTTGAAACCACGAAGCGAGGGCCTGCCACTGCCGGTACCGATGGCCATCACCGCCGCCGTCGCCACGAAGCAGCGCCAGGCCACCTCGTCGCCGACACCGAGCGCCCACGCCATGGCAGCCTTGACCGGCGACACGTGCGTCACGACCACGATGTCCCGGGTGGCCGCTTCGTCCAGCAGGTCGTCGCAGGCCGAGCGGACACGCTCTCCGAGCCGGCGGTAGCTCTCCCCTCCGGGTGGCGCCCAGTCGAGGTCGTTGCGCCAGGCCGCCAAGGTCCCGGAGGGCACTTCGGCCACCGGGCGACCGTCGAACTCCCCGTAGTCGAGCTCGATCCACCGGTCGTCGAGTTCTACGTCCAGCCCGAACTCCCCGGCGGTCTGCTGCGCACGCTGGAGCGGGCTCGACACGATCCGGTCCACATGGCCGATCGCCACGGCAACTGCCCGGGCCTGGCGCACACCGAGGTCGTCGAGCGGAGGGTCTCCCCGACCGACGAACAACCCGGAGGCGTTCCACTCGGTCCGGCCGTGTCGGACCACGTACAGCATCAGGCACGCACCCCGGTGAGCCGGCCGTCTCGCACGAGGGCGTCGCGGCGGGAGCGGTCACCCAGGCCGTAGCGCCGCCACGCCCATAGGCCGACCAGGAGGCCGGCAACCTCGAAGGCCAGTCCTTCCGGCCAGCGGCCGAACTCCGGCACCGACGAGCCACCGAGTGCGTCGGTGCCGGCGAACGGCCACCAGAAGACCTCGGTCCTCGCCCAGGTGCCGTCCAGCACGAGATGTGCGAAGAGGCCGATCGGGACACCCAGCCAGCGGCGCTGGGCGAGGCGCCGTCCCCGGGCGACCAGCATCACGCCGAAGAGGACGACCACGCAGAAAGGGAGCGTGTGCAACAGCCACGGTCCGCCCAGGACTCCCTCGCAGACGGGCAGGACCGCTCCGAGGACGACCAGACGGTAGTCGAGGTTGGGGCTGTCGAAGACGTGGGCCACCAGGACGAGCGCCAGGAAGGCGAACCAGAGGAGCACCGTTCAGCGGACCACGAGGCGGCCGCACTCCGTGCAATCGGTGAGGGAGCCCTCTTCGAGGTGCTTGACCCGGTCCACCTCCACGGCAGGCATCGCCGAGGGGCAGCCCCGGCAGTCGGAGCCGTCGAATTGGACCACGGTGCTGGCACCGAACATGCCCCGCAGGCCTTCGTAGCGACCGAGTACGTCGGCCGGGACTTCGGAAGCAGCGACATGGCGGCGCTCCTCGGCCTGGGCGAGGTCGTCGCCCAGGCCCGCCTCGATCAACGCCAGTGCCGCCCGTGCCGCGGCGATCGTCGCGTCCCCCGCCTCGGCCCGGGCGTCGAGTTCACCCAGCCGACCGTCGACGGGGTCGATTTCCTCGAAGACCTCGAGGACACGCTCCTCGAGGTCTTCCTGCCGGGGCTTCAGCCGCTCGACCTCCTCCTGGATTTCGCGTGCCTCCCGGGGGGAGCTGATCCCACTGCCGTACAGGCGGTCGTCCAACTCCTGGATGCGTGAGGCGACGGCCTCCACGTCGGCCTCGGCCCGCTTCTGACGACGGTCGAGTTCGAGGCGCTCCAGGCGAAGAACGTCCCGATCGGATTCGTTCGTGCGTCGCTCACCGAGTGCCGTCTCGAGGGTCACCCGCTCCGGCAGGTTGGCGAGGCGGTGCCGGATCTGGTCGGCGGTGGTGTCCTCGTGCTGTACCGCCAGGAGGTCGTCCACGGACGACATGCTACGAGGATTCGACGGCGGGTCCCGACGAGGTCGCCGGTACGCGCCCCACGGCTAGTACGTGCCGCCCAACTTCGTGTGGTCCCAGGAGACGACCTTCTCGGGAACGACCTCCACGGCGGTCCGCTTGGCCGCCATCTGGACCGCCGCAGCGGCGACGTACTCCTCGGGGACCTCCGGCTGGTTCCGGCGGATGACCGCCTCGGCGACCGGCACCACGTCGGTCTGGTCCGAGCGGAGGATCGCCCGGCCCCTGATCATCACGCCCCGGAGCGTCTCGTAGGTGGTTCCGTCCTCGAGGAGGACCGTGATGCGGTCGTCCCGCTCGAGGTTCACGATCTTCTGGGAGCGGCTGTAGGTCTCGAAGACCACGTTGCCCCCGATCACCGCGTACCAGAGGGTGGACAGGTGGATCGAACCGTCGCGCTCGATGGTTCCGACCTGCAGGCTCAACCTGTCCTCGACGAACGCCGCAACCTCGTCGTCGGTCATGCGGATCAGTTCCCGTCGCGATGTGCCCATGTCCTCAATCTGTTCCCCGTTCGGTGCTGCTGACCCGTGAACACTAGGAGGCCTTCCCCGATCTCCCAGAAACGGGAGCGGCGCCCGGAAAAATGGAACGTCCCGCCTGGGGGAGGCGGGACGTTCTCTCGCTCTCGGCCGTCTGATCAGGGGGGAAGATCCCGGCCGGAGTCTCAAGGTTCGAGGGGGGGATCTCAAACCGTTGTGGCACCCAGAATAGCGACTGCCGATGTCCGGAAACCCCTTGTGTGCCTTCGGATTTCGTGACATCCGGCACGCCACCCGGCATCCTCCGGTTAGGGTCGGTCACCGCGGAGATTCCGTCCCGGAGGAGCGATCATGGCCCGGCCCACCGACGAGCAGCGGCGCGAGATGCTCGTCGACATGGTCACCGCGCGGGTCCAGTCGCAGCGGACCTGGAACCTCCAACGCCAGGGCCAGGTGGGCACCATGGCACCCATCGAAGGCCACGAGGCGACGGTCGTCGGCGCCGTCCACGCCCTCGACCCCGGGCACGACTGGGTGCTCCCCCAATATCGGGAGCCGATCGCGCTGCGCCGGTACGGGCCCGAGATCCTCGAGCACGTCATGCTCTACAACATCGGCCACCCAGCCGGCGGCCACATCCCGGCACCGATCCGGGTGCTCCCCTACCAGATTTCGCTCGCCACACAGATTCCGCACGCCGTGGGCCTCGCCTGGGGGCTTACCCTGCAGGACGACCCAGGCGTGGTCCTCGTCTTCTTCGGGGATGGCTCCTCCTCCGAGGGCGACTTCTACGAGGCCGGAAACCTCGCCGGTGTGCTGGGTGCACCCGTGATCTTCCTGTGCGTGAACAACCAGTGGGCGATCTCGACCCCGGTGCACCGCCAGACCGCCGCCGAGTCCTTCGCCGCCAAGGCGGCGGCGTTCGGCTTCCCCGGCGTGCAGGTCGACGGCAACGACGTCGACGCCGTCTACGACGCGGTGCAGACCGCGCGTGAGCGCGCCCTCGCCGGTCAGGGACCCACCCTCATCGAGGCGGTCGTCTACCGACTGGGCCCCCACACCACCGCCGACGACCCGACCCGCTACGTGCCGGCCGAGGAGATCGAGGCTGCACAGGGGCGCGACCCGGTCCTGAGGCTGTGTGCCGAACTCGAGGAGGCCGGCCTCTGGGACGACGCGGTGCAGGCAGAAGTCGAGGCGGCCGCACTCACCGCGCTGGACGCCGCCTTCGAAGCTGCCAAGTCAACGCCGCTGGCGACCGACGCCATGCTCGACCACTGTTACACCGAGGACACGCAGCGCCTGGCCCGCCAGCGTGCCGGGTTGCTCGCCGGGGCCGGCCACAGCGGGGTGGGTCCGGACGGGGTGGTCGGGAGCCACGCATGACAGAGCTGAACATGCTCGAGGCGATCAACGAGTCCCTCCACGCCGAGATGGAGCGGGACGACCGGGTCGTCGTCCTCGGCGAGGACGTTGCCCGCACCGGCGGTGTCTTCCGGGCCACCGAGGGGCTCTTCGAGAAGTTCGGCGAGCGCCGGGTCGTCGACACCCCGCTGTCCGAGGGGGCCATCGTCGGTGCGAGCGTCGGACTGGCCGTCGCCGGCCTGGTGCCCGTCGCCGAGCTGCAGTTCCTCGGCTTCGCCTATCAGGCCATGCACCAGATCGCCGGCCAGGTCGCCCGCCTCCGCTACCGCACACAGAGTCGCTTCGAGTCGGCCATCACGATCCGTGCCCCGTTCGGCGGGGGCGTCCGGACCCCCGAGTTGCACTCCGATTCCCTCGAGGGGCAGTTGGCCAACGTGCCGGGCCTCAAGATCGTGGTGCCCGCCACGGCCGCCGACGCCAAGGGGCTGCTGGCATCCTCCATTCGGGATCCCGATCCGGTGATGTTCCTCGAGCCCCTTCGTGGCTACCGCGGCATCCGGGGCGACGTGCCGGACGGCGAGCACCTCGTCCCACTCGGATCGGCCCGAACCGCCCGTCCGGGTGACGACGTGGTCGTGATCGCCTGGAGCCACCAAGTCGAACTGGCCTGCCGTGCCTCCGACCACCTCGCCGAGGAGGGGCTCGCGGTCCGGGTCCTCGACCTGCGCAGCCTGGTGCCCCTCGACCTGACGGCCATCGCCGAGGCGGTCGACTCCTGTGGCCGGGTGGTGGTCGCCGAGGAGTCGCCCCAGACCGGCGGCTTCGGCGGCGAGGTGGTCGCCACGGTCGTCGAGGAGTCCTTCTGGTCACTCGAGGCGCCGGTCGTCCGCGTCTCGGGCTTCGACGTCCCCTATCCCGTTGGCATGGTCGAGGACCGCTACATCCCCGACGAGGACCGGATCGCCGCTGCGGTGCGCCGCGTCCTCGATGTGGCCTGAGCCGCGGAACGCTTGACAGGGACGCTCAGATGAGCTTTGTGTTCCGACTTCCCGACATTGGCGAGGGCCTCGAGGAGGCCGAGATCGTCGAGTGGCTGGTCCGGCCCGGCGACACGGTCGTCCGCGACCAGGTGCTGGTCGAGGTCCTGACCGACAAGGCCAGTTCCGAGCTGCCGTCGCCCGTGGCAGGCGTAGTCCTGGCACTGGGGGGCGCCGAGGGCGATCGCCTGCGCGTTGGCGACGTCCTCATCGAGATCGACGACGGTTCGGTGGGCGAACCGGCGCCGCCCGAGGTGCCCACTCCTGTAGTCGCAACGACCACCGTCGAGGCCGCCACCGGCAGGACGACTTCCGGGAATCGCCCCAAGGCCTCCCCGGCCACCCGGAAGCTGGCACGCGAGCGGGGTATCGACCTTGCGACGACCATCGGCACCGGGCCCGGTGGGCGCATCACTTCCGCAGACCTCGACACCGCGGCACCCACCCCTGCAGCGGCCCCGGCGCCCGTTCCCGATGATTCCACGCTCGGCCAGTTGGAGCCCGGCCGCCATGCACTGCGTGGCGTGCGTGGGGTGGTCGCCCGCAACATGGCGCAGTCCTGGAGCGAGATTCCCCACATCCACACCTTCGACGAACTGGACGCCTCGCTCCTCCTCGACCTCCGGACCCGGATGCAGGGCATGGGCCGGGAGGTCACGCCGCTCGCCGTCGCCATTGTGGCTGCAGCCGGGGCGCTGCGCAGGTTCCCGCTTGTCAACGCCTGTATCGAGGACGAGGAAATTCTTGTCTCAGAGCGCGTGAACCTGGGCGTGGCGGTCGCCACGGAAAGCGGACTGGTCGTGCCGGTCCTCGAGGATGCCGACCAACTCGACGTCTTCTCCGCGACCATCGCAGTGGGCGAACTCGCCGAACGGGCCCGGGCCGGCGACCTCACGGCTGCCGACCTTCGGGGCGCCACCTTCACTGTCACCAACTACGGGTCACTCGGTGGGCGCTGGGCGACCCCGATCATCCCGCCCGGGCAGGCGGCCATCCTCGGACTGGGCCGCATCGCCGACCGACCGACTGTCGTCGACGGAGCGGTGGCCGTCCGGCCGATGCTGCCCTTTGTGTTCGGCGCCGACCACCGCCTGGTCGACGGCGACCTGCTCGAGGCGTTCAAGCGCTCGATTGTCGACGACCTGACCGAGCCGCTCCGTCTCCTCGTGGGTTCTTGACCCGATGGCGTCCTGAGCGATGGTCGTGGGTGAGGTCGCCTCACCGGTCGACCTCCTCGTCATCGGCGGCGGTCCGGGCGGCTATGCGGCAGCGCTGCACGCCGCCGGACTCGGCCGCCAGGTCACGTTGGTCGAGCGCGAGGCGCTGGGCGGGACCTGCCTCAACGTGGGGTGCATCCCGTCCAAGACACTGATCGAGGTCGCCGACGCTGTTGCGGCACCCGGGCGTGTGGCGGGATGGGGGGTGAGCGCCACCACCGAGGTCGACATGGCCGGCGTCCGTGAGCATCTGATGGCCGTCGTGGCCGACCTCACCTCGGGTGTCGCCGGCCTCCTCGAGCGGGCCGGAGTCCGGGTGATGCCGGGGGCCGCCAGGTTCAGCCGCCCCAACCGGGTGGCCGTGGAGCACGACGGCGAGCTCGAGCACCTCGAGTTCCGGCACGCCATCGTCGCAACCGGTTCCCGTCCGATCGAACTGGCGGGGCTCCCGCTCGACGGCGAGCGGGTCGTGGGTTCTTCCGGGCTCCTGTTCACCGTCGACCTCCCCGAGCACCTTGTCCTCGTGGGCGGCGGCTATGTCGGCGTGGAGTTGGCCTGCGCCTTCGCCAAGCTCGGGAGTCGCGTCACGATCGTCGAGGTCGAGGACCGGGTGCTGCCTGGATTCGGCAGACGGATCGGTCCGGCCGTCGAGCGGGGCCTGCGCAACCTCGGCGTGGGTCTGTGTCTCGCCCACCGGGCGGTCGGGGTGACCGATGACGGCCTCGCCGTCACGGGACCTGACGGCGATCTGGTGCTCCCGGCCGACCTGATCGCCGTCGTCGCGGGCAGGCGTCCCAACAGTGACACCGTCGAGATCACCTCCGCCGGAGCAACCGTCGACGAGCGCGGACTCGTCGTGGTCGATGCGCAGCGGCGGGCCACCGACCGGGTGTTCGCCATCGGCGACCTCACCGATGGCCCCGCCCTCGCCCACAAGGCGACCGCCGAGGCCGAGGTGGCGGCGGAGGCAGCCTGCGGCCGACCGGCCGGCTTCGACCCCACATGTGTCCCGATGATCGTGTTCGGCGACCCGCAGGTCCTTTCGGTGGGCCTCGACCGTGGCGAAGCTGCAGCAGCGGGGCTGGTGTCCACCTCCTCCCGATTTCCGTTCACCGCCTCCGGTCGGGCGCGGACGCTGGGCGACACCGAGGGATTCGTCGAGGTCGTCGCCGACGAGGCGGGCACCGTCATAGGGGTGCAGGCCGTCGGTGCCCACGTGGCCGAGTTGGCGGGCGAGGCGGCGCTGGCCGTCGAGACTGCGGCCACCGTCGAGGACCTGGCCGGCACGATCCACGCCCACCCCACGATGGGCGAATCGCTCATGGAGGCTGCGCTCGGTCTGGCGGGGCGCCCCGTCCACCGCACCTGAAGGGGGTTCCGTACCCGGGCGCCACCTACGATCGCCCGATGGCCCAGTTGCCCACCGGATCGCTCCCCTCTCAGGTCCACGTCGACCGCTCCGCCCGGCGGGCGGCGGGCGTCGTCAAGTGGACGAAATACGACGCCGGCGTCATGCCCGCCTGGGTGGCCGAGCACGACCTTGGTCAACCGCCAGCCGTCCACGAGCGACTGCGCGAACTGGTCGACGCCGGTGCCTACGGCTACCACGATGCCGCCGAGCCCATGGTCGAGGCGTTCTGCCGATGGGCCTCGCGGCGGCACGGCTGGTCACCAGAAGCGGGACTGGTGCGCCCGACCACCAACGTGGTCCAGGGGGTCTGGGCGAGCGTCCAGGCGTTCACACGACCCGACCAGAAGATCGTGCTCTCGGACCCCGTCTACTACCCGTTCCAGGACCTCGGCCCGACCACGGGGCGGGAGGTGGCCAGATGGAACCTCGTCCACGACGACGCCGGCTGGCACTACGACCTGGACGCTCTGCAGGCGCTCCTCGAGGGCGACCCCTCGATCGGCCTCCTCCTGCTGTGCCATCCCCAGAACCCGACGGGCCGGGTGCTCGACGCCGACCAACTGACCCGCATCCTCGAACTCGCCCTCGAACACGATGTCATCATCGTGTCCGACGAGATCCACTACGACCTCGTCCACCCGGGCGCCGAGCACGTTCCGGCGCTGGCGGTTCCCGGCGCCTCCACCTGCACGATCGCCGTCACCTCCGGCATCAAGACCTTCGCCATCGGCGGCCTCCGGTGCGCCGTGGCCGTATTCGGTGACGAGCGGCTCCGTGACCGCTTCGACTCCATCCCCGAACACCTCCTGACGGTCCCCAACCGCTTCGGTTGCGAGGCCTCGATCGCCGCCTGGGACACAGGTGACGCCTGGGTCGACGACCTCAGGGCCACCCTCGACGCGAACCGGCACCGCCTCGTCGACCGCCTCCATGCCGAACTCCCCGAGGCGGGGATCCACCTCCCCGACTCCACGTTCCTCGCCTGGCTGGACCTGACGGCCTTCGGACCGGGCGATCGGCCGTCCATGTGGCTACGGGCGCAGACCGGGGTTGCCTGCGAGAGCGGACCCAAGTTCGGCGCCGGTGGCGAGGGCCATGTCCGCCTCAACTTCGGCACGACGCCCGAAGTTCTCGACGAGATCGTGGATCGCCTGGTCCAAGGCCTCGGCAGGGGCTGAGCCACGGTCCGCACCCCGCCCCCACTTCCCGACTCCTCCACCTACGCTCGTGGTGTGGACATGACGGGCCGGCTCCGGGACAGCATCACCGGCGTCCTCGCAGCGGGCCTGGCTCTGGCAGTCGGCGAGTTCGCCGCCTCGCTGGTCGATCGGCTTCGCTCGCCGGTCGTCGCCGTCGGCGACCTCCTCATCGACGTGATGCCGGGCGTGGTCGTGCGGGCCTCGATTAGCACCCTCGGCTTCGCGCAGAAGCCACTCCTCCTCACCGGCATCGTCGCGGTGACCCTCGCACTGGGGGGCCTGCTCTCTGTGCGCACGCCGACGAGGGTGCCGGTTGCCTTCGCGGCATCCGGCACCCTCGTCGGATGGGCGATGGCCCGTAGCCCGCTGGCCTCGACCGCCGGCAGTTGGCTCCTCGCCATCCTCATGGTCGGCGTCGGCCTGCTGGCCCTGAGGGGTACCCCCAGGCCCTCCGAGGAGGCCATGGGTGCCGCCAACCCACCCGAGGATCCCCGGGTCAAGTACGCCGACCGGCGGAGTTTCCTCGCCTATGCGGGGGGCATGTCGACCACTGCCGTTGCGCTCGTGGGTGCGGGCCGCTTCATCTCGGACAGGTCGGCCCAGGAGGCACGAGCCAGGTTCCAGTTGCCCACCACGACGGCCCCGCCCACCACCACCGCCCCGCCCACCACCACCGCCCCGCCCACCACCACCGCCCCGCCCACCACCACCGCCCCGCCCACCACCACCGCCCCCACGACCACCGCCCCGCCCACCACCACCGCCCCCACGACCACCGCCCCCACGACCACCGCCCCACCACCCTCCCTTCCCGATGTCGACGGGCTCGATCCATGGATAACCCCGAACGCCGACTTCTACCGGATCGACACGGCGTTGACCGTTCCGATCGTGGATCCCACGGACTGGTCGCTGACCCTCGATGGCCTGGTGGCGGAGTCAGTGACGCTCACCCTCGACGACCTGCTGGCCATGGAGGTCCTCGACGCCACCGTCACGCTCGCCTGCGTCTCTAACCCGGTCGGCGGGCCGCTGGTCGGCAACGCCGTCTGGACCGGGGTCCTGCTCACCGACGTCCTCGACCTTGTCGACCCGCTGCCGGAGGCCGAGCAGGTCCTTGCCTGGTCGGTCGACGGATTCTCGGCCGGCTTCCCGCTCGTGACGGCGCTCGACGGGCGGACTGCGCTGGTGGCCTTCGGCATGAACGGTGAGCCGCTGCCACTCCCCCACGGCTTCCCCGTGCGCCTCGTGGTACCGGGTCTGTACGGCTACGTCTCGGCGGTGAAGTGGCTGTCGCGGCTCGAACTCTCCCGCTTCGAACGTGACGGCTTCTGGATCGACAAGGGCTGGTCCAAGGACGCACCGGTCAAGATCTCGTCACGCATCGACGTTCCCGCACAGGGACAGGTCGAGGCCGGCACGGTGCCGGTGGCGGGAGTGGCTTGGTACCCGGACGTCGGCGTCGCTGCGGTCGAGGTCTCGGTCGACTTCGGCCCGTGGCAGACCTGCCGCCTGGGTGAGGCCGACGGCCCCGGACTGGAGGGCGAGGCCTGGGTGCAGTGGCTCCACCTGTGGGAGCCCGAACCCGGCAGGTACCGGATCCGTGTGCGGGCGTTCGGCAGCGATGGGACGATGCAGTCTCCCGAGAGAGTGGCAGCGGCGCCCAACGGCGCCGAGGGGTACCACGAGATCAGTGTGACGGTGGCCTGACCGGGGCAGGACCCCGGTGTTGATTGCTAGCCGGCAGCAGTGGTGGTGGTCGTCGTCTCCGCAGCGGCCGTGGTCGTGGTCTCCGCGGCTGCCGTCGTGGTCGTCTCCGCGGCTGCCGTCGTGGTCGTGGTCTCAGCGGCTGCAGTCGTCGTGGTCGTCTCCGCGGCTGCCGTGGTCGTGGTCTCCTCGGTTCCGGCCACCGTCGTGGTCGTCTCCGCGGCGGCCGTGGTCGTGGTGTCCTCGGTTCCGGCCACCGTCGTGGTCGTCTCCGGTGCGGCCGTGGTCTCCGTGGCAACCGTGGTCTCCGGTGGGACCGTGGTCTCCGGTGGACGGTTCGGGACGTTGTCGGTGGGAAGGCCCCGGGCCTCGAGTTCGGCGATGTGGGCCGCCTGCGTTCCCGGGCCGTACCAGCCGTCGGCGGTGACGCCGAGCAGGGTCTGGAGGGCAGCGGCCTCTTCGCTCGGTCCCCATTCATAGACGAAGGTCAGGACGTCCTCTTCGTCGATGGACACCAGGGGTGGGGCGGTGGTCGTAGCGGCCATCGATGTCGTGGCCGCTGAGCCGGAGGCCTTGGTGGTCGTCGTGGTGGCGGAGGAGCCGGAGGCCTTGGTGGTGGTCGTCGTGGTGGCGGAGGAGCCGGGGGCCTTTGTCGTGGTCGTCGTGGTCTGCAGAGGTGCCGATGCCAGCACGGACACCTCGGTCTCGATGGCGATCAGGTCCTCGCGCAACTGGACGATCTCAGCCCTGATTTGTTCGATCTCGTCGTCGTTGGTCTCGAGCAGGCCGCAGCCGGTGGCACCTAGGGCCAGGATCGCCGCAAGGGCCGTCGCAGTCACCATGTGTCGTCGCATTGCGGCAGTCTTTCAGATCGTCGGAAGGAAGTGGTAGCGCCTGACCGTATCGGAGGGGACTGCCGAAGGGTACCTCCGATCATCGCCCACTCGCATCGCCCACACCATGGCCAGCGCGCATCGCCCTCCCGACACCCACCTGCCTACGATCAGAGGCAACCAGGAGGGGAAGCCGTGTCCGATTTCGAGAAGTTCATCGACGACCTCGACTTCGGTGAGGGTCCGCGCTGGCACGACGGTCGACTCTGGTACTCCGACTTCTTCCAGCACCGGGTCTACGCCGTGTCCTCCGGCGGAGAGCGTGAGGTCATCCTGGACCTGGGCGACGAACAGCCGTCCGGACTCGGCTGGTTGCCGGACGGTTCGCTCCTGGTGGTCGGGATGACCCGCCGCCAGGTACTTCGGGCAACGGCCGATGGCGACCTTTCGATCCACGCCGACCTGTCGGGAGTCGCTGCCTGGCACTGCAACGACATGGTCGTCGACGTCCGAGGCAATGCCTACGTCGGCAACTTCGGCTTCGACATCGAGAACCTTGACAGTCCGGCCAACGCCGACCTTGCACTGGTCCGAGCCGACGGAAGCGTGGAGGTCGCCGCCGAGGGACTCGGATTCCCGAACGGGTCGGTCATCACCCCCGATGGATCGACCCTGATCGTCGGCGAGACGATGGGCCAGTGCTACACGGCGTTCACGATCGGCGACGACGGCTCCCTCTCCGAGCGACGCACCTGGGCCGAGGTGCCGGGCACTGCACCCGACGGCTGCTCCCTCGACGAGGACGGAGCTATCTGGTTCGCCAACGCTGCCGCCCCCGAGGTCGTGCGGGTGGCCGAAGGTGGCGAGATCCTCGAGCGGCGTGCCACCCCGCAGAGTGCCTTCGCCTGCATCCTCGGCGGCGAGGACGGCCGGACCCTCTTCGTGCTCACCTCTCCCGGGTTCAGGGCTGACTCGGCCGGTTCGGCCGCCGGCGCTATCTGGACCACCCGCGTCGACAGCCCGGGGACCGGCCTTCCGTAGGCGGTCGGCTCAGATGCCGCCGATGGCGACGTACTTGGTCTCGAGGTACTCGTCGAGGCCGTGGTGGGACCCCTCCCGACCGATTCCTGACTCCTTGAAGCCGCCGAACGGCGCCACCTCGGTGGAGATCAGGCCGGTGTTCACGCCGACCATGCCGTACTCGAGGCCCTCGCTGACCCGCCAGATGCGCCCCATGTCGGCGGCGTAGAAGTAGGACGCCAGGCCGTAAACGGTGTCGTTGGCGATGGCGATGCCCTCCTCCTCCGTGGAGAACCGGAAGAGCGGCGCCACCGGGCCGAAGATCTCCTCTCCGTGGATCGCCATGTCGGGCGTAACGTCGGTGAGGACGGTGACTTCATAGTAGGTGCGCCCGAGGACGTGGCGGCGGCCGCCGGTGAGGACTCCGGCGCCCTCGGCGAGTGCGCCCTGCACGAGCTGTTCGACCTTGTCGATGGCGTCCTCGTTGACGAGCGGGCCGATCTCGCTGGTCTCGTCGATCCCGGGACCGACCTTCAGCTCGGCGACGGCTTCGGCGAACTTTTTGGCGAACTCGTCGTAGACGCCGTCCTGGACGAGGAAGCGGTTGGCGCAGACGCACGTCTGGCCGCTGTTGCGGTACTTCGAGATGATGGCGCCCTCGACGGCGGCGTCGACGTCGGCGTCGTCGAACACGATGAACGGGGCGTTGCCGCCCAATTCCATGGATGCCTTCTTGACGGTGCCGGCGGCCTGGCCGAGGAGCAGCTTGCCGATCGGAGTCGAGCCGGTGAAGGAGATCTTGCGGATCGTCGGGTTGGTGGTGAGCTCGCGGCCGACGGCGGCGCTGTCCGTTGCGGGGATGACGTTGAGCAGCCCGGGGGGCAGGCCGGCGCGGTCCGCCAGTTCGGCGGCGGCGAGGGCGCTCAGCGGGGTCTCGCTGGCCGGGCGCACGAGGCTGGCACAGCCGGCGGCGAGGGCCGGGGCGACCTTACGGGTGATCATGGCCTGCGGGAAGTTCCAGGGCGTGATGGCCGAGACCACGCCGATGGGCTGCTTCAGGACGAGCAGTCGCTTGGTCGGGTCGTGGGTGGGGATGACCTCGCCGTAGGCCCTCTTGCCCTCCTCGGCGAACCAGTCGATGAAGTTGGCCGCGTAGACGACCTCGCCACGCGACTCGCCGATGGGCTTGCCCATCTCGAGGGTCATGATCCGGGCGAGGTCCTCCTTGTGCTCGAGGAAGAGCTCGTACCAGCGGCGCAGGATCAGGCCGCGGTCCTTGGCAGTGCGGACCGCCCACGCCTTCTGGGCTCCCTCGGCGAGGCCGATCGCCCGACGGGTCTCGTCGACGCCGAGGTCGGCGACGGTACCCACGACATCGCCGGTGGCGGGGTCGGTGACGTCGAAGGTGGCCCCCGAGTCGGCGTCGATCCACTCGCCGCCTACATACGCCTGGGTCCTCAGAAGGGTCGGGTCCCGAAGTTCCACGGAGCGTTCCTCTCGTGTCATCGTCGAACGCGCCGCAGCGTAGTGACGGTGGCCACGATCATCCACCGGACGCTCGTTTCGGCGCGAGACTCCCGGCATGTCGACACGTATGAGGGGGCTGCTCGCCGTCCTCCTCGGGCTGGGGATGGCCGCTTCGGGCGTGATGCACTTCGTCGATCCCGGCTACTTCGAACCGCTCGTCCCGGGGCAACTGGGCAGCGCCGCCGCCTGGGTGTTCGTGAGCGGGGTGGCCGAGATCGTGGTCGGCCTCGGCCTCGTGATGACCCGGTCCCGTCGCGACGCTGCGACCGCCCTGGCCGTGCTCCTCGTCGTGCTCTACGTCGGCAACCTCAACATGTGGGTCAACGACATCACGATCGGCGAAACCAACCTGTCGACCACCGGCCACCTGATCCGGACACTCGTCCAGGTCCTGCTCATCGCCGCCGCCCTCTGGATCGCCGGACGCCTCCCACGGAAGCGGCCGACCTGAGTCGTCGGGAGGGCCGTTGTCGGGGGTCCTTCCCGTGGACCACCAGCGCCTCGGATGGTAGACCGACCGTCACGACAGGCAGTTCGAAGAGGGAAGGGTGATAGCACGATGGCGAGCCCAGAGGCACTGGCGATCAAGGAGCAGCTGCGGTTGCTTGGCGAAACGGTCGGCGGGACGGAATCGGTCGAGGAGCAGCGGGCCCAGTTCGAGATGGCGGTCGCCATGATGACCGTCGCTCCCGAAGGGGTGGCCTGGACCGAGGTGGATGCCGGGGGCGTGCCGGCGATCTGGGCCGACGCCGACGAGAGATCGAGCGACCATGTCGTGATGTACGTGCACGGTGGCGGCTATGTGATCGGCTCGGCCACCGGCTACCGCAACTTCACCGGTCAGTTGGCGTGTGCCGTGGGCTGTCGCGTGCTGAGCGTCGACTACCGCCTCGCACCCGAGCACCCGCATCCGGCGGCGGTCGAGGACAGCACCACCGCCTACCGGTGGCTGCTCGACCAGGGTTTCGGTGCCGACCGGCTCGCCATAAGCGGCGACTCTGCCGGCGGGGGCCTCACCGTGTCGACGCTGCTCAAGCTACGTGACGACGCCACCCCCCTGCCGGTGGCGGGCGTGCCGATCTCGCCCTGGGTCGACATGGAGGGCATCGGCGAGTCGATGACGACCCGCGCCGAGGTGGACATGCTGGTCGACGAGGTCGGCCTGAAGGGCATGGCCGAGATGTTCCTCGCCGGCCAGGATGCCCGTGACCCGCTGGCTGCACCCCTCTACGGCGACTTCTCCGGCCTCCCACCGCTGCTCATCCAGGTCGGCGACGAGGAGACCCTGCTCGACGACTCCACCCGGCTGGCCGAGGCGGCGAAATCGGCCGGCGTCGAGGTGCGGCTCGACGTGTTCCCCGAGATGCAGCACGTGTTCCAGCTCTTCACCGGCAACATGCCCGAAGCCGACGAGGCCGTCGCCCAGATCGGCGCCTGGCTCCGACCAAGACTGGGCCTGTAGAACGGGGCCTGTAGGACGGGGCCTGTAGGACGGGGCCTGTAGGACGGGGCCTGTAGGACGGGGCCTGCGGAGCTTCAGGGAGTCCCGATCTGAAGGTGCTTCTCCGTTTCCTGGCGGTTGAGCACGTACGTGTCAGCCGGGTCGAAGTGCTCCTCCCACCCCTCGATGACCCACTCGGGCATGACCCAGTAGGTGTAGCCGTCGGGCAGGTCGACGTACTTCCACACCTGTCGGCTCTCGAGGAACGGCCGCACGACCCCGGTGACGGCGATGAGTTCCCGCATGTCGAGCCACAGCGAGAGATAGTCCTCCCGGAAGTGGGTCATGACGTACTGATGCTCGAGCGGCCCGGTGTACTCCACCGTCGTGCGGAAGTCGGCCGCGGCCAGGCGCTGCATGAGGTCTTCGAGGTTCACCATGTCGGGAGGTTCGAGGGGTTGTGCATGGGTGCTTTGGGATCGGCGCCGAAAGTCTGCCAGAAGTCCGGGGTCGAGCTGCAGGGGAAGCACACGGGCCATTGCCCGCGGTTTTCAGGGTGGGCTTCGCTGAGCGGGTCCTGCAGGCCTGGACACATGGTCGGGGGTAGGATTCTCAACAGCGGCAGGAAACAGTGTGCACGGCTCCTGTCCCCGAAACAGAGGAGGACGAACCGTGGCTGAGCAGTTGATCGGAACCGTGGTCCACCAGTGGCAGAAGGCCGGCGCGGCCCTGTTGGCACTCTCCGGAGGTGGTTTGAGCGTCGGTGACACCATCCGCGTCAAGGGCCACACCACGGACTTCACCCAGGCGGTCCGGTCGATGCAGATCGACCACGAGCCGGTCGACTCGGCCGACCCAGGCGACGAGGTCGCGGTCGGGATCGACGACCGGGTACGGGTCAAGGACAGCGTGTACCGGGTGTCTGCCGACTCGACGCCGGGGCTTGGGGGATTCCTGAAGCGCCTGTTCGGCACCAGGTCCTAGAACCCTTTCCTTTGCCAGGCGACGGGTCAGCCCAACAGGAGGTCGCTCTGGCCCCAGAGGGAGCCGTCATGGCCCGATCGGGTTGGGAATCTGCGAAGTAGGGGTCAGTTGGGCAATCCGGCACTGTGCTTTCTAGGATTTCGCCGTGGCCACCGCTGACCGCAAATCATTCTGGGCGTGGTGCATGGAATCGGAGGAGCCGACTGATGCTGAGCGCGCGGAGTTCGCCAAACACCTCTCGGAGCGGTTCGGAGCCTCGGTCACCGCAAAGCCTGTGCCAAGGGCCGAGGACGCGGAACTGCGACCCCCTCGCATCCAGGTTCCCGACTCGGTTGCCGACTGGTGTTCGACCTCCACGTACGACCGGGCGAGTTACGCCTACGGTGCGCATTTCACCGAGCGGGTTCGCGCCTTCAACCTCGACTTTCCGAACCCTCCGGACGTCGTAGCCCACCCTCGAACCGAAGAAGAGGTCGTCTCCACACTCGACTGGTGCGATCAGAACGGGTACGTCACCGTCCCCTATGGGGGTGGGTCCTCGGTCGTTTGGGGCCTTGCCCCCTCTGAAGATCGAGGACCGACCGTCGTCATCTCGCTCGGCCAACTCGACCAGGTGCTGGAGATCGACGAGGTTTCGCGCGCCGCCCGGATCCAGGCCGGGGTGTTCGGCCCCCACCTTGAGGACCAACTCCGGCCACACGGGTACACGCTTCGGCACTTCCCGCAGTCATTTCGATTCTCGACGCTTGGCGGGTGGATCGCCACCCGTTCGGGCGGCCACTACGCCACCAACCACACCCACATCGATGAGTTCGTCGAGTCCACCAGGATGATCACCCCAGCCGGCTGGTGGGAGTCCCGTCGCCTCCCGGGGTCAGGTGCCGGTCCGAGCCCCGACCGGATGGTGATCGGTTCCGAAGGCATCTACGGAATCATCACAGAAGCCTGGATGCGGATCCAGAAGCGACCTACCTTTCGGGCAACAGTGGGAATCACCTTCCCGACTTGGGCAGCCGGCTGCGAAGCGGTTCGCCAGATCGTGCAAGCCAAGTTGTGGCCTGCGAACCTCCGGATTCTCGACCCGGATGAAGCCGGCCGCGCTGCGGGACTCGATGGGGAGAACTCACTGGTGATCGTGGGGTTCGAAAGTGCCGAGCTCACCCAGCGCCACAACATCGCCCAAGCGGTAGAGATCGCCCGGGATGCCGCCGGGGAGATTTCCGACGACGAGATCCAGGTCGATGACGGCACCGGAAACCCGACCGGGCGCGGTGGCGCGGTCGGCGCGTGGCGCGACTCGTTCATCGGAGTCGGCAACGGGGTGGAAACATCACTCGGACTGGTCAATGACACGTTCGAAACGGCGATTACCTGGGACCGGTGGCCGGCATTCGACGCGGCGGTCAGAGAAAGCGTCGGCGCGGCACTTGCAGAAACATTCGGTGAACACCACTCGCTGTCCTGTCGCTTCACCCACGTCTACCCGGACGGTCCCGCCCCCTACTACACGTGGTTCGGGATGGGCACCCAGGGCAGCGAGATCTCACAGTGGCAGACCATCAAGGACGCCGCGAACGAAGCGGTTGTTTCAGCCGGAGGCACTTCGACCCACCATCACGCTGTTGGACGAATGCACCGGCCGGGTGCCTACGACGTTCAACGACCCGAGTTGTTTGCCGAATCGATCCGAGCGGTAAAGAAGCGACTCGATCCAAACGGCATCCTCAACCCGGGCGTCCTCATCGATCCGTGACCGCACGTCCCGACCAGCAGGACGTCCAGAAGGGTCTGTTTCCAACCAGCGCTGTACGCGGTCATCCAGCGCTCACGAAATCGAGGGCCACGCCGCTGTCAAGTAGGGAACCCCCCCCCCACGGGGTCCGAGCATTTGGATACCTGACCTGCAGTTTCCTGGTGGGCGCGGAGGGACTTGAACCCCCGACCCCCTCCTTGTAAGGACGAACTGGGCGGTCCTGTGACCTGCGCCTTTCGGCGAGTTGCCAGAGTAGGACAGGTTTTGACTTGGGTCTTGTGTTGGGGGTCTGTGGGTGTTTTGGGGTGTCTCGCGCCCCAGACGCGCCCCGAGGGCCACTCCCCTGCTGACGGCCGCCAGATGAAATCTGTGGGGGTGTGCCGAGGCCTCCCTGGCATCGAGACTGATTAGCGGTGTGGGGGTGACTGTGCTTTTGGTGGGGCTTCAGCCGGCTGAACAGCGTGTTGGGTGGCGGGTGACCCCTGAGGACAGCCAGAAGGGCCTCCAGGTTGCAGTCAGGGAATGTCGGGGTGTGCCCCCTGGCAGTCGCCATCAAACCCCGAAGGGTCCTAGTGACCCATCGCTCCGCGTACCCCAGATGGTAACCGAGGGTTTAGTTCTCGAACCTTAGGAGAAGTGTGACAATCTGAGACCGTAAAACCATGGCTTGCGGCAGGGGGGCGTGCCTCCTTCTAGGATCCTTCCATCATGAGCGACCTTCAGGGCCGCGTGGCGGTCGTGACAGGTAGCGCTAGCGGGATCGGCTTCGCTTTGGCCGAGCGCTTCGCCGCCGAAGGCATGAGAATCGTGCTCGCCGACGTGGAGCGCCGGGCTCTTGAGAAAGCCAAGGCCCGTCTCGAGGCCAGCGGGGCAGAGGTCCTGGCCGTGGAGACTGACGTTGGGGACGCCGAACAGATGGATGCCCTGGCTGAGAAGACGCTGGAGCATTTCGGCACCGTTCACCTTGTGTGCAACAACGCTGGGGTCGGCTTGGCCGGCCCCTTGTGGGAGTTCGGCATCCGGGACTGGGAGTTCGTGCTCAACTGCAACCTGTGGGGTGTGATCCACGGGATTCGCGTGTTCGTGCCCCATCTGGTGGCGCAGAACGAGGGATACGTAGTGAACACGGCCTCAATGGCCGCGCTGATGTCGGGCGCGGGTGCTGGGCCGTACACGGCTAGCAAGCAAGCGGTCGCTGGAATTACCGAAACGCTCTACCAGGACCTGAAGAAGGTGGCTTCCGAGGTGGGCGTTTCGCTACTCTGTCCCGGATTCACCAGGACGCGCAGCTTCGACTCGGAGCGAAACCGCCCCGAAAATCGCAACCGAGCGCCAGAAAGCGCTGCGAAATTCCCTAGTGCTGCAATCTTCGAGCAGGGTATGGCCCCCGAAGAGGTCGCACGTCAGACCTGGCAGGCGATCCTCGAACGACGTTTCTACGTCCTGACGCACGATGGCGCCGTGGATCCCGTCCGGGCCCGTGCCGACGCGATCATCGGCGGCCACGCCCCGGCCGCCGCCACGCCTACAGTCGGCGTAGACGTGCATGAGGCCCTCGTGGCTGAGTGGGCTGCCGGTCGAGCAGACAGTGCGGACCGGTCGTCCAGCGACGACTTGCGGAGGTAGAGAGCGGCGGTGTTCTGGTTGGTTCCCATGACTTATTCATGTCCCTGGGTCGGCGGTTCTTGTGCCGGGGAGATGAGAAACTGGGACCGTTCATTCTGGGTTTGATGGTGCGCCCCTTAGGACTCGCCATCAAAACCGGAACGGACCTAGTGGCTCATCGCTCCGGTTGCCCAGATACTACTTGACGGGGTGATTTTCGGTCCCGTCTTCACGCCGCCGGCTCACACCTCTTCGACCATCGACGGCAGGTGCCGACCTTTCATCCGAGCGGCGGTTCCTCCGGAAGGTTCGGTCGCCAGGAGACCCCGTTTACATGGCCGCCTCCATCGGCGAAAATGGTGTTCCCGTTGACATAACTGGCGTCGTCCGAAGCCAGGAACAGCGCCACCCCACCGATGTCCTCCTCGGGATCGCCCATACGGCCCATGACGTTGTTCGCCTCGGCATGGGCGGCCTGTTCCGGGTTGGCTGCCGCAAAGGCCAGGAACGCATCGCTGCGGGCCGCCGGGCAGATCACGTTGCACCGGATCTGGTGGCGCCCCCATTCAACGGCCGCTGTCCGGGTCAGGGTGCGCAGCGCCTCTTTCCCTGCGTTGTATTCGAGTGTGTACATATGGGCGTTCACCCCATTGAGGGAGCACACGTTGATGATCGAACCGCTCCCGCGTACCCGCATGTGGGGCAGCGCCGCGGTCATCGTCCAGAAGGCCGCGTAGTAGGCCATGTCCAGACCGTGCTGCAATAACTCGTCGGTTTTCCACTCGATGCGACCGATACGGCCGCCTCCCCACGCGTTGTTGACCAGGATGTCGACACCGCCGAAGTGACTCACCGCCGCCTCGACACAGCCCACGGCCTGGTCGCGCACGGTGACGTCGGTTGCGACGAACAGTGCCTCGGCTCCAAGGGCTTCGGCCTCGGCGACGGTCCGGGTCCCGGTCTCGGTATTGCGTTCGGCGACCACCACCCGGGCGCCTTCTCGGGCGAACCGTCGGGCGATACCCGCACCGATCCCCGTCCCTGCCCCGGTCACTACCGCGACCCGGCCGTCCAGTCGTCCGTGCATCGCGCTTCTCCCTATCGTCGTATCGACAGGGTAGGGAAGGAGCCGTGAGCGCACCCAATCGACGAGCCACGGTCGCGTCAAGGAGATTACCGATCAGAGCTTGGCCGCTGGGGAGATGAGAAACTGGGACCGTTCTTGGGGGTTTGATGGTGCGCCCCCTAGCTCGTTACCAGGATCCGAAGAGCTGACCCGCTGGGGCCTCTATTGGTTCTCGTCTGTCGCTGATTAGTTTGGCTCTAGCGCTGATTTGTTGGTCGAGTTGGGCGATGGGAACGTTGAGGTCGAGTCCGAGGGTGCGGATTGTGACGGGCGAGTTGCGGGCACGGATTGTTCCGGCCGGTTCTTCCCCGGGGGTTCGTGGGCATCCGGCCACACGGTTTGAACGTCTGCTCAGCTATTGATCAGGTCAGGTCACCTAGGGAAATCAGTTGTTGCTGCCAGTCGGGCACAGTTAACTCAGGCCGATCGAGTTCGTCCTCATCCTCGGCGTTGGCACCCATGAAGACGTAGTACTCCTCTCTGAAGTCGGCGAATGCCCTGGATCCGGTGGGCAGATGCGTTAGGCGGATGTACTCGTTGTTCGGTTGAGGGTTTCCGAACTGCGGCTGGTCGTTAGGTGCAGGAAGTACAGCTCGCAGCTCAGCCAGAACCGGTGTCGCTGTGGTCCCCCCTTCTGCCCTCGAACCAACCGGAGGTGGCGAGTACAAGATCTTCACTCCCTACTACCGTCGCTGGAGCGCAGCAGACTGGCGTCCGACGGAGCCCGTACCAAAGCAACTGGCAGATCCTGACCTTGAGAGCGGCCACAACCTCCTCGACCTCCTACCCCCCTCGACCAACGAATCGGGGATCGTCGGTGGCGAAACGGCCGGACGCCGACGACTGTCCGCATGGCTCGACGGACCACTCGACAGCTACGAAGACGGCCGGGATACTCCTGCCGGCGAACACACCTCGCGCCTCTTCGCATATCTTCACCTGGGGTGCCTGTCGCCCCTTGAGGTGGCCTTGGCCGCCTCTGAGCATCCCGCAGGTGACTCCTTCGTGCGACAGCTCTGTTGGCGAGACTTCTTACTCCAGGTTCTGGCCGCTCGCCCGGACGCGTCGACCGCGCCCTACCGGGACCGGGGCGACACATGGGTCGACGACCTGGACGCCCTCCAAGCATGGCAGAACGGCCAGAGGGGGTTTCCGCTGGTCGATGCCGGCATGCGGTAGTTGGCGGGAGAGGGTTTCATGCATAATCGTGCCCGCATGGTCACTGCATCGTTCTTTGTCAAGAACCTTCACCTCGCCTGGCGTCTCGGGGCACGCCACTTCATGGAACATCTGATCGACAGTGACGTGGCCAGCAACCAGTTGAACTGGCAGTGGACCGCCGGTACCGGAACCGACGCCAACCCCCACCGAATCCTCAACCCGACCCGGCAGTCCCAGCGCTTCGACGCCTCGGGTGCCTACATCCGCCGCTGGGTCACCGAGTTGGCCAACCTCCCCACCGCCCTGATCCATGACCCGCCTGCGGACGTGCGTCGACGCTGCGGCCACCCACTACCAATCGTGGACCACCACGAGGCAGTCGCGGTCTTCCGGGCCCGACGGGCATCCTGACCACAAGGCGCCGATGGCCACACTCCCCACAGCCGATCCCGGCCCCGCCTTCGCCGCGTTCGTCGCGGAACGCCACCTGGCAGTCCTCACGCTGGTGCGTTCGAACGGTCGTCCGCACTCGACGCCCGTCGGGTTCACTTGGGACGCAGACCACGCTCGCGCCCGGATCATCACGTGGTCGGGCAGCGTCAAGGTGTCCCTCCTGGCAGCCGAGCCGCTCGAGGGCTCGATCTGCCAGGTGGACGGTGGCCGCTGGCTGACCATCGAAGGACCCTGCACCGTCACCAGCGACCCGGCCGCCTGTGCCGATGCAGTACAGCACTACGCGACCCGCTACCGCCCGCCGAAGGAACGCGGTACCGAGCGGCGGGTCATCCTGCTCGAAGCGACGCGGATACTGGCCGGCGGTTCGCTGGCCTGAAGACGTCTCATCGATCAGTAGGTTCAACCCTGTTCCTCCGGGACCCGACTCGCCACCAGTTTCCTATGCCGACGATCGCCCCGCCGACGCCGGACAGGCTTTCAACCTTCTTCGGCGACCTGCCCAACTTGTGCAGTAGGACGGCAGCGGAAGCGTCCAGAGGCCCGGGGTCTTCGGATTGAGTCCCTATGCCGAACGTCAACCTGGTTGGTGATCCATTGCCGGATCCCCAATCGCGTCAGCGGATCCTCGGGACCAGCGCGGGGGTGGCGGACTTGTATGCCTCGTAATCGGTGTTGCCTCCCCATCGGCGATCGGCGGCGGCCTCCAGGAGTGGCAGGCCGCTGACGCGTGTGAGCAGGAAGAACACGAACACCGGCGAGACCAACGTCAGGAGGCTCCAGCCCGAGAGTGCCGGCACGGCGACCAGAGCAACGCCTACCCACAACACGATCTCTCCCAGATAGTTGGGATGACGCGACCACGCCCAGAGGCCTGTAGAGATGAAGCGACCCTGGTTCTGGGCTGCAGCACGGAAGTAGCGCTTCTGTCGGTCGGCCACCACCTCGAACACCAGTCCCGAGGTCCAGACCAGCAGGCCAACTGCGTCGAGTGGGCCCAGGCCGGGTTGGTTCGTCGCCGTGATGGCCCCCAACGCAGCGGCTGCAGTCAGGATCACCCACAGGCCTTGGAGCGTCCAGGTCATCAAGAACCAGGCAAAGCGGTGTTTCATGGCATCGAAGCGCGAGTCCGACCCCGTCGTATGGACCCGCGCGTACAGGAATGATCCGAGGCGTGCGGCCCAGACGACGACCATGGCGCCGAGCAGCAGCGCCCGGATCCCGGGCTCAGGTGATGCAACCAGCGCCACCAGGACGACGGTCAGGTAACTCACGGAACCGATCAGATCGAAAAACTTCTCCGAATGAGCCAGCCAGGCAGGCAGAAACGCCAACCACTGGAGACCGAAGGCAACGAGTGCACACCATGCGAAGACGGGGATCCCGACCCAGGTAACTCCCCCTGCACTCCCAGCGGCGGCGACGATGGCTCCCAAGACAACGGCCACACCGATGCTGGCAACTGATCGGGTCGTGGTCATCGTGCCTCCTCACCTTCGGCGTCGCTCCATCGCTTCTCGGCGACGGCGACGATCCCTCTGAGCATCCTGGAGAAGATCAGGACATGCGGTGGGATCAGGACATACCAGTAGAGACGGCCCAGCAGGCCGCGTGGAACGAACAGGGCACGCTGGCGGACCTGCGTTCCGCTCGCACCCTCGCTGACCGTCCACTCCAGCCAGGCATGTCCTGGAAGACGCATCTCCGCAAGCAGTCGCAGCGAACCCCCGTCGAGCTCCACCACGGTGAAGAAGTCGACCGTGTCGCCGATCCTCAGTTCCGTGGGGTGCCTGCGTCCCCGTCGAAGCCCGACCCCGCCGATCAACTTGTCGACAAACCCACGCAAAGCCCATAGCCGGTTGAAGGCGAACCACCCGGTGTCACCGCCGACCGAACGGACCACGTCCATTACCTCATCAGGTGCCGCTCTAGTCGTCTGGACTCGTTCGTCACTCAGGACCAGACCGCCGGACCACGACGGATCGCCCGATGCCGGACCGGCCGGACTATCGGTCCGCAAAGTTCCCGAGGCATCAGTCCACCGAGTCGGCAACTCGAGGTCCCGGACCCGCGCCAGGGCCCGACTAATCGACTGGCGGAGATCAAACGACGGCCGGCGGCCGATCCGTTCGATGGTCCGGTCTCCCACGACGACGTCGCTTGTGAGGGAATCGATGAGAGACTGGGCCAACTGGATGGGCAACGGGCTAACGAGGTTCACCCAGTGTGAGGACAGGCGGGGGGTGAGGACGGGAACCGGCATGATAAGTCGGCGACGGAGCCCGGCCACTTCAGCGTAAACGTCCATCATCTCCCGGTACGTCAACTCCTCTGGGCCACCGATCTCGAAGATCTGGCCGAGCACCTCGGCCCGACCCATGACATCGACCAGATGGCCGAGAACGTCCTCGATGGCAATGGGTTGGCACCGGGTCACTGAGACCCAACGCGGTACGACCATCACCGGTAGGACCTCGACGAGCGAACGCAGCATCTCGAATGAAGCGCTTCCGGAGCCGATGATCACCGCTGCCCGGAGTTCGACGACCGGTGTCCTCCCCGCTGCCAGGATCTCACCGACCCGGTGCCGGCTCGCCAAATGGGCCGAATGTTTCTCAGCGTCGTGACCCAGACCGCCGAGGTAAACCACCCGTTCGAGGCGGGCGTGTTCGGCAGCCTCAGCGAAGACCTTGGCCATCTCCTGTTCCATCTGTTCGAAGGCCTCTGAAGAGGCCATCGAATGGACTAGGTAGTAAGCGGCCTGGATGCCCTTGAGGGCAGCTTCTACCTGCTCGGGTACGGCCAGGTCGGCCTCGACGACCTCCACGTCATTTCGCCATGGACGGCCGTCAAGGGCAGCGGCCCGGCGGGCCACGCACCGGACCTGGTACCCGGCGTCGAGCAGTTCCGGCACGAGTCGCCCACCCACGTAACCAGTCGCTCCGGTCACGAGCACCGGCGCATTCAACGCAATGTTTTCTTGATCCACCATGGAATTCCTCACAGTTCTGGTACGGAGACCGTCAGCTACCGACAAGCGTCTCGATCAGGTCGAGTCCTTCCCGGAAGCCCGAGACGACGTGATCAACACCCAGTTCCCCTGCTGAAAGACCGACGACTGCGATGCCACCGACGATCATTGGCTCCCCGAAACCAGCCGACCTCAGTTCGTCGACACATGTGCGAAGTCCTTCGAGGGACGTCGCGACCGAAACCGAGAAGGCGACGGCTAAAAGTCGGTCTGCATCCGCGCAAACGTCCACGAAGGACAAGGGCGGGGTGTTGGCTCCGAGGTTTTGCACCTCGAATCGACGACCGCGCAGTAACTCCTCGAAGATTGATGCTGGAATGCTGTGTTCTTCAGTCGGCGGGCAACCAACGATTACGAGTCCTCGCTTCCGTCCGGACGGTCGGGGTGTCGTCCGAAGGCGACCGAGCAGCGAGGGAACCAGCGCCGAGGCACGGTGCTCGTCGGCGATTGACCTGCTGCCCTCCTGCCACTCATTACCGATCTTGTCCATCGCGGGTACAAGTAGGTCGATGCAGAACTCTTCGATGCCACAACCAGCTTGTTTCTGGGAATCTGCGATCCTCCAGACTCCGCTCTCGTCACCGCTCACAAGAGCATTGACCAGACGCGGCACCAGACGGGCTAGATCGCGTTTCCCTCGCCCCACCTCGGCAGACGGGCTGACCTGGAGGTTTCCAAGGTCCGCCAGCTTGACCCACCACATTCCTCCGTCCTTGGTTGCTGGAAGCAAACCAGTCCGGACGTAGCGGTAGACGGTCATGTAGTGGAGACCGAGCTCGTCAGCAGCCTCACGAAGGCTGAGCCTTTCACTGCTCATTCGACGAACGATTCGGCGGCGCGGGCCTTTGCGTCAGCGACTTCACAGCCCGACTCGTCTCGTCCAGGAATGGCGATCATCGTTGCTGATCCCTAACCAGC
The DNA here is from genome assembly GCA_029577135.1 of Acidimicrobiales bacterium. Taxonomy (GTDB): domain Bacteria; phylum Actinomycetota; class Acidimicrobiia; order Acidimicrobiales; family MedAcidi-G1; genus S20-B6. The sequence goes on from JARQPW010000009.1 coordinate 55,510, forward strand.
GAGAGTGTTGCCGAAGATTTGCCAGGCGAGCGCCGACTTCGCCGTCAGGCTCAGGTACAGGTACACCCGCTCTCCATGAAGATAATCGCCCCATCTGCCAACCCCTCGATACTGCAGGTACTGGTTGGCGGCAAAGAGGTTGAAGAGCACAAAGATGCTGGCGAAGATCCCATAGACAAAGTTGGGCATATCACCGCCAGGTCCCACGAGATACCAGCACAACGCCACCCAGGGCACCACGCCAGCCACGCACCCAAACCAAAACGGGGTCCACCAAACAGTTTCCCCAGGACGGTTCACAACCTCCATGATCCAGCCGAACAAGATCATGGCCAGATTCGCTCCGGAAAGGCCGAGTAGGGCGGCAATGTCGTTGATGCCGAAAAGCATTGCGATCAACAGGACCATGACCGTCGACGACATTGCGTATTCGACCCAACGGAAGCGATTCTGGCCTTGTGCCAGCTCGCTTTGATAGGCACGCCTTCCGGGTCCAACCGCCACGGCAAGGTGGAAGGCGCACGACAAGGCGAGAAACGCGACGACTCCGAGGGAGATTCGAACCTGGAATAGGCGCACGAGGCGGCTGGTGTCAAGACGACCGTTCGGGACGTCGTTCCAGAAGAACCCTGTCACCGGAAGAGCGAACCTGTTGGACGCCAAGAGCACTATGAGTGCCTGTACTCCGTGAAGGATGGCCGCAGCGATATTGAGTCGCTGCAACCGCCGCCCCGTTCGAGCGTTGATCGCAGAAGTAGTTGTTGCCATATCCCGTCCTTTCCGTCGTTCCGAAGGTTGCAACAGGAAAGCCTCCCCGGGGCGCTCATCGAGGGGGGGGGGGAGCGATGCTCGCTCCGGAGAGGCCGATCTTTTCCTGCTTCCTAGGGCAGGAGGACCTGGTCGATGACATGGATCACGCCGTTTGATGCCTCGATGTCAGCTGACACAACATGTGCGCCGTTGACGCTGACAGTTCCACCATCCTCTGTGATCGTGATGTCTGCACCGTTGACTGTCGCAACCGGCATCGCCATTACACCCACCAGATCGCCAGCCATCACACGTCCTGGAACAACGTGATAGGTCAACACAGCGGTCAACGTGTCCACATCGGCCAAAAGCTCATCGGCAGTCAACCCGAGGGCCTCGAGTGCCGCAGCGAAAGCCTCTTCATTCGGAGCGAACACCGTGAAGGGACCCTCCGACTTCAACGTGTCAACCAAACCAGCAGCCACCACAGCGGCCACCAACGTCGGGAACTCCTTGGACGCAACCGCTACATCGACCACATCCACAAGAACCGGCTCCACAACCTCAACCACAGGTTCAACCACGGTTTCGGATCCCGACGTGGGCGTTGCTACGCCGTCGCCATCTGAACCACAGGCGGCTCCGACGAAAACGACGATGAGCAAGCAAGCAATGGAGCGGAAGGTCTTTCCAACAATTTTGTCAGACATATCTTTCATCCTTTCGAGGGACCAAATTGCTGGTCTCATGGGAGACCCTCAACATTGTTCCTAGTTGGTACTAATTTTGATTAGGGAGGTTTGACTTCATCTAGACGGCCTGTCGCTATGCAATACCCGAATTACCCAGATCGCTTCGGAGAGCTCTCCCCAACTCCGGCGCCCCATCGGGCCAACTTTCCGACCTGCCCTGCAATTCGCCCGGAGGTGGGTCGAATCAAGGTCTCGCTAACCAGCACCTCGACCTTTCGGCCACCATCCCCAGTGGATTGAATCCCGGCCCGGGCACCTTGTGACGATGAATCTGTGGCCACATACCCAGCTACGAGAAGTCCCCAGAAGGTGATCGCATACACCAGCACTCCAACTGCCAAGAGAAGTGATTCGCTCACGAAGGCGCCCCTGGGTTTGCGAGAACCAGTGCTCCGAGCGAGTGGATGGCCGGAACCCAGAGGCCAACGAAGAGGCCTTGCTCCTTGTTGCCCGTGAACCAGAGGCCTACTGCCAAGAACAAGGAAACGAGTCCTGCCGCCACGAAGATCAGCTTTGACCGATTGACCACACTGATTCGAGGACGGACCAGCTCTTCTGTAGACACGGTGCTCCTTTGTCGGTACTCGGGCCTGCTCCAGCCCTCGGAGATACCATCATTTCATTTTTAGTGCTAATTGACAACCTCGGGGGCCGTGTCCTTGGTCACACAAGACTCGCCGGGTCCAGGAACCCGGCAGCCGACCCCAGGTCATCGATTGACGCGAGTACCGAAGTAAGCCGCACACCTCGACCTCGGCACCTACATCGACCCCAACGCCGGCCGGATCACGTTCAGCGCATACGCGGCCCGCTGGTTGGCCAACGCGAACAATCTTCGGGAGACGACGTTCATCAGCTACGAGGCGATCATCCGCAACCACCTCAACCCGATGCTGGGTTCAACACCGATCGCCCACCTTCGGCCCGACGACTTCCACGAGTTGACCCGGGCTCGCCGGGCCGCTGGATCGAGCAACGGCACGATCCGAAAGATCGTCAGGCTCGCGAAGACCATCCTGACGAACGCAGTTTCGGATCGCCTGATCGCAATCAACCCCGTCGAATCAGTGCGGAGTCCAAAGGAGGCTGAACGCCAAGTCCGCTTCCTCACCGCCAACCAACTCGCTGAGCTCGTCGCCGCAACCCACCCCCACTACCGGACCCTGGTGTTGACCGCGGGGATCACCGGAGCGAGAAGTGGCGAACTACGCGGACTGCATCCGCGAAACCTGAACCTGCTGCGCAATGAGATGCACATCGTCGAACAAGTCGTCGAAGTCCGTGGCGAACTCAAGATCCTTCCCCCCAAGACAAAGTCCAGCATCCGGCGCCTCACACTCCCCCGCTTCCTCACCAACGAACTCGAACAACAACTCGCCGAGCGTTCCACCACCGAACTGGTCTTTCCCACACCGACCGGAGACACAATCCGCAAGTCCAACTTCGCGCGAAGGATCTGGAAACCCGCCGCGGAGGCCTCGGGACTGGGGTACCTCACGTTCCACGAACTACGACACACCGCCGTCGCACTCGCCATCGAAGTCGGCGCACACCCAAAGGCCATCCAGGAACGCTTCGGACATTCCTCGATAACCGTGACCCTCGACCAGTACGGGCACCTGTTCCCGAGCCTCGACGAGACCCTCGCCGACAACTTCGACCGCTCCTTCGGAAAAACCCTCGCGCCCCCAGCGCTCCCCGAGACCGCCAGTTGAACTGCACAAGGTCTCGCCTGGCACCCGGAATGCCACTTTGACCTGCAGTTTCCTGGTGGGCGCGGAGGGACTTGAACCCCCGACCCCCTCCTTGTAAGGGAGGTGCTCTAGCCATCTGAGCTACGCGCCCGGGGCGGAAACCCTACCTGCGGGCCCCGGGGAGTCTCCGGGGGTCAGCCTCTGCTCAGTAGCGCCTCGTGCAGTGTCGTTCCGGCTGCGGCCACCGGGGAGCGGCGAATAGCGCGGTCGAGCACGCAGAGGTCCCGCCCCTCGGCGTCCACCACGGTGACGCCCGCCTCCCGGCAGACGAGCAGGGCCGCCAGGTAGTCCCACACGCCGTGGGCGTCGGTGACACAGTCGACGTAGGCGTCGAGGGTGCCGTCTGCCACGGCGCAGAGGTCGAGGGCTGCGGCCCCGAGGCAGCGGAACTGTGCCCACCCGGGGTTCGAGGCCGGCAGCCCGGACACGCCCACGATCGCCTCCGACAGCGGCGGCAGGTCGCCCCGCCACAGTGCCACCCCGTCCCGTCGGGCACCGCCACCACGCACGGCCTCGTACCGGGTGCCGAGCGCCAGGTTCAGCACCACAGCAGCCAGGGGGCCCTCGTCGTCGACGGCACAGAGGCTGGCCGCGTAGTGCGGGATTCCCCGGGAGGCGTTGGTGGATCCGTCCAACGGGTCGACGACGACCATCGGGCGGCCGTCCGCCGGTTCGATGACCTCGGACTCCTCGCTGAGCAGCCCGTAGCCCAGCGGCAGCAGCAGCGACCGAACCGCCTCGTCGGCGACGACGTCGCTGGCGTACTGGTCGGGCCGGTTGCCCGACGGGCCCCAGTCGGCATGTCCGTCGAGCGCTGCGGCCACGGCGTCGACGGCAGCGTGCAGGTCGGCCAGCACCTGGTCGGAGTCGGCGATTTCGCCCATGGATGCAAGTCAAGCACCCCGGGGCAGCGCGGCCGCCCCCACCGACCTAGCCTGTGGCCGCACCACCACTCGAGCCCCGACCCACCCCGGGGAACCAGGAGGACCGCCCGTGGCCGTCGTCGACGTCGCCGGCTTCATCGCAGACCTGAAGGAACACGCCGCCGAGCACGGCTTCCACGTGCACGACGAGCGGCACTTCGTCGAGACCTACTCGATGCGCCAGGCGTTTGAGGTCGACCTGCACCCAGAGGCGGCCTGCGGCGGCCCACTCGACCTGCACCTCTCGCTCGACCTCGAACCACGAACGTTGATGGCCTTCGAGGACGAGGTCATGAGCCTCTCCGAGGACGCCGACCCGAGCGACGACCTCACCGTCCAGGTCGTGTTCACCTGGGCACTGCCGCCGCTCGAGCACGGGCCCGACCTGCTGGTCCTCGCCACCGAGTTGGCCGGACTGGGCGGCACCCAACTCCCGACCGAGGTGTCGGCGATGGACTCCTTCGCCGAGGTCACCGACGCCCCGCAGCGCTCGATCAACGTGGTCGCCCGGATCGAGACCCCGCTGGCCGGCCTCTACCTCGGTGACTTCCGCGGCGAGGAACGCAACTGGGTGTGCGACGCCCTCGACCGCTGCCAGGCGATCAGCGAATACCTGCTCGACCGGGCCCCCGCCTGGCTGGGCGAGGCCTAGCCGCCCTCCCCCGTCTTCCCCGACTCGGCGACCAGTCGTCGGCGGCGCACCATCCTCAGGCACGACCACAGGTCGTCGAGGTCGACGTAGCAGCCCTGCAGGTGGCGCTCCCCCTGCGCCGGGTCGAAGCCCTCCCGGCCGTGGAGCACCCGGCCGTTACGGAAGCACACCAGGTCGCCCGGGCGCCACGTCGTGGTGATCCGGAACCGGGGGTCCGCGGCCACCTCGGTGACGAGGCGAAGCGCACGATAGGCCTCGGGCAGGTCACCTTCCCCCATTTCGGGCAACGCCCGCGTTCCGGTCGACAGCCGGATCTCGGCCGGTTCGCCTTCGGCGTCGAGCCGGACCACCGGCGACGACCAGCGCAGATCGGTCTGCGTGGAACGGTTCGTGTGGACCCAGCGGAACGTCGTCAGCGCTTCGAAGGCGTCGGGATCGGTGCGGCGGATCTCGTCGACCACGGCGAAGCCGTCGACCATGACGCTTCTCCCGTCGGGGCACGTGTTGACGAGGCAGTGCAGCAACTGGAGGCCCGGCTGGTGCTCCCGGGTCGAAATGTCGACGTGGGGGGCCAGCGGGAGGCTCGTGTAGGCGTTCGACTCGTTCTCCGGAGCGATCACGACCTCGAAGGTGTGGCCGAAGTGGGTCGTCCGCACGACGCCCAGACGCTCGGCCACTGCGACGACCGTGCCCGACCCGGTCGGCAGCCCCTCGAGGCGGCCGATGCCGTGGACGGCCAGCGACGTGCACCAGGCGCCGAGCACCTCGTCGTCCCCGGCGAGCACCCCAGGCCCGTCAAAGGTCGGAAGGCTCGTCAGGCCGGACACCGTCCAGGCCAAGGGCGCGGGGACGGCGTCGCCGGGCAGGTATCTGCCCTCGACGAGGTGTCGTAGCCATCCGGGGTGGAAGCGCCCTTTGGCGCCGGTCGACCAGGTCACCTCGAGGGCACCATCGCCGTCCACCCTTGCGGCCAACGGCGCCGGGTCCTCGGGAACCTCCGTCCACTCGAGTTGGCGCTGGCGGGTGTCAGCCGACGTGATCCCGGAGACGTACTGGTTTTCGTAGAGGAGGAGTCCGAACACACGGTCTGCCCTGCCGTCCTCCCAACGGACCCCTACCCATGCCCCGTCGACAGACGCTTCGACGAGTGCCGACCCGACCGGGTGGACCTCGAAGTCCGGATGGCCGGGAAGGCCGGCTGACCGCTCCACGGCCGCGCAACCTAGGCGCGCCACCGGTCCGATGCTGGGAGGAGCGCAGGCCTAGGGTCGTCGGGATGCAGTCCACCACGGTGACAAAGCGCCTCGCATCCGAGATCGCGATCGCCCTGCTCGCCATGGCGGGACTGTCGTGTGCCGACGGCGGTCCGACGCCGACAGCCACCACGACCACCACGACCACGACGACCACGACGACCACGACCACCGTGCCCGTCCCGGAAGGGCCGGACGCACTGCTCGCCACCTGGATGCTCAACCCCGACGGTCACACTGCGGCGGTGATCGAAGACGAAAGTCCCATCCCGGTCAACGTGCAGTCGGTCGAACTGGCAACGGTCGAAGGCGTCGACTACGTCCGCGTGCTCGCCACCGGGATCCCCGACTACACGCACCTGCTCACAGACGCCGGCGCCGCCTTCCTCGTGGACCGCCCCCGGGCCGCCACCGACTTCCGGGGGGGACGTCCCCTCGTCGGCGCCGGGGACACCCTCGGCTTCGGCCAGGACCTCGGCTACGCCAGCACCGGTTGCCGGGACCTGCCGGGTACCGGCTACGGATTCTGGCCACCGGGACCAGTCTGTCCCACGCGCCAGGACTGGGACGCCTGGTTCCCTGTCGAACCCGTCGAGGCCGCTGAGCCCGTCGCCACCGGCCTCGGCGTCATCGGACTCTGGGTGAACGGCGTCGCCGTCTTCAACTGGGGCGACGGCCAGTCCTGGGCAGACGAGCGGGTCTGGTTCAACCTCGCCCCTGTCGCCGAGGTCTACGACCTCGACGTGTGTCCGGGACACTCCGCGATGGGCACCTACCACCACCACTCGCACCCCGGCTGCCTCGCCGACGAGTTGGGCGACGACGGTTCAGTCCACTCACCCGTCTACGGCTACGCGGCCGACGGGGTGCCGATTGCCGGCCCGTGGGTCGCCGACGGCGTGTTCGCCCGCTCCTCCTGGCGCCTGCGCGACTACGACGATCCGGATTCACCCACCGGATGCGGGGCTGCAGGTGTGCGCTCATGCCTGTTGGCCGACCAACTCGACCCGTCGGCGGGAAGGGTGGCGACGGACCATCCCGGCCCCGACACGTCGGACACTGTGCGGACGATGTCGGGCAACGAGTTGACCGCCGTTGCCGGCTACTACCTCGAGGACTGGTACTTCGACGCCGCACTCGACGACGGCAGCCCCGAGGCGCTCGACGAGCACAACGGGCATCTCGGCGGGCTTCCCGGCTTCGCCCGGTCGAGGTACCACTACCACGTGACGCGCGCTGTCGATCCTGGGGTACCAGGGGGGCTCACCGACGTGTTCCCCTACTACGTGGGTCCGACCTTCTGGGGCGAACTCCACGACAACGCCCTCCTCCTCGGCGGCCCCGGTGGCGGCCCGGGACCCGGTGGCCCCGGACAGGGTGGCCCGGGTGAGGGCGGCCCCGGCGGCCCGCCCGACTTCACCGAGGCGGCCGAGGCCCTCGGCGTCACCGTGGACGAACTGCTGGCCGCACTCGGCCCGCCGCCGCCCGACCTCGAGGCCGCCGCAGCGACCCTCGGGGTCACCGCCGAGGCGCTCCGGGCCATCCTCCCGCCGCCGCCCCGACCGGGTCCCTGACCCCGGACGTGTGCTGGACTCGGGCATGCCCTTCGACATCGGTGAGACCGATCGCCTGCTCTCGACGACGCGGTCGGTCCGGCGGCGCCTCGACCTGGAACGACCGGTCCCCGAACAGTTGATCCTCGACTGCATCGACCTCGCCGAACAGGCGCCGACCGGCGGCAACCAGGCCAGCCGGCGCTGGCTCGTCATCCGGGATCCGAAGGTCAAGCAGCAGGTCGCCGACCTCTACCGGGAGGCCGGCGGCGCCTGGCTGTCCGAGCGCGCCAGTGCCCTCGCCGGGACCGGCGACCCCAGGGAGCGTGCGGCCCGGTCCGGCGGCCACCTCGCCGACCACCTCCACGAGGTTCCGGCCATCGTGCTGGTCACGATCTACGGCACCCATGACGGCAGCGGCCGCCCGGGCCTGTTCGACTCGGTCATCCAGGCTGCCTGGAACTTCTGCCTTGCCGCCCGCTCGCGGGGCCTCGGAACCGCCTGGACCACCCTCCACCTCGGCGCCGCTGACAAGGTCGCCGACCTGCTCGACATCCCCGCTGGCGTCACCCAGATCGTGCTGCTGCCCGTCGCCTTCACCATCGGCGACGACTTCTCCCTCGTAGAGCGCCGCCCCGCCCGGGAGATCACCTGGTTCGACAAGTGGGGGCGCACCCTCCAGAACCCGACCGACGGCCGCCCACCCGTCCACGCCGATGGGGCCGGCATCACCGTGGAGGTCGACGTCGACGCGAAGCCCGCCGACCTCTGGCCATTCGTCTCTGACATCGACCTGCCGGCCCGGTTCAGCGACGAGTTCCAGGGCGCTGAATGGATCGACGACGAACTCGGCGTCGGTGCACGCTTCCTGGGGCGCAACAGCAACGACCTCATGGGCGAGTGGGAGGTCACCTGCACGATCGTCGACTACGAACGCGAGAGGGTGTTCGCCTGGCACGTCGGCGACCCGGACGACCCGGCGGCCCAGTGGCGCTTCGAGATTCAACCGCTGCTGGGCGGCACCCGCCTTCGGTTCTCGATGGTGCTCGGGCCGGGTCCGTCCGGCCTCACCCTTGCGATCGACGCCATCCCCGACAAGGAGGTGGCGATCATCGCCAACCGCCAGAAGGGCCAGATCGCCAACATGCGCCGCACCGCCGAGGGCATCCGTGACCTCGCCGAGGCGGCGGGCGCCTGACCGACCCAAAACACGAAGGGACATCAGCCCATGACCACGCTCGGACTCTCCGCCGACGAACTGCTCTCGACCACCCGCTCCGTCCGCAAGCGGCTCGACTTCGACCGGCCGGTCGACCCGGCGCTCATCGAGGAGTGCCTCGAGTTCGCAGTCCAGGCGCCAACGGGCTCCAACTCGCAGTCCTGGCAGTTCCTCGTGGTGACCGACGAGGACAGGCGCCAGGCGCTCGGCGACATCTACCGCCGAGGTTGGGAGGCGTATTCCGGCATGTCGGCCAGCGCAGCGGCCCTCGCCGTGGGCGCCGCCGAGGACCGGGCCGACCAGCAGATGCGGGTCATGGGATCGGCCGCCTACCTGGCCGAGAACTTCCACCGGGTGCCGGTGATGCTCATCCCCTGCCTGCCGGGAAGGGTCGAGCAGTGGCCGGGCATGGGGTCCGTGTCCACGCTGGCCGGGATCATCCCCAGTACCTGGTCGTTCATGCTGGCAGCCCGAGAGCGCGGCCTCGGAACGTGTTGGACCACCATCCACCTCATGTTCGAGGAGGAGGCCGCCGAGGTCCTCGCGATCCCCTACTCAGAGGTCTCCCAGGTGGCGCTCATCACGGTGGCACACACGCTCGGCACCGACTTCAGGCCGGCGACCCGCGCGGGTGGCGCCGCCGCCGTCACCCGTTGGAACGCCTGGGACTGATCAGGCGGCGAAGTGGTCGGCGAGGCGGTCGAGGGTCTGCTCCATGCCCGCCCGGTTGTGGGTGGCTCGGTCGGCGACGCCGCTGAGCATCCGCCCGACGACCACCAGGGACCTCTTGCGAAGGTCGATCCACGATTCGGTCACCTGACAGCCGCCCTCAGTCGGCTCGATGTCGTAGACCCAGTTGCAGCCGCCCATGAACGGGATGTTCAGCCGGAAGGCGAACCGCCTCGGCGGATCGCACTCGATGACGGTCACGTTGGTGCGCCAGCGGTAGCGCCCGTTGCGGTTCCTGCCCTTGAACACGGCGCCGACCGCGGGACCGTCCGCCCCGCCGGCCCACCGTCCGCCCTGCGCCTCCGGTGACCACTCCCCCATCCGGGTCAGGTCGCTCACGATCGCCCAGGCCTCGTCGGGTGTGGCAGACACCTCACGGCTAACGCTGACGGGCTCGGTCACCGGGATCTCCTCAGGATCGGTCGACGGGGACCAACAGCATGTCCCCGTCGGGACCCACGACCACCATCAGGGTCGCAGCATCCGACTCGGCGATCTCCATGCGTGCCATGTCGAGGTCGAACGCCACCGGCGGCGGGTCGCTGCGGCGGATCATCTCGACCTCGGCGCCGGTCGCCATCTCCACGGCGGCGGCAAGGGGAGCCGGATCGGCGGCGACCACGATGACCCGACCGGGTCCCCGTCGCTCCGAAGACGGCGGCGCGGGCGTCGACATTGGCTTGGACGGGACCCCGGCGAGCACCTGCTGGTCGGCCCGCATGACCTGGCGGTGGTAGGCGGCGGCAACCCCGGCAGTGATCGCGATGGCGAGCGGAGCGTGCAGGTCCCAGATGACCTCGCGGTCGAACGACGTGTTGAGGATTCCGTCGATGACCTGGAAAACGAGGAACAACAGCGTGACCAGTGCCGCAATTCCGGAAATTCCGAAGATGACGTACAGGTAGGCCCGCCGCACGACCGATCCGACCTCGGCGGGGTCGTCGGCCCTCGCCTGGATCGACTGCCAGAAGCGCCGCCAGACCAGCACTCCGACGAGCAGCAGCGGCAGGCCGATGATGACCACCATCGTGGTCTCGCGCTCGGCACCCGACGGCACCGGCGTCAGGTGGTGGAAGGCGACGAACAGGACGACGAAGACGCCGGCCAGCAGGGAGCAGATCCCCACGAAGGCGGCAATGTGGTCGGCGGCCCGGTCGACGTCGTTGCGGGGTCGACCTTCCACTGGAGGCAGCAGTTCGTGGTGGTACCGCCAGACGAGTGTCGCCACGACGGCAACGGCCGCCGCCGGCGGCAGGAACTCGAAGTATTCGACCGCGGGGTCCTCCCCGATCTCGAACCCCCAGTTGATGAGCTTCGCCAGGAACACGACCGCCACGCCCACGAGGGTTCCCAACCCTCCCAGCACTCCGATGAACAGCGTGTAGGCGTGGTGCAGCAGGGAGCCCCGGTCGCGCACCGCCTGGCGCAGCCAGTACCACCACCACAGGGCGGCGGAGACAATGAGGACCGAGGCGACGTCACGGATGCCGTCGACCGTTCCTCCCCACGACGAATAGCCCGTGATTCCCTCGTAGACGGCCATGAAGCCCAGAGCGATCAGCCACCCGACCGACGCAGCCAGGGCGCCGAGGGCGTTGATGCTGACCGTGAACGGCACGAGGGTGCTGCGAACCGGTTCCCCGTCGACGATCCGGTCGCCGAGGCGTACGTGGACCACCCAGACGGTCCCCCAGACGGCGAGGTGCACCAGGTTCCGCGGCTCGACGTCCCTGGCCCCGATGATCCCGTCGAGGAGGTCGTTGACAGCGATCGCGAACCCGATCACAGTCGCCAACTCGAGGATCCCCTGGTAGAGCACCCAGCCGAGCGCACCCTGCTCGTCGGGCGACTCCTCGAACCGCCTGCGCACGTTCCGGACGAGGAACCAGAGGGCGATGCCCCCCACCAGCAGGCTGGTGACCGCCCACGACGGCGGATCGACATCATCGGTGCCGTCGACCAGCGCCTCGACCGCAGCCGAGAGCAGGCTGTCGAGCCCGGAGGCAACGAGGCCCAGGGCGACGGCGAGGAAGCAGTATTCGAGCAGCCGGCGAAGCGACACGCTGGCGTCACCGGTCGCCCCCGATCCCGACCGCGACCGGCGCACCAGCATCACGATCCCGGCGATCACGAATAGCGGGAAGAGGCTTGTGAGGATCCCGAAGAAGGCCATATGGTCAGCGTCCCACAGAACGCACCCGGCCACGGCACACCATCGACCCGACAAGTACGTTCGGCACATGTCATCCATCCGCTCGAGCAGAGGTTTCGTAGCTCTGCCGGCCTGTCTCGTCCTCACGGTCCTGACAGCGTGCGGATCGGCCACCACCGCCCCACCCACCACCGCTGCACCCACCACCACCGCTGCACCCACCACCACCGTCCCACCCACCACCGCTGCACCCACCACCACCACCGCTGCACCCACCACCACCGCTGCACCCACCACCACCGCCGCTGCACCCACCACCACCGCTGCACCCACCACCACCACCGCTGCAGCCACCACCACCACCGCTGCAGCCACCACCACCACCCCACCCGCCGGGCGCTGTGACGACCGGGACCCACGGGCCTGCCTGTTGCCGTGGCCCAACGACGCCTTCACCATCCTCGACGACTCCACGGCCACTGGGCGACGCCTCGACATCCCGGCTGAAGGTGCACCCTGGAACGGCGACGGTGTACCGGTCGACCTGACCGACCAGAACCGGGCCGACGGCTTCTCTCCCGGCTCGGCCATCCTCCTGTTCGTCCCCGACGCCGACCTCGCCGCTTCGGGTGTCCCCGGATCGACCGACATCGGGGCCTCGCTCGATGCGGAGACACCGATCCGACTGACAGACCTCACGACCGGAGAGCGCTGGCCCTACTGGGCGGAGATGGACGCCACCGCCCCGGATGGTGAACAACTGCTCATGGTCCGACCGGCGACGGCGCTGCTCGAGGGCCACGAGTACCTCGTCGAGGTCGACACCCTGCTCGACGGCGAGGGATACCTGGTCGAACTGACCCTGCCCCTCCAATGGACGTTCACGGTCGCCAGCGCCGAGAGCCTCGCCGGCCGGTTGCTGGCCATCCGCGCCGGCGCCTACGACGAGTTGGGAGATGCGGGTGCTCCCGCCTTCGAGGTGACCTCCGTGGAGGGCGATCGGGTTCGATTCGTGGAGGGCACCTTCGCCCTGCCGAACCACCTGACGGGCGACGGCGGGCCCGGCAACCGGTTCCTTCTCGAGGACGGACTCCCTGTACGCAGCACCGAGTCTCCCGACTACCCGGCCCGTTTCCGGTGCGTGCTCCCATCGGCGCCGCCCGGTCCGGTTCCCACGGTGCTCTACGGACACGGCCTGCTCGGCAACCGTTCACAGGTCGACTTCTTCGAGGGGTTCGCCACACTCGGCCTGGCCGCCGGCTGCGCCACGGACTGGATCGGCATGGCGAGCGAAGATGTGCCGATGGTCCTCGAGATTCTCGCCGAGATGTCCCGCTTTCCGGAGCAGGCCGACCGGCTCCAGCAGGGACAACTGGCCTTCCAGTTGCTGGGTCGGCTGGTCAACAGCCCGGCCGGATTCGTGACCGACCCTGCCTTCCAGGCCGACGACGGCTCGCCGCTGCTGAAGGCCGACTCCGCTGCCTTCCTCGGCAACAGCCAGGGCGGCATCCTCGGCGGCGCCGCCTCGGCCGTGTCAACCGAGTGGTCCGACGTGATGCTCGGCGTCCCGGCCATGAACTACAACGTGCTCCTGGACCGATCCAGCGACTGGCCACCGTTTCAGGCCGTGTTCGACGCCGCATACCCCGACCCGGTCGAGCAGGTCCTGGTCATGCAGCTCGCACAACTGCTCTGGGACCGGGGCGAGAACCAGGCCTACGCCCAGCACCTCACTGCCGACCCGTATCCCGGCATCGAGGCCAAGAACGTGTTCCTTCTCGAGGCCTTCGGCGACCACCAGGTCGCCAACGTGGCGACCGAGGTGTTCGCCCGCACGATTGGCGCTCTGGTCAACGACCCGCCGCTACGTGATGGGCGCAGCCTCGACACGGTCCCGTTCTGGGGCATCGAACGGGTCGCCGCCTACCCCGCCTCGGGTGCAACGCTCGGCGTCTGGGACTTCGGCACGCCCCCGCCGCCGACTGTGAACCTGCCGCCCTTCTCGCCCGACTACGGATCCGACCCGCACGGTGCGGCGGCTGACGAGGACACGGTGCTCCAGCAGGCGCTCACGTTCCTCCTGACCGGACAGGTGATCGACGTCTGCGCCGGTCCGTGCGTCGGTCGGATGCTCGACGGTTGACCTGCCGTTTGACCTGCCGGCTCAGAGCCCCAGTTCGACGAGGGCGATGACCTCTTCCGGGCGGGGGTTGACCAGCACCTGGCCGCCCACCACGACGGTGGGTACGGTCTCGTTGCCGCCGGTGAAGGCATGGAGTTGCTCCCGGGCCTCCGGGTCCTCCCAGATGTTGCGCTCCGTGTGTTCGAGTCCGGCCCGGTCGAACCTCTGGAACAACTTGTGGCAGAACCCGCACCCGGGCCGCCAGTAGACGGTGACGTCGCTGCTCACAGAGTCTCCTACTCGATGTCGGTTTGCCCAGTGGTGAAGGCAGCAACCTACTTGGGCTGGGTGAGGACCAGTGGGTCGCCCGGGACCGGCGTCGTGATCGTCGCTACGCTCACCGCATGGAGCGCCCTGCGCTGCCCCTGACGCGTGTTCTGTTGCTTTCGGCTGCGGTCGTCGCGACAACGTGTGGGTCGGTGGCGACCGGCCCCGTCTCCACCGACCAATCCACATCGACGACCGGCCCCGTCTCCACCGACCAATCCACATCGACGACCGAAACGGCCCAGGCCCCGGCGTCGACGGAGGAGGTCGTCCAACAGCACGAACGCCTGGTGGAACGCGAGGCGATGGTCGACGACCAGATCGCCTCGAGGGGCATCGACGATCCGGTCGTGCTGGAGGCCATGCGAGCCGTGCCCCGACACCGCTTCGTGCCGGACGCCTACGACGACCAGGCCTACGACGACCACCCCCTGCCGATCGGACACGGGCAGACGATCTCGCAGCCCTACATCGTGGCCCTGATGAGCCAGTTCCTCGGCGTCCAGCCAGGGGGCCGGGTGCTCGAGATCGGCACCGGGTCCGGCTACCAGGCGGCGGTGCTGGCCGAGATGGGGCTCGAGGTGTTCACGATCGAGATCGTCGAGGCGCTGGCCGATCGGGCGACGGCGGCCCTGGCGGACGCCGGCTACGCCGACGTGCGCACGCGCCAGGCCGACGGGTACTTCGGATGGGAGGACGAGGCCCCGTTCGACGCGGTCATCGTGACCGCTGCACCGGACCACGTCCCCCAACCTCTCGTCGAGCAACTGGCGCCCGGTGCCAGGATGGTCATCCCCATCGGGCCGGTCGGCGCGGTCCAAACGCTCTGGATGTTCACGCGGGACGAGTCCGGTGAACTGCTGGCCGAGAGCCTCGGCGCGGTCCGGTTCGTGCCCTTCACCCGGACCGGGTAGCCGCCGCCGGGGCCTCCTGCCCGCCGGTTGCCCCTTGCCTTGCCAGGAGCGCACTCAGCCCGTAGCACACCGCACCTGCGAGCACGACGGCCCGGAAGCCGAAGCTCAGTGCCAGCAGTGCAGACGCCACGGCGCTGACAACCGACGCCACGCCGTTGATGCCCCACGCCCAGGGCACGAGGTCGGGTGCCCGCCGCTCGAGTTCGGCGAGGCCCTTCGGGAACATCACGCCCATCAGGAACCCGAGCGGTGCGAGCGCCACACTCCCGAACAGGATCCGGATTGCCGTCGGAAACGGAAGCAGCAGCGCGGTGAGCGGGTCCAAGACGAACGGGGTGAGCAGGGCCGCCACCGTCAGTGCCACGGCCGAGCCGCGCCACGGCAGCCGGTGGGACGCCAGGCTCCCGGTGCCGGAGGACACGAGCAGGGCGAACAGCACGGTGGCAAGCGCGGTGGTCGGCCGGCCCACGAGGAGGATGTAGCGCTGGGCGAGGGGGATCTCGACGAACAGGAAGGCGACGCCCAGCAGGCCGAAGTAGCCGACGGTCCACCAGCGCACCCTGGCGGGGGCCGCCCGGCGCCAGCTCCTGGCCAGTACCAACGGCGCCACGATGAGCAGGCCGCCACCCGCCACTGCGAGGCCCAGCAGCACGACCAGGACGAAGTAGCCGGCACCACCGAACGGCTGCCAACTGCTCCCGATGCTGTCCAGTACCTCGCCTGCCTGCGACCAGCGGAAGTAGTGCCCGAAGAACGGGTGGTCGTCATGTGGCGGAGCGATGTCGAACCGGGCCGAGTCGATCACGGGGCCGGGGTCCCCGGTGGTCAGGAGCGCCGACGCCAGCTCGCGGTAGGCGTCCTCGGGCAGCCGGTTGTAGCGGTTGCTCTCGCCGTCGGTGACGCCGGGGCCGGCGACCAGGTCGAACCGGCGCTCCTCGGCGAAGGAGCGGATGCGGGCCATCTCGCCGGGTCCGAAACCGTCGGGAGCGAGCATCACGAGCGACGTGGCGTAGCCGCGCAGGGCCACGACCGACGCCTCCGGGTCGGCACCGGATCGTCGTGCGGCGTCGGCGGCGAGGGCCAGCAGGCGCGTCTCCTCACTGGGCGGCGTCTGGAGCCACCGCACGGCCGACAGGATGCCCCCGGGAGCGAGGCGGTCGAGGTACCTCTCGAAGGCGTCCGTGGTGAGCAGGTAGTCCTCGGCCAGGCTGTAGGCGCCGGAGGTGACCGGGCGATAGGTGGAGGTGAGCGCCAGCCCGATGACGTCGAACCGGCGCCCGGTCCGTTCGACGTAGGAGCGCGGCTCCTCCACGACCACGGTGACCCGCCCGTCCACGTACGGGTTCGGAGTCGAGGCCCGTGCCGCGGCGAGAACGCCGCGGTTGGGCTCGACCGCGGTCACCGATCCGGCCCCCTCATGCAACGCGACGAGCACGTCGAGCCCTCCCCGCGGTTCGAGGACCAACACATCGCCGCCGGATCGCAGCGAGTACGGGAGCGAGCCGAGGAGGTAGGGGGCGAAGTCGGCGTCCTCCGGTTCGATCCTGGGAATCGGGCTGAGGTCGTCCCCGTCGACGGTCACGGCGTCCTGCGCCCGGGGCACGCCGGCGTACGTGTAGCTCAGTCCCGGCAGGGACCGGATCCCCTCACTGCGCACGTGGTCGACACGCCCCGCCGCGTCCCAGCGCGTCGACAGGACCTCGGCTCCCGGGTAGCGGAGGGCGGCACTCAGGTCCTTGTAGGGCGAGAGCCGCACCTCCAGCGGGCCCGGCGTCCAGACGACGCCAGCGCCGAGCAGCAGCGCGAGACAGAGCGCCGCGCCGAGCCGCACCGGTGACCGCGGCCGGGCCACCGACTCGAAGGCGAGGGCACCCAGCAACGCCACGAGCGCGGCGAACAGGACGACCCCCTCGCCCCCCATCCGACCGAGGACGGCCACCGCCACAAGCGCACCGACGCCCGAGCCGACCAGGCTGGCCCCGTAGACGTGGCGTGACGGGATCGGGACCGGCTGGTCCCGTCCGGCGAGCAGCGCACCGATCAAGAGGCCGCCGAGGAGGAACGGGACCGCCAGCGCCAGGAGTTGCGCTGCCAGCCAGGCCACCTGGGTGCGGTCCCAGGCGACGCTGAAGGAGTCGAACGGGACGCGGTTCGCCGCGGCGTAGCCGCCGACCGTCGAGACCGCCTGGGCCGCAGCGAGGACGGCCCAGCGCCGGGGGCCACCTCTTCCGAGCCGGGGCAGGACGGTGAGAGCCGACCCGCTGGCCCCGTAGCCCAGCAGGGCGAGGCTCACCGCGAGGAAGGCGAAGTGGTAGAACTGCGCCACCGCGAAGACCCGGGTCAGGACCACCTCGAGGACGAGCACCGCCGCGGACGAACAGGCGACTCCCGTGAGGGTCGCCGCACGGGTCCACCCGGCGGTGCGTCGTGAGGGTGCCGTGAGCCGCTCCACGACCACGACCCTATGGACAGCCGGCAGGCGCCTGCCGATCGGGGACCGGCCGCTTGAGTCCAACCGGGTCGCCCGCGAACATGGGTGCTGAGGAGGACGGATGGGCCGCTACGCCCGATGACGGGTCACCGGACGACGAAGTCCCGCAGACCCTCGGGAGGCTCGACATCGGCGTCGACGGCGGCCACGAAGGCGTCGCGCGGCCCGACGCGGCACCAGGCCTCGACCTCGGCTACGGCGTCGTGTGGCCCTTCGAGCACGACCTCCACTCGCCCGTCGGAGAGGTTGCAGGCCCAGCCCGTGACCCCGGCCGCCCCGGCCACCCGGCGACAGACCCAACGGTATCCGACGCCTTGGACCGTCCCGGAGACCAGCAGTCGTCGTCGCACCACGGACAGATCATGGCGGCTGGAGACGCCGTGGCGTGTAACGGCAGCCGCCTCCAACCAACGAG